>CAJTEM010000012.1 GCA_910575255.1 Lachnospiraceae bacterium | reverse complement strand
CCTCTATTTTCGTACCAGATACAGAGAGATGTCCATCTTCCCGGCTCATTCATCTGAGATATGAAACTAAAAATTCCTTGAAAAATAAGGAAAAAAGACTTGACTAAATAGGGAGGTATTTATATTGGAAAAAAGAAGAGCGTCAGAAAGTAAAAGTGCGCATATGCGTAAAGCGGCAGGCAGGAAGAGGTCCGGGGAGGAACGGCAAAAGGAACGGATTCGGTTGTTTCAGCTGGGGCTCTGGGTCGCTCTGATTCTGACTCAGATGATGGTAGTGGAAGGCATGAAAACCTATGCTTTCTGGCAGGACACAGAGTCCGGGGAAGAGACCGTTACCGTCTGCTCGGAGCTTTATCCTAGAAAGGAGGACTGCCCTGAGCCAGAGGAAAGCTATCAGACAGAGTCAGGAGAAAAGTATATGCGGATGTCCTGGGAGACGGAGCGGGTGTCAGTTTCAGGGCAGAGCATTCCAGTGATTCGGGAAGGCATATATGAACAGGCAGAAGGAATTACGCAGCTTCCTGAGAGCATGAATGTGGAAGTGGAGAGAGAGAATCAAAAAACAGAGGTGAGTTGTTTGCTGGAAGACAGGGCGGTAATCAAAGAGGAGTGGCAGGACGGTTTCTCCTTTCCTGTGACCTATCACAAATATGGTGCGGAATTCTATTGGCTGGGAGAGCATCTGATCGAGGGAGGTGGGGATAAACCACGCCTGGAAGGCTATGAGAACCTGCTTTTGGAAGAGATTGGGGTGACTCCGGAGTTTTACCGGATTGTGGATATCCGGTGGGAGGGAGAACCTTATGAGGATGAGACCGGAGAACTTTGTCGGAATGCCGTCGCTTCCGGGCAGAAGCTGTTGCGGGATTACCGGCTGGTCTATAAGGGGACGGCAAGCTTTCCGTCTTATGAGGCATGGCGAGTGACTGCGGTATACGGGCCCGCAGTATCCGAGGATCTTCTGGATGATCGCCAAAGCGAGCCGCCGAAAGAGCCGGTTCTGACCGATCTTGAGGAAAGCCTGCCGGCAGCCGCTGCCATGCAGCCGTCATTAACACTGTGGGAACGGATCACACGGCTTTTACTGATAACGATTGCGGTGGGAGCAGCGCTTTTCTTCGGCGGGCTGCTCATTTTAGCCGTGCTGTGGTGGAGAAGGGCATGGATGCCATACGGGATGCGACAGCGAGATAATAAGACAAAGGAACAGTAACCTGTGATTATTGGTTGTGTTTTTTCCAGGAATAGGGTAAGATAAAAGACAAAAAGAAGCTATGGACAAAACAGAGAAAGGAGAATGGCATGTATACAGAGAATCCATCGGTTATCCCTGAAGATCTGGGCGGAGGCGTTACCAGAAAGATCTTATCTTACAGCAAGAATCTGATGACAGTGGAGCTGCATTTCCCCAAAGGCGGTGTTGGGGCGAAGCATTCTCACCCGCATGAGCAGATTGGCTATATCGTGTCCGGTAGCCTGATCTATCAGGAGGAAGGCAGTGAAGACAAGGAGCTGCATACAGGAGATACCTATTATGTTAAGCCCCATGTGACACATGGAATCCAGGTGCTGGAGGATACTGTATTGCTGGATATCTTTACACCAATGCGGGAGGATTTTATTTCTTAGAGAAGTAAAGGTAAGAATGCCGCAATAGTGAAGCGGTGTATGCCGACAGGAATCATTATGAGGAGGAAGATACTAATGTTGTTTATAGAATATCCGAAGTGCAGTACCTGCAAGAGGGCAAAGAGCTGGCTGGAGGAGCATCAACTGCCGTACGAGGACCGTCATATTGTGGAGATGAACCCGACAGCAGAGGAGTTACAGGTGTGGGTGGGGCGCTCCGGGCTGGAACTGAAGCGTTTCTTCAATACCAGCGGTTTGAAATATAAGGAACTGGGTCTGAAGGACAAGCTGCCTACGATGACAGACGAAGAGAAGATCGCTCTGCTGGCTACGGATGGCATGCTGGTAAAGAGGCCTTTGGCGGTGACAGAAGATAAGGTTCTGGTGGGCTTTAAAGAGAAGGAATGGGAGGCGCTGTTATAATGGGGCCGTTTACCTATGTAGTGGAGCAGATTGACGGGGATTATGCACAGCTTCGCCGGACAGATGCTCCGGAGGAAGAGCGAAAGCTGGTGGCCCGGGCTCTTCTTCCGGAGGAGATTGCTGAGGGAACGAAGCTGCGGTATGAGATGTTTGAATATAGCGTGACGGATTAGTGTGGGTTATACTAGCTGCTTTTCTATTCCAATGCCTCTCGCAGGGTTTTGGCAGCCTGGATGACAGCCGTGGGGATCAGGGCAAAGACAACAATCGTGATTAGCTGGCGCAGGCTTAAATCAGCTACAGCGAACAGGACCTGGAGGCCGGGAAAGAACAGTACCGCGGCCAGGAGAAGGAGCCCGGTCTCAAAGGCCATGACACTCCAGAGGTTTCCCAGGAAGCCGAGACGGATTATGGAATGCTCACTGCGGCAGTTAAAGCCATGAAGCAGGCGTGCCAGAGTCAGGGTGGCGAAGGCCATGGTACTGGCGGTTCCGGCTCCTCCGGTCCCGAGACCCAGATGAAAGGCAAGCATGGTGCAAAATGCAATCAGCCCTCCCTGGAGCAGGATGCGGATGAGGAATAGTCTTGTGAGAATCCCTTCTCCGGGATCCCGGGGCGGCTGATCCAAAAGCCCGTCTTCCTGAGGCTCCATACCGATCGCAATCGCCGGCAGAGAGTCTGTCAGCAGATTGATGAATAAAAGATGGACCGGAGCAAAAGGCATGGGCAGTGCCAGAAGAGAAGTATAAAGTACACTGAAAATCCCCGCCATGTTGCCGGACAGGAGAAACTGAATGGCATGACGGATGTTGCGGTATACATTTCTTCCGTTGACAACCGCACGGATGATAGTGGCAAAATTATCATCCGTAAGAATCATGGAGGCAGCATCCTTGGATACCTCTGTGCCGGTAATTCCCATAGCGATTCCGATGTCTGCTTTCTTCAGAGCCGGAGCATCGTTGACGCCGTCACCAGTCATGGCGACGATATTGCCATGGGACTGCCAGGCATTAACGATACGGATTTTGTGCTCCGGCGATACCCTGGCATAGACCGCGATCCGGTTCAGACTCTGCTGCAGTCGGGAATCATCCATGGTATCGAGTTCGGTGCCGGTGATGGCGAGGTCCCCTTCTCGGAAAAGACCGATCCGCCGGGCAATCGCCATGGCCGTGATTTTGTGATCTCCGGTGATCATGACCGGGCGGATACCGGCGCGGAAGGCATTCAGTACAGCCGTGCGGGATTCGATCCGCGGCGGATCCATCATGGCTGCCATGCCGAGAAAGGTATAGTCCTGCTCCATACGGACATCGCAGGTGAGGGTATCTTCCGTCTCCCGGCAGACCAGTGCCAGTACCCGCAGACCCTGGGAGGACCAGAGCTGATTCTGTTCGAGGATCTGCTGTCGCCAGGCACCGGACAGAGGGCGGACGCCAGAAAGGGTAAGAACCCTTTCAGAACGGTCTAAAAGTATGTCAGGCGCACCCTTGGTGAAGAGGATAGGTCTGTCATGAAGCCGGTGGAGGGTGCTCATTCGTTTGCGGCAGGAATCGAAAGGAAGCTCGCCTTGACGCGGCAGCTCCTTTCGCAGCAGAGCAATGTCCATGCCTGTTGTCTGTGCCATTTTCAGAAGAGCGGTTTCTGTAGGATCCCCGAGCCAGCAGGCGGCAGGGGTTTTACTGGTGTCAGAGAGGATGTCGCCTGCGGTCTGTGAAGATTTTCTTCCTGCGATATCCGCGTCATTAGCCAGTATGGCAGCATAGAGAAAAAGCTGGTGAACCGGGTGACAGGGATTGAGTTCAGAGACCGGAAGCAGCCGGTTGTTGATATATACCTCCTGGACATTCATACTGTTTTGTGTCAGGGTGCCTGTTTTGTCAGAGCAGATCACCGAGACACAGCCCAGGCTTTCCACAGCCTTCAGATCCTTGATGATGGCATGTTCCCTTGCCATGCGCTGGGTTCCCATAGCCTGCACGATTGTCACAATGGATCCAAGAGCTTCCGGAATGGCTGCTACGGCAAGTGCCACGGCAAACATCAGGGATTCCAGGATCGGTGTTTTCCGATACAGGCTGAGCAGAAATACCAGGGCACAGATGAGCATGATGCCGGCAGCAAGATGGCCGCTGAATCGGTCAAGGCTGATTTGTAAGGGAGTCTTTTTTTCTTCTGTGGCATTCATCAGGGAAGCGATCTTTCCGATTTCCGTATTCATTCCGGTGGCAGTGACCACCAGCTTTCCACGGCCTTCGGTAATCAGAGAGCCGGAAAATATCATATTGGTTTGATCTGCCAGGGGAAGACGGCTATCCGATAAGGCTTCTGTCTGCTTTTCTACATTTTCGGATTCTCCTGTCAGAGAGCTTTCGTTTACCATCAGATGATGACATTCCAGAAGGCGGCCGTCAGCGACTGCAAGATCGCCGGCCTCCAGAAACAGGATATCTCCAGGAACAACCTCTGCGGACGGGATCTCAATGGTCCTGCCGTCCCGGAGAACACGGGCAATCGGTGAGGAGAGGGCCCGCAGGCTATTTAAGGATTTCTGTGCTTTCTGATGCTGGATGGTACCAAGGAGCGCATTCAAAGTGATCACCGCGAAGATGACAATCGTGCTTTCTACATTATCGGAAACCATGGAAATGATGGCAGCGATGATCAGAATTATGACCAGCAGATCCTGAAACTGGGCCAGGAATATCTGCCAGGCCTTTTTGGGCAGCTGTTCCTGAAGAGTATTTTCACCTACCTGTTTTAAGAGGACTTGGGCGGTCTGGGAGTTCAAACCTTTCTCAGATACCTGCATTTGTTCCAGAACGTTTTTCACGGGGATCCGGTACCAGTCACTCATGCGTATTTCCTCCCTTTGCAAAGATCCAGGCTTTGTATTAAGGATATGAGGCATGAGGTTCCGTCATGCGGCAATCTGTGAAGAAATCGCGAAATCAGGAAAAGACAGAAGAAAGGGATTCCGGACAAAAATACAGGCCAGAAACCTGAATACAGGTTCCTGGCCCCGGGCTTTGCCTGGTTAAGAGAACGAAAACCGTCAGCGAACCCGTTCTGGGAATCCGATCTTTTTTTGTACCTTGCGCAAAGTCTTATTGGAGAAGTACTGTGCCTTTTCCGCGTTATTCTTAATGACACTGTTCAGATAGTCCTTGTTCTTGCTCAGATCCGCAAAACGCTCTTGCAGCGGCCTTAAGACATCAACGACTGCCTCACCGACCGCGGCCTTGAAATCCCCATAACCTCTGCCGTCGAATTCCTTCTCGGTCTCTGCCGGGGTCTTGCCGGTGCATGCGCAATAGATATCGATCAGGTTATGAATCCCGGGCTGCTCCTCACAATAGCGAACACAGGCTTCGGAGTCTGTGACTGCACGCCTGAACTTGCGGAGGATCGTGTCCGGATCATCCATCAGGTAGATACTGGCGTTGGGATTCTCGTCTGACTTGGACATCTTTTTGGAGGGATCCTGCAGACTCATGATCTTGGCGCCTACCTTACCGATGTAAGCTTCCGGAATCGTGAAAACATCCCCGTAGATGGCATTGAAGCGCTGGGCGATATCACGGGTAATTTCCAGATGCTGCATCTGGTCGATACCAACAGGAACCACATCTGACTGGTACAGCAGAATATCCGCTGCCATCAGCACCGGATAGGTGAACAGGCCGGCGTTGATATTGTCAGCATGCTTAGCGGCTTTATCCTTGAACTGAGTCATGCGGTTGAGCTCTCCCATGTAGGTGAAGCAGTTCAGGATCCAGGCCAGCTCCGCATGTCCGCTGACATGGGACTGGTAATAGATGCAGTTTTTCTCAGGATCCAGGCCGGCAGCAATATACAATGTCAGAAGAACTCTGGCGCGGCTGCGGAGCTCCGCCGGATCCTGCCGGATGGTGATGGAATGCATATCGACAACTCCGTAAAAGGTCTCATATTCATCAGCAATGCTGACCCAGTTTTTCAGCGCGCCCAGATAATTGCCCAAAGTCAGATTGCCGGTTGCCTGCATGCCGCTGAACAGTACTTTTTTTCCGTCTAACATATGATTGTTCTCCTCAATTTTCGATGACATAAGTTTAGCACCGGGACGGGAAAATGTCAACCGTGGGGGAAGGAGAGAGTGTGTCAGGAGACAAAGCGATAGCCGCGACCGCGGACGGTTACGATGTGGACGGGCTTCTGGCGGTCTTCTTCTATCTTGCCGCGCAGGCGGTTGATGTAAACCATGATTGCATTATCATCGACAGCGACATCGGTTCCCCAGATTTGCTCGTAAATGATATCCTTGGTGTAAATCTGGCCGGGGTGCTGCAAAAACATCAGCAGCAGAGCCGCCTCCCGGGCCGAGAGAATCAGCTCGCTGTCATTTTTGTAAAAGCGCATGGTGCCGTAATCATAGGAAAAGGGGCCGCAGTCCAGGGTTCCGGGCTTCTCTAAAATCATATCACGGTTGCGGCGGATCAATGCCTTAACCTTGGCTTCGAGTACCAGGGGGCGGAACGGCTTGGTTATGTAGTCGTCGGCGCCTACGGATAAGCCATACAAGGAATCGTAATCCTCGTTACGTCCGCTGACGATCATGGCCGGGGTCTTGATTCCCTGATTTCGGATCCGCTTGATGACTTCAAAGCCCTCCATGTCTCCGAGCATGATGTCTATGAGAATCAGATCGTAGGTGTTTTCGGAGAGCAGACGCAGGGCGGCCATGCCGCTGTCGGCAGTGGTGCTTTCCATCTCATTGCTGTGCATGACTTTCTTTAACAGCTTGCGGATTGCCGGGTCATCGTCTATGATCAAAATTTTGTCTGCCATAGCAAAACTCCTTTGAGATTGGTGGTTTTCTTCGAGGTGAAACAGCTCAGGGTTATGTTGAAAATATTATAGTATTAAGGTGATTTTTAGTCAAGAGTGTCTGAAAGGGGGGGCCGCCGGGAATGGAGAAAGAGACAAAGGAAAAAGAGGAGAGGGAAGAAGAAAAAAGGAAAGAGAACGGACGTAGCCGGGAGAATCGCAGGCAGTCAGGCAGAGGAGAGCCGGACAGAAACAGGACAGATAAGGGCGGAGCAGGCAGAAGAGAAAGAATCTGGTCAGCAGGAAGAATTCTGGCGCCGATGCTGGGGATGGTTTTAGGGATTGCAGCAGTAGTTGGGATCGGGATCTGGGGCGTGAGTATTGTGTGCCTGATCGCAGGGTTGGTGCTGGGAGTGCTGACATTTTAAAAAGACAGGTTTTTCCATCAAAAGCCCCTGTTCGGGAAGTCCGTGCAGGGGCTTTGTATCAGTATGATGGGCAGATGGGAAACGGCGGAATCAGTCGGCGGCAGAAACTGGTGAGGAGAGGATTTTGACACCGATGTCATTCCACAACCGGATGTCTTTGACAGGAAGATTGTGATCTGTAAAAATATAGTCGATCTTGTCTGCGGCACATACCTTATAAAAGGCAACCTCACTGAATTTACTGAATTCGCAGAGAATCATTTTCGTGTGACCGATTTCCAGCATTTTTCTCAGAATGGAGGCTTCATCTGTATTATATTCCGTTACGCCCTCCTGAATCGAGACGCCGTCAATACTGAGGATTGTTTTGTCCACCTTAAAAAAGTCCAGGGATTCCGAGCACAGGCCGCCTACCAGGCTCTTATTGTGTTTTCGCAGATAGCCAGAGGTCAGAAACACCTGATTGCTTGCATTATCACTTAAGATCAGAGCAATATCCGGTGAATTCGTCACAATTGTCAGACGCTGACGCTCCCTCAGAAGGCATTTCGCCAATGTCAGTGTCGTGATGCCGTTATTCATGGCAATGGCATCCCCGTTGTTAATATATTCCATGGCGAGGTTGGCGATGGCATGCTTGCCCTGTTGGTTATTCTGCATTTTTTTGGAAAATTCCATCTCCCTGGCACGCAGATTGTTGTATACGGCACCTCCCCGGATCCGCTTGATGGAGGAATCTTTTTCCAACTCCATCAAATCCCGGCGTATGGTTTCCACAGAGACTAAAAAAAGCTCGGCAAGTTCTTCGATTTTAGCCACTCTTACTTCTGACAAATGCCGTATGATCTTTTTCTGCCGTTCATTATACATACCATTTCCTCCATCTGCACTTTTCACTTCGCAGTATATACCCACTATGCTTCCTTCATATCCGCGAGCAATGAGCCAAGTGCCGTGACTGCACGGGCATTTGGCGAATGCCGCGAGGGCCAGATACCCCGCAGCCTGCTGCTTGCTAACATTCCGGAACAGACAAAGGCGAAAGTTTCATCAGGAAATGCCGGTCATAGGTGGTGAGGGGCATCAAAAACAGCTCTCCCTTGGAATTCCCGCACATTCCATGAGCGCGGATGGAGGAATTATAGAAACCAAGCTGGGACACAACCTCCAAATCCATATTGATGATTGTCAGGCCGCCGCCTCTTTCTGCTGCGTAAACATAATTCTCATCAGTCCAGAGTCCGGTAGGCTGGTACAGATTCTCATCAAAATAAGCCAGTAAATCGCCATCCTGAGAGAATACATGAATGCGATTGCCATCCCGGTCTCCGACCCATACCCGGCTTAAGCGATCCACACAGATGCAGTGAGGAACAACAAAGCGTCCCGGTTCATCACCCGGCCCGCCCCATGTATTTAAAAGCTTTCCTTCAGCAGAAAACCGATGGATAGCGGCATTGCCGTATCCGTCGCTGACAAACAGATCTCCCGAAGGGCCAAAGGCAGCGCCGGTCGGCCGGTTAAAAGGAGGAGCTGCCCGCTTTATCGTCTCCAGTCCCATAAAGAAGGACCAGCCTTTATCAAAAGAAACATCAGTAGGCACATATTTTCCCATTCTTTGCCGTTTTCTCCAGATATCAGGGTCAAAGCCGCTGTCACTGGGAACTCCCGGAGTACCGATATCCCGTATCAGTTCCCCATCCTTGGTAAGCTCCCGCAAAACATGCTGTGCCACATCAATACACAGAAGAGTATCTTGTGGAGTGACACAAAGCGTATGGGTTTCTTTGAATAATCCTTTACCAAAACATTTAATAAAATTACCATCCGGATCCAGCATCATAACAGGATGATCCGGATCCCTGGTAGAAAGAAAAAGATTGTCTTCCTGGTCACAGCATCCTCCGGAATACATGGTGAATTCAAAACAGTCCGGAAAATTCCCGTAATTGGGATATAGCCGGTAAGTAAAGCCATTGCTGGTGTAACAGGAACAGCCGGCCAGGTCTCTGCCGGCGATTCCCTTTATCTCTTTTATCATAGTGATTCCTTTCTATTGTATCATAAAAGGGCTGGTTTGTGCATTGGGTAAATTTGTTTTCAGAGGTACGTTTCAGGGGTACGCAACCGGGGTGAGGATGTACAGGAAGGGCGGGGGAGGAGGGCAAAGTCGCCAAACCTTGCCCTCCTCCCCCGCCCTTCCGGCAAGATATTTTACGGTTGCTGGTTATTTCCGTGAGCAATGGTTCTAAGTGTCAGTAGCGCTTGGTTTAGGACAGGCCGAAACGGAATGAAGAGCCAGGTGCCGTGTTTGCACGGGTATTTGGCAAATACCGTGAGTGTCAAATGACCAGCTGCTTTGCAGCGTAGCAAGCTTGATGCCTTGTTGCTTGTAGTGGACTCTATTGATATTACCTCTGGCATCATATCATTATATTTAATGCTCGGAATACACAGCCTTGGAGGGAGGAACGGGAGGGCCGTCTGCCGGTCAGAGATTTTGACTTTTGCAGGAATTTAGAAGCCCTTAAGTTTCCGGATTTTGCGTTGAAACGAAAATACCCACTGTTTGAGCGTTAGCGAGTTTGGGTATTTTCGTTTCGTTTTTAGCAAAATTTGGAAATTTTAGGGCTTCTTAATTCCGAAACGGGAAAAATCTCTGACCGGCAGACGGCCCTCCCGTTCCTCCCTCCAAGGCGTACCCTTAGTCAATATATTCCCGCCCTACTTATCTTTTTCCCGTACACTTTCCGGAACAATCTCCCCGGACATGATTTTTGACTTGCTGTCTTCAACGGCCTCTTTTACCCCGTCTTTGTAGGTGATCTTTCCTGTTGAGTCAAAGTCGAAACCGGCGCCATCTGTGCGGTTCATGGAGAAAGCCTCTGTGCGTCCGCCGGTAAATTTACCCTCGCCGTAGTCCTTCATGGCGGCGTAGACCCAGGTATCATAGGGGGTAATCTGGCTTCCGATGACCTGTCCGGGAAGAAGAGGGCTCTGGTCTACATCACAGCCGACGACATAGTGTCCTTCTCCCAGTTCCTTGGCAGCTTCAAATACGCCCAGGCCGGTTTTGGCAGCAACCTGATATACCACATCATAACCGGAATTGTACAGGGTCAATGCCAGTTCCTTGCCCTTTGCGGGATCCTCAAAGGTTCCGGCATAAAGGATGGAGACCTCGATGTCCGGACGGGCAGCTTTGGCTCCGTCCTCGTATCCGGCAGCGTAGCGGTTATTTTGTGCCATGTCCTGACCGATGACAGCGCCGATCTTACCGGTTTCCGACATCAGTGCGGCAGCAACGCCGGCCAGATAAGAGCCTTCCTGTTCCTTGTTGGCAGAGCCCAGGACATTGGGGATATCATTGATTTCTCCATTCATGCTGAAAAAGAGGATGTCCGGATATTCCGGAGCTACCGTGCACACCGCGTCAACCAGCTCCGGCTGCAGGCAGATCAAAAGGCCGTATCCTTCCTGTGCCATGGAGCGGAGCGTTTCCTCATATTCGCCTACCTGAACTTCTACTACCTGTGTCTCCATGCCGAATTCTTCTGCAGCTTTGGTAAATCCCGAATAGCTAAGGTCGGTAACAGAGCCGTCTCCCAGTGCCTGGGGAGTGATGAAGGCGGCCTTCAGATCGCCTTTTGTTTTTTCACCTTCTGTTTCTGTGGGGGCGCTTTCTGCGTCGTCTGCCTTTGGGGCTGTACTTTCCGGTGCAGCGGTTGTGGTTGCCTGTGTCCCGGCGGTTCCCTGGTTGGAATTGCCGCATCCTGCGCACAGCGTTGCGGCCATCATAGTGGCCAGAATCATGGATGATGCTCTTTTCATAGTGACTTCCTCCGTTTTCTTTTCTTTTTTATATTTTCCATTCAGGCATGGCATTGCCTGAAACAGAAATCAATATCATGACCAGTACATCATTGCATTAATTCTCGAGTAATCAGCACTCGCTGTTTCCGCCCTCTGCACGCCTGCGAAGCTAGACGTAGGCGCCACTACGCCGTCGCTTCGCAGACGCACAGATGACACCGATATCAAGCAATTGATTCACCAAAATTTAAGCAATGCGGTACTAGATCTGCTCCGGAATCGGCTTTTTGACAAAAACACAGGCCAGAACAGCAAGATAGGGGATCATCAGTACCAGCTCGGAAGCAATGGTTCCGCTGAGCTGGACCTGATTGCCAATGGCTTCCGCGAAGCCAAACAGCAGTGTGATGAACAATACCAGGGCAGGTTTTCGGTTAGAAAACATCAGAGCGCCCAGGGCAATGAAGCCTTTTCCGACCGTCATTCCTTCTGAGAACATAGAGAGAAAGCCGATGGAAAGCTGGCTTCCGGCAAGCCCGCAGAGAACGCTGGCGATCATGATACACTGGATTCTGGTTTGGCCGATGTGAATGCCCACTGCCTTTGCCGCTTCGGGATTCGCTCCGCTGGAGAGAATATGCAGTCCGAAGGACGTGTGATAGATCAGGACGGCGGCAATCAGTACACTCAGAAAGGCAAAATACACAATCCAGGTCTGCTGATAAAAGAGATTGCCGATCAGAGGAATCTGGCTCAGGACAGGAACCGTGATCCTGGGAATGGCCGGAATCTCCGGTGATACAAAAGAGCCGGTCTGATGGAAAACCATCCGCAGAAGATAGATGGTCAGCCCGTCAATCAGAAAATTGATGGCAAATCCCACCACCAGTTCAATGGCCTTCATCTTCATGGTGATCCAGACAAAGAACCATCCCAGAAGGATGCTTGCCAGAACCGCGCAGAGGACTCCGGCAGCCCAGCTTTGAAAATAGTATCCGGCGATGACAGCGAAGAAGCAGCCAAGCAGCATCTGCGCTTCCAGAATAATAAAGGTTACCCCTGCGCAGTCACAGAACAGCGCACCTACGGCAGCCAGAAGAACGGGTGCGGAGTAGCGCATGGCAGCCTGGATCAATAAAGCGATATTCATTCGGTTTTCCCCTCCTTTGCAAGTCCTTTCCCGGGACGGAATGCTTTGAGATCCAGGATGGAGGCAAAGCTTTTAGCGGATACAAAGCAGATAATGGTACATTGAATGACCACAGCTACGGCACGGGATACGCTGGTAGTCCGTTCTACAGTGAGAGAGCCGGCCTTTAAAAAGCCCATGAATGCTGCGCCAAGCAGGGTTCCGGCAGGAGAACAGCTGCCCAAAAGCGCCGCAAGAATGCCATTGGTAGCGAAATCACCCACAAAGCGACTTTCAAAGCAGTATCTCACTCCCATGATTTCCGTTGCCCCGCCAAGACCGGCGATGGCTCCGCTTAACAGGATGACGCCGATTCTGGTCTTGTTGACATCGACTCCGCCGTAGCGGGCGAACCGGGGATTGATTCCGCAGATTTCAAACTCATACCCGAATTTGGTTTTCCGGATGATCAGCTGGTAGATCAGCACGATCGCCAGCCCGATGAGAAGGGCCGTGGAAACACTGCTGCCGGGAATCAGCTTTGTGAGGCGGCTTTGTTCGGCAATCATATCGGTTTTGATCGTAGCGCCGCGGTTTCCCCCGGCTAAAAAGACATTGTGGACCAGATAATCCGTTAAATACATGGCAATATAATTCAGCATCATGCAGGGAACCACTTCGCTGCTTCCATAATACAATTTGGCGAGAATCGGAGGCAGGGCCCAGATCAGTCCGGCGATCATACTGGCAATTAGCATCATGGGAATCAGAAGAAAGCCGGGAAGATCCTGCCAGGTGATACCGACGATAGCGGCTGCCAGGCCGCCTACATACATCTGGCCTTCCACCCCCATATTAAATACCCCGCCCTTAAAAGCAATCGCGGCTGCGGTACCGGTAAAAATCAGTGGGATGCTCCAGCGGATACTGGAGGCAATGGCAAACAGGGAACCGCAGGCCCCTCGGATTAATGCGGCATAGATAATAACAGGATTATTGCCGGTAGCAAAGATCAGAACCGCTCCGAATAAAAGCCCGGAAATTACGGCCATAATTGCTGTTTTGGCACTGATAGGAACCGGCCTGTAAGTAAAATTCATAAACGGGAGTCCCTCCTTTCGATTCCGGCCATTAAAAGCCCGATTTCTTCTTCTGTGGCAGTCTTAGGATCCGCTTCGCCCACAAAGCGTCCGTTGTAGATTACCAGGATGCGGTCGCTGACGGTCATGATTTCTGACAGTTCATTGGATACCAGCAATACGGCATTACCCTGGTTTCTGTGCTCAATGAGTGTGTCATGGATATATTCGGTAGCGCCGATGTCGACTCCGCGGCTGGGCTGGGCAGCAATCAGTACAGAAGGCTTCAGATAAAGCTCTCTGGCCACGATCAGCTTTTGGAGATTGCCTCCGGACAATGAAAGGGCGTCATTCATGATATCATCTGTTTTTACAGTGAAGCGTTTTACATATTCCCAGGTTCTTTCCCTGGCCTTTTTATAATGGATCATCCATTTCCCGGAAAAGTCATCGGTGCGGTAACCGGACATAATGAAATTGGCAAGAATCGTGCCCCCCACGGCAGCGCCGGTCAGCTGCCGGTCCTCCGGAATGCATCCCAGACCATATTCCCGGCGGATTCTGGTACCCATGGAAGGAGTGACAGGCTTGCCGTCTATGCAGACAGAGCCGGAGTAATTGTTCACCATGCCGGTGAGAATGTCAATGAGCTCGGACTGTCCGTTGCCCTGAACTCCGGCAATTCCCAGGATCTCCCCTTTATGAAGGGAAAAGGAAATATGATCCACTGCCCGGACTCCCCATTTATCTATATATTCCAGGTCTGTTACCTCCAGGGCAATCTTTGACTGATCGGTTGTCTTTTTCGCCTTTTGAGGATTTAGCTGGCGTCCTACCATCATCTCCGCAATCCTGCGTTCGTCGGTCTCGGAGGTCAGCACATGTCCGGTTACCTTTCCCAGACGCAGAACCAGGATTTCGTCAGTGATCTGCATAATCTCATTCAGCTTGTGTGTAATCAATATGATGCTTTTTCCTGCATTGCGAAGCTCTACCAGGGTCTGGAAAAGCTTGACGATTTCCTGGGGAGTGAGGACAGCGGTGGGCTCGTCCATAATCAAAAGATCAGCCCCCAGATATAAGGCTTTCAGGATTTCCACCCTCTGCTGAATACTGACAGGTATGTCCTTGATCAGCGCTTTGGGAGGAACCTCTAATTTATACTCCTTTCCAAGCGCCTCCACCATCTGCTCTGCCTTTTTGATGTCCAGAAGTTTATTCTTTTTCTGGATCGGCCGTCCCAGAATCATGTTCTGTGTTACAGTCAATGTGGGCACCAGGGCAAAATGCTGATGTACCATTCCGATTCCGGCGTCAATGGCATCCTTCGGGCTTTTCAATTGTACTGGTTTGCCGTCGATCAGAATCTCGCCGCCGTCCGGCTCATACATTCCGTAAAGCATTCGCATCAGGGTCGTTTTGCCGGCCCCGTTTTCTCCGATCAGACCATAGATCTTTCCTGGCTCTACCAGAAAATCCACCTCGGAATTGGCTGTCAGATTACCAAATGTTTTGGTAATCTTTCTCATTTCAATCTGCTTAATGATAATCACCCCCTGGCTTTTATGTATTTTCCCAACCCTGCTTTCCCCAGAAGCTCTCCGTTTCCGTAAATATGCTCTCCTCTCAGGAAGGTGTCTGTTACCCGTCCTCTCAGTTCCATTCCCTGATAAGGTCCGTTGACGCTTTTTGTTTTTGAGAAGGATTTGCTTCCGTCATAAGTCCAGCGCATATCCGGATCGATGAAAATGATATCTGCATCCGCCCCAGGCATCAGATTGCCCTTCCTGGGGAATAATCCCAGCATTTTTGCGGCATTTGCCGAGGTGAGTTCAGCCAGACGTGTCCAGGACAAGCCTCTTTTATGAACTCCCTCGGAAATCATGGCTGCCATCACGACATCATTGCAGCCAAATCCGCAGTATTCCTTCCAGAAATCGTGTTGTTGCAGCTTTTCTTCATCCGTAAAGGGACCATGGTCAGAGCCGATGACATCGACCGTTCCGTCCTTTATATAGTCCCAAAGCTTTTCTACATTATCCCTGCTGCGGAACGGAGGGGTACATTTGGCAAAGGATTTTTTGTCTCTGAGAATATCGTGATCAAAGATCAGATAATGAGGGCAGGTTTCCACATATACGGAAATGCCCTTTTTCTTAGCATCCTTTAAAAGCTCCATTCCCTGACAGATCGTGGTATGGCAGATTTCGATTCGAGTTCCGGTCATTTTGGCAAACAGAAGAGAACGCTGAATGGCATCATATTCCGTCCACCAGGGCCTGGCATCGTCAAATCTTGCTTCGTCCTCACAATGCATTTTCGAGTAATGGCGGCAACCCAGATCTGCAGCCTCTGCATTTTCCGCATGAAGGGCGATCAGCCCCTGAAAGGAGGCAGCCTCTCTCATCCCATCGGCCAGATAGCCGTCGGATATCCGGGGATAATCCTCTGTGGCAAAACACATAAAGCCTTTAAAGCCGATGCAGCCCAGATCATGCATTTTTTTCATATCCGGAATGCTGGAAGGGATCAGGCCGCCCCAGAGAGCAAAGTCTACAACCGATTGCGCTTCTGCCGTCTGTTTTTTCAGTCTCAGGCTGTCCGGATTGACCGTGGCAGGTTCAGAAGGAAGCGGCATATCACAGATAGTAGTGATCCCTCCGGACGCAGCACTGCAGGAGCCGTGATACCAGTCCTCCCGAAATCGGAAGGGTCCGGGATCTGACATGTGATTGTGGGTATCTATCATTCCCGGCATGACGATTTTGCCGCTGGCGTCAATGACTTCCCAATCCCTTTCCCATGCGGCATCCTTTTCCAATATGGCTGCGATTTTTCCATCTGCGATCAGCAGAGAGATCTCCAAAATCTGGTCTGGAAATACAACCTTGCCGTTTCTGATTACTTTTTTCCTGTTTTCCATTCTGTCATCCTCATATTCACTTTATATTTTAAATTGTATGTTACTTTATCATAACAGACTTGATAAAAGCTGTCAATTTGATGAATTGACAGCTTTTTGTGGGTTTTATCCCAAGTTTACAACTTGAATTTGCAATTTTTCTACAAAAACCACAGGATTACCACATTGAATTTTTCGGAAAATGGGGTGATACGGATGGAGGTAGTGTGAGAATGTGTTGAAATTAAAAGGAATTCCACATTTTTTACAACCTTAAATTCCAGAAAAAAATATTAATACCTTATTTTCTTAAGTTTGAAAGCGGAAAAATTAATTTTATTAAATCAAAAAATGGGAAAGGATAATCCTTTTCTCATGGCGTACCTCTCGGATCCCCACCTCGTGAAAGTAAGAAAAAGGAAATAATTTCTCAACAACTGTTGACTTGGAGCAACTCCAGTATGCTAAACTATAAAAAACAGGAGCTGTATGATGCGGCACCGGACAAAAGGAGGATGAGAATCATGGCTTTTTTGGGCGAGGAAATCAAGAAACTGGGATTTGGCCTGATGCGTCTGCCGATGAAAGAAGAAAAGATTGACGTGGAACAGACTAAACAGATGGTGGATTGTTTTATGGAAGCAGGATTCACTTATTTTGATACGGCATGGGCGTATGCCGGGAGCGAGGACGCCATCCGGCAGGCGCTGGTGGAGCGTTATCCCAGAGAGTCCTTCCAGCTGGCAACGAAGAATGCGGCCTGGATTAACTGCAAGACCAGAGAAGAGGCAGTGGCACAGTTTGATACCTCTTTAAAGCAGACAGGAGCAGGGTATTTTGATTTTTATCTGCTGCATAACCTGGGAGAGTCCAGGACACACTTTTTTGATGACTATGGCATATGGGATTTTGTGCAGGAGAAGAAAAAGGAGGGGCGGATCCGCCATGTGGGATTTTCCTTCCATTCCACGCCAGAAGAACTTGAGGAGATCTTAAAGGCGCATCCGGAGATGGAGTTCGTACAGCTGCAGATTAATTACGGCGATTGGGAAAATCCGGCGATTCAATCCCGGGGCTGCTATGAGATGGCAAGAAAATATGGCAAACCTGTGGTTATTATGGAGCCGGTCAAGGGCGGGATGCTGGCGAATCCGCCGGAAGCAGTGGCGAAGATTTTTCAGGAAGCGGACGCAAAAGCATCCTATGCTTCCTGGGCAATCCGGTTTGCGGCAGATCTGGAGGGTGTGATTACGGTATTGTCAGGGATGAGCTCGATTGAGCAGATGGAGGATAATCTTTCTTATATGAAGGATTTCAAAGGGCTGTCAAAGGAGGAGAAGGATACCTTGTCACAAGCGAGGGAGGCACTGGCAGGGATTCCGCTGATTCCCTGTACCAGCTGTAATTATTGCGCTAAGGTGTGTCCGCAGAATATCGGTATTTCCGGATCCTTTACGGCAATGAACTATCTGACTTTGTATCGGGATCTGACAGCGGCGAAGCACCAGGAGGAGTGGATGGTGGCCGGCCATGGTAAGAAGCGTGCCAAAGAATGCATCAAATGCGGAAAATGTGAGCAGGTGTGCCCACAGCATATCCGGATTCGGGAGGAGTTGGAAAAGGCTGCAGCCGGGCTGCAGTAGTCTGGCTGGTCAGGTAAAAGATCCGTATCGCAGGCACGGCACCTGGCTCAATGCCCGCTGGTAGAGGTCTGGCTGAAGGGAAAGCCGTCAAAGCAGGGAAATCATTGCTTTGGCGGCTTTTATGGTACGTTTTATGTATGCATGGTTCCGGCTGTCTCAGGAATGCTTTTTCATAGCGGCTTTTACGTCCTTTTTTAATTGCTTCCACTCGTTTTCATGTTCCACATAATATTTGGGACAGTTTTTTCCGGAAACATCATGATGGCGGATCAGGTCGTCAGAGGACAGATCCAGCTCATTACAGAGCCAGGCAGTCAGCCGGACCAGGGAATCGTAGGTCTCCTGGCTGAATTTGCCGCTGTCATCCGGATGGCAGACTTCGATGGACAGGGTGTCGAAATTACGGGGAGCAGCGGCATAGGTTACCTCGGAAACAGGGATAATCTGCAGAATCTCCCCTTCCAGGCCGACGATGAAATGACAGCCGCCGACTGTGCCGGGCTGCTGCGGATCCTGATCAGCCAGGTTATCAAAGTATCGGCGGTTGGCGGCCGCGGAGGAGTTGGTATTGGCCACATAATGGATCACAATATTGTTGACCTGCTTCAGGGTTACATCCGGACGGGAGAACAGGTTCTTGCGGATAAATTCCTGCTCAACCCAGGATGGCGCCTGGATTTCTTTGAGATTGACGGTGTAGGGGCGTTCATAGCCCCACAGCCAGTAACCTCCCCCAAGTCCTGCCGCCGTGCCGATTGTCAGCGCCAGCAGGGGGGCGGCAGCTTTGGCCAGGAGAGAGGCCTTTTTTCTTTGCCGGCTTTTTGACTGCGGCTGCCGGAAGGGATACTCACCGCGGCGGGATGTGCGGCCATTGTCCTCACTGGCACGGGGCTGGATCTGCCGGATCTTATTGTAATCTTTCTCAAAAATGTCATCGTTATCTGGCCTGTTGGCTCTTTTTTTGTCCTTCATTATGTACTCCTTGATGATAGCGGCCCAGCGGCAGCTGCGTCATATTGCTTTATTTTCACAGTATACCATACTTTGTAAAGGTTTGCCACCTTTACTACAAGCCCCTTCTTCCAAGGCGTCCCCCTCGTTACTGTTCACAGGTGCCCCGCCAGGATCTGGAACGCAGGCAGAGCCAGAATTCATAAATGATTTTGAGCAGGATGGCAGGTTAACGGCAGGAGGGAACATATCTCCCATGGCGGTTTACCAGGATTTTTCCCTTTTGCCAGACCTGCTTTCCCCGCACAAAGGTGCTGTCTACCTTGCCTTGGAATATTCTTCCCTCGTAAGGGTAATGTGGGGATTTTGTGTCGTAAAAGGTATCGGAGGCATGGAATTCCCAACGGACAGCTGGGTCGAGGATGGCAAAATCAGCATCCTTTCCGATCTCGATGCTGCCTTTGCAGTAGTCCAGGCCGAATATCCTGGCAGGATTGGATGCGGTGATCTGTGCCAGGCGGCTGAGGGAAAGGCCGCGTCGGCAGACGCCCTCATCGTAGAGGCCGGGCAGGATGAGATCGAGGCCGGGGAAGCCTCCGGGGGCAGACCAGAAGCTGCCGGCGGATTTCTGGGCGTCGGAGTAGGTTGCATGGTCACTGCCGATCATATCGATCTCCCCCTCACACACGCTTTCCCACAGGCTGTTCACAGTCTTTTGGCTGCGGATGGGCGGGGCGCATTTGGCCCAGGCACCGTGCCTGGCCACGTCATCACTGTTCAGGAGCAGATAGTGGGGGCATGTCTCGGCATAGACCTGCAGGCCTTTCTGGCGGAATTCCTGAATGACGCCTGCCACCTGCCGGGAAGAAATGTGGCAGATGCTGACGCGGGCATGCTCGTGGAGGGCAAGGGTGCAGAGGCGGGTAACTGCCAGGATTTCGGAGATTACCGGGCGGCTGCCGCTGTTGCCTTCTGCGCCCTTTTGGGCATCTGTCATGCGTTTGGTTTCCATGGCGCAGATGGGTTGGGATTCTGCATGGGCGGCAACCAGGCAATGGTATCTGTGGGAAGACTGCAAAAGCGTAAGAAGGCTGGCATCGTCGAAGGAGCCATAATCCCCGGCATCGCTTAGGAATACCTTGAAGGCGGCAACCCCGGCTTTTACTAATTCTTCGATGTGCTCTAACTGGCCGGCCCTGACCCCTCCGTACAGTGCACAGTCAACGACAGATTCCTCATGGATGGAGGCGATCCGCCCGGAAAGGACACCCTTGTCAAAAACAGAGGGAAGATGGCCGGACTGGGGCATTTCCACAAGGGTAGTGACCCCGCCGCTGGCGGCTGTGCGGGATCCGGAGAAGAAATCCCCGCAGTAGGTCACATGGGCGTGGGAATCGATCAGGCCCGGGAAGATGATCTTCCCTGTGAAATCAAAAACCTCCCTGGCAGGGACTTGAGATTCCGGGTCGAACAATCCTGCTATTTTCCCGTCCCTGACGGCGATGGACAGCTTTCGGGGACCGGAAGGGGTGACAGCAAGCCCGTTTTTCATGAGCAGGTCAAACATGGAGTGCCTCCTTTCTGGGTGGGTGATGCTTCTTAAGGGCACGTTTCCGGCAGCGCCCTGGAATCTGTTTCTGGTATAGTTTCCCAAACCTCCCAAAGGCATATCTTAGGTAGTGCCCCCAAGGTACAGGGAGGGAGAGATGCTGTAGGGTTCATGGCTCACTTCTTCCCCGGCTAAAGCGGCCACAAGCTTTTCCACGGCGATATCAGCCAGTTCCTGGATTTTCCCGTCCACAGAGGTGAGGAACGGCGGGGTAAGTTTGCCATAGATAAGGTTGTCAAAGCCGCTGACGGAGACATCTGCCGGAATCGAGTATCCGTACTGGCGAAGAACCTGGATCACCCCCATGGCAGGGAGGTCAAGGCTGCAAAGCACGGCATCAAAGGGGATGCCGCTGTCAATGATGGCCTGTCCGGCCTTACAGCCCCCCTCAAAGTCATCGCTGGGGGCTTCAAATACATGGCTGTCGGAAAATTCCAGGTTCAATTCTGAAAGCTTGCCGCGAAAGCCGGATAATTTCCTTTGGCTGGCAAGGTTCTGTCCGTAGTTGACATACAAAAACCGGCGTTTCCCTGTGCGGTAAATGTGGTCTGCCATCATCTGCATCCCCCGCGCTTCATCACAGATGACGGAGATGACATTGGGCAGGCCAACATACCCGTTGAACATTAATACGGGCTTTTGGGAACAGCTGGAAGCAATAAAATGGCTGACATCCTGGGTGCTCAGGGAAGAACCCACAAAAATGAGGGAGTCGAACTGATGCTGGGACAGCAATGAAAACAGGGTCTCCCCCTTTGTGCAGGCGTTGAAGACAATGGTGGTATAGCCCTGCCGGCTCAGGAGATCCTCCAGATGGTATATCACATGGGCGCGGTATAGGTTCCGGATATCATCCACCACGATGCCGATCATGTTCATGGAATTGTGTTTCAGCCCGCGTGCGATGGCATTCGGGCTATAGCCGGTTTCCCTGAGCACATCCATAACCTTTTTGTAGGTCTTGGGGCTGATGTTTGGCTTGTTGTTCAGGACTCTGGAAACGGTTGCAATGGATACGTTGGCTTGTTTGGCGATTTCGTGAATATTCATGAGGGGTCCTTTGCTTTTTATGTTGGCGGGGAGGGGCGGCTCTTTCAGGCCTTTTCCCGTCCCTCCTTTGCTGCTTTTTGGCAGCATATTTTCTGAGTGTTCCTATTATAGCATGGATTTGTTAAAAAAGCAATAAAAACGATTACAATTCAGTGGATGAAAAAGGTGGAAACACAAAAGAGGAGATAGAGAAAGACGGTTTAAAAAACAAATAAATAGAGTAAAATGCATAAAAACAGAAAAAAATAATCGAAATATATGTTGACAGTGCTTGAAACATGTGTTATCATTACGCTTGTAAACGATTACAAAGTAATAGTTATATTTTCGGCGGCTATGGTTAGAATAGCTGCAAGGAGTTATGGAGAACGTATAAGGAGGGAGTAAAATGAAGAGAAGAATTGCATTGCTGGCTGCTGCATGTGTTGCTGTTATGGCTTTAGGGGGATGCCAGAAGGTGAATGAGGCACCCACGGCGCCGGCGGTTACCCAGGGGGAAGCAGATGCGGCAAAGGAGGAGCCGGCGGGGAAGAAAGCAGAAGAGGGCAAAGGCGTGAACAAGGTTGCCTACATTACTTCCCAGAGGCTCGGGGACGACGGCCCGGTGGATATCGTATACCGGGGGATTAAGGCAGGGTGCGACGAAGCAGGAATCGAAGTCCATGTGGTGGAGGCTAAGAAGGGGGAATATGAAGAGAGCATGCAGGCGATGATCAGCGAAGGATACAACCTGATTTTCGCGGTATTTCCGGAATTGCTTGATTCGGTAAAGGCTGTGGCGAAGCAGAACCCGGATGTCTCTTTTATCCATGCTATCTGTGCCACCAAGGGGGACAACTTGGAGGGGGTTTGCTGTTATGAGCAGCAGTCATCCTTTGTGATGGGGGTTCTGGCGGCTATGACGACGAAGAATAATAAGGTTGCCTTTGTAGGCGGCGTGGATAATCCGGATACCCACCGGTATCTGGACGGATACCTGGAAGGGATTGAGTATGTGAACCCGGATATTGAAGTGCAGACAAGCTGGATCGGAAGCTTTGAGGATCCGGCAAAGGCGAAGGAACTTGCACTGGTGCATTACCAGAACGGGGTTGACGTGCTGTGGGGCTCCGGGGGAAAAAGCGCCCTTGGGCTTTATGAGGCAGCCAAGGAAATGGGCGAGGGCTATTATGTGATGGGCTGCACGGATGATAACAATGACAGGCTGCCAGGGCAGGTGCTGGCTTCCCACTATGAAGCCTGGGATACGGCGGCAAAGGATCTGGTTATTGACTGGAATGACGGGGTCTTTGAGCCGGGGCTTAAGGTGCTTACCCTGGAGAACGGGTATGCTTATTGCAAGCTGGCGGATGAGTCCCAGTGCGAGATTCCCCAGGAGGTGCGGGATAAGGTGGAGGAAGTTACGGAACAAATCAAATCCGGGGAGATTGTGGTGAAGTCCATGCCCTCATACGAGGAAGTGATTGCCACCCTGGAATAGCAAGCCGGGAGGCCATGACATAGGTTTTGGACAGCAGCCTGCCAGGCCAGGCTGCTGTGGGTTCACAAAAATCAGCAAGAAAGGAAAAGGGGTGCTCCATGGAGGATGCTGTTCTACTGAAAGATATCGTAAAGGCTTTTCCGGGAACCGTTGCCAACAACCATATTACAATCTCAGTCAGGAAGAACTCCATCCATGGGATTGTGGGGGAGAACGGGGCCGGTAAGACGACGCTGATGAAGCAATTATATGGGATGTACAGGCCGGATGAGGGCGAGATCTGGATCAACGGGAAGCAGGTGGTTTTCCATTCCCCCAGGGATGCCATCAATTGCAGGATCGGGATGGTGCATCAGCATTTTACGCTGGTTAATTCCATGTCTGTTGTGGAAAATATTATCCTGGGGCGCCCGGTCCTGAAATATGGCTTTGTGGATATCAGGAGGGCAAAGAAAGAGATTGGCCTTTTATGTGGAAAATATAATTTTGATATGGATCTGGATGCGAAGGTGGAAGATCTCCCGGTTGGCTTAAAGCAGAGGGTCGAGATTTTAAAGGCCCTTTATCTGGGAGCCGATGTATTGATTATGGACGAACCTACCGCTGTGCTGACCCCCCAGGAAATCACGGAACTTTTCGTGACGCTTAAGAACCTGAGAGATCAGGGCGCCAGCATTATATTGATCACCCATAAGCTGTCGGAGGTCATGCAGCTGACGGATGAAGTGACCGTTTTGCGGGACGGGCGGGTGACGGGGCATGTGTTCACCAAAGATACCAATGAGCAGGAACTTGCCAGGATGATGATCGGGAGGGGGCTTTTGCTTCACATCGACAGGCAGGAGGCGAAAATTGGCGGGAAGGCCCTGGGTGTCAGGAATATCCGATGTAAGAATGACGATGGGATGATGGTGGTCAATGACGTGTCCTTTGATGTCCACTATGGGGAGATTGTGGGGATTGCGGGTGTGCAGGGGAATGGCCAGACGGAACTGATTGAAGTTATTTCCGGCATTAACCAGGAATATGCAGGAAGGATTGAGATCGACGGCCAGGAGGTTTTGACAAAGTCATCGCCCTGGCAGCGCAGGGCCATGGGGCTGGGGCATATTCCGGAAGACCGTCAGAGGGAAGGCTCCGCCCCGGATGCGACGATTGAGGACAATTTCCTGATGACTACCTACCGGAAGCCGGAGATTAACCGCCATGCCCTGATTTCCAGGAAAAAAGCCTTGCAGGAACTGGAGGACATGGTCAGGGAATTTAAAATTAAGATTCCAGGCTACAGGGCGAAGGGAAGCGCATTGTCAGGAGGAAATATGCAGAAGCTTATTTTTGCCAGGGAATACAATCTCAACCCCCGGTGCCTGATTGCCTCACAGCCCACAAGGGGCGTGGACATCGGGGCAATGGAGTTTATCCACAGCCATCTTGCCAGGATGAGGGATCAGGGGAAAGCGGTGCTGCTGGTGTCGAATGAACTCTCGGAGATAATGCTGCTGAGTGACCGGGTGCTTGTGATGTACGAAGGAAAAATCTCCGGGGAGGTGAAGGCCGGGGAACTGTCGGAGGAAAAAATAGGGTTGCTGATGGCCGGGATTGTACAGGAGAGGGGGGAGCAGGATGTGGAGTAGGTTAAAGGAGTCAAATGCCGGTGTGGTCTTTGCGGCTGTATCTCTGAGCCTGTTATTTGGCGGGCTGGTGATTTTTATGTCCGGCAACAGCCCCCTTGCCATATATGGGAAAATGGTCCAGGGCGCTTTGGGATCCCAGTTTGCGGTGGCATCCACCATCCGGTGGACGACCCCGGTTTTGCTGACCGGAGTTGCGGCAGCCATTGCGTTCCGGGGAGGGATGTTTAACATCGGGGTGGAAGGCCAGATGTATATCGGGGCCATGCTGTCGGCACTGGCGGGAACGATGATAAAGGGCATCCCGGCGCCCCTTCATATCCTCATCTGCCTGGCGGCGGGGGCTGCCGGGGGGATGCTTTGGGCGCTGGTTCCTGCTGCCGCCCGGGTGTACTATGGCGCCAGCGAGATGGTCATCACATTGATGATGAATTATGTGGCGATCAACCTGACGGACTATCTGGTGAAATATTATTTTCTGGCAGGGGGCGCTTATGGCTCGACCCTTGTTACCACGGAGATTGAAGAAACGGCAAAGCTTGCAAAAATCTGGCCGAATCTGTCTGCCCACACGGGGATTTTCCTGGCGCTTTTCCTTGTGCTTGTATTTTGGTTTTTGCTGAACAAGACACAGCTGGGGTATGAGATACATATTTCCGGGCTGAATCCCCGCTTTGCAAAATGCGGAGGCGTGAGTGTCAATAAGGTACGCATGGGCGTTATGCTCCTTTCCGGCATGGTAGGCGGGATCGCCGGATCGGTGGAGGTGCTTGGCTATCTGTATAAATTTATGTCCCAGTTTTCACCGGATTATGGGTTTGACGGCCTGGCTGTGGCCCTGCTTGGGGGGAGTACCCCGGCCGGGGTTTTGTTTGGCAGTATTTTTATGGGGATTATCAAGGCCGGTTCTTTACAGGTGGAGAGGGCAACCAATGTTTCCCGTTCTTTGTCCATGATTATCCAGGGAATTATCATCACTTTTGTATCCTGCAAGGCCATGGGGCTTGGAGGGAAAGCCGGGAATAAGAGACGCAGGAATCCAGAAAGGGGGAGGTAAAAGGTGGCGGCGATATATTCGATATTTATGGTAACGGCACGTGTGACAACACCGATTCTTTTGGCTGCCACCGGAGGGATCTATTCCGATAAGGCTGGCCTGCCTAATATTGCCTTGGATGCGATGATGATCCTGGGCGCATTCATGGCGGTATACGGAAGCTTTTTCTATGGGAATGCCGGGGTTGGCGTAGGGTATGCGGCCATGGCCGGACTGGCCATCGGGTTGCTATATGGGCTGATCTGCGTTTACTTAAAGGGCGACAACACGGTTGTGGGAATTGCCTTTAACCTGATCGGCTGGGGGTTGACCACTTTCCTGCTTCCCGTGATTTATGGCACCACGGGTTCCTTTGTGTCGGAACTGATTGTATCTTTGAAGAAAATCACGGTACCGTTGCTGCACACACTTCCCATCATTGGGGGTATATTCAAAAACCAGACCGCCATTACCTACTTTTCCTGGGTTTTTGTGGGGATCACCTATCTGATTCTGTACAAAACGAAACCTGGGATGATGATACGCGCCTGTGGAGAGAATCCCCAGGCAGCAGAGACCGTGGGATACCATGTGAAAAGGACAAGGCTGATTTGTTCCGGGATCACAGGGGTGATGTGCGCTGTGGCAGGGGCGCATCTGTCCCTTGGGTTAATGACTTTGTTCTCCGAAAAAATGACAGCCGGGAAGGGGTTTATCGCTCTGGCTGCCGTGACCTATGCGAAGGCAGAGCCAAAGAAGGTATTGTTTATCTCACTGTTGTTCGGATTTTCCAATGCCTTATCGAACCAGCTGCAGCTTCTGCAGCTGCCACCGGATCTGATTTTGATGGTTCCCTATATTTTTGTGGTGGTTTTTGTGGTTGCAGATCCGATGTTTGTTGCTTTTCAGTTGAAAAAACGGAAAATGATTGAAATAAGGCAGTCTGGAGGAGGCAGGTAATGAGGATAAATCGAGAAAGGCTTTGGGAGAAACAGCACGAGGTGGGTGCTATCGGGGCGGTAAAGGAAGGCGGGGTCAGCCGTTTTGCATGGACACCGGAATATAAGGAGGCTTGTGGGAAGCTGATGGGCTGGATGGAAGAAATCGGCCTGGAGGTCCGGATGGATACGGTGGGGAATATTTTTGGCCGCTATGAGGGCAGGGAAGAACTGCCGGCCATTTTGTGCGGATCCCATTTTGACACGGTGCCGAACGGAGGGTATTTCGACGGGCTGACGGGCATAATGGCAGCCCTGGAGGCGGTTACCATTATGAAGGAGGAGGGATATAAGCCAAGAAGGCCCATTGAGATTGTGGCATTTATCAATGAGGAGGCGAGCCAGTTTTTAGGCGGGACATTTGGGAGCAAGGCCATGTGCGGGACGCTCCCAGAGGATTATGCCGATACCTGCTGCCACCGCGTGACAGGGGAACCACTGCGCAGGGCGATGACAGAGTTTGGCATGGGCACGGATCCGGACAGGATCGGGGCCAGCCGGATTAAACCGGAGGACTATTTCTGTTTTATTGAGGTACATATTGAACAGGGGAGGTATCTTTTGGACAAGGGAATTCCCCTCTCCGTTGTCTCGGATATCGCCGGGATCAAGCAGTTTTATATTGAACTGCACGGGGTTTCCTGCCATGCGGGGGGGATGGCCATGAAAGACAGGCATGACACCTTGCAGGCGGCAGCAGCTATCGCAGTTGAGGTGGAACGGCTTGCCATGGCCACAGGCAATGATACCCGCAGTACCGTGGGCTATATTGAGTCGAAACCAGGGGAGCACAATATCATTGCCAATTGTTCGGTGCTGCCGGTGGATTACCGTGAGGCGGATGATAAGATCTGGAACCGTCTATATGAAGATATTCTGGATTTTGTGGAAAAGGAATGTGGGAAAAGGGGGCTTACCTGGTCCGTGCACTCCACCTGTGACCTGGCGCCGGCCCACTGCAACAGGAAAATCATGGAAGTGATGGAACATGCCGCAGAGGATCTGAAGATTCCCCACAATGAGATGGTCAGTTTCCCTTGCCACGATGCGGTGAACATGGAACGGATCCTGCCAATAGGGATGATTTTTGTGCGCAGTTCCAATGGGGGGCTGAGCCATTGCCCGGAGGAATATACCACAAAAGAGGATCTGGGGGACAGTGCAGATGTACTTTTAGGTACGCTGAAGACCCTGGGCGAGACGGAGAAGCTGTGAGGAAGGAGGCATAAAATTGATGAGGCCAGTTAAGCTTGAGACAAATAAGGCGCCACAGCCGGGAGGATGGTATTCCCAGGCCTTCCGGGTGGGAGATCTGATTTTTACGGCAGGGGTGACTGCCAATGACCCGGTGACGGGAGAGATGGTGGCGCCAGGGGATATTGAGGGCCAGACCCGCCAGGTGCTGAAAAATTTAAAGGCCATTCTGGAGGAGCATGGGTCGGATCTGGAACATGTATTTAAGACCCTGGTTTTTGTGGCAGACATTGACCGTTTCCAGGAATTTAATGAAGTGTATAAAGAGTTTTTCCCGGCTGACCCACCGGCCAGGAGCACGATGCAGGTAGGGAAGTTTAACCACGGCATGGTGATTGAGATTGAGGCGGTGGCGGCGGTGAAGGGGTGATAATTTAAAAATCGGATTGACAACGCAGCCAGAATTTTTTATAATCAAATTGGACACTGGATACAATGGATACCTCATTTATCAAATACAGGAGGTATCAATGTATGAATAAATTGACAATCAGGCCGATTAACACAGGTTTTGTGACAATGATTCCCAGGCAATATCTGTATCATCATTCAACCACTGCCTTTTATCCGGAGGCATCGGATAAGGAGGAGGAATATCCGGTTTTTGTTTATCTGGTAGAGGGCGGGGATAAGCTGCTGCTGGTGGATACGGGCATGGCTTACACAGAGAGGGCGGATCGGTATCACCATCACGGTTCTTATCAGCCGGAGGGGATGGCGATTGCAGAGCAGCTGGCCAAACTGGGATATCAGCCGGAGGATATAGGGATTGTGGTATTTACCCATCTGCATTGGGACCATTGTTTTTACATGGAGAAATTTACCAATGCAGAGTTTTATGTCAATCGCAGAGAGTATGAGTTTGCCATGGATCCCATTCCCTTGTATTACAAGTCTTATGAGGCACCACAGCTGGGGATTACCCGGCCTTTTGAGGGGATTCCCATGAAACTGGTGGAAGGTGAGACTGAGATCATGCCGGGGGTGCGGGTGTTTGAGACGCCAGGACATTCTGTGGGACATCAGTCTGTGGAGATTGATACAGAGGATGGGAAATATATCTGCTGCGGCGATGCGATTTTTATTATGGACAACACAAAACCTATTGAAAAGCTGCATTATGATATCACTCCGCCAAACCGCTTTTCCGATATCGTAGCTGTGTGGAAAAGCATCCGCCTGATTAAAGAACGTTCTGAGAGTTTGGAACATATTTTAACCTGCCATGACAGAGAGATGCTGGATCGGATTGAGAAAACGCCGGTTCTTGGACTGGGAGCGGAAGGCAGGTGAGATAAGAGGCGCAAAAGCTTCGAGAGAGATGGCGGTAATAGCAGTGATTGCGTGTTGTGATACAAAATATCACGAGATTTTGTTTATAAAAGAAAAGATTCAGGCAGCGGGCATGCAGCCGCTGATTCTGGATATCAGCACCGGGAAGGAGATTCCCATCCAGGCAGACATTGGGCGGGAACAGGTGCTTGCTATGGGAGGATATACCTGGGAACAGGTTTCGGACATGGACAAGAGCGGGGCAATCTCCGCCATGACAGAGAGTATCGTTCGGATGATTCGACTGCTCTATGAAGATAAGAGGATTGATGGAGCACTTGGCATGGGTGGTCTGCAGAATACGGTAATCTGCTCTGCCGCTCTCCGTCAGCTTCCCATTGGCTTTCCCAAGATTATCTGCTCCACCATAGCCAGCGGATTCCGGTATTTTGACACAGTGGTGGGGGATAAGGATATTATGGTGCTTCCCTCGATTGTGGATTTTGCAGGGATGAATCCCATCAGTGAGGTGGTTTTGGGGAATGCCGTGGGTGCTATAGCCGGGATGGTGTCTTGCGGCCCGTCCCGGATTGACACAAAGGGAGAGTGCTACATAGCCGCCACTTTGATGGGGATAACGAACGATACGGTAATGCTGGCAGTAGATGAACTGGAAAAGAAGGGAAAAAGGACGATCAGCTTCCATTCCACCGGCATGGGAGGGAGAGTGATGGAGGATCTGATTCGGCAGGGAACGATAGGCGCTGTCATGGATCTGTCACTTCACGAGATGACGGCAGAATATTTCGGCGGTTACGGATACAGCAAAGGAGCGGACAACCGTCTTTGCGCAGCCGCGGAAGCAGGGATTCCTGCCCTGATTTGTCCGGGAGGAATCGATTTTGCCTGTCTGAGACCGGATGAGCTGTTTGAGGATGCGAAGGAGCGGGGATATGTGTGGCACAATAAAGATTTGACTCATACCAGGCTTTATGAACATGAGATTCTTGAGATCACAAAAACGATTGTCGGCCGTCTGAACCGGTCCGCAGGAAGAACGGAGGTGGTATTGCCCTTAGGAGGGCTTCGGACCTTAAGCCGGCCGGGAGAAATCTTCCATAAGCCGGGGACGATTCGGAAGATGCAGGAGATTTTTGAAAAGGAATTAAAGCCGGAGATTATTTTTAAGGCGTATGATCTGAACTTCTGTGATCCGGAGTTTGCCCATATCTGCGCCGAGGAGATGGCAGGGCTTTTGGAGGCTGAGGGAACGGGAAGCGGAGGTTGAAAGGATGGATTTTCCATACAAGGAGCAGGTAGAAGCATTGCAGCAGGCAGCAGAGCGTTTTTACCGTTTGCGTTATCAGATGAGCAATGGAGGAAACCTGAGTATCCGGATTGCCGGAAAGGAGCAAATGCTTGTCAAGGCAACGGATGTTGCCTTTGATGAGGTGGGGAGAGACACGGTAGTGGTCACAGACTTTGACGGGAATGTGATACTAGGGGACAAAAAGCCGTCGAAGGAGGCGCTGCTGCACGGCGCCTTGTACCGGGTTTTTCCTCATATCGGAGCGATCATGCATTGCCATTCCCCTTATGCCACGGCATGGGCAGCTGCCCATGAGCAGCTGGAGTTTGCCACCCATCATTCGCGGCTGAAGCTTGGCGGTTATGTGCCGGTATTCGACACCCGTTCCTATGCTGTGCCGAAAGAGTATTTTCCCCATATTCTTGAAAATCTGGCAAACCATCCGGATACCTGTGGGTTCCTTCTTAAGGCCCATGGACAGGTGACGCTGGGAAAGGATATGCGGGAGGCGGCTTATCTGGCGGAACTTGTGGAAGAAACGGCTCAGATTGCCATTTTATCCAAAATCGGTTAACAGACAGGGCTTGCTTATGCCGGAGGGCTGTATCACCAGGGGTCGGAGGTGATACAGCCCCTTTCATTCTCAAATTCAGGACAAAAAGAAAGCGCCAGCGAATGATTGCTTCATCCGCCGGCGCTTTTTTCTCTTACCGTGTCATGATGTGACCATATGCTCTCACTCTGCATTTTTCGTAGGGAAACGATTTAGTTCAAAATACAATGGCATCAGTACCGCATTGATAACCAGGGAGTAAAACAAAGGAAGCAGGGCTACCGATATATCTCCACATAAGGCAGCAAACTCAGGATTTTGCATATGACGGCGCATCAGATTCACCGTGCTGATGGCAAAGCCGATGCTTCCCCAAATCAAACTGGATCTGCATACCAGTTTCAGCGCGGCCGCGCTGTCCCTTATCATTTCTGCTGTGCAATGGTCTCTTTTGATTAAATAGACAAATGCCTTTAGAAAGCCCCGCCAATACCCTGTACACAGCAGTATCAGAAGGCAGGGAATCAGGATGAATTCCAGGCTGATGGCATCTACAAAATACCAGGTTCTGCTGCCGATTCCATATTTGACGATAAACAACACTCCTAAAATCAGGACGATAAGCTTTACCAGTAAATTTGAACTTTTTTGGGCGTTATTTGCTTTTTGCTGCAGTTCCACAAGATTTTCTTCTGCCCTTTTTTGATAATTTTCCATGGCAATCCTTTCTCCGCTGAGCAGTTCATTGGCGCTGATACCAAGTATTTTGCATAAGTCCAGCATAAGGGAGGCATCCGGAATGCTTTTTCCGGTTTCCCATTTTGATACGGCCCGGTCGGTAATATTTAACTTTTCTGCTAACTGTTTTTGGGTAAGCCCCTTCTCTTTTCGACAGGTTGCAACGAATTTTCCTATCGTTTCCTGGTTCATGTTTTTGTCCTCCTTGCCATCAGTATAAGAGAAAAAAGGCTGCTTTGAAACTAACCAATAGTTGATTTTGGCAGATTCAACCGGCAGTTGATGGCTTCTTATACCTGTACTCAGGAAAAATTCACCTGGGTGCTGACACTGTCCACAACATCATTTAAATGGTCAAAGATCGCCTGCTTTGTCCCTGCCACATCACGGTTTTTCAGACATTGGATAATGCGGGTGTGTTCGGCCAAGGTGTCATTGCTTCGGCCTTCCAGAGAGTAGTAGATGGATTTAAAGGAATCGCACTTGTTCCACAGACCTTCCAGGATCTCGATGGTATTGGTGCAGCCGGAAAGCGTGCAGAGCAGAGCATGAAACTGACGGTCCAGCTGCATGAATTCTTTTGAGTTGTTGGAGTAGTTCAGCATCCGCAAATTGATGGCCTCAATCTGCCCGATTTCTTCCGCAGATGCTTTCATGCAGGTTCTGGAAGCACAGTATTGTTCGATCAAAATCCGGATATCATAGATCTCGTGGAGACAATTTCTGTCCAGCTGAAAGACCACAGCTCCGCAATGGGGGCGGGTAATCAGAAGTCCTTCTGCTTCCAGGCGCTTGATGGCATCCCGGACAGGGGTGCGGCTGACGCCTAATTTCTTGGTCAGGCTTTCCTGGGCAATATGTTCTCCTGGCTTAAAATCTCCCTGAATAATGGCATTTTTAATCCAAAGATAGACAGAATCGGAAACAGTAGTATATTGGATAAGCGGCTGATTGTTTTCCATAAGCGGGCTCCTCACTTGTATTTATTATGTTTTCTGTTCTATAACTATATCGTAAAAACAGGGAAAAGTCAATGGATTGGATTATGTATCCAATATACGTGAATAATATTGTGCAATAGGAGTATAAAATAAATATATTAAGTAAAAATATTGACAAAATACACAATAAAGTGTATGATAACAACATCGAGTTGTATCCAATATCCGGTGTCCAAAATTTGAGATATTAGATATGAGAACGAAAGCTACAGGAACATACAAAGCGGAAGGGCAGCAGGAATCGCAGGAATCGCAGGAACTGCTGCCGAAAAAGAAAGGAAGGGGAACATGAGAAAAGGAAGATTATTGGCATGGGGGATGGCGGCAGCGATGGTACTCTCTTTTATGACAGGATGCAAAAGCGGGAACGAAGGAGGAAGCAGCAGTGCCGGGGCTCAGGAGAATACGCAAAAGTCTGCTTCATCTGCCGGTGAGACTCCGGCGGCAAAAGACGGGAATAAGGAGACGATTACACTGCGGATTGGGTCAGGACATTCTGAGTCGAATCCATGGATCACAGCTTTGGAAGACTATTTTGTCACAAATGTTTCGGAACGTGTCAGCCAGGAGACAAACTATGAGATCAACTGGGTGAAGTCCTACGGCGGAGCGGTGATTTCCCTTGGCAATGAACTGCAGGGAGTTCAGGACGGGCTGGTGGATATCGGCTGTACGATCTTGGTGTTCGAGGCTTCCCGTCTGCCGCTTCAGGATATGGTGTACAGCATGCCGTTTTCCTGCTCGGATCCGTTGATTGTGGCAGAGACGATCAAACAGATTTATTCGGAATATCCGGAGTTTACGGAGACCTACGAGAAGAATTATAATCAGAAATTTATTGGTATCGGTGTTTCAGACCCCTATGGCTTTTACAGCACAAAGGAAGTGAGATCCTTAGAGGATGTGAATGGCATGAAGATCGGTGCGGCAGGCATCAACCTTTCCTGGATTGAAGGATCCGGCGCGGTGGGGGTTCAGACTTCCTTAAATGACACCTATCAGAACCTTCAGACAAATGTGTGCCAGGCAACCATTCAGCCCACCCGTTCCTGCGTGAATCTTAAGGTGTACGAGGTGGCGCCCTACTACCTGGATGCCAACTTCAATGTAGTGCCTTTTAATTCCATTACCGTGAACTTAGACACCTGGAACGATCTGCCGCAGGAGATACAGACCATTCTGACAGAGGTGGGAGAGGGATATCTGGATTATGAGGCAAACTATATCAATGAGGTTCATGAGCAGGATCTGAAAACTCTTGAGGAGCAGGGATGCACGATTGTCAGCCTGAGCAGAGAGGAGCAGGAAAAGTGGGCGGCGAGCCTTCCGGATATTGTCAACGGACTGGTAAAGAGCCTGGATGATGCCGGCTACAGAGGAGCAGAGATTGTGTCCAGATATTATGAGATTCTGGAATCTCATGGGGTGGAGAGAGTGAGAGACTGGAACATCGGAGGATGACAGGGCTGAGAAAAGGCAGCAGGCAGATTGGCTGAGAGATTACGGGAAGAGAGGAGAGGGAAGAGAATATGTCCGTTTTGCGGAAATGGGATAAGCTTCTGGAGCGGTTTTTGGGAATGATCAATGGAATTGCCGCTATTTCTGTATTTATGATTATGCTGTTGATAACAGCGGATGTGCTGAGCAGATTTCTGCTGAACAAGCCGTTTGCCGGAACGGCGGAGATCGTCAGCAGCATTATCATTGTAGTCTGCTTCTGGGAGATTCCCTATGTGGCGGTGAAGGGGGCCCATGTGAGGACTACCATGCTCTACGATAAAGCAGGAAGAAAAGGGCGCCTGATCATCGATATGGCGGCTGCCGGGCTGGGCATTCTGGTGTATGGGTTTATTATCCGGGCCAGCTGGGCCAATCTGCTGAATGCCATTCAGATCGGTGAGGCTGAGATCGCCGGTTCAGTCCGCATCACAACGATTCCGGGGAGGTTTTCTATTATTTTCGGATCCGGGCTGATGATACTGGAATTTATCAATCAGATGATAAAATATGGCTATGAACTGATGACCGGGAAAAGCTTTGCCGGGGAAGGAGGGAGCGTGTTATGAGTACAGGGACTGTGGCATTATTTTCACTGGTGCTTCTGCTGGTTCTGATCTTTTGCGGCGTACATCTGAGCACCTCCCTGATGTTTACCAGCGTTCTGAGCGTATATCTGTTTACGGGAAGATTTTCCACGGCCATGAATGTGCTGAGCCAGTCAGCCTGGGGAGCCGTGCGGCAATACATGTTCGGGGTGATTCCTCTTTTTGTCCTGATGGGACTTTTGGCCAATTTATCCGGAGCCAGCCAGGACCTCTATGATTCGGCCAGCTTGCTGTTAAAGAAGGTCCGGGGCGGAGTGGGGATCGCCACGGTGGTGGCCAATGCAATCTTTGCGGCAATCACCGGAGTGACGGTTGCCTCGGCAGCGGTATTTACAAAGATTGCCCTTCCTCAGATGCTGCGGCTCAAATATGACCGAAAGGTGGCTTTGGGCACCATCTCCGGCTCGGCAATTCTGGGGATGCTGATTCCTCCCAGCCTTCTGATGATTGTGTATGGTTCCCAGGCGGATGTATCCATAGGCAAGCTTTTTGTGGCTGCGGTGGTTCCGGGGATTTTGATGACCATTGCCTTTATCATCGTGATTCTTACCATCGCCCATATCCGGCCCAGCTATATCCCGGAGGTGGAGGATTTAAGCGAGGAGGAAAAAAAGGATTTTTGGAAGATCGTGCTGCGTCCCTGGCCCATTGTGCTTCTGATCATTGTCTCCCTGGGAGGGATCTGGTGCGGGTTTTTCACACCCACAGAGGCAGGTGGCGTGGGCGCCTTCGGGGCTTTTCTGATCGTGGTTTTAAAAGGCCGGTTTCGCTGGAAGGACTTCTGGGAGACCTTGCTCTCAGCCGGTTCCACCTCGGGGAGTGTGCTGATATTGCTGGTGTCCGCCTCCACCTATTCCAAGACCTTATCCATGTGCGGGGTGATCAATGTGATCCGCACCTTTGTGGAGGGGATGAATGTGGCGCCGTTGGTGATCATATTGGTATTTATTGTGATTCTGATGATACTGGGCTGTATCCTGGATTCCACCTCCATTTTGCTTTTGACTACGCCTTTGATGTGTCCGATTGTGGCGGACATGGGGTATGATCTGGTATGGTTCGGCCTGGTGATGATTATCGCCATTGAGACCGGGATGATCACGCCGCCCTTTGGCATGAATGTGTTTACCGTCAAATCTTCCCTGTACGGGATGGAGGGGATGGAGAATATCTCGGTCAATGAGATATTTGCCGGCTCCCTGTGGTTCCTTGTGGCGATTATTGTGGTGGATCTGATCTGTGTGCTGATTCCATCGGTGGTGTTGTTTTTGCCCAATGCTATGTAGGGCGCGTGCTATTATATTATAGGAGAGAAAGGAGTTATGAAAATGGCAAATGTGAAAATTCCCAGGGAGAAGGTGGCAATCGTACTGATTGAGCCGCAGAATGATTTTCTGTCAGAGGGCGGCACCATGTATGCCCATATTAAGGAGCAGCTGGCGGAGCGGCATGTGATCGCCAATCTCCAGGAACTTCTTGGTCAGGCTCGGGGAAAGGTGGCGAAGATTTTTTACTGTCCCTTCCATCCCTTTGACCCGGGGTTTCCGGAACTGAAAAAGGGAGGCCCTGCCTGTGAGGGGCTGCGGGGGATCGAGATGGATATGGAGGCGGACTGGGGAACCGGGGCCTGGCTTCGTGGCACGCCAGGGCCGGAGATCATCAGAGAACTTACCCCTCAGCCCGGGGATGTGGTGGTGGAGGGCAAAAAGACTCTGGATGCGTTTCACTCCACAGGACTGGATTATTACTTGAGAGCCAATGAGATCGAGTATGTGGCATTTACCGGCTTCCATACGGACTGGTGTGTGGAATCTTCGGCCAGGTCAGCCTACGATAAGGGATATCGGGTGATTGTGATCAGCGACTGCACGGCCACGGACACCCAGGAGGAGCAGGACTTCTGCGAAAAATGGATTTTCCCGAAGATCGGGAAGGTGATGAATTATCGGGAATTTTTGGAGGCATTGGAGGAATAATAAGTGTGAACTATTTTAATGAAATTGAAGGGAGAACTTGCAGATAAGGGGTAAGTAGGTTATAATTGGGAATAAAGTGCAGGCAGTTATAGATAAGGCTCAGAAGCAGCGGACAAAAGAAATAAAGACAGCATATGAAGCATGCACAGATGGGAGGAAACCATGAAATTAGTTACCTATCAGGTGGAACATAAGATTCAGGTAGGAGTGATCAGTGCAGATGGGGAGTGGGTATATCCGATCTCAGCGATCGGCCCGGAGTATGCGACAATGCTCGAAGCAGTGAAGCAGATGAGTGAATCGGAAAAACAGCTTTTAGAGTATGCTTCAAAGCAGGAACCGTATACCTACCGGGGAGCGGCTCGTCTTTTGGAGGTTCGTCTGCTGGCGCCGATTCCGGTGCCGGAGCAGGATATTATCTGTCTGGGGATCAATTATATGGAGCATGCAGAAGAATCAGCGCGTTTCCGGAAGCGGGAATTCGACGGGAAACCTCCCTATGCGGTGTACTTTTCCAAAAGGGTGAACATGGCCTCTGCGGATGGGGAGGAGATTCCTGCGCATGAGGGGCTGGTGGATAGTCTGGATTATGAGGCGGAGCTTGCCTTTATTATTGGAAAGGATGCGAGGAATGTGCCGCCAGAGCGGGTGAAGGAGTATCTATTCGGGTACACGATTCTCAATGATGTCAGTGCCCGGAATGTGCAGAACCGGCACAATCAGTGGTATTTTGGGAAGAGTCTGGAGGGATTTTCCCCCATGGGACCGTGTGTGCTGACCGCGGATTCTGTGGCATATCCTCCCTGTCTGGGGATTCGTTCCTATGTGAATGGGGAACTCAGGCAGGACAGCAACACCAGCAAGCTGATATTTGATATTGACCATATTGTGAGTGAACTGTCAGGGGGGATGACTTTAAAGGCGGGAACGATTATCTCTACAGGGACGCCGTCAGGAGTGGGTATGGGCTTTGAACCGCCGCGCTTTTTGAGGAGTGGGGATGAGGTGGTTTGTGAGGTAGAAGCGATCGGACGGATTACGAATGTAGTGAAGTGATTCTATATAGGTGGCAATCAATAGAATGGATTCGTACATAGCGGAAAATACAAAGAAGCAATTATATAACGGGCAGCGGCATTAGAGATATAAAAATGCTGCTGCCTGTTATTACATGGTGTGGTTATGCGGCTTTTAAATAATCAATAATGGCTATTTCCTGCGAGGGTATAAAAATTCTGTGTCTATGGGAATTTAAGCTTCCCTGATAAGAGTTTGATATGTAAGATTTTGCTGTCGATTTTTTGAATTTCCTGTTTCGATGACTCTTTCTATTTATAGGATAACCATTGACAACGTGTTTATACATCCTGTTCTGATTTTTTTGCTTCAAAAAAAGGCATTTCAAGAACTGCTTTTTGTGGGCTCTGCCCACACCCGGCCTCAGGAATAAGACTGGGGCGGTTCTCCGTTAAGGTAAGCCGCCCTGGCTTTTTCTTTTTTATAAATACTCCGTCAGCCTTTCCCCATATAATACGATCAACTGGTTCAGCACCTGATCCCAGCCACGGTATCTCTGAGTCCATTTTTTCGTGATGTTTTCACTGGCCAGATACAGCATTTTCTCTAAAGACTGGTCACTGGGAAATACACTTTTGGTTTTGGTTACCCTTCGGTATTGACGGTTTAACCCCTCAAGGATATTCGTTGAATCCATAATTTTTCTGATCTCTTCTGAGAACTGGAAAAAGGAGCTTACATCCTCCCAGTTATTCTCCTAATTCCGGATTGCGTAAGGGTATTTTCGTCCCCATGTCTCTTTGAACCTTTCCAATTCGGAATATTCCGCCGTTTCATTGGGGGCGTTATATACCGCTTTGAAATCGTTGGAAAATTTCTTCAAGTCGCTGTAGTTGACATACTTAAAAGAATTCCGCAGCATATGAATGACACACCTCTGGATCTGAGCCTGGGGTTAAACTGCGCTGATGGCTTCCTTAAAACCGGCCAGCCCGTCGACACAAAAGAACAGAACATCCTTTAATCCGCGGTTTTTCAGGTCATTTAGCATTCCCAGCCAGAACTTGCTGCTCTCGTTGGCACCTGTCGTGATGCTTAGGATCTCCTTATATCCTTCCGTTGTAGCACCCAGGATCACATAAGCAGCCCGGCTGAGAATCCTTCCATCTTCCCTTACTTTATAATGAATGCAGTCCATAAATACAAAGGGGTAGATGGGAGCCAGGGGACGGGACTGTCACTCTTTGACCTGAGGCAGGATCTTATCCGTGATCTTGCTGACTATCTCCGCCGATAACTCGATCCCATAGAGCTCCTTTAGCAGGTCATGGATATCCCTGGTACTCATTCCCCGGGCGTACAGGGAGATGACCTGTTCTTGCATACCGGAGACATCCCGCTGGTATTTCGGAATGAGCTTTGGGTCAAACTCCCCATTGCGGTCCCTGGGCACATCAACCTGGAATTCCCCATACTGGCTTTTGAGGGTCTTAGAGGAATGGCCGTTTCGTTTATTGGTGGTGGCCAGATCTCTCTTCTGATTTTTTCATATCCGAGGAAAGCATCCAGTTCCGCCTCCATGAGTTCCTGCAGGATGTCTTTAAAATTTTCCCTGAGAAGGGAATAGACATCCGCAATGCTGGAAATGTTGTTTTCTGAAATAATCTGTCGAATCTGTTCCTTAGCTACAGCCATAAAAACACTTCTTTTCGATAAGAATTGTCATATCTGAATTCTTACCAAAAAGGAGCCATTTTTTTCCAAAGACACAAACTATTTTACACTACCCAAAGTATCTTTTAAGCAGTCCCTCAAATGCTTTGCCGTGTCTTGCCTCGTCCCTGGCCATATCGTGTACAGTATCATGGATCGTATCCAGGTTTGTAGCCTTTGCTCTCTTTGCAAAGGAAGACAAGACAAGGCTTCCAAGGGTCTGTTAAAAAGATACCGAAGTACCTCTTAATCATCAGGTTACGCAACCTTTGTATAATTGATTACGGAAATTTCCTGCATAAGTTGTTTGGCTGTAGTTACTAATTTCTCTAACTGTCTTGCAGTTTCATCCGAATAATACTTTGCGCCGCACTGCTCGCATTCTTCACAGGGAACATTTTTCACGATAATCACACATCCCTTATAATTTACTACATGGGTTGTGGTAGATTCAATTAAATCGTTACATTTACAATACATACACATCTATTTCTTCCTCCTTGTCTTTAGATCTTCCATAAATTTTATAGTGTTTGGATAATATGCGGTTATGATATGAAGAACTTCACCGTCATAACCAACAACGGTGTGCAATACTTTATGATGAATAGCATATCCAAATATTAAACAACTTGGATGCGGAAAATCATCAGGATAACCTTCTATGATTTCACCAGACATAATACAGTTACCAACATCATCTATGCTTATATCTCTTTCCTGCATACGTTCGAGGCAATGAGCAGACCATTTTATTTTTGCAGTACAGTATAGGCTCTGGATAATTTCTATATTCATGTTGCTCCTCCTTTTATTGGGAATTAAGAAATTCTCCTTTTTTCGAATATTTTTATAAGATAGGCAGGTGGATGCTCAATCAATATGGGAAATATTCTATAATCTTAACAATTACTACTATTTATATTTATTATATGATGTTGGGGTCAAAAGGTCTTTTGACCCCTCTGATACCGGATTGCTCCGCACTTTGTGCTCCTGCAATCCTCAAAAACATTCAAAATCCGCCCTAATCGGGCTACTTTTTCATGTTTTTGGCGGGTCCCAAGGTCAAAAATCCTCTTGCAAGCAAGCTTACATCGGATTTTTGACCTTTTGACCCTGGTATCATTATATTGGTCTTCATAGTAAAAAACAAGGTAAAAATGTAAAATGCTTTAAACAGGCTCAATGCAGAAGCGCCTGATGATTTAACAAGCGAGGTGTGTTTAATCATAGCTGAAGAAAAACTGGAGAGTTTTTTTGAACTTTTCGTTGGGCTTGAAAATTTGTTAAGTGAATTTGATGGTGAAAGCACTACAGCTATTTGCACAGCCGCTGAAACAAAAAAAGAGGATCCGCCCAAATGGCAGTAGCCCATAAGGAAACATTACAAAACTTATGACTTACGCCAGGTAAACGGAAAAATAGAAAATGCTATGCAAAAGGTTCACTAATTGCATAGCATTTTTTATTTTTGCAAGATATTAGGTTTCCATTTTCAGCGTTCCAACGGAACGCGCAGCCATCACCGCAGGTGATGATCTCAGGGGTTTGGGGACATGTCACCAACAAGCATTTTGGCAGGAATACCGGAAACGGATTCCTGCCAAAATACGCAATCTTACGGAAGATTGCATTGCTTGCCGTTTTGTTCCGCTTTTCGTATGTCCTTACAATGGATGCGCAAATTTACCGACAAGTAACCTTGACATTGCGCTGTCAAGGTTACTATGATATAATTAAACTATGGAGGTGATGACTTGCAGGAAAGCAGACTGTTTAGAATTTTGTATTACTTATTAGATAAGGGACATGCTACTGCTCCCGAATTGGCAGAGAAATTTGAGGTGTCCGTCCGTACAATTTACCGTGATGTAGACGCTATAAGCAGTGCAGGCATTCCTATCTATGTTACAACGGGAAGAAACGGCGGCATACAGTTTCTTGATGATTATGTCCTTAATAAATCCTTTTTTTCAGATAGTGAAAAGTTAGAGATATTATCCAGCTTGCAAAGCCTGTCAGCCGTTCAATATCCAGAGGTAGACACCATTTTAAATAAACTTGGTGCAATTTTTCAAACCAGTTTAACGGATTGGATTGATGTGGATTTTTCACGTTGGGGTAGTGTTGCAGAAAGCGAAAATAAATTGTTTAGACAACTAAAACAGGCTATATTTGAAAATTGTGAAATTGCCTTTGATTATCACAATGCTGCCGGGGATAGTGGCAAACGAAATGTATATCCTTACAAATTGGTTTACAAAGATAAGGCATGGTATTTATATGCCTTTTGTCTATCAAGAAATGAAAATAGACTGTTTCGTCTTTCAAGAATAAAAAACTTAATTTTGACAGAAGTACATTTTGAACACAAAACAGATATATGCCAAGATCATTCCGTTTTCCCAATGCCAGAGGAAATTGGAGATTTAATAGATTTAGAATTGGAATTTACTTTAGATGTTGGGTACAGGTTATTTGATACGCTGGACGATACGGCTATTACACAGCATGAAAACGGATATACTGTTAAACTCACTCTGCCAAAAAATGATTGGCTCTATGATTTCCTTATGTCATTCGGAAACAAAGTAACAATAATTCGGCCTAAATCTATTCGTCATGCATTGAAAGCAAAACACGAAGCTGCAAGAGACCATCATAAAGGAGATTAGGATATGAATATTAAAAAAGAACTTGAAACGAAAGTCGGTATAGCAAGCGACATATATCTGAACGACATTGATATTGATCCGCTCACGATCAAGGCAATTATGATAAATGAAGTTGTCCCCTCTGACCCTGTGCAGGATTTTTATGGAGCCCCCGATGCTGATTATCTGAAAACAACGATTCCTCTTTTGCAAGGGGCAGGGACAGCGGTTAGTTCCATACAAGACATATTACAACTGGGCATCTATATCACGAATGCCGTAAAAGCTCCTAAGACAGAATATGTCATTGATAAAAGCAGTATTGAAAATAGTTTACCTTATTTAGAAGCAGAACTATCTTTATTCCCCAATATAAAGGTTATTATGCTTATGGGTGATGTTGCAAAGAAAGCCTTTAACATGATTACGAAAAAGGCAACAAAGAAAAATGCTATTCCCACCGTTTCCACCTACAAATTGCGTAGTAGCGAAATCTATTATAAGGGTATTCGGGTAATGCCATCCTACATAATGACAGGGGGAAACATCCTAATCGAAAAATCAAAAGTAACAATGGCAACCGAGGATATTGCAGCTATGTTGAAAATCATCAAGTAAAGCCTACATAAAGATTTTGAAAGCCTGACAACCGTTGTCAGGCTTTTGTTTTTATAATCATAGAAAAAACTTTATCGAGGTAGGGTATGAACTCAAAAACATTAAACAGAAATTTTGTATTTTTGATAATAGGACAGGCTTTATCTATGTTTGGAACCGTCTTACTTAAATTTACCGTTTCTTTGCTAATTCTTGATCTGACCAGTTCCGCCGTTTTGTTTGGAACGATTACAGCCATCAGCTATCTGCCGCCTGTTTTCTTATCTCCTATCGCCGGTATTATAGCTGACCGCAATAATAAAAGAAATCTTATGATTGCTTTAGACGGCCTGTATGGTATTATGGCTGTCCTCTTAGTGCTTTCATTATCGTTTTCCAATGTGCTTATTTTGATAACGATTATCGTGGTGGGACTGGCGGCTGTATCTTCTTTTGAAACCCCTGTCGTACAATCCAGCATACCACTCATTCAAGAAAAAAGTCACCTTATACAGTCTAATGCTATTGTTAGTCAAATAAATATGCTTGCTAATCTGATTGGGCCATTATTAGCAGGAATGTTTTATAGTGCGGTCGGAAAGACAGATTTGCAGGGCGTACGAATTATCTTTTTAGGATGTGCCATTTGTTTTTTCTCTGCTACTATCCTTGAGGCGTTTATAAAAATACCGAAAATCATATTGCCCCAAATTAGCAGCCCATTACACGCAGTAAAAAAAGACTTGGGCGAAAGTTTCCATTTCCTAACATCAGAACAGGTATACGTATTCAAAGCAATTCTTCTAAATGCTACTTTTGTTTTTTTGATACAGCCCTTAATTACAACAGGCGCACCATTCATAATTCGAGTTGTACTTAATTTAAGTTCTGTTTTGAACGGTCTGTCACAGGCTTTTATGGGAGCTGCCGGACTGATAGGCGGAATAATCGCCGGAGTAATTGCTAATAAATTCAAAACAGAAAAAATCTATCGGCTGTTTTGGATTATGGGAATATCAATAGCAGCTTTTGGTGGTAGCCTTTTATTCAATTTTTCCGCAAACTTGACCTATATCATATTTGTAATGATTAGCATTGTTGTTTTCATAAGTGCAAGCATAGCAGGGATTTTTATTATGTCGGCCATTCAACAGAATGTAGCTGATAATATGTTAGGCCGTATCATGTCCTTTTATTCAGCAATCGTAAGCGTTGCCCTGCCCATAGGCATTTTGCTCTATGGTTTTCTATATGAAAAGTTTATAAATCATCTTCCGGCTATATTGTTTTTGACTTCAGCCGCAATATTAGCCGTAGGCAATGTTGGTAAAAATACCTATCGCCATTTATCTAACAAAAATACGGGGAGGTGATGGCATGGGAAATTAGCTGTACTTGATTTATCAGAATCCGGCAGACAGATTGGAGAAAAGCTGTTTGTTCTTCTTGACGCAGAGCAGCAAAAAGAATTGATCCATTATGTTCTTTCCAAGAATAAACAAAATAGTTCCTATATAGATAATTTACCTTCTACGTTTAATATCTCTGACTTACAAAGTGATTATGCGAAACCATTAACAGAAATTCGGGAAGGTGATCTGTATTTTTGCCTGGAGGAAAGAACGGTGTGTGTCAGCGGTCAGGAGATAGAATTAACAGCTAAAGAATTCGATGCCCTCCACTTACTGATTGTCAACAGGAAACGGGTTTTAACTTTTGAAACCATAGCTTACCATGTTTGGGGTGAAGAATATATTGACGTTACACCGAAAGCAATTCATAATCTGTTGAGCCGCCTTCGTCAGAAACTTCAAATTGCACCTGAAGCGCCTGAATATGTTATCAGTGTGCGGGGTGTTGGATATAAATTTGATATACCGCATACAGAGAAATAAAAGAGCTTGCCGCCGCGGAACATCTGCGGCGGATTTTTTTGACAAATTTTTATGCAGACGGCAACTTTCCCCTTAAAAATGTACGGATATACGGATATATGAGGGGATTATTTTATAACTGCTTACCTGTATACGGCAATTATGAATTTTTTGTGAAATTTGAGAAATGCCCCCGTAATTTCGTCTCAAAAATGAATTGAATAATAGAAAGATATTTTTTGTGCAAAATTGACCGCCCTATTTCCCCTCAAAAATGAAATGTATAGTAGAGGGATATTTTTTACGGTAGGAAGGAGGCGTTTTTATCCACAATCAGATTCCGGTGATGAATTATCCGCAGTACCGCCGGATGCGTAAACTGGTACACGAGTGCTGCAACTATGATAACGGAAACTGTATTCTTCTGGACGACGAGGAGGAATGTGTCTGCGTCCAGAGTATTTCCTATTCGCTTCTCTGCAAATGGTTCCGCTGCGCTGTCCTGCCGCTGGACAAGCCATTGGAAACGGCACTGCTGTTTCGGGAGGAATTAAAACGCTGCGTGGTCTGCGGCCAATCATTCCTCCCCGGTTCCAACCGGGCGAAATACTGTAAGCTCTGTGCAAAGAAAGTCCACCGCAGGCAGAAAACAGCCAGCGACAGGAAAAGGCGGCTCCTATGCGGACAATTAGAAGCAAAAAAGCCTTGAGATTATTGGCGTTTCAGGCTGCGGTCAACGGGTATGAGGGATAAATCCCCTGCTCCCCTCTAAAACCTGTTTTTAACTGTCCGCAGGACGATTTTAACCTAAACGGGATTTTCCCGGATAGGTGTTGGTTTCTACTTTGCAAATTTACCGGTTTTGCTATTTTTACCTATATGGGATTCTCCAATACTGGATTTTCAGAGACTGGAAAACCAGACGCTCCGGGCAGCCCTATTCCTCTCTTTCCGGCGACGGATTTCCAGACGGTCTTGACGGCCCATATTTAGACGGAAATTAAAGAGAAGAAGTTAATAACAAGATAGTCAATATCAATCCAATCAATCAGGGATGGATTGATGGAAAGGAGTACATAATGCAGAATGATTTTTTGACGCCTTACAAAGAGGACAGCGGCGTACCGCCCTATCTGCCGTTTCCCCGCTTTCTGGTGCCGATGGACTTATCCAACGATGCAAAGGTACTGTATGCCCTGCTCTTAGACCGGGCGGGTATTTCCAGAGAAAACGGATACATAGAGCCGGACGGGCGGATTCGTCTCTACTTTACGCTGGAAGAAGCAAAAGGGAAACTGCATAGGAGCAGGCAGGTGGCGACCAGGGCGTTTCAGGAATTAGAACGCCGTGGCCTTATTCTCCGCAGAAAGCAGGGGCTTGGCCGTCCGGCGGTCATTACGCTGAATATTTTGCCTGCAGGGAAGGAGCGTGATGGGATTGCGTAAGCCTGTGGATTTAAGCAAACTTCCAAAAAATCTGAAACCGGAAATTGCCGAGCGTGTGGCAGAGCATTTCAAAGACGGCGTTTTCGAGTTTGATTTCAGCACAGAAGAAATGATTGCCGTTGAGGGGAATACTGTCTACCACACCATTCCCCATTATGCGGAGGGAGGGGCGGAAAGCGTGCTGGACAAGCTGCGCCGTATCATGGCAGGAAATTTGGAGGAAACCGAATGAAAGCTGCTGAAAAAAGAGGAATGACGCGTTATAATATAGGCAACCGTTTACCTGGCTGTTATCCCGATATACGGGAGGAAAGGAGCTACTATGAACCAGCAGCCAGATAAGCTCACAGCGTTATATTGCCGTCTAAGCCAGGACGACGCTCTCGATGGGGAGAGCAATTCCATCACCAACCAAAAGGCGTTATTATCCAAATATGCGGCGGAACACGGATTCCGCAATCCCATGTTTTTCGTGGATGACGGATTCTCAGGAACGAATTTTCAAAGGCCCGGCTTTCAGGAAATGATGAAATATGTGGAGGACTATTCGGTTTCCACCCTGATTGTCAAAGACCTGTCCCGTCTGGGCCGGGAGTATTCCTATATGGGGCGGCTGCAGGATTTCATCTTCCCCGCTTACGATGTCAGGTTTATCGCCATCAACGATGATGTGGACAGTGCAAAGGGCGAAAACGACTTCGCCGTGTTCAAAAATGTATTTAACGATTATTACGCCAAAGACACAAGCAAAAAAATCCGGGCTGTCGTAATAATGCGCGGAGAAGCCGGGGAACACATCGCCAGCAATCCGCCCTACGGATATGTGAAAGACCCACAGAATAAAAAGAAATGGATTGTAGACGAGGAATCCGCAAAGGTAGTGCGGCGTATCTTTGACCTGTGCATTGCGGGCAAAGGCCCCATGCAGATTGCAAAAGTCCTGACCGCTGACAGGGTACTGACGGTTACTGCGTATAACGCCAGACAGAAAGGATGGTCCATGCCGGATAACCTGTACCAGTGGTGTGCGAAGTCTGTCGCTGGAATACTGGAGCGGCCGGAATATACCGGCTGTACCGTCAACTTCAAGACCTATACCAAATCCCTCAAATTCAAGAAGCGGATGGAAAACCCGAAAGAAAACCGGAGGGTATTTGAAGATACGCAGCCGGCGATCATTGAGCGGGGACAATGGGAACGGGTACAGACGTTAAGAGCCAACAAACGCAGGCCGACAAAGACAGGGAAAACCAGCATTTTCTCCGGTCTTGTCTATTGTGCCGATTGCGGAGCAAAACTCTATTACTGTACCTGTAATACTTACAAGGATGAGTCTCAGGACCATTTCGTCTGCTCCAACTACAAGAGCAATACAGGTTCCTGCCAAATCCACTATATCCGGGAGGTTACGCTTTATAGGCGGGTGTTGGAATGTATTCAGGGAACACTGACCTATGTGCGTCTGTTCCGGGATGATTTCACACAGGAAATGCTGGCGCAGGACGAGGCCAGCCGGAAAGCGGAGCTGACGCAGAAGCGGAAAGCTTTCTCCGGGGCGCAGTAGCGTATGGAGGATTTGGACAAGATCATCCAAAGGCTTTATGAAGATTCCGTGCTTGGGAAATTAAGCGACCTCCGCTTTCAAAAGCTCTCGGCACAGTATGAGACGGAGCAGGCGGAGATTCAGCGGCTTGCTGTTTCACTGGAACGGGAAATTGAAAATGAAGCCGGACAAATTGCCGATGCGGGGCGTTTCCTCCAGCTTGCTGACCGGTATTCTGATTTGCAGGAGCTGGACGCAGCTACGGTAAATGAGCTGATTGAAAAAATCGTGATCCACAGCCCGGAGAAAATCGGCGGGAAGAAACATGTCACGATTGAAGTCTATTTTACCTATGTGGGGAAAATCCGGATTCCACTTGCCAAACCGGAACTACTGACAGAAAAACCGGTGTGACCTCCGCCACGCCGGTTTTTCCGGAAATTCTATTTACTTCCTTATGGGTATCCGCCTAAAGAGCCGCTCCTCTTAAAATACTGTCTTTCTTTGATCTTACAGGCTTTTTGATTAGCCAAAGTATCTCTTCAGCAGACCTTCAAATGCCTTGCCGTGTCTTGCCTCGTCGCGGGCCATCTCATGAACGGTATCATGAATTGCATCCAGATTAGCAGCTTTGGCGCGCTTTGCCAGATCAAACTTGCCAGCGGTAGCGCCGTTCTCAGCCTCTACGCGCAGCTCCAGGTTCTTCTTGGTGCTGTCAGTAACAACCTCACCCAGCAATTCCGCAAACTTGGCAGCATGCTCAGCCTCTTCATAAGCAGCCTTCTCCCAGTACAGACCGATCTCCGGATAACCCTCTCTGTGAGCAACTCTTGCCATGGCCAGGTACATACCAACCTCGGTACACTCGCCGTTGAAGTTCGCTCTCAGATCGGCCATGATATCCTCGCTTACGCCCTGGGCAACCCCTACGACATGCTCAGCAGCCCAGCTTCTCCCGCCGCCCTGCTCTACGAACTTGGAAGCAGGTGCCTTGCACTGCGGACAGGACTCCGGAGCAGAATCACCCTCATGAACGTAACCACATACGGAACAAACCCACTTTTTCATAGTACAATCTCCTTTTCTTTATTAAAAATATTTTAATTATAACAGTAGAAGAATCAGGACTGCTTAAAAACAGTAATGATTACTGATATTAATTTAGCATACCTTTGTCCAAATGTCAATCGCTTTTTGAGAAATATTTTCTGTAAAGAACTGGTTGTTACTATTCACACCCAATGTCAGTAAGTTAAGAAATCGCGAAACACAGTCAGGGAAACGGGGAGAGCAGCCATCGAAAAGGGTCTGCGGATTTTGACTTTGCAGAGATTTAGAAGTCCTTAAATTCCTGAGTTTTGCGTTGAAACGAAAATTCACATTGTCTGAGCGCAGCGAGTTTGTAAATTTTCGTTTCGCTTTTAGCAAAATTCAGAAATTTTAGGAATTCTTGATCTCGAAACCGGAAAAATCCGCAGACCCTTTTCGATGGCTGCTCTCCCCGTTTCCCTGGCGTACCTTTTGGAACAGCTTAACTAACATTGTCTGTGAACAGTAACAATTGGTTTGGCAGGCCATCATCGTCAGGAACGTGGCCCGAGACAGCCGGCGCAGGAACCGTAGAAATACACGGTATGGCTGTCAACGGTTCCTCCGGATGCCTGTTCCGCCTGCAGCTGCAGTCCCTCAACAGGAGAAAGCGGCAGGTCTGTCACCGCACCGCAGCAACGGCAAACAAAATGATAATGGGGCGAGGTGTTCCAGTCGAAGCGATCCTTGCCATCGCCGCAGGCCAGCTTCTGAATCTCTCCTAAGTCGGATAAAAGATTCAGGTTTCGGTACACGGTTCCCAGGCTGATACAGGGAAACTGCTCTCGCATATCAGAATAGATCATGTCCGCAGTGGGATGATCCCTGCGCCCGGCAAGACAGGCTTTGATGGACTCCCTCTGACGGCTGTATTTTAATGTCTTCATGGAAGGATCCTTTCAAACACAGATAAAATAACAATAATAATAATTATTATTTTATAAAAAGAAGAAACTCCTGTCAAGATTTTTATACAGGGAAATTCTGGTTGAACAGTAACGTATCCGGCAGCGAAAAAAGGAGTGCGATTGCTGGGAATCAGCAAGGCACTCCATCGTTCAGTTTTTGTGTTTTCTATACTTCTGATTCCTGCTGTTTGGCTTGTCAGGAATCGTGCGTTCAATCAGTTTTTGTTCCAGGGCAGGATTGAGATAGTTTTTGCGGAAAGTCGGTTTGTGCGAAAGTCCGAGCCGTACCATAAGATCTGCTGCCGGGAGCGTGTCATTGCCAAGAGCAAAGAGAAGACGCTCGGCTGGTGTTTTATCTTGGTCGGCAACTTGATCGGTAACTTGATCGCTATCTTGGTCGTTATTGTGGCCGACAACCGTAACCTCTGTCAGGCTGTCTTTGATGATTTCGAGTATTAGTTCGACAAATCCAGCGCTGTCTGCCTGTGCATCCGCTGCACCCAGCGCATCATAATATTCCTTCTGCCGTGATTGAATCAGTTCCTCAACTGGCAGCCAGAAAAACAGCTCCTTCCATTTCCCAAGCAGGAGACTATGCCACATCCGTCCGATGCGGCCATTGCCGTCAGCGAAAGGATGGATGAATTCAAACTCGTAATGGAAAATGGCGCTCTTAATCAGCGGGTGAAGTTCTGACTGCTGATACCAGGCGAAAAGATTGTGGATATGCTCCGGCACAAATTCTGCCGGAGGAGCCATGTGAATCAACACCTCTCCATCAAACACACCAACGCCGCCGGAGCGGAATCTCCCGTTTTCTGGCATAAGACCATTCATCATCAGTTTGTGCGCTTTGAGAAGATCGTCCACAGATGCGGGGTTCAACCGCAACAACAATTCATAGGCTTCATAGGCATTCTGCACTTCTTTGATCTCATTCGGATTACCAAGGACGCGTTTGCCATCCAGAATTGCCGTAACCTGTTCCAGGGACAGGGAATTATGCTCAATCGCAAGAGAGGAGTGAATTGTCCGGATGCGGTTTTCACGCCGCAGGTGCGGGCTGATGGCTTCTTCCTGCAAAACGGTAATCCGGCCGACTTGTTCGCTGATCTCTGCAATCAATGATGTCATTTTATCCGTCATGTGAAATGGCGGTTTGTAGTTGCTCATGGGAACACCTCCATTGCCATGAAGAAATCAGAAGCAAAGCACCTGAAAGCAGGAGAGTATCACAGCACTTCCTTGGCAATCCGGATGAATTCCCGTGCGGCCTGTGACATATAATGGTCCTTGTGGAAACCAATTCCCAGTGTTCCGTGTGCCTTGGGTGAGTCCAGGGAATAAAAACTCATGGAAGTGTACTGCCGTGCCTTATCCCGGAAGTCTTTGTGGCTGGAGATAAACATCTTGGGATAAAAGGTGATTCCCATACCGCGGGCGGCAAGAGCCAGTACTGTCTCAATGTTCTCTGTTTCCAGTATGACCTGAGGTGTGATCTGGGCATCCTCAAACATCTCGTCAGCCAGAGTCCGTACCCGGTTTCCCTTATTAATCATCAGGAAAGGACAGTGACTTAAAAGAGACAGATCGGTGTGCCTGGCAAGCTGTGTGCGAATCTCGTCCGCCTGTCCGGGAAAGGAACGTTCCAGAACCGCATCGGATACGGCAAGCAGGATTTCCTCCTCACAGATGGGAACCGTGCCGACATTTTCCACACGAAAAGGCAGCATGCCAATGATCAGATCTACATCGCCATGAAGGAGGCCATAGTCAAGCTCCGTAGAATTACCCTCCACCAGGCACAGATCAATATTAGGAAACTGTTCCCGGTATATGGGCAGGATCTCAGGCAGGATGACACGGCCGCGGGTATGAGAGACGCCTATCGTCAGCTGTCCGATGGAGAAATCTTTGATATCAGCCAGCTCCCGGTAGGTTTCACTCTTGAGAGCCAGCAGCTGCTGGGCTCTCTTTTTCAGTGCCTGCCCGGCATAGGTGAGAGTCAGCGGATTCGTGCGGTTGAACAAAATCACATCGAATTCCTTTTCCATATTGGAGATGTGATTGCTTAAGGATTGCTGGGAAATGAAAAGCCGCTTGGCTGCCTTGGTAAAGTTCAGCTCCTCGGCAGCTGCCAGGAAATACTCCAGATTCAGAAAATTAATCATGGTCAGAACCTCCCGAAGCGAGAAGCTTCTTAAGGCCCGGCAGGAAAGCGGCAGCTTTCTCCAGCGAGGTGTTGACTACCAGATCCTCAGGAAATCCGATCTCATCCAGCAGGGTGTGGGCGTAAGAGTGGTTACCGACATCCACTTCACAGTGCGCATCACTGTCCAGAATCACAGGAACCTGGTACTGGCGGCAGTATTCCAGTATCGTGGCGGCATTCTTGCGGGAATCCTTACGGCTGCAGCCGGGAACCAGGGAGCTGTTGTTGATCTCCAGAAGCACATGATGCTCTTTGGCAGCACAGACCAGAGTCTCATAGTCTGTCGGGAAACGCCCGTCATCCGGGTGGCCGATGATCTGTACGATGGGATTCTTCATGGCACCCAGATAAGCAGCAGTATTCTGTGCCGTGGTGCCGCAGGTATAGCAGGGCTCATGGATACTGGCGATACCCAGATCGAGTCCTTTCTGATAACGGGGTTCCAGGTCGATATTGCCGTCATAATCCACAATGTTCAGTTCGCAGCCCAGAAGCAGACGAACGCCGCCAATCTGCCGGGGGACGACCTTAAAATTCAGAAAGTAAAAGGGATGGCAGGCACCGGGAATTCTCGGGGCATGCTCGGTGACACCCAGCAGCTTAAGCCCTTTTGCAGCCGCGGAATGTACCATTTCGTAAAGGGTGTTGTAGGCATGCCCGCTGATGATTGTGTGGGTATGCAGATCCATAATATCGTTCATGGCAGTTTTTCCTTTAGTTGTTTTACAGAAATCGAGTATAGCATATTTTTCCGCAGAAAACTATAGAAAAATACGCGAAAATGTGGTAAAGTCTTCGTAGCAGCCGGAGCGACCGAATTCTAATCCGGTAATGAGGCAGAAGTGAAGGAGTGTTGGACATGAATGAAGAAGTAATGAACACAGAAGTGAATGCAGCAGAGACTGCAAAAGCTGCACAGGAGGCAGCCGTGGCCGGGGCGGCAGAAGGCAAAGCAGCAGAGCCGACGGAGACCATGGCGGATTTTGCCAACGAGCTGGAGGCTTCTTATAAGGAATTTGACGAGCGTCATAACGACTATCAGGAGCAGGAGGGGCCGGATGCCCAGAAGTGGGCGGATCTGCTGCAGATGCTGCAGGATAAGACAGTCATCAAGGTAAAGATCAAAGAGGCGGTAAAAGCCGGTGTTGTGGCATATATTGATGATATTCAGGGATTTATTCCTGCTTCCCACATTTCCACGAAGTATGTGGAGAAACTGGAAGACTGGGTTGGCAAATATCTGGAGGTGGTGCCGATCACCGTAGAACCGGAGCGCAAAAAGCTGGTGCTTTCCGGACGTGTGGTGATGAAGGAGAGAGAGGCAGCAGAGAAGGCCGCCAAGATGGCAGCCGTGAAGGTGGGAGCCGTATTGGAGGGCACCGTGGATTCGATCAAGGACTATGGAGCATTTGTGGATCTGGAGAGCGGCGTGACAGGGCTTCTGCATGTGTCCCAGATCAGCAGCCAGCGGATCAAGCATCCCGGCGTAGTTCTGAAGGAAGGGCAGAAGGTGACGGTTAAGGTTATTGGTGCAGGCGATGGCCGCATCAGCCTCAGCATGAAGGCATTGGAGCAGGGGGAAGAACCGAAGGAGGAAGTGTTTAACTACAAGGAGTCCGGAGCCGCCACCACAGGACTTGCCTCTTTGCTGAAGAACATCAAGCTTTGAAGAACCATATTTCCAAAGAGCACAGCCAGATTGACCAGTGGAAATCCATCATGTTTTTGTATGATTCCGCACTGAAGGAGATCGACACCAAGATTGAGATTTTGAACAGTGAGTTTGTCCATATCTATGGGCACACACCCATTGAGCACATTAAGTCCCGCTTGAAGACACCGGACAGTATCGTCAAGAAGCTGAAACGTGACGGGCAGGAGGTTACCATCCAGAATATGGTAGAGAAGCTCAATGACATTGCCGGGATTCGGATCATCTGCTCTTATACCCAGGACATTTATCAGATTGCAGACATGATTGCCCGGCAAAGTGATGTGACGATCCTGCAGGTGAAGGATTATATCAGGAACCCGAAGCCCAATGGCTATAAGAGCTATCATATGGTAGTGACGATACCCATTTATCTGAGCCAGGGACCGGCAGAAACCAAGGTGGAGATTCAGATCCGAACGGTGGCAATGGATTTTTGGGCCAGTCTGGAGCATAAGATTTATTATAAATTTGAAGGCAATGCCCCTGCCAGTCTGCAGGCTGAGCTGAAGGCGTGTGCTGCTGTGGTAGATATGCTGGATGATAAAATGTTCTCGCTTAATCAGATGATTCTATCACTGGGGGAGGAACAGGAAGAGTGAATATACAATGAAGACGATGACAAAGGAAACATGGCAGATGATTCGGCAGAATCTGGGAAATGTTCTTTTGTTTGAACTTCTATACCGGGGAATCGTGCTGCCGGTATATCTGCGGTTAGCGAACCGGGGACTGCGGTGGGCGCTGGCGATGGCGGGATACAGCTATCTGACAGCGTCTAATCTGACAGACTTCCTGGTGCAGCCGTGGACGCTGGCGGCGATGCTGGCCTTTGGCATGATCGGATTGCTTCTGATCGAGCTGGAGGCGGCTGCATTGATTACCGCATTCCAGGGGTCGGCCTGTCAACAGAAGCTGACCCCTTTCTATATTTTCCAAAGCGGAGTCCACAAAACGGCAGAGGAGATAGGGAAAAGGAACTGGAGGCTGGGAGTGCTTCTTCTGCCTCATTATCTTATTGTGAATTTTCTGCCGGTTTTTCGCTGTTTGTCCCACATCCGGCCGGTCAATTTTGTTCTTCAGGAGATGATGAACCAGAAGGGGATGCCGTTAGTGACAATGGTTTTTTTGCTGCTGTGCGCATTGCTTTCGCTGTCCATTGTTCTGATAGGCTTTGGATGTATGGCGGATCAGGAGCCGTTTACAAAAGCATGGAAAAAGAGCCGCCGGCTTCTGAAAGGAAAAAGGCTGCGGATGGCGGCTCTCCTGCTCTTATGTAATCTGGCTGTGGCACTGACAGTTGTGCTAATCTATCTTTTTTCGGTTTTCACGGCCGCTGTATTTGTGGTTCAGTTTACAGAGAGAAACCTGGCGATGGCAGTACTTCTGCAGACAGCGGAGCGGATCGAGCAGATCATACTGTTTGTGGGAGGAATTTGGTTAATTGTGGCTGATTTTGCTGCCTGCGCGTCTGTTTATTACCGTTCCGGTTGCCGCCAATATTGTCCGGGGCGTCAGCGAGTCAGTTATCCGCCTAAGGGGACTGCGGCAAGAGGCAGGGCAGCTGCTGTGGTAGCTGTTCTATGGATAACGGGGATTCTTTACATTCTGGATATGGTTTACCATGGAGCAGCCTTGTCGGATGATATTATTGCCGAGACCCAGATCACCGCGCATCGAGGCAGCTCCCGTCTGGCTCCGGAGAATACCATGTCGGCAATTGAGGCGGCTGTGGAAGAGATGGCTGATTATGTGGAGCTGGATGTTCAGATGACAAAGGATGGCGTGATAGTTCTGGGGCATGACGCAACTCTGAAGCGGGTGGCAGGGATCAATCGCTCCATTGCGTCCATGACGTGGGAAGAGCTGCAGAAACTGGAAGTGGGAAGCTGGTTTTCACCGGATTTTGCCGGGGAGAGGATTCCTAAGCTGGAAGAGGTGCTGGACTTCTGCAAGGGAAAGATTTATCTGAATATTGAGATTAAGAATGTGGGAAAGGACAGTCTTCTGCCAGAGAAGGTGGTGTGCCTGATTCTGGAGAATGGGATGGAGGAACAATGTGTAGTCAGTTCTACCAGTCTGGGGTATCTGGAGCGGGTGAAGCTGCTGGATCCAAAGCTGCGCACAGGATATATCCTTTCTGCAGCTTACGGAGACTTTTATTTTGAAGAAAAGGCGGATTTCATCAGCATCCGTGCCAGCTTTGTTAATCGTCAGATGGTAGAGCGGGCTCATGCCCGGGGCATGACGGTTCATGCCTGGACGGTGAATTCCAAGAGTGAGATGGAAAGGCTGCGCCTGATGGAGGTGGATAATCTGATTACGGACTATCCGGTATTGGCCAGAGAGATTATTTACCGGGAAGAGGCGACAGAGACGCTTCTGGAATATTTACAGATGGTATTCCGATAGGCAGGAGATAGGCGGGAGGCAAATGAGAAGCATTTTCTGGATGCTTTCCGACGACATGCCGCCGAACGGATGTGAGAGGGCGATATATTACGGGGAGGAAGAGCATATGAGAGTGGTGCTGCAGAGGGTGCAGCGGGCCTGTGTGAGTGTGGAAGGAGAAATAATCGGGGAGATTGGAAGAGGGTTTCTGATCTTGCTTGGAGTAGCGGATACGGATACAGAGACGGCCGCGGATCGGATGGCAGACAAGATCTGTAAGCTGCGGATATTTGAAGACAGCGAGGGAAAGACGAATTTGTCGCTGGCGGATGTAGGAGGAGAGCTTCTGGTGGTCAGCCAGTTTACTTTGTATGCGGATTGTCATAAGGGAAACCGGCCCAGCTTTATCGGGGCAGGTTCGCCAGAGAAGGCAGAGCAGCTGTATGAGTATTTTGTAAAACGTTGCCGGAATCATGTCGGCCGGGTAGAGCACGGGAGCTTTGGAGCGGATATGAAGGTGGAGCTTTTGAATGATGGTCCGTTTACTCTGGTGCTCGAGGGCGATGAGCGGGGAATCCGGACGTGATGGCAGAAATAAGCCAGGGAGTGAGACCAATGTCAGCATATAAGGAGAGCAACTGAGGAAGATAAGGAGGTTAAGAGCATGGAACAGGAAAAGGAAAAATCGACAGGCCGGCTTTTAGAGGAGAAGCTTCTATGGAAGTTCCCTCATATAGGGAAGAAGGCGCCGGGGCAGGTAGAAGAAGCCGCAGATTTTTGTGAGGGCTATAAGGCGTTTCTGGATGCGGGAAAGACGGAGCGGGAATGTGTGGCAGAGGCGGTACGGATGCTTGAGGCAGCGGGGTATCGTCCGCTTGATCTGTCGGCATCGTACCAGCCGGGGGATAAGGTGTATCAGGTAAACCGGAACAAGTCGGTTCTGGCCACGACCTTCGGCAAGGAGCCATTAGATAAAGGACTGCGGATCAATGGTGCACACATCGATTCTCCGCGACTGGATCTGAAGCCGGCTCCTCTGTATGAAAAGAACGATATCGCTTATTTTAAGACTCATTATTATGGAGGGATCCGGAAGTACCAGTGGGGGACAGTACCGCTGGCTTTGCATGGCGTGGCAATCAGGAAGGATGGCGAACTGGTGAAGCTGTGCATCGGTGAGGAGGCCGGGGATCCGGTATTCTGTGTGACGGATCTGCTTCCGCATCTGGCGGCAAAGCAGAATGAGCGTAAGCTGGCAGAGGGGCTTAAAGGGGAAGAGCTGAATATCGTGATCGGCTCTCTGCCATTTACGGATGAGGAGATCAAGGAGCCGGTGAAGCTGCTGGCAATGAAGATTCTTCATGAGAGGTATGGGATTACGGAAGCTGATTTTTACCGCGCAGAGATTGAGATGGTTCCGGCGCAGAAGGCCGTGGATGTGGGACTGGATCGCAGTCTGATCGGAGCCTACGGACAGGATGACCGGGTGTGTGCTTATACGGCATTGATGGCGGAGATTGAGACCCGGAATCCGCGGTATACGACAGTTACGGTGCTGACAGATAAGGAGGAGATCGGTTCAGAAGGGAATACCGGGATGAACTCTGCTTATCTTTGCCATTACATGGAGGATCTGGCAGAGTTAACAGGAGTGCGCGTCCGCGATGTATTCCGGAACTCGCTGTGCCTGTCTTCTGACGTGAATGCTGCCTATGATCCGACCTTTGCAGATGTGTTTGAGGCAAACAATTCCAGCTATATCAATAAGGGCTGCGTGCTGACCAAATATACAGGTGCAAGGGGCAAATCCGGGGCGAATGATGCCAGTGCGGAGACAATGGCCAGGGTGATTGCAGCCATGGACGATGATGGGGTATACTGGCAGGCCGGAGAACTGGGCGCAGTGGACCAGGGCGGCGGCGGTACGATCGCCAAGTATGTAGCACAGCTGGATATCGATGTAGTCGATCTTGGGGTGCCGATTCTTTCCATGCATGCGCCGTTTGAGCTGGCATCCAAGCTGGATGTCTACAATACTTATAAAGCGTTCCGGGCATTTTATAAGGTCTGAGCAGCTGTTATCTGCCGAAAACATTCTGAATTTTTTGTGAATTTATCAGGAAAAGGGTTTTTTTAATGGGCAGGGTGTGATATAAGAGTAGGTGTCCCAAAATTGTGGACCAAGAGGAAGAAAGGGGAACCGAATGAGAAGATTGGTAAAGCCGTTATTGTGCGGCATGATGGTTATGGCACTGGTGGCCGGATGCTCAAAGAAGCAGGAGACAAAAGAGACGACGGCGACAGAGAGTCCGGCAGAGACCTCGGAGGCAGATTCTGCAGAAGGGGGACCTGAGGCAGATGTGGATTTGGGTGAGGTGACGAGTCTGGGAGAGTATAAGGGTCTGGAGGTAACCCGGCTGTCCACAGATGTGACGGATGAGGAATTGGATGCGCGGATTCAGAGCATTCTGGATGCCAATCCGGAGTATGTGGCAATCACAGACCGTGCGGCGAAGAACGGTGACATTGTAGATATTGATTATGTGGGACTGAAGGACGGAGTTGCTTTTGACGGCGGCACAGCGCAGGGGTATAAGCTGGAGTTGGGATCCCACAGCTTTATTGATGGATTTGAGGAAGGACTGGTAGGGGCAAAGACCGGGGAGGAGAGAAGCCTGAACCTGACTTTTCCGAAGCAGTATCACTCTGAGGAGTTGGCCGGACAGGCAGTGGTGTTCGAGGTGACGGTCAACGGAATCGAGGAGAAGAAGGACGCGGTTCTGGATGATAATTTCGTACAGCGGATGTCAGATTTCGGCACTGTGGATGAGTTTAAGGAAGATACCCTTGCAGACATGCAAAAAGAAAAGGAAGAACAGGCGGATCGGCAGCTGGAGGATGATATATTTCTTGCAGCAGTAGAGAATTCGGAGTTTGCCCTGAATCAGGAGGCCGTTGATAACCAGTATAATAACCAGCTGAGCTATTATGAGAGCATGGTGGGGATGTATGGTATGGATCTGGCCAGTTATGTGAGCATGTTTGACATGACGGAGGAAGAGTTTAAGGAGGATCTTCGCAAGTCGGCGGAGACTTCGATTAAGCAGCAGCTTTTGGTGGAGGCGATTGCAGAGAAAGAAGGGTTCCAGGTAGAGGATGCAGACCGCGAGATCGTGGCTGGCCAGTATGGAACAGATGTCAAGACATTGCAGGACACCTATGGAGAGGAAGCTGTGGATACTACGGCCATGATGTACAAGACTGTGAATTTCCTGAAGGAGAATGCGAAGGTAAAGTAAGGCTTGGGAGCTTCTGCCGAAGATGCCAGGATTTGGCAATTTTTCGGCGGGAGCTTTTTCTATGCCCATTATAAATTAGAAAAAATTGACAAAAATCAGCAGGAAATTGTTATTTTTTTAATTTTTGTTAATGAAATTTTTTCTCGCTTGTGATACAATAGTAACCGTGACAAAGTTCGCCAGAATCGTCGGAGCGGGGATACCGGCAGTTCTGCAAAGGAACTTTCCGGATACTGGGAATATCCGGAAGTATTCTCAAAAATAAAGGAGGATAAAAAAGTATGGGATACAAAGTCAGCTTCGAAGAAGTGAATAAGATCTTCGACCAGCTCCAGGGCGAATACGAGATATGGGCCCCTAAGAGATTTGCCGGAAAGGGCAGATACTCTGATACGGATATTGTCAAATATGATAAGGTGTCCAAGGTAGAAGAGATTGAGTTTAAGGAGAAATCCGATTATCCGGCAAAAGAGGTCTTAAGCCCCATCACCCAGTCCCTGTTTTATTTTACAGAGGATGAATTCCGCGAGAGCAAGGCAACCAGCAAGAAGCTGCTGATTTTCATGCGTCCCTGTGACATTAATGCGCAGCACCATCAGGAGAAGATCTATCTGGAGAACGGCGGTTTTGCTGATATGTACTATCAGCGGATGAATGAGAAGGTTAAGATCGTGATGATCGAGTGTACCGAAGGCTGGGATACCTGCTTCTGCGTGAGCATGGGATCCAACAAGGCAGAGGATTATGCTCTTGCGGTACGTGTCGGTGATGGCGAGATGTCTGTGGATGTGAGGGACGAGGCATTTGCACCCCTGTTTGCAGACGCGGCAGCTGCTGATTTCAAGCCGGAATTTATCGAAAAGAACGAGATCGAGCTTACGATTCCGGAGATTCCGGACAAGGAGGTTCTGACCAAGCTAAAGAGCCATCCCATGTGGAATGAATATAACAAGCGCTGCATCTCCTGCGGTTCCTGTACCGTGGCCTGCAGCACTTGCACCTGTTTCAATACCACAGATGTGATCTACAATGAGAATACCAATGTAGGCGAGAGAAAGAGAACCACCGCTTCCTGCCAGATCGAGGGCTTTACCGACATGGCCGGCGGACATGTATTCCGCAGGACTGCCGCTGAGAGGATGCGCTACAAAGTGCTCCATAAGTTCCACGATTACAAGGCACGTTTTAAAGATTTCCATATGTGTGTGGGTTGCGGCCGCTGCACCAGCAGATGTCCGGAATTCATTTCCATTACCGCTACCGTGAATAAGATGGCGAAAGCGATCGATGAGATCCTTGCGGAAAGCAAATAAGGAAGGGGGACGAACAGAATGAATAATATTGTAAAACCGGTTCCGTGTAAGATTCTGGAAGTTAAGAAAGAAAGCAAGTTAGAATATACCTTTAAAGTGGAATCCGATATTAAGCCTGCTCACGGGCAGTTCTTACAGCTCTCCATTCCGAAGATCGGTGAGGCTCCGATCTCTGTCAGCGCTTATGGCGACGGGTGGATTGATTTTACCATCCGTTCTGTAGGTAAGGTGACGGACGAGATCTTTACCAAGGGTCCGGGCGATGTATTGTTCCTGCGCGGCGCCTACGGCAAGGGCTGGCCGGTAGAGAAGTTTGAGGGCAAGAATGTGGTCGTGATCACCGGCGGCACCGGGTTGGCTCCTGTAAGAAGTATGCTGAATAAGTTCTATAATGAGCCGGATTATACCAAGAGCGTCACCCTGATCACAGGTTTTAAGAACGAAGAGGGTATTGTGTTTAAGAACGAACTGGAGAAGTGGAAAGACCGCTTTACCACCTTCTATACTCTGGATGCAGAGAAGAAGGAAGGATGGAATACCGGCTTTGTAACCGAGTTCGTTTCCAAGGTTGACTGGGCGTCCTTTGGGGATAATTATGAAGTAGTGATTGTAGGACCGCCGCCTATGATGAAGTTCACCGGTATCGAGTGCGGCAAGTGCGGTGTGCCGGATGAGAAGATCTGGGTATCCTATGAGCGCAGGATGTCCTGTGCGGTAGGTAAGTGTGGCCATTGCCGTATTGATGAGGTGTATGTATGCCTGGAGGGACCGGTATTTAATTACACCCAGGCCAAATATCTGGTAGACTAAGGGAAGGAGCGTAAGAATATGAATCACGATATCGACGTTAAGAAAGTCCGTATAAATTGTTACAGACAGTCCAAGGTTGCGGGAGAATTCATGCTTCAGCTGCGCGTTCCCGGAGCTCTGATTGATGCCAAATATCTGTCCTTTGTACAGGGTCTGTGCGAGGATTTTGGTAATGGAACATTCCATTTCGGAACCAGGATGACCTTTGATATTCCGGGCATCAAGTATGAGAATATCGAGGCTTGCAATAAGAGACTGAAAGAGTATATCAAAGATGTGGATGTGGAGATGTGCGATGTGGATATGGAAACCATTGCCCACGAGCCGGCAGAGTATGATCCGGAGAAGGGATATCCGTCCATCGGCGCCCGTAATATCATGGCTTGTATCGGCAATATCCACTGCATCAAGGGCAATGCCAATACCCAGGAGCTGGCTCATAAGATCGAGAAGCTGATCTTCCCGTCCCACTACCACATCAAGGTGGCGGTGGCAGGCTGCCCCAATGACTGTGTAAAGGCTAACTTCAATGATTTCGGTATCATGGGCATCAACAAGATGGTCTATGACTATGATCGCTGTATCGGCTGCGGCGCCTGCGCGAAAGCCTGCGAACATCATGCAACCGGCGTGCTGACTCTGAACAAGGACGGAAAGATTGACAAGGATACCTGCTGCTGCGTAGGCTGCGGCGAGTGTGTGATTGCCTGCCCGACCAGCGCCTGGACCAGGAATCCGAAGAAGCTGTACCGTGTAACCCTGGGCGGACGTACCGGCAAGAAGAATCCGCGTTCCGGCAAGCTGTTCTTAAACTGGGTAACCGAGGATGTGATCCTGGGCATGTTTGCCAACTGGCAGAAGTTCTCCGCATGGGCTCTGGACTATAAGCCGGAGTATCTCCATGGCGGACATCTGATTGACCGTGTGGGCTACAAGGGATTTGTGAAACATATCTTTGAGGGCGTGGAGTTCAATCCGGAAGCAAAGATGGCAGACGATATCTATTGGGCAGAGAATGAGCAAAGAGGCAATATGCATGTAATGCCGCTGTCTCAGCATGAGCATGCGGGTCCACAGGCATAAGGGATATGTGATTTTCAGAGTATGGATAAGAAGGGGCTGCTTAGCAGTCCCTTCAGACTGTTCTAACGGCGTTTCCAGACAGGCTTCCGTTTTTCCACAAAGGCAGCATTGCCCTCAATCTTGTCTTCGGTAGCCAGATCGAGGGAGGTATAATATTCGATGACATCCCAGGCAGCAGAGGGATACATAATATTCATATCCAATGTTTTATAGATAGCGGCTTTGGTGTAGCGAACGGAAAGCGGAGCATTCCGGCAGATGCGCAGCAGGCCGCCGTTGGCGGTTATACCGATGCCGGTCTCCGGCAGGCCGAAGGCGGAGTGCTCAGATGCGACCACCAGGTCACAGGCCAGAACAATCTCGGTGACGGCGGCGAGTTTCTTGATGTCTGCACCTGCACAAAAGGCAGGGCCGCTGTTGGTGACGATCAGTACCCATAAGTCATCATTTTTCTCGGATAATTCCAGGGCATCGATCATTTCTGCCTACATCCGGCTGCACATGGTATTGCGCTGGGCGACACGGTTCATGGTTTTTACTATAACGGATGGACTTTGTCTGGTCAAGAGAGAGAAGCAGATTCCCGGATGATTTTTATGGGGGAACCCTTTTTCCAGAGCTGGTATTTACCGGCCTTGAAAGAACTAACCTGTGAAACGATATCAGTTAATTTAAGGGAAAGGGATATTCAGCCTTGGAACGAGGAGAGGGCCGCAGTGGGAAATGGCCTGCAGTTGTTTCCGGTTTCGAGATCAAGAATTCCTAACATTTCTGATTTTTGCAAAAAGCGAAACGCAAATTCACAAACTCGCTCCGCTCAGACAGTGTGGATTTGCGTTTCCATGCAAAACTCAGAAATTTAAGGGCTTCTAAATCTCTGCAAAGTCAACAACTGCAGGCCATTTCCCACTGCGGCCCTCTCCTCGTTCCAAGGCGTACCTCTTGGAACCTCATCCCCATGAAAAGTAAAGAAAATACAAGCCTGCGCCTGGAAACCTTTTGTGGCAGGCTTGTATTTCCTTGCAAAAAACAGTATACTGATAAGGCATGAAATAGTGGGTATTTTGGGAAAGCAGAGGGTAACAGATGAAACTTCGGATAGGGACAAGAAAAAGCAGACTGGCCGTAGTGCAGACAGAGCTGGTGAGGGACGCCATTCTGACACATTTTCCGGATATGGAGATTGAGCTGGTGCCGATCAGTACGAAGGGAGACCGGCACCTGGACCGGTCGCTTGCCAGCTTTGGGGGAAAGGGAGTATTCACCCGGGAACTGGAAGAAGCGCTTCTGCGGGAAGAGATCGATATGGCGGTGCACAGTGCAAAAGATATGCCGATGGAGTTTCCAAAAGGGCTGGTTCTGGGAGCTGTTCTTTGCCGGGAGGATCCCCGGGATGTGCTGGTGACCATGAGCGGGCTTCCTGCGCGGAAGCTTCCTGCGGGAAGCGTGATCGGAACCAGCAGCCTGAGGCGGGAGCTGCAGATCCGGCAACTGAATCCGCAGGTGCAGATCCGGCTTTTGCGGGGGAATGTGCAGACACGGATAGAAAAGCTGACGGCTGGCGGTTATGACGGAATTCTGCTGGCGGCCGCGGGACTCAAGCGCCTGGGACTGATACGGCAGGAAGGATTGTTTCTGGAATATCTGGACACCAGAGAGTTTATCCCAGCCCCCGGACAGGGGATTCTGGGAGTGGAGATTCGGGAGAAGGAGCTGGCTGAGGTGATGGCGGCGATCCATTCGCCAGAGGATGCGGTGATGCTGCGGGCGGAGCGCGAATATCTGACGGTTTTGGGCGGCAGCTGCAATGCGCCCTGCGCGGCTTACTGCCGCCGGGAAGGGAAGATGTTAAAGATGTCCGTGATGTATGCTGAGGATGGACAGCATCCGGTCTTTCGGGAAGGGTATATAGAAATGTTTGAAAAAGAGGCAGACACCGAAACCAGGCAGGAGACAAGGCATAGGGAGAAAAAACAGCAACTACAGCAGCGGGAAGCAGGGCGACCGGGCGAAGAATCGAAGGAGCCTGTAGAACAAAAGACGGGGCTTGCGGAAAAAGAAATACAGCAGGCAGAAAAATTGGCAGCTGACCTTGCCAGGCGCGTGCGCCTGCGTCCGGTGTCGCTGGTGGGGGCCGGGCCGGGAGATGCCGGGCTGTTTACCCGCAAGGGAGCGGAACGTGTCCGGCAGGCAGATGTGATTATTTATGATAATTTGATTTCCGGCTCAATCCTTAATGAAGCGCGCCTGGATGCGGAGCTGATCTATGCGGGAAAACGTTCAAGTAACCATCATCTGACCCAGGACGCGATCAATCGGCTTTTGGTGGAACAGGCGCTTTCCGGAAAATATGTGGTCCGGTTAAAGGGCGGGGATCCGTTTGTTTTTGGACGCGGCGGTGAGGAAGCGCTGGCATTGGAGGAGCAGGGGATCCCGTTTGAGATTGTTCCGGGTGTTTCCTCCTCCTACAGCGTTCCCGCGTATGCGGGAATTCCGGTGACACAGCGGGAGCTGGCATCCTCTTTTCATGTGATTACCGGACATGAAGGGGCGCATAAGACAGAGGAGGTTCTGGATTATGCAACACTGGCCAGGGAAGAGGGGACACTGGTCTTTTTGATGGGGCTTAAGAATCTGGGGAAGATCGCCAGGGAGCTGCTGGCGAACGGCAAGGACAAGGATACGCCTGCGGCCGTGATCCAGAATGGAACCACGTCGAGGCAGAAAAAGGTGGTCTCAACGCTGGAGCATATCGAGGAGGCAGCAGAGCAGGCCGGAATAGAGACACCGGCGATTACGGTGGTAGGGGCTGTGGCCGGGCTGGAGAAGAGGCTGGACTGGTATGGACAGGGAGCACTTTTCGGCAAAAGGATTCTGGTCACAGGAAGCAGGTATCTTGCGGGAGAGCTGGAGGCGGCGCTTAGGCCTTATGGAGCGGAGACGGTGGCTGTCAGTGTGATTGAAAGCCGACTGCTTTATACAGAAGAAGTCCGCAAGGCATTGGATACGATTCAGGATTATCAGTGGCTGGTATTTACCAGCAGCAATGGCGTTGATTTGTTTTTTGAACTTCTGAAGACGGAGGAAAGAGATCTGCGTCAGCTGATGCACCTGAAGTTTGCTGTGATCGGAAGCAAGACGGCGGCAGCACTGAAACGGCATGGATTTTCCTGTGATTTTGTGCCGTCCCGGTTTACGGGGGCGGATCTGGCGAGGGAGTGGATCCCCGTGCTGGGGAAGGAAGAGCATGTTCTGTTGATGCGGGCGCAGGAGGGTTCTCCTGTGCTGACGGAGAAACTGGCAGAGGCCAAAGTGAGCTTTACGGATGTGCCTCTTTATGAGACCTGGACGGACAGGAGACGGAAAGAAGAGCTGAACCGGGTGATCCGGGAGGCAGATTATGTGGCAGTTGCCAGCAGCTCGGCGGTGAAGGCATTATGTGGAATGCTGGAGGACAAGGAGAATATCCGGGCAAAGGTGGTTTCCATAGGTCCGTCAACGACAAAGACAGCGAACGGACTGGGGCTTAAGGTCTGGAAAACAGCAGCAGAATATACCTCGGAGGGAATGGTGGCAGCAATTCTCGGAGATGCTGTTTCCGGGTGACAGGAGCATAAAAAGGAGAATGCAAATATGAATACCAGCAGATCAGAACGGTTATTTGAGAAATCCAGAGAGAGAATCCCCGGCGGGGTGAACAGTCCGGTGCGGGCTTTTGGGTCTGTCGGGCGGACCCCTCTGTTTATTGACCATGCAAAGGGGAGCCACATCACGGATGTGGACGGCAATACCTTTGTGGACTATGTTTGTTCGTGGGGGCCGGGAATCCTGGGACATGCGCATCCGGAGGTGACGGAGGCTGTGCAGAAGGCCTGTGCGGATGGTCTCACCTATGGGGCGCCAACAGAAAAGGAATGGATACTGGCAGAGCTGATCCATGAGGCAATGCCGTCCGTGGAAAAGGTACGTCTGGTCAGCTCGGGCACGGAGGCAGTGATGAGCGCGATCCGGGTGGCAAGGGGCTATACCGGCCGGGATCTGATTATCAAGTTCAAGGGCAATTATCATGGACATTCGGACGGACTTCTGGTCAAGGCAGGCTCTGCAGCTCTGACCACCGCAGTTCCGGACAGCAGCGGAGTGCCGGTTTCCTATACAAAGAACACCCTGGTGGCATTGTACAATGACAGAGATTCGGTGCGTGAGCTGATGGAGTGTTATCCGGATCAAGTGGCAGCGATTATCGTGGAACCGGTGGCAGCAAACATGGGTGTGGTGCTGCCGGAGGAGGGCTTTTTGCAGTTCTTGCGGGAGATTACACAGCAATATGGAACATTGCTGATTTTTGATGAGGTGATTACCGGATTCCGTCTGGGAATGGGAGGAGCACAGGAATATTACGGGGTAAAGCCGGATATGACGACCCTGGGAAAGATTGTCGGCGGAGGCATGCCTATGGCTGCTTATGGTGGCCGGGCAGAGATTATGGATATGGTTTCCCCGGTCGGGCCGGTCTATCAGGCAGGAACCTTATCCGGCAATCCGATTGCGACGACAGCCGGAATCACTACCCTGGAGATCCTGAAACAGCATCCGGAATATTATACAGAGATAGAAAAAAAGGCAAAACGTCTGGCAGAGGCGTTTGCAAAGCGGGCGGAGCTGAAAAAAGAGGCCATCTGTGTGAATCAGACAGGTTCCCTGCTCTGTGCATTTTTCACCGTTGGTCCGGTTCGGGATTATGACAGTGCAACGGCTTCTGATACGAAGGCCTATGCGGATTATTTCGGGCGGATGCTGGAACAGGGAGTGTATGTGGCTCCCTCTCAGTTTGAGGCCATGTTTGTGTCAGCAGCACATACGAATGCGGAGATCGAGGAAACCTGCAGGGCGATTATGAAGTAAAGAGATGCCGGACAGGAAAAACGGACAGAGAAAAAGGAACAGAACAGGATATGGGAATCTATTTATTAAGTTTGAGCCATAAGACGACACCTTTGAAGATCCGATCGATGTTTGCTTATCCGGCGGAGAAAAAGGAGCAGGTTCTGAAAGGGCTTCTGGTATCTGGGCAGATTGACGAGGCGGTTGTGCTTTCGACATGCAACCGGCTGGAGATCTACTGTCATGGAACGGAAGAGGAGGAAGGTTTTGGCAGCCGGGTTCTGGAGGCCATGGAGCAAGAAGCAGTGAAGGCAGCCGGGGCCGGGCAGATCGAGGACATCAGCCGTTATATCCGGCGTTATCACGGCAGGCCGGCCATTCATCATCTGTTTCGGGTGGCGGCCGGGCTGGACTCCATGGTAATTGGTGAAGACCAGATTCTGGGACAGGTGAAACAGGCCCATGAGTTTTCTCATGAGAGGGGGTATTGCGGGAGTTATCTGAATACTTTGTTTCGCGATGCCGTGACCGGGGCAAAGAAGGTGAAGACGGACACGGATCTCTCCCGGACATCGGTTTCCACGGCGAGCCTGGCAATTAAGGCAGCAGAAGAACGTCTGGGCGGGCTGCAGGGGAAAAAGCTGATGATTCTTGGTGCTACGGGACGGATCGGGAGTATTGTGCTGAAGAACGTGCAGCAGATTCCGGATCTGGAGATTTATGTGACTACGCGGAGCCGTGCTTCTCTGGAGAAGCTGGGGCACGGGCTTCGCTATCAGGCGATTCCCTATGAGGAGCGTTACCGGTATCTGGACGCCATGGATGTGGTGGCCAGCGCAACTGCCAGCCCTCACTATACCCTGACAGCGTATGGTCTGAAGCAGAATCTCAGGACGCAGAAGCAGAGGGTGCTTCTGGATCTGGCAGTGCCGCCGGATATCGAGAATCCGCAGCAGCCTGAGTTCTGCTATTATAATATCGAGGACATGACAGAGCTGGCGCGTCAGAATAATGAACGAAAGCTGGCAGAGGTGCCTTTGGCGGACCGGATTATCGAAGAATATGAGAATCAGTTCTGCAAATGGCTTCTGTACCGGGACCGACAGACGAGTATGGAGGGATGGAAGAGAGCCGTGCTCCAGGATATCAGCGAAAAGGGAGCCGAGGCAGCTCTGAGCCGTGTCCTTTATCAGCTGCGGGAGGCCGGAACCGTAGAGGAGCTGGAAGATTTCCTGAATGCAATAGAACGGGTCAATATCCTGAGCCAGAAAGCAGCCGGAGCGAGGCCGGCTTCGGAAAAGAAAAGAAGTCAAAGCAGGCAAAATGTTTATTTTCCCCTGTTTTTTGATCTGGAGAACAAAAAGATCCTGGTAGTGGGGGCAGGAAAAATAGCAGCCCGGCGGGCAGAGATTATGGCGGATTTCGGAGCCAGAATCCTGGTGGTTGCGCCCCTGGGATGTGAACGGATGGAGAGCCTGGCCGGACAGGGGCGTCTGCGGTGGGAGAGGCGATGCTTTATGCCGGAAGATCTGGAAGACAGGGATCTGATAATAGCGGCCACGGATGATGCCAGGCTCAACGGACAGATCGTCAGGGATTGCCGGAACAGGCAGATTCTTGTCAATCATGCAGGAGATAAAAGCCAGTGTGACTTCTTTTTTCCGGGGATCGCACGGGAAGGGAATGTGGTAGTGGGGGTGACAGCCTCCGGCCGGGATCACAGACTGGCCAGCGAGATTACCGGGAGCCTGCAGTCGTGGCTGAAGCAGTTTTTTCGTGGCCGATGAGAAAAAGCAATCAAAAAAGCAACAGGAGGAGAAGACTCATGATTCAAAGACCAAGAAGATTGCGGGGGAATGCCGTTTTGAGAAAAATGGTGCGGGAGACCAGGGTAGATAAGTCGTCTCTGGTTTACCCGATTTTTGTGCGGGAAGGGGAGAACATCCGGGAAGAGATTCCCACGATGCCGGGACAATACCGGTATTCTGTCGATCAGATGCCCTTTAAGCTGGAAGCCTTGAAAAGAGCCGGAGTAGGCCGCGTAATATTCTTTGGAATTCCGGACAAGAAGGATGAGATGGGGAGCGGCGCGTATGATGAGGATGGGATCGTGCAGAAGGCTCTGCGGGAAGCAAGAAAGCAATTTGGCATGGATCTGTATCTGATCACAGATGTCTGTATGTGCGAATATACCTCGCACGGGCATTGCGGTCTGCTGTGCGGCCACGAGGTGGACAATGATCCGACCCTCCTTTTGCTGGCAAAGACAGCGCTGTCGCATGCACAGGCAGGAGCGGATATGGTGGCGCCCTCTGACATGATGGACGGCAGAGTCCTGGCAATCCGCAACGAGCTCGACCAGAACCATTTCACGAATGTGCCGATCATGTCTTATGCGGTAAAATACGCCTCTGGTTTTTACGGCCCTTTCCGTGATGCCGCAGGCTCTGCCCCGGCATTCGGGGATCGCAAATCCTATCAGATGGATTTCCATAATCGCAAGGAGGGTATAAAGGAAGCATTGACAGATGTGGAAGAAGGAGCGGATATTCTGATCGTGAAGCCCGCACTGGCCTATCAGGACATGATCCGCGAGGTGTCCGACCGGGTCGAGATCCCTGTAGCAGCCTACAGTGTGAGCGGAGAATATGCCATGGTAAAGGCAGGGGCAAAGCTGGGCTATATCGAAGAAGAGCGAATGATTGCAGAAATGGCAGTCGGCTCTTTCCGCGCGGGTGCCTCTGTTTATCTGACCTATTTTGCGGAGAAGATTGCAGGACTGATGGATCAGGGAATCATTGGCTGATGCATGAAGGCAGCGATATTGCGTTTAATAGCTGATTTTAGTGAAATATACAAAAAGAAGAGGCAGTCCAAGGCGACAATTGATCTGTCGCCTCAGGCTGCCTCCTTTTCCGCAAAGCGGAGCATGCAGATATCGGGAATGAATTTCAGACACGCTCCAGGTTCTGTACGTTTCAACTTCTGGATTTGCTCCTACCAGGTCTTCTCCAGCGTCATCTTGAAATCAATCTGATAAGGATTATCCTCTCTTGTCTTGATCTCCTCGTAGATCGCCCGCCGTTCCTCGCTGTCACCGTCGGCCCAATATTCATAGCCGCGCAGATAGCTGTCGATCAGATCATCCCAGGACTCAAACAGGGGCTGCATGGTCTGGGCGATCTCCAGAGACTTATCCAGAGCTTCCTGCTCGGAATAATAGCCGGCAATATAGTAATATCCCATCAGATTCATGGCACGGCAGTAATCCCAGCCAGAGATGGCATCCGGGCCGTATTCCGTATAGATCGCATAGGAGTCCGCATAGGACTGGGCCTCGTCGTTATCCAGCCCATAGTCACTGGTAAGCATGGATATCAGCTCCTCCTGGGGGGTATCCGCAGTAACGCCGGCTCCTTCCAGGGTCTGCATGTTTTCCACGAAGTCAGCCCGATGCCCCTCATTGAGAATCCAGTCCAGAGTCTCATCCGCGCTGGCACGATCCGTCACATCCCACCATTCTGAAAGGAGTTCCTGTTCAGTGGCAGCCGATTCGTCATTGGCCGGAAGACCGCCGAACAGATTGTAATCCCAGTTGTTTAAGTCCGTGAGAATCGCATAGGAAGCATTGAACCAGCGGATGGTGTCTGTCATCTCAGCAGAAAAATTGTCCTCAACCTCCGGAGCCTCCTCGTGGAATTTGGAGCAGGATGCCTTAAAGGAGGCAATGTCATTGTCACTCATCTTATCAGCGATATAGGCGAGAGAATAGAAGGCATAATCTGTCTCACCGTAGACAACATAAGCATCTCCGGTGACCCCTCCGGCAGACATCTTACATCTGGAGGCTGTCACCCCGCTCATGTCAGGAACAGACGGAGCTTCTGCATCTTCCTTGCCGGAGATGCTGTAGCTGCTTTCAACCATTTCGGTTACACTATCCATGGAATCTGCCAGTTTGTTAGCTCCTGTCTTGGGGAACTGCATGAGAACGACAGCTTTATCCCCTTTCTTGCTGCCGGCACCCAGCCAGTTGTCCATCTGCAGATCTTCTTCTCCCCATTCCTGATCCAGGTAGAGGGAAGCAGTCTTGTCCGGAGTGGAAAACTCCTTCATTTTGGAAAGGTAATCCTCTGGCGTCTTGGCTGCGCCGCCTCCACAGCCCTGTAATAACGGAATTGCACAGAAAAGGCTCAGGCAAAGCATAAGTGCCTGATGCCGGAATTTACTGATAAACATAACCCTTTACTCCTCTTATCATTTCTTAAATAATATGATGATACCAGAATCAAAAGGCCGCAAATCCGATGCAAGCTTGCTTGTAAGGATTTTTGCCTTTGAAATCCACAAAGTAACCGTTCAAGGATTATCTGAACTGCTACCCCGCAAAAACAACACGCATTCGCAGAAATAAAGAACGCATTTGAAAATATCCCCTTGCAAAAAGGAATCTCCAAACACGTTCCGTCATCCGGCACACTCCAAAGTCCTGACATTGCCGGATATCTTAGATTATAACTGATCGTCCGACGGGAATCTCCCTGCGGTCTGAACAGTTACCGTAAATTGACGTTAGTGACTGGCATAGTATTCGTCGAACAGCTTGCCGACAGCCGTATGCGTATCGCCGCAGATGGAGGGAAGCTCCCCGCCCCAGGCAGCGCCGGCCTGCTCAAAGCCCTTTTCAACCGCAGCCTGCATCTTCTTCATGGTCTCCACATCGTCACCGGCAAGAGCGGCAGCGAAATCAAAGATACGCTGAGAGGTCTGCTTCACGCCCCAGAAACCATCTTCAGAGATTGCCGCTTCGGCCTCTGCCTTGGTCTTGGCATCCACGGTATAATTGCCGCTGGCCATGAATTTCCAGAAGTTGTCGCCCTGAAAAGAAGCGGCAGTGATGCCCTGCTTCTGGAAGGTCTGGGTCATCATATTGGTGAAACGGGACATCTGATTGTTCAGATCGTCCTTTAAGCTCTGAACCAGTGCAGAGCGATCCGAATCGCTCATCTTGGTAATGTCAGTATCGCGGCTGAATTCAACGCGATCTACGTCTGGTGCAGTAGTTTTGGAAGTGGTCTCCGCTGCCTTCTCGGAAGCTGCTGCGGAGGTGCTGCCAACGGCGCCGGCCTGAGTAGCGGACTTGGTATTCTGGGAATACTGCCGGACAGAATAATCCTGGCTATTAACCTGCATAGAAAAATCCTCCTTTTCCTTTTTTGTTATTTCATGGAAATACCATTTATCATTATTATCGGCGGATTAAGGGAAAAGTAAAGGTCAGACTATCGTAATTTTGTATTTTTTCATCCAATAGTTGATCTGCCAGATGTAGGCCAAAAGCTGAGGTCCTGCCATCAGCTGACCGTACCAGGGATTGCCGTAATCCGAAGGAGCGTCCAGGAAACGTTCTGTTTTCTTACGGTCTAAAAATTGCAGGACCGGCGCCTGCGAATCTTCGAGGAGATTGCGGACACGCCTGGCCATCAGGGCTTCATAGCCGGTATCATAGGTTTTGGGATAGGGGGACTTACGGCGGTGCCGGATCTCATTGGGCAGATAGTCGCGCCCGCACTCCCGAAGCAGAGCCTTGGCGACCCCGTTTTTTGCTTTCATTTCCCAGGGCACATTCCACACATATTCCAGAATGCGGTGATCCGCGAAGGGGACTCGTGCCTCCAGCCCGGAGAACATGCTGGTGCGGTCCATCCGATTGAGAAGCGTCTGCATAAACCAGCGCTGATTCAGGTATGAGATCTCCCGGCGGCGCCTTTCCTGGGGGGAGTCTGATTCCAGGCGAGGGGTTTCGCTGACGGATTCTTCATAGCGTGCATTTACATACTCTTCCATGTTCAGATATTCCAGGAAATCGTCCTTTAAAAGCATCTGCCGCGGCTTCAGATCCATGGTCCAGGGGAAGGTATGAGCAAGGAAGCATTCCTCCTTATGGAACCAGGGATAGCCTCCGAAAATCTCGTCAGCACATTCCCCGGTCAGTGTCACCTTATGGCTTTTGTGCACCTGAGAACAGAAGTAAAGCAGGGAGGAGTCAACATCCGCCATGGCAGGCAAGTCATGGGCATCCACAGACTGCTTCAGATAATCTGCCTGTTCGCGGGTATCGCATAACAGATACTGATGATCCGAATTCAGGAAGGAGACCATCTGCTCCACATAGGGACGGTCCTGGGACGGCTGGAAGGAATTGGCCTGGAAATTCTGTTCATTGCCGACGAAATCAAAGGAAAAGGTACGCAGACGTTCCCCTTTTTTCTTAAGCTCTGCGGCGCAGACTGCAGATACGAGGCTGGAGTCAATGCCTCCGGACAAAAAGGTGCAGATCGGGACGTCGGAAACCATCTGCCGCCGGATGGAATCCAGAACCAGGGCAGAGGTTTTTTCCACAGTGGTCTGGTAGCTGTCCTCATGAGAATGACTTTCCAGCTTCCAGTAACAATGCTGCCGGAAGCCATTTGTGTCATAGATGGCAAAATGCCCAGGAAGCAGTTCGTCGATTCCCTGGAATACACCGCAGCCGCTGGTTCTGGCCGGACCGATGCTGAATATTTCATTCAGCCCCTGACGGCCGATCCGGGCTGTCATACCAGGACAGACGAGGATCCCTTTGATTTCGGAAGCAAAAAGAAGCTCATCGTTTTGCAGGGAGTAAAAGAGCGGTTTGATTCCGCTGCGGTCCCGGTACAAAAGCAGACGGTTTGCGGCCTCATCCCAGATGACAAAGGCGAAGATGCCATTCAGCCTCGTGACAAAGTCAGAGCCGTATTCCAGATAGCCTTGCAGGATCACTTCCGTGTCACTGCTGGTTTCCAATCGGCTGCCGCGCAGGATCAGATCCTGCCGCAATTCGTGAGTGTTGTATAATTCTCCGTTATAGACAATGGCGCAGGTGTGACCGTCGGTGGTACGCAGCATGGGCTGCCGGCCGCCTTTTAAATCAATAACAGAGAGGCGGGCGTGAGAAAGTCCGGCATGAGAGGTCAGATACGTGCCGTGCGCGTCCGGTCCCCGGTGGGACAGGATCTGGTGGATATGGTTCAGGGTGTCGTAGCATTCATCGGGCTGTAAGGTATAATCTTTGTGAAAGCTGCAAAAGCCGCCAATGCCGCACATGATCATTTCCTTCTTTCTTTGATATTTATATTCAGGAAAACTTCCTTTGAGGATGTTTTCGGTTTTAAGAGAAGCTTTTATGCAGAGAAAACAGAAATGCTTTTATTTTCCTGCACAGATATTGTTTGAAACGAAAAATAAAGTAGCCGGTTCAGATCAGCAGGCAGGCGACGATAAAGGTGCAGCCAAAGCCGATCAGGACAGGGAGCAGGTTTTTGCGGGCCAGCTCAAGAGGGCTGACATTGCAGATGGCAGCTACCGGTATGATGCCCCAGGGAACGATTGTCCCGCCGCCGACAAAGATGGCAGTAATCTGTCCAAGTGCGGCAAAGACGGCAACAGAACCGCCAGTGATCAGAGAAAAGGTCCTGGATAAAGCGCCTGTCAGCGGCAGGCCGGAAAAACCGGAGCCATCCAGACCAGTCAGAGCGCCGATTACCATCTGCAGAAACGCGGCCGCATATTGATTCAGGGGTGTTTTTCCTGCCAGCCACACGGCCCAGTCATTCATAATACCACTCTGGTACTGTTCGCCCAGAATCGAGATGATTCCCTCGCCTCCCATAAAGAAGAAGGCGCCGATCAGGATGACAGGGGCAAAGATTTTGATGGCAAAGAGAAAGCCGTGAGTCAGATAGTCCGTCACTTTTTCCGGAGCATCCAGACCGAAACCAAGCAAGGCGCCCAGAACCATCAGGAGCGTGGCTGTACCGGAGACCAGGCTGGTGGCATCGCCGCCCTTCAGCCGGAAGACAAACATCAACAGGATGTCTCCCAGAAAGGCCAGCGGGGTGAATATGGCAATGAAAAGAGCGGCTTTGCGGGAAACGGTATCCGCCTTGGTTTCCTGGGAAACCGTTGCCTCAGAAACGGGATCCGGGTGAGTCTTTTTCACACCCTGCAGAGTTACCATGGAATCTCCCATAGATTTCCGATTGAGCAAAAAGGCTGAGAGTACAGTTACGGTGCCCATGGTGATGAATAAAGGGGCGCCAGCCGTAAGAATTGTTGAGGTCTCGATCCCAGCGGCAGAGGCCGAGATGGCAGGTGCGCCCTGGATCACAAAATCATAGCTGAGGGCAATCCCATGGCCGAACAGGTTCATAGCCATGGCGGCAGCCAGCGGATTGAGGCCTTTGCGGATAACCAGCGGCAGCATGATTGCCCCGACCAGGGCCACGGAGGGGGAGGGCCAGAGGAACAGAGAAAAGGCAAGCATGGCAACACCTAGAATCCACCAGGTGACAGAGGGGCTGCACATGATCCGTGACAGCGGCTTCATCATCAGATAGTCGCTTCCTAAGTCAGAAAGACATTTCGACAGTGCGGTAATCAGTGCGATCGTGGCAATGATTTCCATGAATTCCTTTGCTGCGTAAAGAGAGGCGTTAAAAACAGTCTGAACTGCGCCAGCCAGGGTTCCGGTAGCGGTAAGCCCTAAAAGAAAAAGAAACAGGATACAAACCATGGGAGTGTCACGTCTCAGAACCATGACCAATAATATTACGATTACGCCAACCAGATAAATAAGATGCAGAGCGGTCAGTGTGACAGTTAATTCCGGCATACGAGTTCCTTTCTGATAAGTGGTATATAGAACTATATGCAGAAGAGACGGAAGAGGGGATAGGGGAGGGCCGGTAAATATCCGTAAAAAGTAAGCAAAAGCTTGCGTTTACCGTGTGAGGGAGGGACAAGGGCGTTTACAACAGGTTTCTGCCATGTTACAATAATAGAAAAGCAGTGAAAGTCTCAGCGTTTCAGATACCGGGGGATTTCTGAGGCAAGGATGGCGGGATGATGCAGGGGGAAGCGGATGAAGGATGAGGTGTTTCGCAATAAAGTGACATGGTTTTCTTTCGGCTTCAGCCTGTTGGTGATCTGGGTACATTCCTACAACGCTGAGCTATATCTGGGAAAGGCGCCTGAGATGGCCGCAGTGTATCGTCTGCAGCATGCTGTTGGGGATGGACTTGGCCAGATTGCGGTGCCGGGGTTTTTTATGATATCCGGATATCTGTTTTACCGGGATTTTACATGGGAGAAGCTGGGGGAGAAGTGGCAAAGACGCATTCGCAGTGTGCTGGCGCCGTATATTTTATGGAACTTTCTATATTATCTGGGATATGTGATCGGAAGCCGTCTGCCCTGGATAGCGGATGTGGTCGGGAAGGGCGTAATTCCGTTTCATCTGCTGGCAGCGGTGGATGCAGTGATCAATTATACTTATAACTATGTGTTCTGGTATCTGTTTCAACTGATTTTGCTGATTCTGCTGGTGCCTGTACTGTATCCGCTTTTAAGACACAGGGGAAGCCGGGCAGGGCTGTTTCTTGTTCTTTGGTGGATGATTGCAGCCGGAAAGGAAATTCCTTTGGTTAATACCGATGCACTGCTTTACTATTCCGCAGCGGCTTCGTTTGCGCTTTCCGGAAGGAAGTGGGTCGAAGAAGGGCAGGAGACGGACAAGGGAGGAAATGGCAGGCAAAGGGTTCTGTCCGGGATTGTTTTTATATTTGGTGCCGTGTTTTTATATCGGCTCGGTCTGCGTCTCGCATGGGTTCCCTGCTTTGTGTTATGCCGTTTGCTTGCAGTAGCCGGACTATGGATAACCGTGCCTGGCAGATGTCTGCCTGCAGCACGGGGCTTTATGCGTCATAACTTTTATTTATATGGGGTTCATTTCGCATTTGTACGTTTCATTAATAAGGCGGGGGTCAGAATTTTTCCGGCGGTGCCGGTAGTGCCGATGCTTTTGTATCTTCTGATGCCGGTGCTGGTGCTGATGATTGCGGAAATGAGTGGAAGGATTCTGCGCCGCTATATGCCTGTTTTATGGATGCTGTTGAACGGAGGGCGGTAGGAAGCAGGGGAAAAGAGAATGACAGATAACCAGGAATGGTGTATAATGTTACCAGCCAGAGCGGCAAATACAAAGGATTGCGGGGGAAAGGAAATGATCAGAAATATTGTGTTTGATATGGGAAAGGTACTGGTAGGCTATGACGGTATGCGGGTCTGTGAGCATTTTATTGAAAATGAGCATGACCGGAAGCGGGTACATACAGCGGTATTTGTCTCACCGGAATGGGTGATGATGGATATGGGGCTTTTGACCGATGAACGCGCCCTGCAATCGATCCGCGTCCGCCTGCCCCAGAGGCTTCATGAGATGGCGGAAGTATGTCTGCGGGAGTGGCATAATTACTGCATGTGGACCTATACGGAGATGGAACCAGTGGTTCGAAGACTGAAGGAACGGGGATTTGGAATTTACCTGTGCTCCAATGCCGCGATCCGGCTGCTGGACTGCTGCAAAAAGGTAATTCCTGCGGTAGAGTGCTTTGATGGTCTTCTGTTTTCGGCGGATGTAAAATGCATGAAGCCGCAAAAGGAAATGTACGGACATTTGTTTGAACGGTTTGGGCTGATTCCGGAGGAATGTTTTTTTATTGATGACGTGCAGGAGAATATTGAAGGCGCACGTGCCTGCGGCATGGATGGATACTGCTTTGCGGATGGGGATTTTGAAAGGCTGAAAGCGGTGCTGGAGGCGGTCAACCGATGATTCGGCAGTACCTCCTGGCTCCCTCTTCACGGGCAATGTCAGTTAGTTAAGCGTTTCTGAAAGGTACGCCAGGGAAGAGGGGGAAGTCCCCGCCGGAAAGAGTCTGCGGATTTTTCCGGTTTCGAGATTAAGAATTCCTAAGATTTCTGATTTTTGCTAAAAACGAAACGAAAATTCCCAAACTCGCTTCGCTCAAACAGTGTGAATTTTCGTTTCAACGCAAAACTCAGAAATTTTAGGAATTCTTGATCTCGAAACCGGAAACAACTGCAGGCCATTTCCCATTGCGGCCCTCCCCTCGTTCCAAGGCGTACCTCTTGGAACTTCATCCCCATGAAAAGTAACCTTGCGTTTACCGTGAGATATAAAGCAGAGAATCTTGACAAATGATGTGGGACAAAGTATGATAAAGCTATGATTTTGTGAAAACAGAAAGGAGAGGCACATGAAACGCAGAAATCAGATTTTAGCAGTATGTGTGTTGGCGCTGGTTATGATGATGTCCAGCGTCATGGTAAGCTTTGCAGAGACCGGATGGGTGCAGAGAGGGAATGCGTGGTACTATTACAGCGCGGATGGTACAATGGCTAAGAACCGCTGGGTGGTTACCAACGGAGGCCAGTTCTGGATGAACGAGGATGGCACGATGGCCAGCAACAGATGGATCAATACAGACGGACTTTATTATTATGTAGGACCGTCCGGCGAGGCGGTTACGGGCTGGTACGAGATCAACGGAGTCTGGTACTATTTCCACAGAGCATCCGAGAGCAATACCTTTGCCATGGCAACCGATACTCAGGTCGATGGTTACCGGATCGGCAAGGACGGAGCATGGATCCCGTAAGAGCATAATCGGATAAAAATGAGAGCAGCAGAGGAAGGAACCGTCTGTTGCTCTCGTTTTGTTTTGGGCTTTCTGCTGCGCCCATCTCTTATAAAAAGTAGTTGATGTATCGGAAAGTCACAACAATTAAAAGAATGGTAACTCCAAATGCACCTGCAGCAATGCTTTCGCTCTGCTCCGTCCAGAATTTGTTGATATTTTTAACCATAATAAGTCTTCCTCCGTTTTTGTTCATATTTTTTGGATGTTTTTGATCTGTAATATGCATCAGTGATTGAACTGATAGGATTATAATACAGGGAAAAGAGGGGAGATAAAAGGTGAGATTTTATCCAAAATATAGTCAATATTGATTTTTTGGCTTGAAAAACGAGGAGAGGAGCGGTATGATAACAGCATGGATACGATTTTTAAAGAGATGAATGTCCCCTCAGAAACGGGATTTCAGGTTCATTTTGTGACGATGAAATATAATTCACCTCCTCACTGGCATCGGGAAATGGAGATACTCTATATACTGAATGGAAGCGCGGTATTAAACATGAAAGGGGAAAAATACCATATAAGCCCTCTGGATCTGATTGTTGTGGATTCTTCCGTGATTCATGAGGTGATCTATGAGCTTCCTCAGACAATGGGAATCAGTATTCATATTTCGAAGGTGGCTCTCAGACGATATTTGCCGGATATTGACCTGCTGCAGATCGTCTGCTGTGCGGAAAGACTGCACCCGAAACAGAAAGAGGGCTACAACCGGTTATGCGAGTATTTGAAGGATCTGATAGAGCTTTATTTTGTGCAGAAGGCGAGCTATTCCTTCAGCAGCACTGCCCTGGTCCTGTCGATTATGGCTGTGCTGGTGGATGAGTTCAGCATTCCGGCTCCGGATACGGTGACAGCTGCAGAAAACAGAGAGCTGAGCCGTGTGGAGCAGATCTTCCAGTATGTGGAGCAGCATTATAAAGAGCCGGTGGGATTGCGGGAAGCAGCGGATGAGCTTGGGTTTTCCAGAGAGTATTTCTGCAGGTTTTTTAAAAAGAATACAGGAATGTCTTTCCTGCAGTATGTCAGTCATGTAAGGATGAATCATATTTATCAGGATCTTTTGTATAAAGAGAACAGTATTCAGGAGATCCTGGAGCAAAACGGAGTATTCAACAGCAAAGTATTTTATAAACAATTTAAAGAGACCTTTCACTGCACGCCCAGGGAGCTGAAAAAACTTGGCAGGGATAATCCCTATCTGTAACGAATCTCCGGCTGTCTGAGTCCGGAACCTGGCAGGTAGTGAAGCGGAAGAAAGAAGGGAATGCAAGAGATGAAGGAACGGAAAGAAAGCTTTGAAAAGATCAACGGGGAATTGCTGAATTTTCTGGATAACAGTCCCACCAGCTTCCATGCAGTTGCCAATATGAGGAATATGCTGGAGGATGCGGGTTTTAAGCGCCTGCTGGAAGGGGAAGCCTGGAGTCTGGAGGAAGGATCCGGATATTATGTGACCAGGAATGATTCTTCTCTGATCGCATTCAGAATTCCGAAAAGGAATTTTATAGGATTTCAGATTATGGCGAGCCACAGTGATTCTCCGGCGCTGAAGATTAAGGATAATGCAGAGATTCAGGTAGAGAAGCATTATGTTAAGCTGAATGTGGAAAAATATGGCGGTATGCTGTGTGCGCCCTGGCTGGACCGACCTTTGTCTGTGGCCGGGCGGATCGTGGTGCGCACAAAGGAAGGTGTGGCGACCCGGCTGGTGAATGTGGATCGGGATCTGTTGATTATTCCAAATCTGGCAATTCATATGAATCGTAAGGCGAATGAGGGGTATGAATTCAATGCCCAGAAGGATCTGCTGCCCTTGTTCGGAGGGAAAGAGGCAGGGGAGGGATTCTTGTCCCTGATTGCCCGGGAGGCAGGAGTGGAAAGGGAGGATATCCTGGATACAGATCTGTTTTTGTACAACCGGATGAAAGGAACCACGCTGGGGCTTAAGGGGGAATTTATTGCAGCGCCGCGTCTGGATGACCTGCAATGTGTCTTTGCCTCGCTGAAAGGTCTTCTGGCAGCAGAGCCAAACGAGAGTGTTGCCGTGCACTGTGTGCTGGATAATGAAGAGGTGGGAAGCGGGACGAAGCAGGGAGCAGATTCCACCTTTCTGAGGGATGTGCTGCGCCGGATTCACAAGGCTATGGGGAGGAGTGAGGAGGAATATCTGATGGCTCTGTCTTCCAGCTTTATGGTCTCAGCAGACAATGCTCACAGCATTCATCCGAATCAGCCTGACAAGGCAGACCCCACGAACCGTCCCTTTATGAATGAAGGAATTGTGATTAAATACAGTGCAAATCAGAAATACACCACAGATGCTGTGTCAGGAGCTGTATTCAAGTCGATTTGCGAGCGTGCTCAGGTGCCTTATCAGGTGTTCTTCAATCGTTCCGACATGCTTGGGGGATCCACACTGGGGAATATTTCCAACTCACAGGTGGCTTTGAACACCGTGGATATCGGCTTGCCTCAGCTGGCTATGCATTCCTGCTACGAGACGGCAGGCAGCAGGGATACGGCATATCTGGCCAAAGCAGCACAGGTGCTGTATTCCATGAGCATAAGAGGGAGCGGTGACGGAGAATATCGGGTAGCCTGGGAACAGGCTTAAGGAAGAAAGGCAGTCAGAACTGAAAGAAATGACATAAGGCTGACGAAAGTAACAGGAAGTGGCAAAATCCTCTTTTCTTTTGTACGGTGTTGTTATATAATCGGAAAAGATTGAATTGCCTTAATTAAATTCCAGGGAGATGACAATATGACGAGGATCAGAACAAGATACGCGCCCAGTCCTACCGGGCGGATGCATGTGGGGAACTTAAGGACAGCGCTGTACGCCTACCTGATTGCCAAGCATGACGGCGGTGATTTCCTTTTAAGGATTGAGGATACGGACCAGGAGCGTTTTGTGGAGGGAGCTACGGAGATTATCTACCGGACGCTTGAGAAGACGGGCCTGATTCATGACGAGGGGCCGGACAAGGACGGCGGTGTGGGGCCTTATGTGCAGAGCGAGCGCCAGGCGGCGGGGATCTATCTGGAGTATGCGAAGAAGCTGATTGAGAAAGGGGAGGCATACTATTGCTTCTGTACTCAGGAAAGGCTGGATTCTCTGAAGACTATGGTGAACGGTGAGGAGATCATGACTTATGACAAGCATTGCCTTCATCTGTCAAAGGAGGAGATTGAAGCGAATCTGGCAGCTGGTATGCCTTATGTGATCCGGCAGAACAATCCGCGGGAGGGGAAGACGACCTTCCATGATGATATTTATGGGGATATTACGGTCGATAATGCAGAGCTGGACGATATGGTATTGATTAAGTCCGACGGGTATCCCACCTATAATTTTGCCAATGTGGTGGATGATCATCTGATGGGAATCACCCATGTGGTGCGGGGGAATGAGTATTTATCCTCTTCGCCCAAGTACAATCGTCTGTATGACGCCTTTGGCTGGGAGGTTCCGGTGTATGTGCACTGTCCTTTGATCACCAATGAGGAGCACAAGAAGCTGAGTAAGCGCAGCGGCCATGCTTCTTATGAGGATCTGATCGAGCAGGGATTTGTGTCAGAGGCAGTGGTTAATTATGTGGCGCTGCTGGGGTGGTCACCGGAGGAGAACCGGGAGATCTATTCTCTGGATGAGTTGGCGGAAGTGTTTGATTACCATAATCTGAGCAAATCTCCGGCTGTGTTTGACATAACGAAGCTGAAGTGGATGAACGGCGAGTATTTAAAAGCCATGGATTTTGAAAAGTTCTATGAGATGGCGGAGCCATATATCAAAGAGGTAGTCAAAAAGGATCTGGATCTGAGGAAGATCGCCGCCATGGTGAAGACCAGGATTGAGACCTTTCCGGATATTGCAGGACATATTGACTTTTTTGAGGAGATGCCAGAGTATGATACGGCTATGTATACTCACAAAAAGATGAAGTCTACTGCAGAGAGTTCGCTGCAGGTTCTGACGGATGTCCTGTCGCTTTTGGAGGCTCAGGAGGATTTCTCCAACGACGCCCTGTATGAGACTCTTTCTAAGTATGTGGAGGAGAAGGGTGTGAAGACGGGGTTTGTCATGTGGCCTATCCGCACGGCAGTGTCCGGTAAGCAGATGACTCCGGCCGGGGCTACGGAGATTATGGAAGTGCTGGGCAAAGAGGAATCTCTGATGAGGATCCGAAACGGTGTGGAGAAGCTGAGAAACAACTAGAGCGTGTTTGAAAATTGCTTTCTGGCAGATGTGCGTCACAGTTTGTGGGAGATTTGGGCCAAATGAAGGGCGCATAGTGGGCTATGCAACCTGAATTTGGCCCAAATATACCGCGAAGTGGGACGTGCAGATGCCGGGAATGAATTTTCAAACACGCTCTAGTATAACCCGCATAGAGAAGTTTGCTGAAAGAACAGCATGCGGGCTGCGTGATATGTTTTTGCAGAAGCTTACATGCCTTGAAACAGGTCGATGACAGCTTTTGCATTGGTGATGACATCATATTCCTTGTCATTACAGGAAAAGGCTGTTGCCGTGATCAGCTGTGGATTGTGTTCACGCAGGCGGCTGATTACTTCCTCGCATACCTCTTTGGTCAGAAAAGCGTTGATGTAGGCGCTGTCATCTTTGCGGGAAAGAAAGACGAGGCCGTGCTTATAGCCTCCGGTTCCGGGAATCCTTTCGGAGTAAGCGGCCAGAAGCATATCCGGGTATCTGCGGATGTAGGTTTTTCCCATGAGCATGGGCATGATGAAATAGTGTTCGGTCATCATGCAGGCGATCTGAGGGTGCTTTTCGCTGGCTCCGTTGCGGTTTTCTGCGGGGACATTGCCGATCATTACCATGTCCGGAGACAGGATCTCCTGTTCCATCAGCCCGAGTTCCTCCAGGCTGAAGCCGGTTTCCTCCTGATAATAGGCCAGGTAGTTCTTTATTTTCTTTTTCTGTCCGAGAAATCCCCAGAGAAACAAAATCAGCCCGGGGATGCCGAAGAAGCCTCCGAAAAGGAGACCGCCGCCACCCCTTCCCATGACAGCGAACAGGGCAAAAAGGAGAACTCCGAAGATCAGGAGCACAATGCCGCCTGCCATGAGACCCTTTCCGCCGCCGCCGTTATTTCGCAGATTCCAGAGGACTTTGCCGTCCTTCAGATAATCCTGCCGCCGTTTGTCATTCACTGCTAAAATCATAATTTTCACCTGCTTTCCTGTAGCTGTAATTGGTATGGGAACAACTTTTACTATTATAGTAGAATTAGGGAGAGGTGTAAAGTGCGTTTTGGCGGGGAAGATGTGCGGTTTTTCTGAGGCTTTTCTGACTATGAAGGCGTTTACGGGTTTCTGACGGGACCGGCTGTCTTGGCAGCTTACCGCAGTAAAGCGATATTTCCGGTCAATGGAGTAACCTTCTTTTTTGTGCCGTAAATAGCGATCCCCAGATAATTTAACTCAGTTTCTGGTATTTGCTTCATTTTTTCCGTGAACTCGGCATAAGTCTTGCAGCCCTGTGCCGAATCAGAAAAATCAACGGCCGTCAGAAAATTCTTATGTGGTAGAATATGTTTGATACAAGCGCCAGACACCGGAAAGGAGACGTTTTTCGGAGAAAATGGAGCGGATATGAGGTGTTTGGGAGCACTCTTTAGTCAATGGGGAGGAACAGAAAATGACAGATCAGGAAAAGCGAAAACAATACATGGAGGAACATTTTGAGGAGGCAGTCCGGCTGCTGCGCACACTGGGACGGATTCCGGCACCGTCCCACAAGGAGGATCAGAGGGTGGAGTTCTGTCGGAATTGGTTCGGGGATCAGGGGGCAGAGGATGTGTATGTGGATGAGGCGAAAAACGTGGTCTGCCGTATGAAAGGCAAGGATACGGAGTCGGTGACCGTGATTATGGCGCATATGGATGTGGTTTTTCCCGATGAGACCATGCTTCCCTTAAGAGAAGAGAACGGATGTCTTTATGCTCCGGGAATCGGGGATGATACGGCGAATCTGGTGAATCTTATGATGGCTGCGAAATATGTTCTGGAGCAGGGGCTGTGCCCGGAGACTACCTTGCTTGTGGTTGCCAATTCCTGTGAGGAGGGACTGGGGAATCTGAAAGGAAGCCGTCAGATCTATAAGGATTACGGGAGCAGGATCCGGGAGTGGATTTCTTTTGACGGGGTTCTGGGGGAGTGTGTCAACCGGGCTGTGGGCTCTTATCGCTACCGGGTAAGTGTGAACGTCCGGGGAGGACATTCTTATTCGGATTTCGGGCGGGAGAATGCAATCGCCGTGCTGGCAGAGATCATCCATGATCTGTATCAGATTGAGCCGCCCTTCGGGGAAAAGACGACGTATAATGTGGGGACCATAGAGGGAGGCACAACGGTCAATTCCATCGCACAGAGTGCAAGTATGCTGTATGAATTCCGTTCTGCTTCTCAGGAATGCCTGAAGGAGATGGAAGAGCGGTTCCGGGCAGTGATTCGGAAATGGCAGGAGGACGGGAACCGGGAGGCTGTCTGTAGGAAAAGAGCCTCCGGGAAAAATTTCGGTAAAGAGATTACGGTTGAGGTGCTCGGGGTCCGTCCGGGGAATGGGCCGGTGAATGAGAAGAGGCTGGAGGAACTGACGAGAGTCAATGTGGATCTGATAGAATCCTGCATTTCAGGGACAGTGACGGTGAGGGCGGGGTCCACAGACGCCAATATCCCTTTGTCAGAGGGAATTCCGGCGAATACGTTCGGAACCGTCCGGGGAGGCCTGGAGCATACCCGGGAAGAATGGATGGAGATTGAGAGTATGAGGGAAGGGATGCTGGTGGCTATGGGGACGCTGGCACGGTATTGCACAGCATCCGGAAAAACGATTCTGTGATGTCTTTGCCCGGATGCTGTGCAGACAGGGGGATTAGCTGATCTGCCGGCAGCTGTCACGCTCGATCAGATAGTGAGGCACGATGATTTTGGTGGCCAAAAGATTTGGATTCTCGATATGGTTGATCATCTGAGAGGCGGCCTCGATTCCCAGCTGGCAGGAATTGATGTCAATGGAGGTAAGCTGGGGGGAGGTGAGCCGGGCAAACAGGGAGTTGTTGAAGGAAATAATGGACAGGTCTTCCGGAATGGAGAGGCCGACTGCAATGCAGGAGCGTTCCAGGGCCACTGCCAGGATGTCGTCGCTGACGATGATGGCGGTGGGGCGGTCATCGCTCTGAAGCAGACGGTGGATGAGGAGATCCCCATCTCTGGGAATGGAAGGAACCTCCACGCAGTAGTCCTCCCGCAGGGGAAGCCCATGCCGCAGCAGGGCAGTCTGGTAGCCGGATTTGCGGTCGGCGGAGAACATCAGGCTGCTGTCGCTGCCTAAATAAGCGATCTTCCGGTGTCCTAACTGGCAAAGATATTCCGTGGCCTCCTGGCCGGCCAGAAGATTATCGTTATCAATATAGATGGTCTGGTTGGCGAACTGGTAGGCCTTGCCGATCAGGACATATAACAGTCCTTCGTTGCAGAGATAATCGATCACCGGGTCCTGCTGCTTGGAGTAAAGGACGATAAAGCCGTCCACCTGACCGCTGCGGGTCATGGTGCGCATGGCCTGAAGGACCTCGTCTTCATCCTTGCCTGTGATGACCGTGTTGATATACTGGCGATGATTGCAGAACTGGCTGATTCCCCGGATAGCTTCCAGATAGAAAGGATTCTCATAAGCGTCCCGGGCCGAGGTGGGAAGGATGATGCCTATGGTCCTGGAGTTCTGGGAGGCAAGGTTACTGGCCTGGAAATTGGGCTCATAACCAAGCTGGGCCATGGCGCGGCGTACCCGTTCCTTGGTCTCTTCGCTGATGGACGGATTGTCCTTGCAGGTGCGGGAAACCGTGGAGGGGGAAACCCCCGCCAGCGCCGCGACGTCTTTGATGGTGACAGCCATGGGAAAACCTCCTGGATTTTATGTAGCTATTTTCGCAGAAAAATGAACAGATTTCATCATCATGAAATATATTTTAGTGGAAATATTGAATGAAGTCAACAGAATTGTGCAAACGTATCACGGTAAACGCAAGCGTTTGCAATCCGGGAAGTATACCTTGAAGGGAGCAATCCGGTATCAGAGTGGGGCAAAAGACCTTAAAATATTTCTGGTTGATGTATGATGGATAAAGAGAGGGGGATGGGAGATATGCCGATAGGGATTTTGGCTAATGCATTTTCGATTTTCATCGGGGGGCTGCTGGGGATGAAACTTGGTCCTAAGTTCAGTGAAAGTTTTAAGGCGAATTTGAATACGACCTTTGGTGCATGTGCCATGGCAATGGGGATCAGTTCGATTGTCTTAATGAAGAATATGCCGGCGGTGATTTTGTCCGTGATTTTGGGGACGGTTTTTGGTCTGGCGGTTCATATGGGAGAGAGAATTTCGGCTGGAGCCATGTGGATGGAACGGGGAATTTCGAAGCTGACGGGAGCAGGCGCAAAGAAGCAGGCGGAGGATTATCAGAGTGTACTGGTCACCTGCATTGTTCTTTTTTGTGCCAGCGGCACAGGTATCTATGGGAGTATGGTATCGGGTATGACTGGAGATCATAGTATTCTGCTGGCGAAAACCGTTCTGGATTTGCCTACAGCGATGATTTTCTCCTGTACCCTGGGATTGACTACGGCTTTTATTGCCGTGCCGCAGTGTGTGATTTTTCTGGCGTTATTTGGGCTGGCAGGACTGATTATTCCTTTTTGCAGCGAGGCGATGATTGCGGATTTTAAAGCTTGCGGCGGAATCCTGCTTCTGGCTACAGGATTCCGCATGATCAAAGTGAAGGAGTTTCCTGTGGCGGAGATGATACCGGCCATGGTGCTGGTGATGCCAATCAGCTATGTTTGGACTGCTTTTGCGGCACCGCTTCTGGGATGAGAAAAGGAGGGGCATTATGGGACATTTAACGACAAGGGATGCTTATAAGAATCTGGAGGAGAGGATTAACTGGTTTACTCAAGGGGCGCCGCCGTCAGAAACCTTGTATAAGATTCTTCAGGTGTTGTACACGGAGAAGGAGGCCAAGTGGGTGGCCCTTCTGCCGGTCCGTCCTTTTACGCTGAAGCGGGCGGCGCGGATTTGGGGGACCACAGAGGCAAAGGCAGAGAAGCTTTTAGACCATCTTTGCGACAAGGCGCTGCTGGTGGATTCGGATTATCATGGGGAGCGTCAGTTTGTAATGCCGCCGCCCATGGCCGGATTTATTGAGTTTGCGCTGATGCGGACCCGGGGGGACATTGACCAGAAATATCTGAGCGAACTGTATTATCAGTATATGAATGTGGAGGAGGATTTTGTAAAAGATCTGTTCTATGCCACGGAGACGAAGCTGGGAAGGGTTTTTGTCCAGGAGCCGGTGCTGACCAATGACAAGATGAATCATATTCTGGATTATGAGCGAGCCACGCATATGGTAAAGGAGGCCCGGTATATCGGACTGGGCACCTGCTATTGCCGTCATAAGATGTATCATAACGGCCGTCCCTGTGAGATTAACGCGCCCTGGGATGTGTGCCTGACCTTTGACAATGTGGCACGTTCCCTGGCGGAGCATGGAGGGTATGCAAGACTGATCTCCAAGGAGGAGGCCATGGATGCCCTGGAGCGTTCCTATGCCAGCAATCTGGTGCAGATCGGGGAAAATGTGCGGGAGCATCCGGCTTTTATCTGCAACTGCTGCGGGTGCTGCTGTGAGGCTTTGCAGGCGGCCCGGAGATTCAGTCCCATGCAGCCGGTGGCTACCACCAACTATATTCCGGAGGTGTCTTTGGAGAAATGTGTGGGCTGCGGGAAGTGCGCGAAGGTCTGCCCGATTCTGGCGATTTCTCTGAAGGAGGAGATGGAAGAAGAGCAGACACGGGAGACCGAAAGGCAGGAAGACGGGAGAGAGAAGAATATGGCCCAAGCCGCCAGGAGAGCGGAAAATATGGTGCAGGAAGTCGAAGAAAGCGGGACAGGGACGCAGGGGATTTCTGGTGCCAGAATAGTGAAAAAGCATGCCAGGATTGACACGGAGATCTGTCTGGGCTGCGGTGTCTGTGCCAGGAATTGTCCCGCAAAGGCCATTGAACTGAAGCGCCGGCCGATTCAGGTCATTACGCCGGTCAACAGCACGCATCGTTTTGTTTTGCAGGCGATTGAGAAGGGAACTTTGCAGAATTTGATTTTTGATAACCAGGCATTTGCCAATCATCGTGCCATGGCAGCGGTGTTTGGAACGATTTTAAAGCTGCCGCCTGTGAAGCAGGCATTGGCGGGCAAGCAGTTTAAGTCTGTGTATCTGGACAGGCTTTTGTCCATGCAGAAGAAGGCAGGCAAAGCCGGGAAGGGCTGACCTGGCGGTATATCCGGCTTCCCGCCGCACCTTCCTCATCTGGGAAGGATCTTCTGCAGGTCTCGCATGGCCGGAGAGAGAAATAAGCTTTTGGGCAAGCAATGCCACTGCTTCATGGCTGAATACTATGTTTTTGGATGCAATTAAATCACTGATTTCACAGAGGAGATCCGGGGTAAACTGGTAACGGTACAGGATCTCCTTTTTAATGTCCGAAAATAGCCGGGTGAATTTTCCTGAACTGTGGAGGGATTTCTGAGAAAGAACAGGCAGAAAGATGTTGGGGGAATGCCGTCAATATGCACAAAATTGAAAACTTCAGCTTGTTGAAAATGGAGAAATGAGAAAAGATGGGAAAAACATAGTTGCAAACTCTGTGCAAACGAGATATATTTAATGCAAGCGATTGCGTGATAAGTGCATACAGTTGTAAAAAAATGAGGAGGAAAAACGATGAGTGACAGGAAAAACAGCAGCAGTGAACTTGTTATACTATCACCAGTGACCGGGAAAGCGGTTGCATTGGAACAGGTTCCGGATCCGGTATTTTCTCAGAAAATTATTGGCGATGGCATGGCAGTGATTCCGGAGGACGGAAGGATTGTAAGCCCGGTGACCGGGGAGGTGGCCTCTGTGGCAGATACCCTTCATGCTTTTGGCTTCCGCACAGATGAGGGGGTGGAACTTCTGGTTCATGTGGGGCTGGAGACGGTGGCCCTTAAGGGAGAGTGCTTTCAGGTTCATGTGAAGGCAGGCCAGCGGATACAGGCCGGGGACCTGGTGGCAGAGGTGGATCTGGCATTTCTGGCGGAGAGACAGATCAATCCGATCACGCCGGTGCTGGTATGCGGCGGCATGGAGGGAAAGAGGCTGAAGGGGCAGGAGGGCCCGGTGACAGCCGGGAAGGATGTGCTGGTGACGCTGGAGGCGGATGACAGCGAGGCGGCCGGAACATCTGCTGGCAGCGGTGCGGGAGCGGCAGGAGGCAACGCTGGTTCAGGCAGCGCCGGGGCAGGAAGTGGTGCCGGGGGAAATGCTTCGGACAAAGCAGCCGGTCAGAAGCCGGAAAAGAAGCTGGCCATTAATTTTGACTTTTTGCAGAAGCTGGGCAAGGTGCTGATGGTGGTTATCGCGGTTATGCCGGCGGCAGGTCTGATGATCAGCCTTGGCAAGCTGGTGCAGATGGCCGGGGTGGATGTGCATATGATCGCCATGATCGGCAGCACCATGGAAAATATCGGCTGGGCTGTGATCAATAACCTGCATATTCTGTTTGCCGTGGCTATCGGCGGCTCCTGGGCAAAGGAGCGTGCCGGGGGAGCATTTGCGGCTGTGATTGCCTTTATCCTGATTAACTGTATCACGGGTGCAATCTTCGGAGTGACGGCGGCTATGCTGAATGACCCGGAGGCTGTGACGCATACGCTGTTCGGGCAGGAGATTCTGGTAAACGGATATTTCACTTCCGTGCTGGGGGCGCCTGCGCTGAATATGGGGGTGTTTGTGGGAATTATCGCCGGATTTACCGGTGGCATGATATATAATAAGTATTATAATTTCCGGAAATTGCCGGATGCTCTGGCATTTTTCAACGGGAAGCGGTTCGTACCCATGGTGGTGATTGTCTGGTCTGTGATTATCTCTCTGGTGTTGGCAGTGGTCTGGCCGGTGGTGCAGACAGGAATCAATGCCTTTGGCGTGTGGATTGCCAATTCTTCTTCCACCTCGCCGGTGTTTGCGCCGTTTATCTATGGTACTTTGGAGCGTCTGCTTTTGCCCTTTGGTCTGCATCATATGCTGACGATTCCCATGAATTATACTTCTTTTGGCGGCACGTATACGATTCAGACGGGAATCAACGCCGGTTCTCAGGTGTTTGGGCAGGACCCGCTGTGGCTGGCGTGGGTGACGGATCTGATTAACTTTAAGGACGCCGGGGATATGGCGGCTTATACCAATCTGATGACAACGGTGACGCCTGCCCGGTTTAAGGTGGGGCAGATGATCGGCGCTACCGGGCTTTTGCTGGGAATTGCTCTGGCTATGTACCGCAGGGTGGATGCAGATAAGAAGAAGTCTTACCGTTCAATGTTTGTTTCCACCGTGCTGGCAGTATTTCTGACGGGTGTGACGGAGCCGCTGGAGTTCATGTTTATGTTCTGCGCACTGCCATTGTACGCGGTCTATGCGGTTCTGCAGGGATGTGCCTTTGCCATGGCAGGAATCCTGCATTTGAGGCTTCATTCCTTTGGCAATCTGGAGTTTATTACCCGGGTGCCCATGTCCGTGAAGGCAGGGCTGGCAGGGGATCTGATTAATTTTGTGATCTGCGTGCTGGTGTTCTTTGCCATTGGTTATGTGGTGGCTTATGTGATGATTGACAAGCTGCATTTTGCGACGCCGGGACGTCTGGGGAATTATACGGATGAAAATGCGGATGAGGACGGAGGAACGTCAGCCGGCGGCAGCGGCTCAGGTTCTGGTAAGGGCGGCGACAGCCAGGCGGAGCGGATTATTGCACTGCTGGGCGGCAGGGAGAATATTACTCTGGTGGATGCCTGTATGACACGTCTGAGGGTGACGGTGAAGGACGCTTCGAAGGTGGCAGAACTGCCTGCATGGAAGGCGGAGGGCGCTCTGGGGCTTCTGAAGAAGGATACTGGAATTCAGGCTGTATACGGGCCAAAGGCCGATGTGCTGAAATCGGATATCAATGATATCTTATGATAGTGAGCAGTGCGTCAGAATGTGAAAACCAGCCTGTTGCATGCTTGCATGCATAAAGGATGGTTTTCACATTCTGCCATAGGGCGATAAGCCCGTCTTCTTGTTTTCCGCAGTTAGGAAAACAAGAAGATGCACTGCGGAGTTGAGGGGCTTGCATGCATAAAGGATGGTTTTCACATTCTGCAAAGTTGTGAGGCCAAGTCGAGGGAGCCGCAGCTGAGGGATGAGAGAATGCCTTCAGATGTGCTCTCATGAGGAGGGGGAGGTTATGAAACTGATCACATTGAACACCCATAGTCTGGAGGAGCCGGATTATGAGGAGAAGCTGCATCGGTTTGTGGATGTGGTGCTGGCGGAGAAGCCGGATATTGTGGCTATGCAGGAGGTGAATCAGTCGGCGGCGGCAGAGCGGGTGAAGCCGCCGGAATTGTCCGGGTATGTCCGGTGCCGGGATTTTGAGGGAGAGGTCCGGCGGGACAATCATGCAGCCAGGCTTTCCGGGCTTTTGCGGGAGAAGGGGGCGGAGTATTTCTGGACCTGGGTCGGGGCAAAGCTGGGGTATGGAAAGTATGATGAGGGCCTGGCTGTTTTCAGCCGGTATCCGATTCTGGAGGTGGATTCTTTCCGGATCAGCGGGTGTGCGGATTATGGGAACTGGAAGACGCGCCGGATTTTGGGGATAAAGACAGAGGCCGGATGGTTCTATACTGTGCACATGGGCTGGTGGGATGATGAGGAAGAGCCGTTTGTTAAGCAATGGGAAAGACTGCAGAAGCATATTTGGGCAGTGACAGGTGAAGAGGAGGCGGATTCTGACAAAAAACTTCCGGAAACAGGTGACAGATGTGATCTGAGGATGGCTGGGAACGCGCAAAGATCAGAAACCGTGGATGAAGAACCCGGAAATATGCAGAGGCCAGAATCTGGAAACATCCAGGCCGGTAATGTAGGACAGCCAGTCTGGCTGATGGGGGATTTTAACAGTCTTGACAGTATTATTGGGCAGGGGTATGATTTAGTGAGTGAAAGCGGGTGGAAGGATACCTTTTGCCTGGCCCGGGAAAGGGACTGTGGCGTGACGGTGGGAAAGGTGATTGACGGCTGGAGGGAGCGGCTGTCAGACACAAAGGTCCTGAAGAACCCGAAAACGGAAAAGGAAGATTCTCCCGACGACGGAAGTGCCTGTCAGGAAGGCATGAGGATGGATTATATCTGGTGCAGTGAGAGGGTTCCCATTCTCAGCTCCTGCGTGATCTGCAACGGGGAGAATTATCCGGTGGTATCGGATCATTATGGCGTGCTGGTGGTGACCGGTAATAGTTCAAGTGTTATCTGAACTGCTACGGTGACCGGTTAGATATCGTCCGGAGAATGCCGCGAGGTTATTGACTTTATCAGAGAACAGGGGAGATTTTAAAATATGAACAGAGCCGGAGGAGTGTTGCTGTCGATTACCAGTCTGCCGTCGAAGTACGGGATTGGATGTTTTTCGAAAAGCGCTTATGATTTTGTGGACTGGCTGAAGGGGGCGGGGCAGACCTATTGGCAGATTCTGCCGCTGGGCCCCACCAGCTATGGAGATTCGCCGTATCAGTCTTTTTCCACCTTTGCCGGGAATCCGTATTTTATCAGCCTGGAGGCGCTGGTGGAGGAGGGGGTGCTGACGGAGGCGGAGTGTGAGGCAGCGGATTTTGGGGATAAACCGGGGAGTGTGGATTATGAGAAAATGTATCAGGCCCGCTATCCGCTTCTGAGAAAGGCTTATGAGCGCAGTAAAATCAGTGAGAATCAGGATTATCAGCGGTTTGTGGCGGATAATGGCTGGTGGCTGGGGGATTATGCGTTGTTTATGGCAGTGAAGGACCGGTTTGACGGGGCGCCCTGGACCGAGTGGGCCGAGGACATCCGTCTGCGGTGGCCGAATGCCATGGATTATTACCACAGAGAATTGTATTTTGATGTCGAATTCCAGCAGTATCTGCAGTATACCTTTTATATGCAGTGGATGAAACTCAAAAACTATGCCAATGACAGGGGAATCCGTCTGATCGGGGACATTCCGATCTATGTGGCTATGGACAGCGCGGATACATGGGCGCACCCGGAGTTGTTCCAGCTGGATGAGAATAATGTGCCCCTGGCAGTGGCCGGCTGCCCGCCAGACGGATTTTCTGCTATAGGACAGTTGTGGGGCAATCCTCTGTATCGGTGGGATTATCACAGGGACACGGGGTATGAGTGGTGGATTTCCCGGCTGGAGTACTGCTTCCGGCTGTATGATGTGGTGCGGATTGACCATTTCCGGGGCTTTGACGAGTATTATTCCATTCCCTATGAAGCGACGACCGCGGTGGACGGACACTGGGAAAAGGGGCCGGGGATGGCTCTGTTTGCCCGGGTGGAGGAGGCTTTGGGCCGCCGGGAGGTGATTGCGGAGGATCTGGGGTATGTGACGGATTCGGTTCGTGAATTGGTGAGAAGCAGCGGATTTCCGGGGATGAAGGTGCTGGAGTTTGCTTTTGACTCCCGGGATTCGGGCTGTGCCAATGATTATCTGCCGCATAATTACGAGGAGAATTGCGTGGCCTATACAGGGACCCATGACAATGAGACCATCCGGGGCTGGTTTGACAGTATCTCCACGGAAGAACAGGAGATGGCCCGGGAATATCTGTGTGACAGCCGGACTCCGAAAAAGGAACTGAACTGGGCGTTTATCAGCTTGATTATGCGCAGTTCGGCCAGGATCTGTATTATTCCCATGCAGGATTATCTGGGATACGGAAATGAGTGCCGGATGAATAAGCCGTCTACGGTGGGGATTAACTGGAAGTGGCGGCTTACGGGAGAGGAACTGACAGAGGAACTGAAAAAGAAGCTTTATGATATGGCGAGGCGGTATGGGAGGCTTGCCAGGTGAGGCGGCACAGGCCGCACAGGAGCGTATTGCAAGACAGCAGCCGGACGCGTATAAGGCATTCCGGCTGCTGTTTTGGCGTGTAGCTTTATCGGGCATGGGTCGGCTCCTTCTGCCAGGTTGTGGAGCCGCTGTTGTCAGCAGACTGAATCCAGCCATCCAGATAGCCCTCTGGCACGTAACCCTCCGGCACATAGCCCTTGGCACACTGCTGCAGACGGTCAGGGGCGCAATCATTGCAACAGCCACCGTGATTGCCGCTAACTTGTTTCACATTTTTTTGATTTGCTTTTTCATTCTCTTATGTTTCCTTCTGTTTTCTTTCTTATGCAATGTGAAAATCCTGATTTTTCCATTCTATCACACAACAAGAATCCTTACAAGCATGCATAGATTCATTCTGGCCGTTTCGAACGGCTTCTCTCCCCTTGTTCCAAGGTGTATCTCCCGGACCCCACTCCATCAAAAGTAATCTTTGAGGAAAGTATTTGTGTAAACGTATATATATGTGCTTTCAAAATATGAAAAAGTAGTGTAAAATAGATTTTGTAAAAAACCTTTCCTGATCCGGAAGCAATGTCAGCAACCAGAACATTCGGGATATCCCGGGGGAGAAGAGGGTATGAAATCCATTCGAAGTGAAATACGCCGCAGCCATCTTCAGCTTATCTTGTTTACCTGTGTCTTTATTGCCGCCAATATTCTGGTGAACGCAGGGGCCTCGGGCAGGTATAACCGCCTCCTGCAGGATTATCGTCAGGTAAATGAGCTTTCTGTGATGAACAATGACCGGAAAATCAGTTTCAAATTATACTGCAAAAGTCATGAATATACGAATCTTGAGAAGTATTATGAAAACTGTAGCCGTTTAAACAATGGCCTTGCAGCTTTGTCGGATAAGATGCGGTATGATCGACAGTGTAAAATGATGTACCGGATCGTCTGCCAGGTGGTGAAGCGTCATCAGCAGCTGGCCCAGTCTTATATCCGGCCAGAGGGGCTTTACAGTCCGGGGGATATGAGTGGCCTGGATGAGGTAGATCTGGAGATTGAGAGATGTTTAAACCAACTGATGAGTCAGTATCTGGAGTATTTGAATAAATCCTTTGAGGAGCACAGCCGACAGCTGAATATGGTGAATCTTCTGATGAATTTTGTACTGGCGGTTGGGTGTCTGTTTACCTGGCTTGTGAATTATCGCATGAATCACGACGTCCTGGATTCCATTGGGCGGCTTACCTGTGCGGCGAAGGAGATCACGAATAAGAATTTTGAAGTGCAGGACATTGAGGAGACAGCTTTTGAGGAACTGAATCAGGTTTCCGGGACCTTTGACCAGATGAAGCATACGATACGTAATATGATTACAGAGCTGAATGAGACCTACCAGATGAGGGAACGCCTGGCAGAGGCGAAGATCCGGGAGCTGCAGATGCAGATGAATCCGCATTTTCTGTTTAACACCTTGAGTCTTGTGATCCGCAGCATACAGCTGGGGGAAGGGGGTACGGCCATTCAGCTGGTAAAGTCGATTTCCAAAATCCTCCGCAGCAGTATTGAGATCAAAACAGCAGTCATTCCGCTGGATGATGAGATTGAGCTTCTTCAGGCGTATCTGTATATCCAGAAGCTGCATTTGAAGGGGAGAATCCGGTTTTGTCTGGATGTGAGGAAATCATTTCTGGAAGAATCCTTTATGATACCTCCGCTGACGCTTCAGCCGCTGGTTGAGAACAGTATTCAGCACGGTCTGAGGGATCGGATAAGCGGAGGAAAGGTGGAGATTCTGATCACAGAGAAGCCGGAATACATGGAGATCGTGGTGGCGGACAACGGGGTCGGTTTTCCGTCCGTTAAGGAGGAGAGGATGCCAGAGAGAATGCCGGTTCCCCGGACCTCGATTGGTCTGAATAATGTGAGGGAGCGTCTGCAATTTTATTATAAGAAGGAAGATGTACTTCAGATTGAGAGAACAGAGGGGATTACCAGAATTATTTTGAAGCTTTATAAGAGTGTTACGGTCAGGCCGGAGACAAAAGGGGAAGGAGGGGTTGAACATGCTGCGGTTGATGCTGGCGGATGATGAGGCGTATGAGCGGGAATATTTGGAAAGGGTGATCCGGGAAAGTTATCCGAACCTTTTTGAGGTGGTCTATAAGGCTGTGGACGGGGTGGATTTGTTGGAGAATCTAGAGAAAGGGAAGCCGCATATTGTGCTTCTGGATGTGAAGATGCCACGGATGGATGGCCTGGAGGCAGCGCAGGAGATTCGTAAGAATTATCCTGGCATTCAGATGATTATTATTTCTGCCTACAGTGATTTTGCCTATGCCAAACAAGCTATGAAACTGGGGGTGACGGATTATCTTCTGAAGCCATATCTGGATTCCGAATTGCGGGAGACGCTGGATAAGGTGATCGCAAGAGCAAGGGAGCGGGAGGATTCTCTGGCGCTTTTATCGTATTCTCACGGTTCGGACAGGGAGACTTTATTTGACTTTTATCAGGATGTGGAGAAGGATTTTCTCTGGAATCTTTTTTTCCGGAGAAAAGGGGCAGAGGAGATGAGGGAGCAGCTTGAGCAGTGGGGAATCGGCAAGGGGTGGATGAAAGTGGTTTTGATTTCCAGCCCGGCGCTGATTTCCATGGGAGCATTTTCCCAGGAGGTTCTTAAAAATTATTTCCGTCTGCCGGAGATCAGGGGGATTAACAGTATCTGGATGGACCGGATGGTGGTCTGTCTGTATACGGATCAGGAGGACGCTTTTACGGATCTGACCGGCTGTATTCGCAGGGCGAGGGATTATTTGGCAGGAGAGAGTCAGATTCCGGTTGCCTGCGGGGTTAGCGGAACCTGCGTTAACGTTGAAGATTTGCCAGGCGCTTATGAGGAGGCAGCTTCTTACATCAGCAGTTATTCCGGAGGAGAGACGGGAAGGGAATTTGTTGAGATGACAAAGAGCATGAAGAAGCTGTGCGGCCTGGAAGAGGAGGTCAGCTGTCTGCTGGCAGAGGGGAGCCGGGAACGATGTCAGGAAAGGATGACGGAGCTGGTGGAGGAGCTGGAGCGTTGCCTGATGTATCAGGATGTGTCGGTAAAGCTGAATTTTGGGCGAAGCCTGATGACGATTCTCAGGGGAGTGAATCAGATGCCGGGAATCCGCGTAAGGACGGATAAGGCAGCGGCATTGTTTGAAAGGCTGAGCCAGTTGAACTTTAACGGAGATAATCTGAAGTACCACATGGAGTATTTTTCTGAAATTGAGGTTTGCGGGGAATGAAAGAAGGCAGGTTTTATGTGACAGGAGGAAGCGCCAAAAGGAGGGAGGGGTTTTTGCTGCCTGTTATGCTGTCAGGAGCTGTGATTTTGCTGGCAGGAGGATATCTTGTCGGCTGGGGAGGCATGGAGGCGCCGGGGAAGGAGGCCAGGACAGCGGAACCGGAGGTGGTGCTTTGCTATGGAGAGGTGAATCCGGAGGGGCATATCATGACGGAATCGGCCAAGTTTTTTGCAGAGCAGGTGGAAAGGCTCAGCGAGGGGCGGATGGCGGTGGAGATCTATCCTTCGGGACAGATGGGGGACGATACGCAGTGTTACCGTGCCATGCAGATGGGCTCTCTGGATTTGTATCGGGGCAACAGCGCTTCTCTTGTGGAATTCGGCAATCCGATGATTTCGGCGCTGGCCCTGCCTTATATATTCCGGGATCGGGAGCATTTCTGGAAGGTATGCGAGAGTCCGCTGGGGCAGGAGATCCTGGACAATATTCAGGCGGAATGTGAGGGAATCCGGGGACTTGGGTATCTGGATGAGGGGGCGAGGAATTTTTTTACCAGAGAGAAGCCGGTTACCCGGGTTGAAGATATGAAAGATCTGAAGATCCGGATACAGATATCTGAATTGATGGAGGATACGGTGAAGGCTCTGGGGGCAAAGGTGGTTCCCATCGCCTACGTGGAATTGTATACGGCTCTTCAGTCGGGAAGCGTGGATGGCGCGGAGAATCCGCCAGTCAGCTATTATTATAATAAGTTTTATGAGGTGGCGCCTTATTACGTCAGGGACGGACATACGTATGCACCGGGGGTGATACTGGTCAGTGAGATTACCTGGGAGGCGCTTGCGGAGGCAGACCGGCAGGTGCTGGCAGAGGCGGCCCGTCTGACACAGGATTACAACCGGGAGGAGATCGAGCGGGCAGATCAGGCGGCTTATGAGGCGCTTAAGCGGGCAGGCGTGAAGATTCTGGAGCCGGAGGATTCGGAGGCATGGAGCGAGGCAATGGAGCCGGTGTATCAAAAGCATGGCAAACAGTTTCTGGATTTGATTGAGGAGATTCATCAGATACGCTGAGATATGTAAGAAACGGAATAAGAGGAGAACATGATATGAAGAAGGGATTGATAAAACTGCCGGAGAACCGTGTCCGGCGCAATTATCTGGGGGGAGCCGGAATCGACCGGCTTCACAAAAAGGCAGTATGTGTGGACAATGACCGTCCGGAGGAGTGGATTGGCTCTATGGTGGAGGCGGTGAATCTGGGGATGGAGCCGGTGGAGCAGGAGGGGCTGGCTTTGGTGGATACAGAAGAGGGCGTTCGCTGCCTGCGGGATGTGGTGGATGAGGAGCAGAGCTTTTATCTGGGAAAGAGCATTCACAGTGACAACACCTGGCAGCTCAGCTTTCTTTTGAAAATCCTCGATTCGGCTATGCGTCTTCATGTTCAGGCTCATCCGTCTACCCGGTTTGCCAATGAGATTATGGGGAAGCCTTACGGGAAGCTGGAGTGCTATTATATTCTGGGGATTCGGGAGGGGATAGATCCTTATATACGCCTTGGGTTTCAGCATTCGCCGGGGCGTGAGAGATGGAAGCAGATCGTAAAGATGCAGGATCGGGAAGCGATGGACGGGTGCTTTGAGAAGATACCGGTAAGGCCCGGGGAGGTGTGGTACATACCCGGAGGAATGCCCCATGCCATTGGAGAGGGAATCACCATGCTGGAGATTATGGAGCCGTCCGATCTGGTGGTGCGCTGTGAATTTGAGCGGGAAAATGTGGTGGTTCCCGAGGAGGCCCGTTTTATGGGAAGAGGGCTGGATTTCTGTCTGGACGTTTTTGACTATACGGAATACTCCGCAGAGGAGGTCAGGGAAAAATGCCGGATCGAGCCTCAGGTATTGGAGAAAACAAAGGCGTGGGAACGGCGGCGCCTGGCAGGCGAGAACCTTACGCCCTGCTTCTTTGTAGAATCCTTGCAGATATGGGAGGAGACGGTGATTCCCCATAACGGGAAGTTCACTTTGGGAGTGGTGTGCAGCGGCAGCTGCACGATGGAACTGCAGGAAGAATATTCCTGCGAGAAAGACGGGCAGCAAAAGACAGCTAAAAAAGCAGAGGAAAACAAGGAAAAAGAAGCCGCCCGGGAAGCAGAAAAGCCAGAACCAGAACTGGCAGCACTACAGCTACAGGCCGGCGACAGCTTTGTGATTGCCGCGGCCGCAGAAACATATCGGATTGTGCCTGGATCCGGGGAAACGGTAGAGCTGGTACTGGTTTATCCGGGGAAGGATATGGAAAAATAACAGAAAGACGAATTGAGAATGAAAACCACCAGGGCATTTTTTATTAAGCTCCGAGAATACTCAGCCTTGAAAAGGGAAAGAGGACGGCAGGAAATGATTTGCAGATTTTGACTTTGCAGAGATTTAGAAGTCCTTAAATTTTTGGTTTTTTCGTTTCGCACTTAGCAAAAATCAGAAATTTTAGGAATTCTTAATCTCGAAACCGGAAAAATCAGCAAATCATTTCCTGCCGTCCTCCTTCCCTTTTCAAGGCGTACCTTCTGGAAAAATCCGTCTATAACCCTTCCCGATAATTTTTCAGGTTTTTGACAGAGCTGCGTATGACCAAAGACGCTTTGAGTACCGGAAGCTCTTTGAGACATCCGGTGTGGATATGATGATCGATGAAATCCACGGCAATTGCGGAAAGCTGCTTGGCAGGAGCGGAAACTGTGGACAGCGGCGGAGTCACAAAGTTTGCCATAATGCAGTCATCATAACCGAATACAGACAGATGGTCCGGAATCCGGATCCCCAGGATATAGGCGGCCCGGTACAGACTGAAGGCAATCATGTCATTGCCGGCAAAGATAGCCATGGGGTGGTCCGGCTGCTGAAGCATCTGAAGAATCCGGCCAGGGGTGTTCTCCATGTCCTCCGGATTGACGTCAAACAGCAGATGGTTCGGGCTGCATGTGAGTCCATGAGAATCCAATGCTTCCATCATGCCTTCATAACGTTCCTGATAGGAGTTGTTGTCAAAGCCCTGAAAAATGCCGCCGATCTTTTTATGACCCAGCTGAATCATGTAATCAACCGCCTCAAAGGCGGCTTTTTTGTTGTCCAGCCGCAGACAGTGATTCGGATCGTCTTCAAAGCGGCGGTTCATGTACACATAGGGAATCCCGAATTCGGAGAGCTTTTTGATGTGTTCATGCTCACCAGAGACAGTAAAGATAATGACCCCGGCAATATCCATCCCAGACAGATTTTCAATGACCTGCTTTTCTTTTTCGAGGTTGTATCCAGTGTTGCTTAAATAGAGCAGATAGCCTTTTTCTGAGGCAAAGGCCTCCATGTACTGTTCCAGTTTTGTGTAAAAAATATTGGTCAGAGAAGGCAGAACCAGAGCCAGAGTCTGACGGCGTCCGGTCTTTAAGTTGACGGCCAGCGTGTTGGGGCGATAATTCAGCTCTGTCACGGCTTCCATGATCTTTTCTCTGGTTTCCTTTTTGATATAGCCTTTCCCGGAGAGGGCGCGGGAAACGGTGCACACGGAAAAGCCGCATTTCTTCGCAACATCCTTGATCGTCACCATGGCCGGGTAACTCCTTCCGAATATTATATGAATGAAATGATGTTGGGGTCAAAAGGTCTTTTGACCCCTCTGATACCGGATTGCTCCGCACTTTGTGCTCCCGCAATTCTCAAAAACATTCAAAATCCGCCCTAATCGGGCTGCTTTTTCCTGTTTCCTACGGGTCCCAAGTTCAAAAATCCTCTTGCAAGCAAGCTTGCATCGGATCTCAGACCTTTTGACCCTGGTATCATGAAATTATTTTATCAGCTTAAAAGGCTCATGTCAAAGCATATTTCATAGAAGGAAAAAGGAATAAAGAAAATGTTAAAAAGCACTTGATTTCTTTCATATAATCGTTTATATTAATGAATATGATACATATAAACGTTTAGCTAATAAACAATGCTAAGCATAATTACTAAGAAAAGAGGAAGGAAAATGAAAAAAAGAGTATTGACAGCAGGCGTATTGGCAGTAATGATGGCCGCTATGAGTGCGTGCAGCGGCATGCCGGGGATGGGGAATGCCCAGCCGGCGGCACCGGAAGCAAAGGCAGAGGGTGGTGGTGACGCCAGCGCAGACACGGACAAGGTGTATGAACTGAAGATTTCGACCTCTCAGACAGAACAGGCGCTGATTACCAGGAATTATCAGAAGCTGGCGGATGAGCTGAATGAGAAGTCCGGCGGAAGGCTGAAGGTGACAGTATTTCCGGCAGGTCAGTTAGGAAGCGATGAGGATGTGCTGGAGCAGGCGATTCAGGGAGCTAATGTAGCGGTAAATACGGATGCCTCCCGCATGGGACAGTATGTGAAGGATTTTTCTATTCTGATGATGGGATATTTTGCAGACAATTATGATGAGTGCTATCAGGTTACACAGACCGATACCTTTAAGGGCTGGTGTGATACCTTGTCCAATGATCATGGAATCAAGATTCTGTCTTTCACCTTTTATGATGGTCCGCGTGAATTCATGACGAATAAACCGATCAATACTCCAGATGATCTGAAAGGGCTGCGGATCCGTACCATCGGACAGGAGGTATGTACAGAAACGATTCAGGCTATGGGAGCAACTCCGATCTCAATGTCCTGGGGCGAGGTTTATAATGGAATTCAGTCCAAGGCTCTGGAGGGCTGTGAGGCTCAGAATACATCCACCTATCCTTCCAGGATCTATGAGGTCTGTGAGTATCAGTCCAAGACCGGGCATTTCCAGCTGATGCAGGGCCTGATCTGTGGCCAGAGCTGGTTTGAAAGCCTGCCTGAAGATCTGCAGACCCTTCTGGTTGAGACCTCTGTTGAGGTGGGCAAGACCACTGCCGCAGATGTTATGAGCGAGGTTGAGGATGCAGAGAAGAAGATGGCTGAGGCTGGCATGACCATCGTGGAGCCGGATGTGGAGCCATTTAAGGCCCTGGTAGATCCGGTATATGAGAAGTTGGGTTATGCGGAGCTGAGGGAACAGCTGTACAAGGAGATTGGCAAGACGAATTAAGTGACGGCGGATGTCTAAGACGCGGCGGCAGTTGCCTTGTTGCGTTACAGGGCAACTGCAGACAATCGCTAAGCTCTCACAAAATGGAAAGGAAGCTTTCATATGAAAAAAATTTCAGATTCCATATTAAAGGTTGAAGAAGTTCTTGCCGGTATGATGCTGTGTATGATTGCAGTCCTGGTGTTCTGGTCCGCAGTGGCCAGAACAGTCGGAATGCCGGTGAACTGGGCGCAGGATGTCTCCCTTTTAGCATTTGCATGGCTGACATTTATCGGTTCGGATATCATCATAAAGGGCGGAGGCCTGATTCGGATTGATATGCTGGTGAATAAATTCCCCAAGGTGCTCCAAAAGCTTCTGACAATTGTTTTTGATATTATGATGCTGCTGTTCCTTTTGATTTTGATTGTGTATGGGTTTTTGCTGGTATCGCAGAGCTGGAACCGGACCTTCAACACTTTAAAGCTCAGCTATGCCTGGTGTACGCTGGCGGTTCCGGTGGGTTCTCTGCTGATGTTTTTCAGCGCCATAGGGAAGATCATAGGCGATATGAAGCAGCCGGTGAAAGAAGGGGGGAAGCAGTAATGTTAAGTGCAATAGGATTCTTTCTGGTGCTTTTGTTTCTGGGAATGCCGGTGGCATTTGCCATCGCGGTATCCGGATTTGCCTTTTTCCTGATGCGTCCGGAGATTCCGTGGACGATTCTGGTTCAGAAGTCGCTGTCTACCACCCAGTCCTTTACCATGCTGGCGATCCCATTGTTTATTTTTGCAGGTAATCTGATGAATAATACCGGCATTACTTCCCGTCTGGTCAAGCTGGCGAACGTCATGACCGGTCATATGTATGGGTCGATCGGCCAGGTATCCGTAGTGCTTTCCACTTTGATGGGCGGTGTGTCCGGCTCGGCAGTGGCAGATGCGGCCATGGAATGCCGGATTCTTGGTCCTGAGATGACAAAGCGCGGTTATGCGCCCGGGTGGGCGGCTGCGGTTAACTGTCTGTCTGGTTTGATTGTAGCTACGATTCCGCCATCCATGGGGTTGATTCTCTATGGTACGGTAGGCGAGGTATCCATCGGCCGGCTGTTTGTGGCGGGCTTCCTTCCCGGGTTTATTATGTGTGTGCTGATGATGGTTGCAACGGCATGGTCGGCCCGCCATCACGGATATAAGCCGGATCATGATAAGCCCTCGCCTCCGGGAGTGATTTTAAAGGCATGCATCGAGAGTATCTGGGCGCTTTTGTTCCCGGTTCTTCTGATCGTGCTGATTCGTTTTGGCGTGATGACACCGTCCGAGTCCGGTGCTTTTGCCGTATTTTATGCTTTGGTGGTAGGTGCCTTTATCTACAAAGAGCTGACGCTTGAGAAATTTAAAAAGTGTGTGGTAGACAGTGTCAAGGATCTCTCTGTCATTACCATGATCCTGGCTTTCTCGGGAATCTTCAGCTATGGCGTTGTGTTTGACCAGCTTCCGAAGACATTGACAACCATGCTGGTGGGACTGACCAGCAATAAGTATATCCTGCTTTTTCTAATCCTGATCATGCTTACGGTATTTGGCATGTTTATGGAGACCACAGTGATTACCCTGATCGTAACTCCGATTCTGATCCCGATTATTACCCAGTACGGGATTGATCCGGTGCACTTTGGCATTATTATGATGACCATTGTTACTATGGGGTGTTCGACCCCGCCTGTCGGAGTGGCGCTTTACACCTGCTCGAATATTATGGGGTGCTCGGTGGAGGAGACGACGCGGTATTCCGTTCCTCTGTTTGTGGCGATCCTGATTACGGTGGCGCTCTGTGTCTTCTTCCCAAAGATGGTGCTGTTTTTGCCGAATCTGGTGTATGGGGCGGCGGTTTAGAAAGGTACGCTCTGGAAAAAGGGTTCCCCGGCTTGCGGGTTTCGGATGCGGAAACTCTAAGCTTGCAGAAATCTGCTAAAAGCAGTGTCAAAAATACAGAACTCGCTTCGCTCAGACAGCTGTATTTTTGACACTGACGCAGATTCCTGCGAGCTAAGAGTTTCCAGGCATCCTGCAAACGCAAGCCGGGGAACCCTTTTTCCAGAGCTGGTATTTACCAGCCTCGAGAGAACGGGGAACGGGATGTTCAGCCTTGGAACAAGGGGAAGGCCGCAGGTTACTGTTCACACCCAATGTCAGTTAGTTAAGAAATCGCGAAACACAGCCAGGGAAACGGGGAGAGAAGCAGTCGAAAATGGTCTGCGAATTTTGACTTTGCAGAGATTTAGAAGTCCTTAAATTTCTGAGTTTTGCGTGGAAACGAAAATTCACACTGTCTGAGCGCAGCGAGTTTGTGAATTTTCGTTTCGCTTTTAGCAAAAATCAGGAATTTTAGGAATTCTTGATCTCGAAACCGGAAAAATTCGCAGACCATTTTCGACTGCTTCTCTCCCCGTTTCCCTGGCGTACCCTTTGGAATGGCTTAACTTACTGACATTGGTCTGTGAACAGTAACGGCCGCAGAGTATTTCTGCATCCGGATTATAAAAATCGCTTGAAAGCCAATTCCGGATATGGTATATTGGACATAGGAAAACAACCGCCCACAAAGTGGTTAGCCTCCATCAGTAAGTTATAAGCCTACCTCGACGGCCAAGTACAAGGTAGGCTTATTTATTTTGGCTTGTTATCCCTATCTATGTAGGCAAGCAGTGCAATTAAAAACGTCGCAAACAGGATCAGATCCTGAAAGGTGAACATCTCCATCCACACCACCTCCCTTCTTTTGCAAGTTAGGGAGGCTTACCACCTTGTAACACGGTTGTTTCCTATGCCTATCATAGCATATCTTCCCTATTCCGACAATACGACATTTTTCGACATTTTTCCCAACTCAAGTTACTTGTTACTGTTCACGGGGTGGGGTGAGGTTCCCGAAGGTACGCCTTGTTCCAAGGCTGAACATCCCGTTCTCTATTCTTTCAAGGCTGGTAGATACCAGCTCTGGAAAAAGGGTTTCCCGGATTGCGTTTGCAGGATGCCTAGAAACTCGCAAGCCGGGGAAGCCTTTTTCCAGAGCGTACCTTTCGGAACCCCATCCCGTGAAAAGTAACCAACTCAATGATATGGTGATTTGTTTTTTCCACAGGAAAAGAACTCTTTTCTTTTGATAGAAAATATGTTATATTATCCAAAGAAATAAAAAAACAGTTAAAGGCAGGCAAATATGGAACAGCCGAATCTGAAAATCGGGGAAAAGCTTAAGAAAATACGTATGATCCAACATCTGACACTGGAGGAAGCAGCTGCGGTGACCGGGGTCAGCAAGCCCATGCTGGGGCAGATTGAGAGGAGCCAGTCGGTTCCTACAGTCACGACACTCTGGAAGATCGCGACCGGACTGAAGGTTCCCCTCTCTTCCTTTTTAGAGGAGTCTCAGGCAGAATATATGGTTGCCGAACGGGAGGAGGGGAAGGTGATACTGGGGGAGGGCGGAAGGATGCGGGCTTATCCGATGTTTACTTATGATCCGGTGCGGAGCGTGGAGACCTTTTATATTGAATTGGATCAGGGGTGCTGCCATCGGTCAGACGGACATACCGGTGGCGTGGAGGAACATGTTTTTGTTTTTCAGGGAGTCTTGCAGATGCTTCTTGGAGAGCGTCCGGTGGTTGTGCGGGAAAGGCAGGCAATCCGCTTCCGGGCGGATATCCCCCATACATATCAGAATCTGTCTGACAGTGAGTGCAGGATTTATAATACCATATTTTATCCGGAGGTCACATTTCGCGGATGCACGTAGAGCGGGGCAATCCGTAGTATCATAGACATCATTATATAGCAGGAGGAAAGTCATGTATGAACTGATAGCGATCACAGATCGGAGCTATTACATTCAAAGCCCTGCCAGAATCGGGCTTGTGAGGCTGGACGGGCAGAATGTGTGCCTGATTGACAGCGGGAACGATAAGGATGCCGGAAGAAAGGTCAGGAAAATCCTGGATGAGAAGGGATGGCATCTAATAGCCATCTATAACACGCATTCCAACGCGGATCATATCGGCGGCAACCGGTATTTGCAGGGGCAGACCGGCTGCAAGATCTATGTGCCAGGGATTGACTGTGCCTTTACGAGGCATACGGTTCTGGAGCCGGCCTTTTTGTATGGCGGATTTCCCTGTAAGGATCTGCGCCACAAATTCCTCATGGCACAGGAAAGCGATGCTCAGTATCTGACTAAGGAATGTCTGCCGGAGGGATTTGAGATGATTCCTTTGCCGGGACATTTTTTTGATATGGCAGGCTTTCGCACACCGGACGATGTTGTCTATCTTGCAGACTGTCTGTCAGGCAGGGAAGCCCTCGACAAGTATCAGATCAGCTTTCTCTACGATGTGGCGGCTTATCTGGAGACTCTTGAGACAGTAAAAACCATGAAAGCAAGGCTGTTCGTTCCGGCGCATGCAGAGCCGTGTGAGGAGATCGCGGAGCTGGCTCAGTATAATATTGATAAGGTATGGGAGATTGCCCGCCGGATTCTGGATATCTGCCGTGAGGCCTGTAGCTTTGAGGGTATTTTGCAGAAGCTTTTTAGTGATTATGGTCTGCAGATGAATTTTGAACAGTATGTTCTCGTGGGGAGTACAGTCCGGTCTTATCTGTCATGGCTTAAGGATACCGGATACCTGGACAGTATATTTGATGACAACAGACTTCTCTGGAAGAGAGTGGAAGGGAGAGAGAATCATGGCAATTGATAAAGTGAGAGAATATTTCCGCCAATATCATATGGAAGGGCGGATACAGGAGTTTGACGTATCCAGTGCGACCGTGGAGCTTGCGGCAGAAGCGCTGCATTGCGAGCCCTGCCGGATCGCGAAGACGCTTTCCTTTCTGGTGGGCGGACACCCGGTGCTGATCGTTATGGCCGGGGATGCGAGGATTGACAATGCAAAGTTCAAGGCCAGATTTCAGACAAAGGCAAAAATGCTTACCCCGGAGGAGGTGGAAGCATTGGTCGGCCATTTGGTGGGAGGAGTATGCCCCTTTGCCGTCAATGAGGGCGTGGAAGTCTATCTTGACGAGTCTCTGAAACGGTTTGAGACGGTTTTTCCGGCCTGCGGAAGCAGCAACAGCGCGATCGAATTAACGATAGAAGAATTGGAAAGGTATTCCGGTTCTTTAGCCTGGATTGATGTGGGGAAGGGATGGGAAGCGGCATCATAAAGTTTTATCGAAAGGTACGCCTTGGAAAAAGAGGGGAGAGGCTGAGTATTCTCAGAGCGAAACGAAATGAGATTGTAGGGTGGAGCGTGAGATCCGGATCAGGAGCGCTTCGTCAGAAAAATTGAACCTATCATAATTCGCTGTAAATTTTTTATGGGAAAATACAATATTTGCCGAATATGTTACCGTTCGCATGATAATTAATGTATTATAATGTGACCTATAGGGAGGGTATTGGAGAAATGCTTTCTGCCCGGGATGATTTTTCCAATACGATCCGGAGCAAATACTATAGAAAAGGACAGGTAGCAGGTATGGCAAATCAGTATAGAGACCAGGAGATGTATCGGACAGCTGCGGAACAAAGCATCTATATATATGAAAATTATCTATATGAGCGGGAACGGCATCCGAATACTGTAAGAAAATACGTGCATGATGTCAGGGATTTTTTTCGGTTTGTTCAGATTCGCATGAAGGCGGAGAACAGAGACAGCGCCGAATTGCCGGACAAGGCTCGCACGGATATTGACCGGGGGAGACAGGGTCCGGACAGAGCAAAAGCAGAGGGAGGGGATGACATCGGGGCACAGGAGAGAGAAAGGGTCTGTGCAGAGGACGGGAAAGAAGAGGGCAGGGGGAAAATACGAAGTGGTGACGACAGTCCGGGAGACAGGATACTGAAGCGAGAGTGGGTTCTTTGCTATAAGGAATACCTGATCGAACGCTATAAGGTAACCAGCACCAATTCCATGCTGGCAGCCCTGAACGGGTATCTGAAATTTATCGGCAGGGAGGATTGCTGCGTAAAGCTGTGCCGGGTTCAGAGACAGATCTTCCGGGAGGAGGATAAAGAGCTGTCACAGGAGGAGTACCGCAGGCTGGTTATTCGGGCAAAGCAGGATGGCAACCCGCGGCTGGGCTGTATTCTCCAGACGATCGGAAGCACCGGAATCCGGGTAGGAGAGCTTCCGTATATCACGGTGGAAGCCCTGGATAAGATGATCGTATGCATCCGCTCCAAGGGAAAGGAGCGATGTATCGTGCTCCCGCAATCCCTGGTGAAGCTGCTGAGGGAGTATTGCGTGCAGGAGAAAATCCAGACCGGCAGTATCTTCATTACCCGAAGCGGAAGACCGGTGGATCGGAGGAATATATGGGCAGAGATGAAAAAGCTCTGCCAGATGGCAGGAGTCATGGAAAAAAAGGGATTTCCGCACAATCTGCGGCATTTGTTTGCACGGACTTATTATGAGAAGGAAAAGGATATTGTGCGTCTGGCGGATTATCTGGGGCACAGCAATGTGGAGACAACACGCAGATATACCATGGTCAGCAGCATGAGGGCCTGCCTGCGGCAGCTGGAGCTGGGAATGCTGGTGGAGGGATATCTTCCGGACAGGAGAATCCGGCAGAAGAGGGTGGAAGAATATATCCGTGAAGAGGAGGAAAGGGATGAGGGGAGATAAAAAATAACTATGACATAATGGATATTATGTCATAAAAAAATGGACACGTTTCTGATGATATCTTCCATTAATTCTGAAAAATATCATAAAAACCTGTCCACTTCGGTCCTTGCGCCCATCCGTAATGGCGAATGGCTATTTTTTTATGTAAAAAACCAAAAAATGGTTGAAAATTGAAACCAGATGCGCTATACTTAGGCTGAATATAAGAGATGCGTACCTATAAGCTATGACATAATATCCATTATGTCATAAACGGAAGAGCCAGGGAGGTGATCACGTTGCCTGTAGAGTGGAAGGAGCAGACAGATACCAGAAGGATCAGAAAAAAGGCATCAGGCTACAGCAACACGATGTTGATCCACATTTCCGGGACGAAGGAAGAGGGGCGGGAACCTTATGGAGAAATTGTACATATGAATCTGTTAAGACCGGTTCCCTTTCACGGGCTGGCACAGCTGGGATTCCGGATTGACGAGATCGCACGTTTTTTAAAGCTTCAGGGAGACACTTCCCCCTATCGGTCTCTGGCTCAGGAGCATTCGGAAGGAACCGGCCTCCTTCCGGAGGAATACAGTAAAGTAATACCGGCCGGGCAGCGGGCCAGATACAGCTTTTGTCAGGGAATGCATCTGAAAAAGGCACAGGAGATCGTTCGTGTAGAGCTGTTGGGAATGCAGCACATGAGCCTTCAGGGGAGGATCCGCTGCAGGAGTACGGGAGAAAAAGAGGTATATTTCCGCAGTGCATTGGAACTGATGTACCTTTTTTCGGAAATGATGCAATGTACGGCAGAAAGTCACAGTCCGGATGGTGACTGAATTACTGTAAAAAATATACGTTTGCAAAAGAGACGTTGAAGATAGATAAGGTTCAAAAAAAGGAAAAATAAGAAGGGGAGAGAATGGGTATGTGGAAGACAATTCGCAAGAACTACAGACGCCTGATTGCATCCCTGCTGACCATGGCCATGGTGGTGACCAATGCCGGCGGGAATCTGGGCACGATCTTTGCGGCAGGCGAGACAGAGAATGCCCTGTTCCTGGTAGAAGGAGAAGAGCTTAAGGAAGCTATCCGGGAAGCCAGGGAGCAGGGAGAAGTATTTGATTTCTCCGAGCTGCATCTGGCGGCAAAGAGAAAGAGCATTAAGACCCGTTATGAGAAGCTGTTGGGAAAGAAGGAAGGAGCGGTCTACGCCCTGAACTTAGAGATTGACGACAGCTATGCGCCGGAAGGAACCGAGCTGCAGGTATTCTACAACGCAGGAACCGAGGATGTGATTTTCCTGTTCCTGAACGGAAGCGACATGGTCGTGGATTACCGGGTGAACATCGACGGCTATGAGACCGAGCCGGTGCGGGTGAATCCGAACACTGCCAACATTGAGGCAGACGGTGGGGAAGCCCCGTCCTATGCGGAGAATTATGAAGCGGCGGACATGATCGACGACGAAGCGAAGAAGCTGGGAGCCGAGGTGCTGAATCCGGAGGAGACAACAGGAACGGCAGAGGAAGAGCCGGGAACCGCGGAGGAAGAGGGCAAGGATAACACTTCCACTGAGGAGACCGGCGATGCTGCGACGGAGGAGAGCAGTGAGGCTGTAGATGCTTCTGAAGAAAGCAAAGAGAACAATGACTCTGCAGAGACCGAAGGAACCGAAGCTTCTGAGGAAGCGGAGGGAAGCGATGAGGCAGAAGCGGGAACGCCGGAGGATGAAGGCGAGACCGGAGCGGAGTCAGAGAGTGTAGAAGAGAAGGAAAACGACACAGAGGCTGAGACGGAAGCCGAGACGGAAGCTGAGACGGAAGCTTCTGAGGAAGCCGGGGACGAGGACGGAGAGCTGTTAAGCATTTCCCGTCATGAGGCAGCCATCGTGGCAGTATCCGTGGAAGAGCTGGAAGACAGAGAAGCAGGGATTGCGGAAGAGACCGAGGCTTCTGAGGAGGAAACTGAAGAGGAGGCTGAGGCGGAGACAGAAGCAGAAACCGAGAAGGAATCCGAGGCAGAAACTGAGAAAGAGACCGAAGCGGAGACGGAGTCTGAGAGCAAAGCAGACGAGACCGAAGCCGATGCAGAGGAGAAGGAAGAAGAGAGCGGAGCCGAGACCGGGAACGTACCGGAGGAGGGCGCAGCCGGAACCGAGACCGAGAAGAAGCCGGAAGAGAGCGAAGCCGGAACTGAGGCAGAAAGCAAGCCGGGAGAGAGCGAGACCGGAGCAGAAGATGGCAAGGATATTATAATAGAGGAGACCGGTAAGGATGACAGTGCAGAGATCCCGGAGGAGGACTCCACTGCAGCTGATATCCCGGATTCGGATGGCAGCGGAAAGGGCGACCAGATCGAGATGGATGGCCAGCTGCTGGAAGGTGATGATATAGAAATTCTGGGAGAACTGAAGGGTAAGGAATATGATACGGTAACCATTCTGGATCATGTGAATGCAAAAGCCTGGAAGATTGCGCTGGAGGATATCGAAGCGATTATCGTCAGCGAAGCGATGGACTATGTGGTGGACTATGGGGTGAATTTCCCGGAGGCAGCGACCGTGAAGGGTGCGAACAGCGTGTCCGAGGGTGAGAACCTGTATTTTGCAGTGGAGCCGGAAGAGGGCTTTGAGATTGTCGGAGTGTATGCGAATGGTAGTGAGGTGGAAGAGATTGAAGACATCTCAGAGCTGGCGAGCGCCTCGAACTGGAAGGGCTACTCCCATGTGTATGTGGTAGAGGGAGTGGAAGAGGATCTCTGGGTTGAGGTTGAGGCGGAAGAGCTGGTGATTGCGGCGGAGACTTATACGGCTGAGACCGGTGACGCGGTATTCTCAGTGGATGTGCCGGACGGCGCCTTTAAAGAGAAAGTAAAGCTTCGGGTAACCAAAATCGAAGGGGAAGCCGAGCTGAAGGAATTGGTGAAGCAAGCTAATGATGCATTAAAAGACGGTCAGGCTATTGCGGAAGCGGAGGCATATGATATTGCCTTTATTGCCCTGGAATCCGGCGAAGAGATCGAGCCTTTAAAGCCGGTGGCAGTGGATATGAGCTTTAAGGAAGCGATTGCATCTGACAAAAACGAAGCCGCAGAAGCGGCAAAGGAAATAGTGGTTGTCCATTTACCCGATGACGCTGAGGCAAAAACGGTAGCCAGTGCAGAGAATGCCGATACCACAGAATTTTCTTTCCAGGCAGACAGTTTTTCTCTGTATATGCGCGCATTGGTTATGAAGCCAAGGGTTACCGTGGGTGAAACGGGGTATCCGACAATCGCCATGGCTGTTGCCAGGGCCGCAGATGGCGATACTATTACATTGTTGGATGACTTTACTGAGAGTGTTACCATTTCCAAGAACGTAACGTTCGACCTGAACGAACATACCTGGAGGGGAGCAGACAATGAAACTGCATTGACCATCAGTGCAGGCAATGTGGAAGTGAAAAATGGTACGATGAGCAGCGCTGTCGAAAAATGCAAAGCGATTGAAGCCAAGGCCGGAATTCTTACATTACGTGATGTCAAGTTCACCGGACCTGTTACAGCGCTTTATCTGAATGCTTCTTCTCTTGGCAGTTTGACAGCTGAACTGACCGGATGTACTTTCAACGAAAACATCAGAGCTATCTATGCCGGTAAAACAAAACTGACTTTGAATGAGTGCGAGATTATTAAAAACAATAGCCTTAACGTAGCAATAGTATATCTTAGCAACTCAGAAACGACGGTTAGCAAAGGTGAGATTAGTGATAACATCGCTGATGGGAGCGCAATAATTGATGTTTCAAATGGTTCCTTTGTGATGGATGGCACGACGCTTACCAACAATAGCGGCAGCGGTGTAGTCAGAGGCGGTGCCGATATTACGCTGAGAAATGTCGTTGCCACCGGCAACATCGGAACGAGTTCCATGTATTCCGGAGGCAGTGTACTGAATGCCAACAGCATCAAGGGCAAAAAAGTAATCTTAGAGAATGTTGTAGCTACTAAGAATGAGAACACTAAGGAATTTGGAGGCGCGTTTTACTTTTACGGTTCCGATAGCAATACTTCCATCGAAATTAAGGGATGTACAATTACCGACAATACTGCCAAGAAGCGAGGCGGAGCTATCTATCTGGACAATAAGGGCACGACGATCATTCATGATACGGTCATAACCAGAAACACGGCTAACGACAAAGTGACTAAGGCTATGGGATATGGGCAGATCGGCGGCGGTTTGTATGTGGCAAGTACCGAGGGCAGAGTTACTTTGAGTGGCAGCACGCGCATTTACAATAACTATACTCCTAATGATAAACTGATACCGGGCACGAATACTCATGGCAGCGCAGATGTGGTGTTATCTTCCACTAAGGTGACGTCATCTGGTTCCGCGAAGGATCCTAATAATTTTACCCACGCCCATCTGGAGTTGAAGATCCAAAATCCTTTTACTGATGAGGATGGTAATCAGCATACTCTAACTAAATTTGATCGTACAAAGATAAACCCAAATGGTTATTATTGGCTTTCCGGCAACAGCTATTCCTGGCCGATGGGCTATTATACCAGCACGGAGGAACCTGCGCGGGTTTATCTGAATGGCGCCCACACTGGTGAGAAGGATATTAAAGCGGACAATTTGGCCGAGGCAGTTAAAGCGGCCCAAGACAATGACATAGATAAAATCTATGTTTGCGGCAACACCACAGTAGATATGGCCAGTGCTGTTTCTTTGAACAGCGGCGTCACCTTTGTCCGCTGTATGGATCATCCTACTGGTCATATGTTTACCATCAATGGTGATGTTATTCTGAATAACGCCCATATTGACGGTCAGAATGTAGCCGGTGATCAGTCTCTGATCTATGTTCCCAGCAGCGGTCATCTGACCATTGCGGGCGATACGGTAATTGAGAATGGTAAGAATGCTGCAACGAAAGGTAAAGGCGGCGCCATCTATGTTTTACAGGGCAGCCTGACCATGAGCGGCGGCGAGATTAGGAACAATACCGCTTGCGAGGGCGGCGGAATCTACGCTATGGGCGGTGGCAGCAAGGCGATTGTTTTCGAGGGTGGTACTGTATCCAAGAACACAGCCACCGGCGGCAATGGCGGCGGAGGTGCATATATTGAAGCAACATCCAGTGAATTTGGTGTGCAGGGCGGCCGGACTCTGTTCGACAGCAACGTATCCGCTCAGCTGGGTGGCGGTGTATTCCTGGTGAACGGCACCAACGCCAATACTCACCACTATATTTACAAGGCTACTTTTACCAATAATCAGTCTAATCGGTTCATGGCTTACTTTGACGGCGGTGCAATTTACATTCAGAGCGGCACTACTGCTCATATGAAGAATGTTTATGTCAGCGGAAACAGGGACAGCGATAAGGCGGGTAACGGTTATACCGCAGTGGCGGTGTGTCCCAGCGGCGAGGTGGCGATATATGAGCTGGAGGGGCTTCTGTCAATTAACAACGGCAAGAATCCGGATATCGGCGTAATTAAGGCTGGTACTATTAATCCAACGGCTGCTGATCCTAAGGTTTACCTGCCAAGCAATGCTCCTGGTGGCGGCGAGGTCAGGTATACGGATAGCAAAGGCAACATATTGGATACTTCCAATTACCAGTTCATCGAGGGCTACTTCCGTCTTTATACTGAGGCCGCCGAAAGTGTGATTGATGCTGCTTACGAGACCGCTGAGAAAGATGGTGTGATTATTACTGATAACTATGCCAGTCAGTTCGGTTCCGGCATCATGACCAACGGTATTCTGAAGATTGGTACCGAAACCAAGAGCCTGAAGGTGGTTAAGGAGTGGGCTGACGATAAAAACCACGATAACGACCAGATTCTGGTCTATCTGACCAAGGACGGCAAGATCGTGGATAAAGACTTCCGCAGTGATTCCTCTGTGATCCTGAACAAAGGAAATAACTGGAGTTATACCTGGACCAACCTGGGCAATGAGTTTGAATGGGGTGTGAAAGAGGCTTCTGTCCACGGTTACAACTCTACGGTAAAGATTGAGAAAGATACACAATTTTCCGCAATCGCGGATAAATACTATATCGCGACCATTACGAATGAACCCAGTGGAGAACTGTCCGACAAACTGGTAATCACCAAGACCGCACACGGACTGGATCCGGACGCCAGCTATAAGTTCACCCTGAAGCTGGATAATGTAGGAGATAAGATGTTTGCCCTCCAGATGGACGGAACGCTGTATCCCATTTACAATAATGAGATCGAATTCTATCTGAAGAGCGGCCAGTCTGCCGTAGTGGACGGCCTGCCTGAAGGCTTTACTTACGAAGTGGAAGAGGAAGAAGGAGATTACTACACCTACAAATCGGATATTGTTACGGCAAATGAAACAGGAAACATCTTTGAAGTTTCTCGTGTAAATGTAAGCAAGATCGAAATCAGTGGTTCCAAAGAGTGGGACGATGATGGGAACCGTGATGGCGTACGTCCCGAAAGCATTCATGTTACTCTGACAGCATCCAACGGATTGACCTATGATCAGGTGGTGAAAGCAGATGCATCCAACAATTGGTCCTGGAAGTTTACCGAGCTTCCCGAATGGGATGGTAATGGAGATCGGGTTATCTATACGGTCAGTGAGGAAGAGGTAAAGGATTACAGTACGGTTTATCCGAAAGCCGATTCAAGATTAGGCGAGTATGACATTAAGAACGTGCATACGCCTGGACGAACCAGCCGCACCGTAGAAAAAATCTGGAAAGATGGAGAAAACAGAGACCATGTGCGTCCGGAAACCGTAACCGTGCAGTTATATGAAACTATTGACGGAGATAAGAGGGCTTCTGGCGATGCAGTAACTCTGAGTGAGGAAAATGGTTGGTCTTACACATGGAATGATCTGTTTGTAAATGATAACGGCAAACCGATTACTTATTCGGTGGAGGAAGTAAATGTACCGGAGAAGTATGTGGCAGAGGTTCAGGAGACAGGAACGAAATTCATCATTACCAATACCTATCAGCCTTTAACAGTTTCCAAAACTGTGGAAAAACGCTGGGACGATAATGAAAACAAAGACAATCTGCGCCCGGTTTCCATTCAGGCAAGACTTCTGGCAGATGGTCAGGAAGTAGCTGTTGTGATATTAAATGAAACGAATGGCTGGAAGTATACATGGACGGATCTTCCCGTAAACCGTAATGGAAATCAGATTTCTTATACGGTAGAAGAAATAGAAATACCTGACGGATATTCGGCAGTTATCACCTATGAGGGAGATCTTATGGTTATTACGAATACCCATACACCCAATACTCCCGGCAGACCGGATCGCCCAGGCGGAGGCGGCGGCAACCCCGGAGGAGGTAATCCCGGCGGCGGCAACCCGCCAGGAGGCCCGGGAACCACAACGATCGAAGAACCGGGAGTGCCGTTGGCAAACCTTCCGCCAGAGTCTATGACGGAATTGATTGAAGATTCCGAGGTGCCGTTGGCAGCTCTGCCGAGAACCGGCGACAGTCGTCATACCAAAGCATTAATGATGATGTTCGGAATCGCAGGATTAGGAATGCTTCTTACGGCAGCAGGATTCAGAAAGCGTAAAGATGAATCAGATGACTAATCATTAGAAGCAACAAGTAGAGAGACCGCTGTTCTGGATATACAACCAGAACAGCGGTTTTTGACTCAGAAAACAATCGGCAATTTGCCGTTTATGATAAATGAAACAAGGAACCAGGGAAAAGGATAAGAAGGGAGGAGTGAATGAGTATGTGGAAAACAATTCGCAGGAACTACCGGCGTCTGATTGCATCTCTGCTGACAATGGCCATGGTGATTACCAATGCCGGCGGGAATCTGGGCACGATCTTTGCAGCGGGTGAGACGGAGAATGCCCTGTTTTTGGTGGACGGGAAGGATCTGCAGGAAGCGATCCGGGAAGCCAGGGAGCAGGGGGAAGTGTTTGCCTTCTCCGAGCTGCGTCTGGCGGCCAAGAGAAAGAGCATCAAGACCCGCTATGAGAAGCTGTTGGGAAAGAAGGAAGGAGCGGTCTATGCCTTGAATCTGGAGATCGATGACAGTTATGCGCCGGAAGGAACCGAACTGCAGGTCTTCTACAACGCAGGGACTGAGGATGTGATTTTCCTGTTCCTGAACGGGAGCGACCTGGTAGTGGATTATCGGGTGAATATCGACGGATATGAGACCGAGCCAGTGCGGGTGAATCCCAACACGGCCAATATTGAGGCAGAGGGAGAGGAAGTCCCGTCCTATGCAGAGAACTATGAAGCAGCGGACATGATTGACGATGAAGCAAAGAAGCTGGAAGCTGAGGTGCTGAATCCGGAGGAGACGTCGGAAGCAGGAAGTGAGACAGAAGCTGCAGCGGACAAGGAGCAGGGAGACGATTCCGAACAAAAGGATGACGATGCAGAGGAGAAGCCGTCCACTGAGGAGACGGAGGAAACCGCAGCATCCGATGATTCTGACGGCAACGGAAGCGGAGAGGCCGGGCAGGAAAAGCCTGAGGAAAAGGAAGAAAGCCAGGAAGAGCCGGAAGCCGGAGAGGCAGAAGAAACGGAAGAAGAGTCTGCATCAGAAGCCGGGGAAGAAACACAAGAGGAGAACGAAGCAGAGCCCGAGACAGAACCGGCCGAGGCCGCAGAGCCAGAAGCATCTGAGGAGGAGAGCGAAGCAGAGAAAGTAGAAGAAGAACTGCTGAGCCTTTCCCGCCATGTGGCCGCCGTTGTGACGATTTCTGTGGATGAGCTGGAGAGCGAAGAAGCAGAGATTGAGGAGGAAACTGCGGCTTCGGAAGAAGAGGCCGAGGAAGAAACAGAGGAAGAAACGACCGCACCTGAGGAGGGTGAAGAAGGGAAAATCGAATCCGGGGAGGAGAAGGCTGAGAAAGACGAATCCAGTGAGACCAAAGCCGAGGGAGAAGGATCCGAGGAAACCAAAACTGAGGAGACCAAAACCGGAGAAACGGAATCCGGAGAAGCAGAAGCAGGAAAAGAAACTGAAGCAGAAAAGGAAACAGAATCCGGGAAGGAAACCGGATCCGAAGATCAAACCGAAGGCGGATCGGAAACAGAAAGTAAATCGGACACGGAATCAGACAACATCACAGAAAAGCCGGATGTTGACATTGAGGCAGGAACGGAAGCCGGGAACCAGCCGGAGGAGAGCATAACCGGAAGCGAAGCCGGGGAAGAAACCGAAGCTGAGGGAAGCGAGGGAAGCTCCTCTTCTGCCATTCCGGATGAGGATTCCGGCGGAAGCAGCAAGGGTGATGCCATCGATATGGACGGCCAGCTGCTTGAGGATGACGAGATCGAGATTTTGGGAGAGCTGAAGGGAAAAGAATATGATACGGTGACAATCCTCGACCATGTGAATGCCAGGGCATTCAAGCTGGAATGGGAGGATATCGAAAAGATCCTGGCCAGTGACGAGGCAGAAGCAGAATATGCTGTGAGTTACGAGGTGAATCTGCCCGAGGGAGCCAAGGTAAAAGGCGAAAACCGCGTGGCAGAGGGAGAAGACCTGTATTTTGCGGTGGAGCCGGAAGAAGGATATGAGATCCTTGCTGTACGGATCAATGGAGCCGAGACAGAAGAGACAGAAGAGGGGTCTGATCTGGCCAGCGCTTCCGATTGGGAAGGCTACGGTCATACCTATGTCGTGGAAAACGTGACAGAGGAATTGTCTGTCGAGATCGAGGTGGAAGAGACCGAGATCGTGATCCCTGAGCGTGTCTATGAGGCAGAGACAGAGGACGCGGTCTTTACGGTAAATGTGCCGGGCGATGCTTTTGAGGAAGAAGTGGAGTTCCGTGCAGAGAAAATCCTTGATGAAGATGTCCTTGAAGACCTGACCGGCCAGGCGGAGGAAGCGGTAGGAGAAGGGCAGGCTGTCGCGGGAATTCTCGCATATGACCTTGCGTTTTTCACAACTTCGGACGAAGAGGTGGAGCCGGGCAAACCGGTAAATGTAAGCATCAGCTTTAAGGAGCCTGCAATCACCGGGGAAATGGCAGAGGAAGCCTCCGGAATTTCGGTTATGCACTTCCCGGAAGGAGAAGAGGCGAAGACCGTGAAAGAAGTTTCGGATACCGATGTGGAGGAGCTGGCATTTGAGGCAGAGAGCTTTTCACCATGGGCGGCTGTGGTTACGAAGAGTGTGGAGATTAGCCATGAAGGGTGGATTGAAGCAAAAAATTTGAAGGAGCTTCATACAGCTTTGATAAATCCTCCTGCTGCAGGGGAAACGAAAAAGATTTATCTGAGCAGTGATATTGTGACGTACAACAATGACAATATTCAAGATGGAGATCATGGATGGGCCATCCCGGCAGGCAAGGATTTTGTTATTGACTTAAATGGCCACACGCTTACTTATGGCGGGAGTGGAAGCAGCAACCATCGTCTGTTTTATGTCTGGGGAACGCTAACCGTTATGGACAGCATAGGTACGGGAGTGATTGACAGCAATCGGGATGTCGAATCGATGATCTATGTAGATAATCCCGGGACACTGAATCTTGAGGGAGGTACCATCCGGCCAGGAGAAGGCTGCACCAGCGAATACGGGGTGCGGGTAAACGGATGGAATGCTGTACTCAATGTAAATGGCGCCAGCATTGAAAACCATGGAACAGTCAACACAGACGGCGGCGGTATTTATCTTGACAAAGGAATTGTGAATATAAACAATGGCAGCATTAAAGGGAATACCGCGAAAAACGGCGGTGGTATTTATGCTGTAAAAGGTAATGTAAAAGTCTATGGAGGCAGTATTGAAGGGAATAACGCTGCTGATGGCGGCGGCATTTACCTTCTGGGCGGATTCCATGAGGTGACCGGCGGCGAGATCAAGGGAAATACGGCTGCCAATAATGGCGGCGGTATCTACATCTGCCCCGATGCTTCGGCAGAGGTGACCGGCGATGCCAAAATCATCAGCAACTATTCTGACAAGGTGGAGCCATCAGTGCATGAGGATAAGGTTGGTTATTATGCAGGATCCGGCGGCGGCGGGATTTTCTCCAACGGAAAGCTGACAATATCGGGAGGGAAAATCAGCGGAAATGAAGCCGTGGCCGATGGCGGCGGAGTCTATGTGGATTACCGCGATGGCTATAAGGAGAAAGCTGATTTTCTCATGACCGGCGGAGTGATCGATGGAAATAAGGCTGGTGCGAAATTCGGGCCTGGAGAGGAGAATAAGAAAAAAGGCGGTGAGGGCGGCGGCATCTATTTTGGCTGGGACGGGATCATCGGGGGCGGTTCTATCACCAACAACGAGACGCAGACCGCATTTGACTGGGGCGGCGGCGGAATCTTCATCCAGACCGGCGTGACCGTTAAAATGACGAATGTCCTGGTTACAGATAATACAGCGGAAGGCTTTGGCGGCGGTGTGGCGGGCTGTCCTTCCGGACATGTGAAAATCTTTACCGTTAATGGTGCGGCGATTTATGACAATCAGGCAAATGGCACAGGAATGACGGAAAGGACAGAGGAAGACCATAAGACCCAGGACAAGGAAGCACAGGCAGACCCGATCTTTATGCAGGACGGCCTTTATCAGGATTATTACTGCCAGAACGAGAGCATAGTCTATGGGAAAATGCTGGGCGGCGGCAGCGCGAACTGGAAGGGAAGCAGCAAACAAAGCGAGGGTACAGAGACGGAAGCAATTACGATCGACCGCTATGAATGCAAAACAGCTTCTTACCGGATGGGACTGAAAGCGTTCCCAGACGATTCCGGCAAGGCTTATGCGGAAAGCAGGGCGCTGGTCAGGATTACCGGTAACACTTCCACGACCCACGGCGGCGGTATCATGTGCAATGGTTATTTGGATCTGGGCGAGAAGGGTCCCGGATATTTTGGAGTCAGCAAGACGGTTCTGGGAAGTAAGGAAGCGCAGGAAAAGGAGTGGGGCTTTACTTTATTCCTGTCCGATTCCGAGGGGAACCCCCTGACGGGAGAAACAGGTGCTTCTGACAGCATAATCGCTTTCGCCTTAAAGACTCAGCAAAGTGAGGGCAAAGAGGCGACGACAGAGTATGGCACCCTTACTTTGGAAGATGGGACAGTCAAGTTCGCCCTGAAACACGGCCAGACGATCCTCTTTGACGATTTGCCGGCAGGAACCGTTTACCATGTGGTGGAAGATGCAGCAAATGAGGACGGATATATTACCACAGTCAGAGAGAGCGAGGATACGATTGCCATAGAGGATGAAAACGACGCAACAAAGGTGATCGGTGCAGAAGGTACGATCCGTGCACCAGGAACGGAATCCCAAAGTTCAGGAACCTCCCTGTGGCAGGAAAAATCGCAGGTGGACTTTGTCAACATGCAGTTAAGTGATCTGTCGGTCAGCAAGAAGGTGGTCGGCAAGACGGATGGGGAAAGCTGGACGTTTGTCCTGATATTGCTTGATGAGGACGGGAAGCCTGTAAAAGGCCTGCCCAATCCCCTTGCCAGTGCAGAGAAAGTCAATACGGTAGCATTTACCAGGTATACAGACGGGAAGGAATCAGAGGAAGCCGAGGAGGGCAGACTGCCAATAGACGGGGAGAATGGCGAGATAAGGTTTGTGCTGAAAAAGGATCAGACCATCACATTCAAGGGCATTCCGGCCGGAACCCGTTATCAGATTCAGGAAGAGGGCGCTGCGGAAACAGGCTTTGAGATCAGAGTCATCGGAAACACGGGCAGCAAGGAGATCTGGGATCCGGAGGATCCGACCAGGATCATCGGTATCGAAGGCACGGTTACTCCGGACAAAGAAACCGGGAATATGGCAGCAGTTCAGTTTATCAATGCACGGCTGGGTTCTCTGGCAGTCACAAAGACTGTCATTGGCGATGAGAAAGCGAAGAATGACGAGTGGGAGTTTGAACTGAAGCTGCATCGTGATCCGGACAGCCCGTCCTTTGCAGAATTGCGCGGAGAGTGGGAATTGGACGGTGAAATGCAGCAGGAGGTTCTGCCCTATGAGATCAGCGTGAACGGGACGGTTGTGGATACCGGTTCTCTTGCCTGGAAGGATCCGCAGGGAGCCGAAGACGAGGAAAAGATAAGATTTGCTTTAAAGCACGGCCAGACAATCACGATCCGGGATATTCCGGTTGGCTCCGTATATGAAGTTTCTGAGGTCAAGGCCAATGAGGAAGGATTTATCACAAGTGTAGTCGGAAACGTAGAAGCGGATCCGATCACAGATGAAGAGCAGAGGATCAAGGGAATCAAAGGCGCGATTGCAGACAGGCAGACGGCAAAAGCTTCCTTTGTGAACACAAAGACGAATATCTTAACCGTCAGTAAGACGGTTAAAGGCAATGAGGCATTCCATGATTATGAGTGGTCCTTTACCCTGCAGCTGCTTGACGAAAACGGGAATTCTTTCGGGGTCTCGAAAGATACCTCCGAGGGACTGGATGCCGGAATGCAGGCGCCTGTGGTTGCTTACCAGGGAGGCAGCATGATCGCAGGAGTGGAAGCTCCGCAGAATGGCTCGGTGAGCCTGGAGCAGGGAAAGGCCAGATTCCGCCTGAAGCATGGGCAGTTCCTTACCTTTGTGGATCTGCCGGTTGGCACGAGATACACCGTCACAGAAGATGAGGCCAATACCCAGGGGCTTTATGCCGAGGTAAAGGGCAGCGAAGGCAGCACGGTTACAGAAAATGCAGACGGAGTAAGCGGAACGATTACAGACAGCCAGGCAGCAAAGGTGGATTTTGTGAACCAGAGCGGGAAGCTTACCGTGAGGAAAATCATCAGTGGGAATCAGGCAGATCCCCAAAAGGAGTTCCCCTTTACTGTGACCCTGGAGGATAAGAGCATCCATGGCCAGTATGGCGACATGAACTTTGTAAACGGCGTGGCGGAATTGAAGCTGAAGGGCGGAGAGTCTGCTACGGCAGAAGGTCTTCCGGTTTCTGTCGGCTATGTGGTAGAGGAGCATGATAACGCGGATTATGTAGTGGAAGCTTCCAATGCATCCGGGGAAATCACGGTAGACGGCGTTCTTGTTACGTTCATCAATACCAAAAATGAGAATCCTCCGTCAACGCCTGACAGGCCGCATCATCCGGGAGGCGGAGGCGGCAACCCTGGCGGAGGCGGCAATACTCCGGGAGGTCCGGGAGCCACAACACCGATTGAGGAACCGGGAGTGCCGCTGGCAAGCCTTCCGCCGGATTCGTTCACCGAGACGATCGTGGAAAGTGAGGTGCCGTTAGCGGCTCTGCCGAAGACCGGTGACAGCCGTCATACCCGCGTATTGATGATGATGTTCGGAATCGCGGGCCTGGGAATGCTTCTTACGGCGGCAGGACTCCGGAGGCGCAAGGACGAATCCGGTCAGTGACCGGAGAGGAATTAAAAATCCGGTATTGAAAATCGAATAAGAGGGCGTCAGGGCCGCTGCTTAAGGGAGACCGGGGCAGTGGCCCTGTCCTTTAGAAAAAATTCAGAAACATATGATGGAAAATGGTTGTGATTTATCGTCCATTCATGGTATACTATCTTTAAAGCAATGATTTCTGCGGCCAGGCCCGTCCGGGGCGGGAAGCCGGTTGTGCAGCGATGCTGTGTCTTGAAGGTTCTTATCTTTCTATCGAAATCCTGCTTTTAAAATCACGGAATAAAAAAGAAAAGCAGGAGGAGCGGGATGGAAAATAACCGGGAAATAACAGGAATTTCCTGGCACTCCGGATTTTACGGGGCCATGGAACTGGAATTAATCGCAGAGAAGGGATTATTGGAATTTTTAAGGGAATATCCACTGAGCAAGGAGCCGCTTCGGATGGATATGCTGATCATCCGGAAGCAGTCAGGCCAGCCGGTTGCGAATGAGATCGGACATATGTTTAGGACTTATAATATTCTCGAGTACAAGAGTCCGGACAGTCCCCTGTCCATCGATGATTATTACAAAACCATGGGGTATGCCTGCCTGTATAAGGGACTGGGAGAGCGGCTGAATCAGATCCCGGCAGAGGAGTTGACTGTGTCGATCATCCGGGAACGGTATCCAGGGAGGCTGTTTGAGGACTTAAAAAAGGAAGGAAAGAAGATCGGGGAGTCGTTTCCCGGCATCTATAAAATCAGTGGTTCGGTTCCTTTTGAGACGCAGGTGATCGTGAGCAGCCGCCTGAGCAGAGAAAAGCACAGGAGCCTTCGCCTGCTTTCCTCAAAAGTACAAAAAGAAGATGCCAGGGCCTTTCTGCGGGAGGCGCAAAGATTGAAGGAGCCAGGAGACAGAAACAATGCCGAGGCAGTATTGGAGGTAAGTATTGCAGCAAACAGGGAATTATATGAGGAGATAAGGAGGAAGTCAGGGATGGGCAGTGTGTTGAGGGATCTGATGAAAGAAGAGATTGCTGAAGAGAAAAGGAAAGCAAGACAGGAAGGACTACAGGAAGGCAGACAGGAAGGCAGACAGGAAGGCAGACGAGAAGGCAGGCAGGAGGGCTGGCAGGAAGGACAGCAGCAGGCCCTGACAAAGACCATTCAAAGTTTGATGATCAATATGAAACTGAGTGCTGACCAGGCGATGGCTGTGATGGGGATTCCGGCAGAAGAAAGAGGATTCTATCGGGCCAGGCTGTAAGGTCAGGGGAGGGTAAGGATTCATGGCATTTCATGAGACGCAGCTTCAGGCTATTCATCATAAGGACGGACCGATGCTGGTCCTTGCCGGTCCGGGCTCCGGCAAGACAACGGTGATTACTCACCGGATTCGGTATTTGACGGAGGAGTATCGGGTGGATCCGGGGAGCATTCTGGTGATTACGTTCACCAAAGCGGCGGCTGAGGAGATGAAGCTGCGTTTTCAGGCATTGATGGAGGGGCGGCGACTTCCGGTGAGCTTTGGTACATTTCATGCTGTTTTTTTCAGCATATTAAAGCATGCGTACCGTTACGATGCATCGAATATTATCCGGGAAGAGCAGAGGGTGAGAGTCATCCGGGAGCTGATGGATCATTTTCATGTGGACGTGGAGGATGAGGCCGAGTTTGCTGACGGGATTCTGTCAGAGATCAGTGCAGTGAAGGGAGACAGGATCAATCCGGAGCATTATTACTCGAAAAACTGCTCAGAAGAACTGTTCAGGAAGCTGTATCAGGGATATATGGATGCTTTGATGCGGCAGCGGCTGCTGGATTTTGACGATATGCTGGTAATGTGCTACGAGCTTTTCACCCAGAGGAAGGATATCCTGGCGGCCTGGCAGCAGAAATACAGGTATATTCTGGTGGATGAGTTTCAGGATATTAACCGGATCCAGTATGAGATCGTACGGATGCTGGCGGCTCCGGAGGATAATCTGTTTATCGTTGGGGATGACGACCAGTCTATCTACCGTTTTCGGGGAGCAAAGCCGGAGATTATGCTGGGATTTACCAGGGATTATCCCCAGGCCAGGCAGACGCTTCTGGGGATGAACTATCGATCAACATCGGAGATTGTGGAGGCGGCGGGGAGGCTTATCGCCCATAACAGAACCCGTTATCAGAAAGAGATCCGCGCCAGCAGAGGAAAAGGGCGTCCGGTTGTGACGGCTGTGTGGGAGGATGCCCGGGCGGAGACAAAGGGAATTGTGGAGGAGCTTCAGGACTACGTGCGGATGGGATACCGATGGTCGGACATGGCAGTGCTTTACCGGACCAGCCTGGAGCCAAGACTTCTGATGGAGCGTCTGATGGAGTATAATATTCCCTTTCGGATGCGTGACACATTACCGAATCTATATGACCATTGGATTGCGCAGGATATCTGTGCGTATATCCGGATTGCTGTGGATGAGCTGGCCAAAAGAGGGATGGCCAGAAGGGCGGATGCAGTGCGGATCATCAACCGGCCGAAGCGCTATGTGAACCGGGAAGCATTAGAGGGAACGGAGATTTCCTGGAACGGAGTAAAATCCTGGTATCAGGATAAAGGGTGGATGATAGAGCGGATCGAACAGCTGGAATATGATCTGCGGATGATCGGGAGGATGGCTCCGGTGGCAGCAGTGAACTATATCCGCAAGGGTGTGGGATATGATGAATATCTGCGAGAATATGCAGACTACCGGAGAATGAAGCCAGAGGAGCTTTTGGAGGTGGCGGATCAGCTGCAGGAGAGTGCGTCCGCCTTTGACACGGTTCAGGACTGGTTTGCCCATATGAAGGAATATGGCGAGCAGTTGAAGGAACAGGCAAAGAGGTTGGAGAAGGATACGGATTGCGTGTCTCTGATGACCATGCACAGTTCCAAGGGGCTGGAGTTTCCGGTTGTGTATATACTGGATGCCAATGAACGGGTGACTCCGCATCATAAGGCAGTTCTGGATGCGGATCTGGAGGAAGAGCGGAGGATGTTCTATGTGGCCATGACCCGGGCAAAGGACCGCCTTCATGTATGCTATGCGAAGGAAAGGTACGGGAAGGAGCAGGAACGGTCCAGATTTATTGATGAGTATCTGGGAGGATGAAGGATGCGGGGATTGGGTGAAAAGTATCCTCGGAGGACAAAGAGGATGGGAATTGTTTTTTAAGAGGGAGTGGAGAATATCAGATGGGATGTGTCCATATTTACTGCGGCGACGGAAAGGGAAAGACCTCGGCAGCGTTAGGACTGGCTCTGCGGGCTGCCGGCCGGGGAAAAAGGATTCTGATCGTGCGGTTTTTGAAGAATGAGGATTCCGGGGAGGTGCCGGTGCTCCGGAGCATTCCGGGGATTACGGTAATGCCATGTGACCGGGAATTCGGTTTCATATTCCGGATGAAGGAGGAGCAGAGAATGGAGGCGGCAGAGTATTTTCAGACACGGTTTGAGAGCGCCTGCCGCCAGGCCCTGGAAGAACGATATGATGTGCTGATATTGGATGAAATCATGGCAGCATGCCATTATGGGATGGTACAGGAAGCGGATGTGAGGAGGTTTCTGGAGCAGAGGCCGGAGTCTATGGAGATCGTACTGACCGGGAGAGATCCGTCCGCCGGCTTACTGGAAATGGCAGATTATATTTCGGAGATCTGTATGGGAAAGCATCCTTATGAAAAAGGAATTCCGGCAAGGGAAGGAATCGAATATTGAGAATTCTGACTTTAAAATCTGATTTTAAACACGATATTTCTTGCTTTCCTGTCCGTATTTTGGTAAAGTTATAGTGTTGATTATTTGTTTGTTTTTTGAAGAATATTGAAATAGCTGCAGAGGAGAGAAAATAAGATGGACGGGAATGAGAATAAGAATGTGAAGGAAGAAGTGGATCAGGAGGAGGTAACCGTTACCCTGACATTGGATGACGGAAGCCAGCTGGAGTGTGTGGTATTGACCATTTTTGACGCAGGGGAGAGAGAGTATATTGCTCTTCTGCCCATGGATGGACAGGAAGCGGAGGAAGGAGAAGTTTATCTGTACCGCTATTCGGAGGATGCCAACGGGAATCCCAACCTGGAGAATATCGAGGATGACGAGGAGTATGACATTGTGGCGGATGCGTTTGACGAGCTTCTGGACGAGCAGGAGTATGATGAACTGGTAGGCGAGGAGGATCTTTAATTCCTCGTGGAGATGACAGGGAGTGTTTGAGAGGAGTGTTTTTTATGAAGAGAAGATTTCTGGCAATAACAGCGGCAGCGCTGGCATTTTCTATACTTTCTTCCACTGCGGCATTTGCGCAGGGCTGGGGGAAGACAGACAATAAGTGGTTTTATTATCTGGAGGATGGCGGTGTGGCCAAGAATACCTGGATTGATACCGATGGCGGCCCTTACTGGGTGAGGGATGACGGGGTCATGGCGACTACCCAGTGGGTGTCAGACAATGGTTCCTGGTATTATGTGGATAATAACGGCAGAAAGCTGCTCAGCCAGCTTTTGAAGCTGAACAATGATCTCTTCTGGCTGGACGCGGATGGTGTGATGGCAGCAGAAGAGTGGGTTCAGACAGAGGATGGCAAGTGGTATTATTTCCAGGCTGACGGCAAGGCGATGAAGAATGGCTGGAAGCTGATCGGTGAGGACTATTATTATTTCTTAAAGAGTGGTGTGATGGCGAGGGATGCTTTGGTTCCCGGCGGATACCGCGTAGGATCCGACGGGAAGTGGGTTCAGTAAGAAGAGGGGAACATGCGTCTGTGTCAGAAATGGCATGGACGCAAACTTTTTATATCATAGGAAAGTCGTCCTATGATATAAAACGCTCCGCGAGGATGTGCACTCCGCGCAAAGGAATATGGCTGCTGCCGCAGCCGCGCTTCGGCACGAGTGTGCGTCAGGACGCACACTTTTTATAGAATAACCCCAGGTTATACACATAATTCCAATCTCGTATATATTTTCTAAATAAATTCCCATTCAAATGTTGAAAAATGAAGGCAAATGCGATAATATGAAAGGAAACATGCTGGGAAGGGGGTTCAGGCTCCTTTTTCTGGTTCATAAAAAGCAGAAAAACAGAGGTGACAGGCAATGGACTGTAGAATAGTGACCATACCAGGTGACGGCATAGGGCCGGAGATCGTTCGGGAAGCATGCAAGGTATTAGACAGGGTGGCGCAGGTGTATGAGCATTCCTTCCATTACAAGGAAGTATTGATGGGCGGATGTTCGATCGATGCTTATGGAGTGCCGCTGACAGAAGAGGCGCTGGAGACGGCAAGACAGAGCGACGCGGTTCTTCTGGGAGCAGTAGGGGGCAATGTGGGGAACTCCCGTTGGTATGACGTGGCGCCGAATCTGAGGCCGGAGGCCGGATTGCTGGCGATTCGCAAGGGCCTTAATCTGTTTGCCAATATCCGTCCGGCTTATCTGTACAAGGAGCTGGCAAAGGCATGTCCGCTGAAAAAGGAGATCATTGGGGACGGCTTTGATATGGTGATTATGCGGGAGCTGACCGGCGGGCTTTATTTCGGGGAGCGTCATACCGAGGAAGTGGATGGTGTGCTTCAGGCTACGGATACTCTTACATACAACGAGAATGAGATCCGCCGGATTGCTGTCAAGGCATTTGACATTGCCAGGAAGAGAAGAAAGAGTGTCATCAGTGTGGATAAGGCCAATGTACTGGATTCCTCACGGCTGTGGCGCAAGGTGGTGGAAGCGGTGGCAGAGGATTATCCGGATGTCAAGCTGGAGCATATGCTGGTGGATAACTGTGCCATGCAGCTGGTGATGAACCCGGGACAGTTTGATGTCGTGCTGACAGAGAATATGTTTGGCGACATTTTGTCGGATGAGGCCAGCATGATTACCGGTTCTATCGGGATGCTGTCTTCGGCCAGCCTGAATGAGAGCAGGTTTGGCATGTATGAGCCCAGCCATGGCTCGGCTCCGGATATTGCCGGGAAGGATCTGGCGAATCCGATTGCGACGATTCTTTCGGCAGCTATGATGCTTCGTTATTCCTTTGACCTGGATAAGGAGGCAGATGCCGTTGAGAAGGCGGTGCAGAGGGTATTGACTGAGGGATATCGTACTGCGGATATCATGTCAGAGGGCTGTACAAGGGTAGGAACTGCCCGGATGGGGGATCTGATTGCGGAACGGATCTGACAGAAGGATTTCGCTGAAACATGATATCTGGCAGAATGAGGTATCCTGCAAAGAAAGGTGTTTTTTACTGAACAGGGTGTCTGGCAGAAAAGCAGAGGAGGAAGTACTCTTTGGGTGTATCAGGATGTCCGGAAAGCATGGACAAAAGGAGGAAATTCAATTATGAGAAGTGATAACGCAAAGTCAGGAATGCAGCAGGCTCCGGCAAGATCTTTGTTTCGGGCACTGGGCTACACGGAGGAGGAGCTGGCCAGACCGCTGATCGGAGTGGTCAGTTCTTACAATGAGATTGTTCCTGGGCATATGAATCTGGATAAGATTGTGGAGGCGGTCAAGCAGGGTGTGGCCATGGCAGGAGGGACTCCGATCGTGTTTCCGGCCATCGCGGTTTGTGACGGAATTGCCATGGGCCATATCGGGATGAAATACTCTCTTGTGACCCGGGATCTGATTGCGGATTCCACGGAATGTATGGCTCTGGCACATCAGTTTGACGGATTGGTGATGGTTCCTAACTGTGATAAGAATGTGCCGGGGCTTCTGATGGCGGCAGCGCGTCTGAATATCCCCACGGTATTTGTCAGCGGAGGGCCCATGCTGGCAGGGCGTGTGAAGGGTGAGAAGAAGAGCCTTTCCAGCATGTTTGAGGCCGTGGGCGCTTATGCGGCAGGCATCATGACAGAAGAGGATGTGGAGGATTTTGCCAATAAGGTATGTCCGACCTGCGGTTCGTGCTCCGGCATGTACACGGCGAACAGCATGAACTGTCTGACCGAGGTGCTGGGTATGGGCCTTCGGGGCAACGGAACCATTCCTGCGGTATATTCTGAGAGGATCCGCCTGGCTAAGCATGCGGGCATGGCGGTGATGGATATGGTGGAAAGAAATATCTGCCCCAAAGATATCATGACTGAGGCGGCTTTTCGCAATGCTCTGACCATGGATATGGCACTGGGCTGCAGTACCAACAGTATGCTGCATCTGCCGGCGATTGCCCATGAGGCCGGGGTGGAGCTGAATGTGGATATTGCCAATGAGATCAGTGCCAGAACTCCGAATCTGTGTCATCTGGCGCCGGCTGGCCCAACCTATATGGAGGATCTGAATGAGGCCGGCGGTGTGTATGCAGTGATGAACGAGATCAGTAAGCTGGGGCTTTTGAACCTGGATTGCATGACAGTGACCGGGAAAACGGTCGGTGAGAATATCAAAGGATGTGAGAATAAGAACCCGGAGGTGATCCGCACCGCAGAGAATCCTTATTCCGCCACCGGAGGCATAGCTGTATTGCGGGGGAACCTGGCACCGGATTCCTGTGTGGTGAAGCGTTCTGCCGTTGTGCCGGAGATGCTGAAGCATGAAGGTCCGGCAAGGGTATTTGACAGTGAAGAAGATGCGATTGCAGCGATCAAGGGCGGCAGAATCGTGGCAGGCGATGTGGTTGTCATCCGCTATGAAGGACCGAAGGGAGGTCCGGGCATGAGAGAGATGCTCAATCCTACCTCCGCGATTGCCGGCATGGGGCTGGGCGCTTCCGTGGCACTGATTACGGACGGGCGCTTCAGCGGCGCTTCCCGCGGCGCTTCGATCGGGCACGTATGCCCGGAGGCAGCGGCCGGCGGGCCGATCGGACTGGTTCAGGAGGGAGATATTATTTCCATCGATATCAATGCCAATACGATCGATATGAAGGTTTCGGATGAGGAGCTGGCAAAACGCAGAGAGAACTGGACTCCTAAAAAGAAAGAGGTTTCCGGATATCTGAAGCGTTATGCCGAGCAGGTGACGAGTGCCGATAAAGGTGCAGTATTAAAAGGAAATTAGAAAAGGAGCTTAGCTGATGTCAGAAAGGAACACCCCACAAACACTTTCTTCCCAGCCAGCGAAAGAGCCGGTGGTTTTGAACGGTTCTGAGATATTAATCGAATGTCTGAAGGAGCAGGGAGTGAAAACCGTCTTTGGTTATCCGGGCGGTGCGATTTTGAACATATACGATGCCCTCTATAAGCATCAGGGAGAGATCACCCATGTGCTGACTTCCCATGAACAGGGGGCAGCGCATGCGGCAGATGGCTATGCCCGGGCAACCGGAAAGGTGGGAGTCTGTCTTGCCACCTCGGGTCCCGGAGCCACGAACCTGGTGACAGGGATTGCCACAGCTTACATGGATTCCATTCCCATGGTGGCGATCACCTGCAATGTTGCTGTGAACTTGCTGGGAAAAGACAGCTTTCAGGAGATCGATATCCTGGGAGTGACCATGCCGATTACCAAGTATAATTTTATTGTCAAGGATATCAAAAAGCTGGCTTCTGTGGTCCGGCGGGCATTTACGATTGCCCAGAGCGGCCGGCCGGGCCCGGTTCTGATTGATATTACCAAGAACGTGACTGCTGACACTTGCGAATATGTGGCGGCTGAGCCAGAGCCGGTTGAACGTCAGACCGATACGATCTGTGAGGAAGATCTGGAGGCGGCGCTGGAGATGATCCGTAAGGCGCAGAGGCCGTTTATCTTCGTAGGCGGCGGAGCGGTGCTGGCGAATGCTTCTGAGGAGCTGCGAACCCTGGCTCACCGGATTCAGGCGCCGGTAGCGGATTCCCTGATGGGCAAGGGCGCATTTGACGGGACGGATGAGATGTATACCGGCATGATCGGCATGCATGGAACCAAGACGTCCAATTACGGAGTTACGGAATGCGATTTGCTGATTGTGGCCGGGGCCCGTTTCAGTGACCGTGTGACCGGCAATGCATCCAAATTTGCGCAGAATGCCAGGATTCTGCAGATTGACGTGGATCCGGCAGAGATTAATAAAAATATCCGGACCGATGTCAGTATTATCGGAGACCTGCAGGTGGTGCTGCGCAGGCTGAACGCACGGCTGGATCCGATCAATCATGACGAATGGGTGAATCATGTGGAGCGGATGAAGGATATGTATCCGCTGCGCTATGACAAGAGCGTGCTGACCGGACCGTATGTGGTTGAGACGGTTTATGATATGACCAGAGGCGATGCGGTGATTGTCACCGAGGTGGGACAGCATCAGATGTGGGCGGCACAATATTATAAATATAAAAAGCCGAGGACATTTCTGACTTCAGGCGGCCTGGGAACCATGGGATACGGCCTGGGCGCTGCCTTAGGGGCGAAGCTTGGCTGCCGCGATATGGGAGAGCCGGACAAGACTGTGATCAATATCGCAGGAGACGGCTGCTTCCGCATGAATATGAATGAGATTGCCACCGCAGTGCGCTACAATATCCCGGTAATTCAGGTGGTGATCAATAACCATGTGCTGGGTATGGTGCGTCAGTGGCAGACGTTGTTCTACGGCAAGCGGTATTCGCATACGGTGTTAAATGATGCAGTGGATTTTGTGAAGCTGGCGGAAGCGATGGGTGCAAAGGCTATGCGTGTCAGCAGCCGGGATGAATTGCGGCCGGCTCTGGAGGAGGCTATGGCTCTGAGGGCGCCGGTAGTTCTTGACTGCCAGATCAACTGCGATGATAAGGTATATCCGATGGTCTCGCCGGGTGCTCCGATTCAGGATGCATTTGACGATACAGATCTGAAGATAAATTAAGAGGGAGGAAACACTCAAGAAGTGTACCAGAATGTCCGGAAAGCATGGACGAAAAAGGAGGAAAATTCAATGGGAAGAGTGTATAACTTTTCGGCAGGCCCGGCAGTATTGCCGGAAGAGGTTCTGAAAGAAGCAGCAGAAGAGATGTTGGACTACAAAGGCACCGGCATGTCTGTGATGGAGATGAGCCATCGTTCCAAGGCTTTTGAGACGATCATTCAGGAGGCGGAGGCAGACCTTCGGGAGCTGATGAACATTCCGGACAATTACAAGGTGTTGTTTCTGCAGGGCGGCGCCCATCTGCAGTTCTCTATGATTCCGCAGAACCTGATGAAGAATAAGGTGGCGGATTATATCATCACCGGACAATGGGCAAAGAAGGCATTTAAGGAAGCTCAGAAATACGGCAAGGCAGTGGCAGTAGCCTCCAGCGAGGATAAGACCTTCAGCTATATTCCGGACTGTTCCGACCTGCCGATCGATGATGACGCGGATTATGTATATATCTGCGAGAACAACACGATTTACGGCACCAAATATAAGACCCTGCCCAACACTAAGGGTAAGACCCTGGTGGCTGATGTTTCCTCTTGCTTTTTGTCTGAGCCGGTGGATGTGACCAAGTACGGCGTGATCTACGGCGGCGTGCAGAAGAATATCGGACCGGCCGGGGTAGTGATCGTGATCATCCGTGAGGATCTGATCACCGAGGACGTTCTGGAAGGAACCCCCACCATGTGTCAGTACAAGACGCATGCGGACGCGAAGTCGTTGTATAACACGCCTCCGGCATATGGCATTTATATCTGTGGGAAGGTGTTTAAGTGGCTGAAGGCAAAAGGCGGCCTTGAGGCGATGAAAGAGTACAATGAGAAAAAGGCTAAGATTATCTATGATTTCCTGGATGAGAGCAAGCTCTTTAAGGGAACCGTGGTGAAGGAGGACCGTTCGCTGATGAATGTTCCGTTTGTGACCGGAGATGCCGATTTGGATGCTCTGTTCATCAAAGAGGCCACAGCAGCAGGATTTGTGAATCTGAAGGGACACAGAACGGTAGGTGGTATGCGGGCCAGCATTTATAACGCTATGCCGATTGAGGGCGTGGAGAAGCTGGTGCAGTTTATGAGGAAATTTGAGGAGGCACATCAGGCATGAAGACCATTCATTGTTTAAACGCGATTTCCAAATACGGTCTGGGCTTTCTGACCGAAGATTATAAGCTGACTGAGGATATCCAGGAGGCAGAGGGCATTCTGGTGAGAAGCGCTTCTCTCCACGAGACAGAGTTTTCCGATGCTTTGCTGGCCATTGCCAGAGCCGGAGCCGGGGTCAATAATATTCCTCTGGAGGATTGCGCCAAAAAGGGCATTGTAGTATTTAACACCCCGGGCGCGAATGCCAACGGCGTCAAGGAGCTGGTGCTGGCCGGCATGCTGTTGGCAAGCCGTGATATTATCGGCGGCATTGCCTGGTGCCAGGACAATAAAGAGGATGCCAACATTTCCAAGACCGTGGAGAAGAGCAAGAAAGCTTTTGCCGGCGGTGAGATCAAGGGAAAGAAGCTCGGAGTCATCGGACTGGGCGCGATTGGCGCTGAGGTGGCCAATGCGGCGGCATCTCTGGGCATGGAGGTTTATGGCTTTGATCCTTATATTTCCGTTAATGCGGCATGGATGCTTTCCCGGGATGTCAAGCATATTACCAGTGTGGATACGATTTATGAGGAATGCGATTTTATCACCATCCATGTGCCGCTTTTGGATGGGACCAGAGGAATGATCAATGCAGAGACTATAGGAAAGATGAAGGACGGTGTTGTGGTTCTGAACTTTGCCAGAGACCTGCTGGTCAATGATGACGATATGGCTGCGGCCCTGGAGTCCGGGAAAGTGCGGAAATATGTGACGGATTTCCCGAATCCCAAGGCAGTGAACATGAAGAACGTGATTGCAATTCCCCATCTGGGAGCTTCTACCGAGGAGTCGGAGGACAACTGCGCCAAGATGGCAGTGATGGAGATGATGGATTATCTGGAGAACGGTAATATCCGTAATTCTGTCAACTATCCGGCCTGTGATATGGGCGTGTGCAAGACCGTCAGCCGTGTGGCAGTCATGCATCTGAATGTACCGAATATGATCGGTCAGGTAACCGGTATGATGGCTTCCTGCGGAATCAATATTTCTGATATGACCAACAAGAGCCGGGAAATGTATGCCTATACACTGATGGATTTGGATAAGAAGCCGGATGAGGAGACGATTCAGAAGTTGTCTGGAATCGGCGGAATCCTGCGGGTGCGGGTGATTCAGTAAGGTTTTTTAGAAAAAAGGAGAGCGATATGGCGGAAGTAAGACCATTTCGGTGTATCCGTCCTAATAAGGAAGTGGCGTCAAAAGTGGCGGCGCTTCCTTATGACGTTTACAACCGGCAAGAGGCAAAGCGGGAGGTTGAAAAGAATCCCATGTCATTTCTGGCAGCAGACCGGGCGGAGACGCAGTTTGCAGATAATGTGGATCTGCATGACCCGAGAGTGTATGCCAAGGCAAAAGAGCTGTTAGAACAATGGCAGAAAGAGGGGATTCTGGTTTCGGAGGAATCCGAATGTTATTATGTATATGAGCTGACTATGAACGGGCGCAGCCAGACCGGAATTGTGGCCTGCGCCGCAGTGGATGACTACGTAAATGGCGTAATTAAGAAGCATGAGAATACCCGAGAGGATAAAGAACAGGATCGGATCTGTCATGTAGATGTGACAGATGCCCATACAGGACCGATCTTTCTGGCCTATCGCTCTGACGAAGAGCTGAATCAGCTTGTGTCTGAGATATGCAGTCACGAGGCACTGTATGATTTTACCGCTGAAGATGGGATACGGCATCGGGTGTGGAAGGCTGTGGAAGGCAGTACCGGAGATGGCGCTACGGCCACGGAAGCCGGGAAAGCAGATAACGGAGCATCCGGGGAGGCGTCGGGGCAGTGGACAGGCCGGATTCAGAAGCGGTTCCGTCAGATGACCGGGATCTACATAGCGGACGGGCATCACCGGGCGGCTTCGGCAGTCAAGGTTGGCTTAAAAAGGAGAAAAGAGAATCCGGAGTATACGGGAGAGGAGCCGTTTAACTATTTTCTGTCGGTTCTGTTTCCGGACGACCAGCTGATGATTATGCCGTATAACCGGGTGGTAAAAGATTTAAACGGGAATACGGAGGAAGAGTTTCTAAAGAAGGTAAGAGAGCGGTTTGCTGTCAAAAGACTGTCTGAGGATGCCGGGAACCAGGGAGCCCAGCCCACAGAGCGCCGCCACATAGGAATGTATCTGGCAGGGCAGTGGTATGAGCTGGAGGTTCTTGCAGAACACCTGACAGAGGATCCGGTCAAAGGGCTGGATGTGTCCTTGCTGCAGGATTATCTGCTGGCTCCGGTGCTGGGGATCGGAGATCCCCGGACAGATGCACGGATTCAGTTTGTGGGAGGTATCCGGGGACTGAAAGAACTGGAGCGGATGGTGGACAGCGGAGATGGCGCGGTAGCCTTTGCCATGTATCCGACTTCGATCCAGGAGCTGTTTTCCGTGGCCGATGCCGGGCTTTTAATGCCGCCGAAGTCTACATGGTTTGAACCAAAGCTGCGGAGCGGGTTGTTTATCCATAAATTATCCTGAGCCTGGAGACGATTCAATGAGGGAGATAGCGTCTTGTTTTGAGTCAAACCATAACCTACAGGTTATAACATAAGGCCAGAATTAGATATTAGACATCACCTCTTGTCTTTGGTATAATTTTTTGTAACAGTTCAGATACAATGTCAGTTAGTTAAGCTGTTCCAAAAGGTACGCCAGGGAAACGGGGAGAGCAGCCATCGAAAAGGGTCTGCGGATTTTTCCGGTTTCGAGATCAAGAA
>CAJTEM010000011.1 GCA_910575255.1 Lachnospiraceae bacterium | reverse complement strand
CGGCAAGAGGCCGGAGCTGGTCTGCTGCTTTTTCCGGTTTCGGGATCAAGAATTCCTGCAAAGTCAAAATCATCAGACCAGCTCCGGCCTCTTGCCGCTCCTTTTTCCATGGCTGAGTATCTCTTTGTCTAAACTAAATGACATTGACCTGTGAGCCCACTTACTTATTACGGGGTAGGGTAAGGTTTCAGAAGGTACGCCTTGAAACATCCCGTTCCCCGTTCTTTCGAGGCTGGTAAATACCAGCTCTGGAACCCCACCTCGCGAAAAGTAACCACTGCAGAGACAAAAAGTTCCTTACAGGATGGGGATGATCGTAAATACAATCCCAACGAGAAGCATTACAATACTCATTGCCCAGTAAACCGGTATGCTGAATTTCATGTGATCCTTCAATTCTGTGTTGGTTAATCCAATGGCCAGATAAGTCGCCGGCACCAGGGGGCTGACCATCAAAGCCAAGTTCTTTCCGATTACCATGGTCAAAGCCGTGCTTAAAGAAGCCACTCCATAGGTCTCTCCCACCTGCATAACCAATGGCATAATCCCATAAAAATACGCATCCGTTCCAATACAAAGTCCAAGAGGTAAAGCCAGAATACCAAAAATAATGTGGATAAAACGCCCAAGAAACCCAGGTATAATTCCCATAATTGCATTAGCCATATCTGTCAGCATTCCTGTCCCGTCAAAGATTCCCACCATGGCGCCTGCCGCAAACAGGGTGGCGGAAATCATCAGCGCTGCCGGAGCATGCTTTTTGATCAGCTTATCCTGCATCTTCAGATCCGGATAGTTTACTGCCAGAGCCAGACCCAGTGCTAAAAGGAAAGCAACATAGCTGGTTATGTAGCCTACAGACAAGATAGCAATCAGTCCCACGGTCAGCAGCAGGTTAAATACCAAAAGCTTCGGTCTGCGCAATGCCGCTTCTTCATCCTTTGCCTTCTGGTCAACCTCAATTTCCTCGCCCTTTCCGCTTCCTGCCCCGTGCCTGACGGCAAACATTCCCAGAAGAACCGCTACCCCGATATTAATAAAAAATCCAACAATCTGAATCGGAATCAGAACATGCCACAGTTCGTTGGCATCCATAGCCAGAACCGTCGCCGCACGGGCCACCGGACCTCCCCACGGCAGCAGATTCATCACTCCCATACAAGCTCCTGTAAGACACAGCAGAATTTTGGAGTCAATGTTCATCCGTTTGTAAACCGGATACAGAGCCGGAATGGTGATCAGAACCGTGGTTGCCGTAGTTCCGTCCAGATGAGCAATGGTGGCGATCAGAGCAGTGGCAACCGTAACAGCGATTACGTTATTTCCCACTCTCTTCACCAGAAAATTCACAATGACGTCAAACATCCCGGTATCAGACATCACGCCAAAGTAAATCACAGAAAAAATAAACAGAATTCCGTTGCTGGTTGTGGTTCCGATCCCCTCCTTGATAAACCCGGCCACATCCTTGGGATTGTGGCCGAGAATCAGCGCAGCCACTGTGGGAATCAGGGCAAGAACTACAATCGGAGACATTTTCCCCTTCAGCAGCAAAACCACAATCAGCGCAATCATGATAAAACCAACCAGTGCAATCATTTTGTACCCCCTCTATTTTGTTTTTGCAAATCTTTTGTACAGGATTCAATCACTTGAATCATTGGATATTTTTATCATAATACAGAAAACTGAATATTCCCTGACTGAAATCTGACAAGCCATTAAGAAAAGGACCAGGAAATCTATGATTTCCTGGTCCTTTTCTCCTAAACATAGGATATCGATTATGACAGCCTCTGCCGCCCCAAAGCCCTCTTTGCCAAATCCGCAAATAACTGATTCATTGCCGGGGCCGAATCCACCAGATCCTCCGGGTGCCACTGAACTCCCAGGATCAGGCCCTCCTCATCCTCGATTCCCTCCACAATACCGTCAGAAGCCCTGGCCGAGATCTTAAGCCCCCTGCCCAGCTTCTTCACCGCCTGATGATGCATGGAATTGGTCTTATGCTTTCCGGCCCCGATAAGCGACGCCAGACGGGTTCCCTCCTCCACCTCGACATGATGGGTCAGATAGGTCCGGTTATATTTCTGCAAATGCTGAATCCGCTCCCCGTCCTGCAAGGACAAATCCTGATAAAGACTCCCGCCCATCAGCACATTCAGAGTCTGATGTCCCTTGCAGATACCAAGCATGGGGATCTTGTTTTCCAGCGCATACCTTCCTGCCTTCAGCCAGGCGTCGTCAATCTCCGGCCGGAACGGCCCGATCACCGGAAGGGGCTCCTCATCATAATACCAGGGAGTCATATCCTCTCCTCCCGGAAACAAAAGCCCGTCGCAAAAAGAGAGGGCCGCCTCCGCATCCTCTGCCACAGACGCTGCCGGAATCAGCACCGGCACGCCGCCGTTTATCTGAATCGCACGGACATTGGTACTTCCCGTAAACACATGCTCCCCGCTGACATACAGTCCCGGGTCCGTCCTTCTGGTAAGACCCAGGATACCGATCACAGGTTTTCTCCGATTTGTCATATTATGATTCCTTTCCAAACATTCATGCAACTTTTTACCTTGTACCAACCGCCCTGTAAAAGCCGATTGCTCCAGGCTTCTGCAATATCTCTCCCTTGCCGGAAAGACAGCTTTCTCAAAACCTGCTTCCCTCCAGCACGTCCTGCCTCAGGATATGCCTAAGCCTCTCTCCGTCCAGCTCCCGGATCACCTGAACCGCCAGAGCAGTTGCTGCCTCCAGATCCTTCTTCGCACAGAAATTGTAATGGGTATGCACATAACGGCTGGGCACCCCCAGCACCAGAACCGGAACCGCCTTGCCTGTCAGGCTGATCTTCCCCGCATTGGTGCTTCCTCCCCTTCTCACCGTCTCCTGATAAGGAATGCCGTACTTTTTTGCCAGCTCCTCGGCGTACTCGATAAAAGCCGGATTCGACACATAGCTTTTATCCATCCGCCGGATCTGCACCCCGCTCTTCATCCGGCCCTGGGCCTGGGAGGCGCTGAAATAAAAATCATCCGAAGGAGACCCCTCAAACACAATCGCCAGATCCGGCTTCACCACCTGAGCCGTCACCGCGGCGCCCCGCATGCCCACCTCCTCCTGGACGGCAAAGGCTCCCACTACCTGGGCCGGAAGCTTATCCCGCTCCTCATAGAGCTGCTCCATTACATCCACAATACAGGCACATCCCGCCCGGTTGTCAAAAGCCTTCCCCAGACAGATCTCATGCTCTTCATCATAAGAAAAAGACACCTCCGGCATCATCGGATCTCCGATGGAAACCCCAAACACCTCCTCCGCCTCGCTCCTGCTTTCGGCCCCGATATCCACATACATCTTCTCGATATCCAGATCCTGAGAGGCCCGCTCCTTCTCATTCATAAAATGAACCGGCTTGGAGGTAATGATCCCCCGGACCGTTTTCCCGCTTCTGGTGCGGATCACCACCGTGTGGGCCGGAATATTGCTGAGAACAAAACCGCCCAGCATAAGAATCCCCAGGACCCCGTTATCGTGAATCGTCTGAACCATAAAACCACATTCATCCGTATGTGCGTCCAGCTGAATCACCGGCTTGTTCCCATCTGCTCCCGGCATCCTCACATACAGATTGTTCATCGCGTCGTTCTCCACCTCATATTTCCCGCAATACCCGGCTATGACCCGAATCACATCCTCCTCAAACCCACTTGGCCCAAACGCATCCGAAATTCGGCCAAACATCTGAATATCCATGATTAACTGTCTCCTTCATTCTGCACATTCTGCGGAATCGCTCCCGCTGTTCCTTGTAAGACCGCTCCTCCCAATATAACACTTCCGCCCCGATTGCACAACCCTTCCTCTAATACACCACAAAAGAATGAGCTGTCACCACATCCATCCACCTTCTCGTCACCAGCCGGCTGGTAAAAGTATCCGCCCTCTCCATCCCCGGATAAAAGGACATCTGATAGGCTTTTTTCCAGTCCTTAAAGGTCACCTCATAGACAAACTCCTCCGGCAGCCTCACCCTGCAGGCCGCAATGTCCCCTGCCAGAGCCTGTCTCACCCCGGCCCGGATCCGCTCGAGCACCACTCCCTGAGGCTCGCAGACAGTCGCTCCGCCCGTGCCCCTCTTGGTCACTGCCGTCTCCATTGCCGGCACCAGAGTCTTTGCCAGACGGCAGATGGCCTCATCCCCGGACAAGAACAGTACCGGCACCCCCAGGCTGGCTGCTGTGTAGGTGTTCAGCATAAATTCACTCATATACTCTCCGTTCAGACGGATATACAAACTGTTTCCCGTGGAGGTATGGCTGATGGAGAATTCCGGATTCCCCGCCGGCGCATGATAGCCGACATACAGCACCCCGTCAAAGGTTTCGTCAATCCCCCACATCATATTGTAGGGATGGCCGCTCTTTCCCCGGATCAGCCTCACATAATCCGGCATCTGCAGCGGATCGATGTTGGAGGCGTCTCCATGGCCGTCCTTCACTACAAGCTCGGCTGCCCCCGCATCCCTGGCCGCCTCGCAGGCTGCCAGCACCTCGCTGGTCATCTCCCGGGCAAATGCCTGGTACACCGCCTCCTGCTTATGAGCCTCCGCCGGGATAGCAAGCCCGGCACAGCCTTCGATATCTGCACTGACAAACAATTTCATCGTTAACAAACCTCCGTTTTGCCCTCTTGCCCGCCGTTCTCCTGTCTCCCATTCCCCTCATCGTACAAATGGCAATACACATAATGATCCTCGCTGACCTGATATTTCTTCGGCGCCTCGGTCTTACAGCACTTCATGGCTTTCGGACACCGGGTGTGGAACTTACAGCCCTTAGGCGGATTCAACGGCGAGGGGATATTCCCCTCCAGGATCACCCGCTCTTTCTTTGCCGTAGGATCCGGAATGGGGACCGCAGAAAGCAGCGCCTGGGTGTAAGGATGGAGCGGGCTGGTATACAGACTCTCCTTGTTGCCCACCTCCACAAAATTCCCAAGATACATGACCCCCACCCGGTCACTGATGTGCTCTACCACACTCAGGTCATGCGCCACAAAAATATACGTCAGGTTAAAATCCTTCTTCAGCTGATTCATCAGGTTTAACACCTGTGCCTGGATAGACACGTCCAGCGCCGACACCGGCTCATCCGCAATGATTAAGGACGGCTGCACAGCCAGCGCCCTGGCGATTCCGATCCTCTGCCTCTGGCCGCCGGAAAACTCATGAGGATAACGGTTGGCATGATAATCATCCAGCCCCACCTTCCGAAGCAGCTCCAGCACCCGTTTTTCCAGCTCCGCCTTATCCTTTGTCAGCTTATGGATAATAAGCGGCTCCGCAATAATGTCAAACACTGACATTCTGGGATTTAAAGACGCATACGGATCCTGAAATACCATCTGGATCTTCTTTCTCACCGGCCGCATCTGGCTGTCATTGTACCCGGAAATATCCTCCCCGTCCAGGATCATTTTCCCTCCGGTAGTCTTTTCCAGTTTACAGATCCCCCGGCCCAGAGTGGACTTGCCGCAGCCCGACTCGCCTACAATGCCGAATACCTCGCCCCGCCTCACCTCAAAAGAGACGCCGTCCACTGCCTTCACATAATCCGTTGTACCCAGCCGTTTGCCTGCCACCGGGTAATAGATCTTCACATCCTCCACATCCAGCAGAATATCCGCCCTGCCCGCCATATCAGTTGCCCCCTTTCTCACAAAGCCAGCACCGGCTCAGATGACCGTCCCCCACCTCATAGAAGTCCGGCTCCTCTTCCTGGCATCTCGCAAACGCCCTGCTGCACCGGGGAGCAAACTTGCACCCCTTGGGCATATACTTGGGATTGGGCACATTTCCCGGAATGGCCTCCAGCTCCTCAACCGCCTCCCCTAACTTTGGGATGGAATTTAAGAGGCCGATCGTATAAGGATGCGACGGATGGGCAAACAATTCCCTCACGTCGCCCTTTTCTACCACCCGGCCGCAATACATGACCACCACCTCGTCGCAGACCTCTGCCACAACACCCAGATCGTGGGTGATAAAAAGAATCGACGTGCCGATAGCCTTTTTCAGGCCATTCATCAGATCGAGAATCTGCGCCTGAATGGTCACATCCAGCGCCGTAGTCGGCTCGTCCGCAATCAATATCTTAGGCCTGCACACCAGGGCCATGGCAATCATCACCCTCTGCCTCTGGCCGCCGGAAAGCTGGAAAGGATACTCCTTCATCATATGCTCCACCCTGGGCACCCCGGTCCGGCGCAGCATATCCTCCGCCTTCTTCCATGCCTCTTCCCTGGAAATGTCCTGGTGCTGCAATATACACTCCGTCAGCTGCTTCCCGATCTTCATCACCGGGTTTAAGCTGGTCATAGGTTCCTGGAATATCATGGAAATCTGGCTTCCCCGCAGCTTTCTCTTCTCCTCCTCGCTGATGTGGGCAATATCCCTCCCCTCCAGCAGAATCTCACCCTCGGCAATCTTTCCGGTAGTTCCGGTCAAAAGCCCCATGATCGAAAGAGAGGTCACGCTCTTCCCGCTTCCCGACTCCCCCACAATCCCTAAGGTAGAACCCTCCTTCAATTCAAAATCCACCCCGTCCACCGATTTCACCACGCCGCTGTCCGTGTAAAAATAGGTGTGCAGATTCTTCACTTCCAATATATTTTTCCTGTTATCTTCCATCTGTCTTATGCTTTCCTTTCTCCTGCCTCCGATTTCCTTAATTTCCTTTTTCCGTTTTCCTCCGCTCCAGGTTCCCTTGCCCCCAGCCTTAATCCCGGTTTTTTCGCCGCAAGTCTCCCGACTCCGGCCTTCCCGGCTCCGGCTTTCCCGACTCCGGCCTTCCTGGCCCAGACTTTCGCCCCTCTTTCCCGAACTGCCGATAACGTAGCCTGAGCTGTTACCAGTACCCCGGAAAACCCTAAAAGAACGTTGGCGCTTAATGAGCTGAGATGCCCTTCTCTCAGCGAATTTAGCGTCCACTACGTTCTGACCGGAGCAAGAGCGCGTTTTTGGGGGTACTGGTAACAGCTCAGGCGGCCCCCCCGGAACTTCCCTTTAATCCGTCAGCTTCGGATCCAAAGCATCCCGAAGCCCGTCCCCGAGAATATTAAAACTCAGTACAGTCAGAAAAATCGCAAGTCCCGGAAACACCGTACAATGCATACTGGTCATCATATAATTCCGCCCGTTAGCCAGAAGAAGTCCCCACTCCGGTGTGGGCGGCTGGGCTCCCATCCCCAGAAAGCTTAAGGAAGAAGCCGTCAGAATCGAAGAACCCACCGACATGGTAAACTGCACGATAATCTCCGGCACCGCCCCCGGCAATATATGACGGAACAAAATCCTGGCATCCGAAGCGCCCAGGTTTTTCGCCGCCTGGACAAATACCGAGTTTTTAAGAGCCAGGGTCCGGCTCCGCACCAGACGGGCAAAGGTAGGGGTAGAGAACACCGAGACCGCGATCACCACATTCCCGATACCGCTTCCCAGGATAGCCACAATGGCAATAGCCAGGATAATCCCTGGAAAAGCAAACAACACGTCACAGATCCTCATGATAATTGCATCCACAATCCCCCGGTAATATCCGCCTAACAGTCCGAGAACCGTGCCGCAGACAGCGCCCACAGACACTGCGGAAAGACCGACCGCCAGAGAGATCTTCGTACCGCTGATAATCCGGGAAAACAAATCCCGCCCAAACTCATCCGTCCCGAACCAGTGAGCCATGCTGGGACCCTGAAGAATGGAATTATAGTCATATTCATTGATCTTAAAGGGCGCCATGGCCTCGCCAAAAAGAGCCAAAAACACCAAAAAGAGAATAAAGAACAGGGCAACCACCGAATTCTTCTGCTTTTTAAACTTTCTCACCATCTCCGAAACCGGAGTCTTGATATCTGTCTTTTCGTTCAATTCCGCTTTCGCGGCCTTTTTCTTTCCAATCATGATCTCCTCCTTATTGTCCGTTTTTCAGGACATCCTGGTATCCCTTCCTACGATAACTTAATCTCCGGATTGAGGACCGCATAGAGGATATCCACAATCAGATTGATGATAATAAACTGCAGCGAAAATATCAAAATCAGAGACTGAATCGCCGGATAATCCCGGTAATTCACGGACTCCACCAGCAGCTGTCCCAGGCCCGGATAGGCAAACACCGCCTCTGTGACCACAGAACCACCCAGAAGGAAACCAAACTGAAGCCCCACAACCGTTACCACGGAAATCATGGAATTGCGGAAAGCATGACCCCAGGTCACGGTCTTCTCCCGAAGCCCCTTGGCCCTGGCCGTGCGGATATAATCTTCCTTTAACACCTCCACAATGGAAGAACGGGTAAACCTTGCAATAATCGCCGCAATACTGGTACCCAGCGCGACGGCCGGCAGAACCAGGTTCTTCCAGCTTCCCACTCCCGTGGTCGGGAACCAGCGCAGCTTCACGGAAAACGCCATAATCAGAAGGAATCCAATCCAGAAGTTCGGCAGGGAAATCCCTGACACCGCCAGTGTCATACCTGTGAAATCCTGCCATTTCCCCCGGTTCTTTCCTGACCAGACTCCCAGGATCACCCCCACGATGGTGCTCCAGACCAGGCTCGCAAAGGTCAGCGCCATGGTATTGCCGTACCGGGCCGCCACCTCCGTGAGCACCGGACGCTTGGTACGCAGAGACATCCCCAGATCCCCCCGCAGCAGCCCTCCTACATACTTAAAATACTGAACATGAATCGGCTTATCCAGTCCCAGCTGAATCCGCACCGCTTCCACGGCATCCAGGGTAGCCTGCTCCCCTGCCACCAGACGGGCCGGGTCGCCGGGAATCATCCTTACAAAAAAGAACACAAAGGTCACTACTATAATCAGAGTAGGCAACACGCCCACAATCCGTTTTAAGGTATAACGCAGCATTTTCTCTCATCTCCTTACTGACAACTTTACATTCTGCCTGTCTGCAAATTTATTTCCGGACAGTTCCGGACAAAGAATCCATACAGCAGCAAAAGGCGCTGCAAACTGAACCTACAGCCTTGCAGCGCCTGAAATATCAAATTAACCTTCGTTAATTCGCCATTTTTGCGTTCTTCATATTAATAGCGCCATCCGGATAAATCTTAACATTCTGCAGCTTGGCTCCGGTCGCCCAGGTATTGGACTCCAGGCTCAGATACAGCATCGGCATTTCCTCAAAAAGCAGATCCTGAGCCTTCTCATAGGCTTCCTTCCGGGTCGCGTCATCTGCGCTCTCCAGACCGGTCTTGATGTAGCCCTCCAGCTCCTCATTCTCGAAATAACAGATATTGTAGCTCATAGGCGGCTCAGACTCAATCGCTACCAGAGGACGGATCCCCCAGTCTGCGTCGCCGGTGGACGGAGACCATCCGATCAGATAGCACTCTACCTCAGCCTCAGATCCGGGAACATCCACATCCTGAATCTTCTGATTCAGAACCGCGCTCTCCATGCCCTTAAGCTCCAGGTTAATCCCCACCTGCTCCAACTGCTGCTTCAAAAATTCAGCCCGCTTCTGATTTGCCGTAGTATTGGCATACATCACAGATGTGGTAAAGCCGTCCGGATATCCGGCCTCTGCCAGAAGAGCCTTGGCCTTCTCCGGGTCATAAGCACGGGCCTCATTCCCCTTATAGTACTGAACTGCCGGCCCGATGATGGAAGTCGCCACAGAAGACATTCCGTTATCCACCACCTGGATGTAAGCTTCCTTATTCACCGCATAGTCCATGGCCTGACGCACCTTCGGATTATTCAGGGGCTCCTTCTGGGTGTTCATCATCAGGTAACGGACCACAATACCGTCATCCCGGTAAGAGGTTACATTGGGATCGCTCTCCAGCACAGATACGCTCTCTGTGGGAATCGGCCAGATCAGCTGGGCATCCCCGGACTGAATCATCGCCACACGGGTGGCGCTCTCCGGAACCGGCTTAAAGGTAATGGTCTTAAATCCCGCATCCGCATCCGCCAAGGCAGTGCCTCCGCAGATGTCCGCATCATATCCCCACCAGTCCTTATTCAGCTCCAGTGTCAGATGGTCGCCCTCAATCCATTCCACAAACTTATACTGCCCGGTACCCACCGGGTTTCTCGCACACTCCTCCACGCCGGCCTCAATCGTCTTGGGACTCATGATCACGCAGGCCGGATGAGCCAGGTTGCTGATGAACGCGCCAAAAGGCTCAGTCAGTGTTATTTTAATCGTATAATCATCCACCTTTTCAAAGGCGTCCAGCACATTGCATAAAAAGGTCGTCCTCTTTAAACCAAGAGACTCGTCATCCCACTTGGCAAAATTGGCCAGAGCCGCATCCGCATCCCAGGGGGTGCCGTCCGTAAAGGAAATACCCTCCCGCAGGGTAATGGTAAACTCGGTTGCATTGTCATTGGCCTCATAGCCGGTAGCCAGCATGGGGATAATGCCCATGTCATCATCAAATCCAAACAAGCTGTCAGAAATCATCCGCTGAATGCCGCCTGACAGGGTATCGCTGGTATCCATGGGATCCATGGTGGTAAAATCCACATTAACCGCAGCCACAATATCCGTCTCCTGGGAAACCGAAGCTCCCTCTGCGATCTCCGCCTGGCTTTCCGTCTCCCCGCCGGCCGGCGCAGCTGCAGAACCTTCCGCCGCAGAACCTGCGCCCGCGCCGTTGTCTCCGGAACCGCCCCCGCAGGCTGTCAAAGCTACCATAGACGCCGCCAGAAGCAGCGCATATAATTTCTTACCTGTCTTTCTCATAAAACTCCTCCTTGTTCTTCCTGATATGAAATACAAGCAATCCAAAAAAACGCGTCACAGGCGCTTTTTGTTATTTTTATATTTTAATTGTGCTTTCCTTCTTTGTCAAAGTAAAGTGTTGAATCTTTCTTCTTTTTTCCGTGTCTTTTAATTTTATAAAGTAATTAGGTTGATTTATTTTCTGTTATAATCTATAATTATCCTAAAATATCATACGGAGGCCACCCATGTCCCTTTCCCAGAAGAAACCACACGTGCTGATCGTCTGCATCAACCCCTACATCCGCATCGAATTCCAGGACTATCTCCATTCCGTTTTAGGCGACTATATCCTTTTCGACACCAGCGCCCCCTCTGATATTACAGACTCTTCCCAGCTTCTGGCCTACCAGTGCATCCTGTTTTCCTCTGCCAAGGTCCAGAGCGAATTCCCTGTCGCCATTCCGGACACTGTCAGCCAGATTGTCTGCACCCGGACCTTTAACCATGCCTTCTTAGACCAGATCATCCGGATTCCCCCGGGGGAAAAGGTCTATGTGGTCAATGACTTTTTGGACTCCACCCTGAGCACCATCCGGCAGTTTGAGGAATTCGGAATCAGCCAGTATCAGTTTATCCCCTGCTCCTCCGAGACCCAGGAAACAGATCTCACCATCCGCTACGCCATTACCGTAGGGGAACCCAGCCTGGTACCCGGCCATATCCGCAATGTCATTAATATCGGCAACCGGATCATTGACATTTCCACCATCAATGAACTGTGCGTCCTGTTCCGCCTGCCTGCCAGATTAGGAAACCAGATTACCAGAAACTATATATCCCACATCCTGAAAGTGGTAAAGACCGCCGGAAGCTACTACAGCAGCTTTGTCTTTTCCCAACAGCTCCTTCTGGCCACGGTCTCCCATCTTCCCTTTTCCGTCTGTCTTCTGGACGAAAACGGAACCATCATGGCCGTGAACAAACATTTTGCCAAAGACTGGGGGCTTTCCAAAAAACATGGCATCGGAGCCTCCTTTTCCCAATGCCTCCCCCAGGCCCATTCCGGAATCATGTTCAATCAGACCGCCGATTACCGGATTGCCAACCACATGGATGTCCCTATGATACTAAGCGTCATGGAGCTGTCCTTTCCCAATCATGCCCGCGTCTGCCTGCTGACCAGCAAGCCCGCCGTCAGTCAGGAGACCGACCCCAACGCACTGCCTCTGCCTTCCGAACCGGCCATTTCGGGGGGAGCAGAGCCGGAGGCCTCCCCCATCGAGCGGCAGCGCAGCAGCTTTGCCAGCCTGATCACCGTATCCGAGCGGTTCCAGGAGGTCCTCTCCTATGCAAGAAGACTCTCCCTCTATGATTTCCCCGTGCTGATTCAGGGAGAAAGCGGAACCCAGAAAAAAATGCTGGCCAAAGCCATCCACCAAAGCTCCGGCAGACGCCGTCACCCCTTTGTCAGCCTCAACCAATTGCTCACCCTTTCCGGCTGCGACCTGACTGAGATCTTAGAAGCTGCCAACCACGGCACACTCCTGGTAGACCACATCGAAAAGCTGTCCCCCGAAATGCAGGATTTCCTGGTACAGCTTCTCCAGAACACAGCCAGCGACTCCCTGCTTCCCCAACGCTCCTGGGACATCCGGGTAATCGCCACCTCCGCCCCCAGCTTATACTCCCTGGTCCAGGAAAATGCTTTCCGCCAGAACCTGTTTTTTCAGCTGAGCACAGCAGTGCTGGACACCGTCCCTTTAAAAGAACGCCGTGAGGATATTCCCCTTTTGCTGGAGCATTTCCTCTGCGGCATGCTCCACCACTCCCCCTTTCAGATGGAAGCGATCCTCTCGAAAAGTCTGTACCAGTTTCTGCTGAATTACGATTATCCGGGAAATGTAAAGGAGCTTTTCAACCTGGCCCAGTATTTTTCCTCCCTTTACGCCGCCCATCCCCTGATCCTGTCTCAGCTTCCCTCCTACATCCGGGACGGGCTGGCCCCCGTCAGGGAAAACATAGGCTCCCTCAAACGCCAGGTACTCGCCATCCTGAAAAACACGCCCAAAATCGGACGTGCTTCCATACAAAAAGCCCTGGCAGAATCCGGCGCTCAGATCAGCGATGGAAAGCTGCGGGGGCTGTTAAAGGAGCTCTCTGACCAGAATCTCATCCTGGTCCACCGCACCAAGGGCGGGTGCGAGATCACGGAGGAGGGGCTGACGCTGTTGGTGCGGGGAGGAAACAGTTCCTAGTATAACCCGTTTTAAATACCTTTCTGTTTCGGCAAGGATACTTTTCCGAGAGTGCAGAGGGAAAAGCGGAGGCGTAGTGGGGCTACGTTGAGCATTTTCCCTCTGTGCTATCGGGAAAACAGACTGGCGAAACGGAAGGTTATTTAAAACGGGTTATACTAGTACAGCATTGCTTAAATTCCGGTGAATCAATTTACCGTCTTGATTCTTCAATAAAATCACGGATTTTCTGCGTCTATAGCGCCCCCCTCTCCGTCACATCCGGCAGCAGCTCCCCCAGCCCCCAATATACCTGCCCGTCAAGTCCTACTGTCCGGCTGGCACAGGCCATGGAATTCAAGATCGCCTCATGGGCCGCCTCCGCGGCCCCCTGAAAGGCACGGTTTATCAAAGACTCATGGATCACTGACTGAACCTCCGGTTCTTCCCCTGCCTTTAAAGGAATCCGGTTAGCCGTACTGAACCCGATCATCACCTCGCCGCTCCCATGGCCGGTATAGGCACCGGTGCGGGCAATCCCCACCGCCGTCCGCCGCAAAATCCGCTGAAGCTGCCGGTCAGACACCGGAAGGTCCGTGGCCAGAACTGTCATAATCGACCCCTGATCCGACCGGGACAATCCCATGCCGCCAGTTTCCAGGCCACAGGTTCCATTAGCTGCCTTCCTTTCCTTATACTTCAGAATCCTCTCCCCCACTCGAACCCCATCTAGCACAAAATCCTCCGTAGCGCCAAAATTCGACTGCACCAGCACCCCGATGGTATACTCCTTCCCATAAAGCTCCACCACCCGGGAAGCCGAACCGATCCCCCCCTTAAGTCCATAGCAAATGGTTCCGGCCCCGGCTCCCACATCCCCCTCTTCAAAGTCTGCCTTTGCACACTCGATCGCTTTCCACACATGCTCCGGCCTCACCCCGCGCTTCTCAATATGGTTGATCTGGCTGTCATTGCACTCTCCCACCACCGGATTCAGGCTTTTGGCCGGAATCCCATCCCTCTCACACTGCCGGAGAACATACTCCGTCAAAGCATCCCACACTACTCCCACATTCAAAGTATTGGTAAGCGCAACAGGCGTCTCCAGAGTCCCCAGCTCGTTAATCTGAATCAGGCCACAGCTTTTTCCAAAACCATTATGGACATAGGAAGCCGCCACATACTTTCTGGCAAAAGCATTATCAGTCCCTGGAAGAATCACCGTAACCCCTGTATGATTTTCCTGATTCTTAATCGTAGCATGCCCCACCAACACCCCGGGCACATCCGTAATCTTATTCCCCTTCCCTGTCCTCATTCGTCCTGGCACAATCCCAAAATCCCGAATCCTCTTCTGGTTCATCTCCATACTCCTTCCTGTCACCCTCTCCTCAAAGGCTTCTCCTACTTAATCCGGAAAACCCTGCTTTCCTCTCCTGCCTTAAATGCCAGGAATAAAGGAACGGCCTTTTTTCCGTCCCCAGATTTTCCACATCCATATCCAGACGCAAAAAAAATCTTATTCCCAGCCGCCTCTTCAATCTCAAACCTGCCGCCATATCTGTTTTTTAAATACTGCTCCACCTCCGGATAGGGAGATTTCCCTCCCATGTCCGAACACCCGGAAAGCCCGGCAGCCGAAAAGCCCAGAACAAGCCCAAAACCTTCCCGGAGTCCTCCTCTCCTTTTTTACCATACTGCCTTTCTTTTACCGCGTTACCTTTCAGGTCACATCCCAACCTCACGCATATACTCCTCTCTCAGCTTCTGTACAATCTCCGGATTTTTCATGCCCACGGCCTTTCCATCCAACTCCATGGCCCGCATGCTGGGATGGCTGGTGCTGGACACGATAATCTCGTCCGCCTCCGCCATCTCCTCCAGGGTAAATGCCTGCTCCCTGACCGGAATGCCCAGCTTCTCGCAATAAGCCAGCATATGCTTTCGCTCCGTGCCGGGAAGAATCAGATTGTCCAGGGGATGTGTGATAAACACCCCGCCCCTGATGATGGAAATATTAGAATGAGACCCTTCCGTCACATACCCGTCACGGACAAATATCGCCTCACTGCATCCCGCCTCCCTGGCCTTCTGAGCCGCCATCACATTGGGAAGCAGATTTAATGTCTTGATATTACAGTGAAGGAAACGGGTATCCTCCACGCTTAACAAACGGTATTCATCCGACATCTCCACTCCCTTCCAGGGCTTGCTGTACACATAGAGATTGCTGGCAACCGCCTTCACATCCGGGAACAGATGATTCCTGGGAGAGGTCCCGCGGGTAATCTGCCAGTACAGAAACTGATGAGGGCTGTCCACCTTCTCAGTCAACTCCGAAAGCAGCCTGCCAATCTCCTCCTTTGTAGCCGGTAGCTCGATTCTCACCAGAGCCGCACTGCCTGCCATCCTGTCCAGATGGTCCTCCAGGGCAAAAATTTTGCGGTTAAACACCATGGCCACCTCATAAATGCCATCTCCAAAATAAAAGCCCCGGTCATTGGCCGGTATCATCATATCCTCAATCGCCGTAATCCTCCCATTATAATAAGCCAGATTCTTCATTCGTTCCATGATTCGTCATCCTCTCCTCTCGCCGGCTGATGCGGCATTTCATTTTTTTACTCCGTCTGCTCCTGTTCTCCCCAGACAGAAGGACGCATCCCTCCTGTCCGCAGAAAGCCTCCCGTCGGACGGGGGCCCACACGTTGCCTCAGCGGCATATTCCTCATGCCATCTCTTCTGATTGCTCTTCCCTCTCAAGTTCCTTCCATATACTCTCCTCCTCCCCTGTCCCCAACCTGGCAAACTCCGCCGCATCCCGCAGCTTATCTAACACCATCACAACCGACAGCTCATCCTTCCGCTCCATCAGCTGTTCGTTGCCGTAATCTCTTAGCTGCACCAACAGGCAGCGGTAATCCGGAATATATTCCTCCGGGATGCCGCAGGACCAGATTCTCTCCCGCAGGCTTGTGGCTGCAGTCCAGCTATCCCCTCCATCATAAAAAACAATCGGAAGAATGGGCAGATATCGGAATCCCTTTCTCCTGCTGATTCCCTTTTACTTCTTCTCCATCTCTCGCTCATAATCCTCCCAGATGAAGGACATGTAACGGAATATCTGCATAACTACATTATAATCTACTTTCGACTTATGCTCAATCAGAGAAATGATAAAAAAAAGACTTCTTCCGATACCGCTCAAGGCTTCCTCTTCCGTCATCATTCCGGTCCACATAAATATAACCGTACCGTTTTTTCATCTCCGCCGTGGAGGCGCTGACCAGATCAATACATCCCCAGGAGGTATAACCCCAGAGCTCCACCCCGTCCCGGATCGCCTCCCGCACCTGCAGAAGATGCTGCCGCAGATAATCAATCCGGTAATCATCCTCCACTGTCTTTTCCCCGTTTTCCAGAGTCACCAGCTCATCCACTGCCCCCAGTCCGTTCTCCACGATAAAGAGGGGAAGCTGATAGCCGTCATACTTTTTCGCCAGCCCCAGAGGCGTCTCATAATGGGAAATCGTCACCATCGGCTCGATCCCGTATTTCCTGCACTCGTCAAATAAATCATCGTAAAACCTCAGGCCCTCCTCGTTGGGAGTCTCCTCATCGCCCTCCGGAAATATCCTCAGATACATCTCAGCAGATTCTCTCCCGCCTTTACAGTACCCTCCGCCACCTCCCAACGATTTTCTTAACCATACCATATACCCCGCAAATACGCAAACCCCATCTTTCCGTCCGCACCACCTGAACCATCGTTTCCACTTAACATTTTTGATACTTTCCCATACATAACCACCTTTTCAAAAACCATCATTCCGCTATAATGATAATACACCGAAAATGATGACAAAGACACAATCAACCCTTTATTTTTCAAACGGAGGTACATCACATGGCAATCCTTTTTCATGAGGCTGCAAGAGAGTTCCACCTTTATAACGAAACAATCAGCTATATTATAAAAATCCTGGACAACGGCCATCTGGGACAGCTCTATTTTGGAGCCAGAATCAGCGACCGGCCGGACTTTGACCATCTTTTAGAGACCTGTTACCGCCCCATGACTGCCTATCAGTCTGAAGGCTATGCTTTCTCCTTAGAGCATATCAAGCAGGAATACCCGGTTTACGGCTCCACAGACTTCAAGCTTCCTGCCATGGAGATCCTTCAGGGCAATGGCAGCCGAATCACCAATTTCACCTACCAGTCCCACCGAATCTATGGCGGCAAGCCGGCGCTGGAAGGCCTCCCGGCCACCTACACCGAATCCAGTGAAGAGGCCGACACCCTGGAGGTGACCTTAAAGGACGAGCTTTTGGGCCTTAGGCTGATTCTCCTTTATACGATTTTCAACAATGAGGGCGTGATTGCCAGAAGCGCCCGGTTTGAGAATCCCACGGAGGAAGCCTTTGATATCACCAGAGCCATGAGCCTCAGCCTGGATTTGCCGGACTGCGATTATGACTGGATTCAGTTTTCCGGCGCCTGGTCCAGAGAAAGGCAGGTCAAAATCCGGCGCTTAGAGCAGGGGATTCAGGCCGTTGGCAGCACACGCGGCCATTCCAGCAGCACCCACAACCCCTTTATCGTCCTGAAACGCCCCACTGCCGACGAATTCCAGGGCGAGGCAATGGGCTTTTCCCTGATCTACAGCGGCAACTTCCTTGCGCAGGCCGAGGTGGATACCTACAACGTAACCCGCGTCATGCTGGGCATCCATCCCTTTGGGTTCACCTGGCGCCTGTCCCCGGGCGAAAAGTTCCAGACTCCGGAGGCAGTCATGGTCTACTCCCGTGAAGGATTAAACGGCATGAGCCAGACGCTCCACCGCCTGTACCGCAGCCGTCTGGCCAGAGGCGAATGGAGAGACAAGGTCCGCCCCGTCCTCCTGAACAACTGGGAGGCCACCTACTTTGACTTTGACGAGGATAAGCTGGTAGACATCGCCCGGGCAGCCAAAAACGACGGAGTGGAGCTCTTTGTATTGGATGACGGCTGGTTCGGCGCCCGCAACGACGACTACGCCGGGCTGGGCGACTGGTATGCCAACAAAGAACGCCTTCCGAACGGAATCAAGGGCCTTTCTGAGAAGATCGAAGCTCTGGGAATGAAATTCGGTTTCTGGGTAGAACTGGAGATGGCCAATATGGACAGTGATCTGTATCGGGCTCATCCCGACTGGCTGCTCCAGACGCCGGGACGCTGCCTGTCGCATGGCAGACACCAGTATGTGCTGGATTTCTCCCGGCCGGAAGTGGTTGACCACATCTACGGTATGATGGAAAAGATCCTCTCCGAGTCCAAGGTATCCTATATTAAATGGGACATGAACCGCTCCATCACCGAATGCTACTCCCTGGCATTGGCTCCCGAGCGGCAAGGAGAGGTATTCCACCGTTATATTCTGGGACTGTATTCTCTATATGAGAGACTGATTCAGAACTTCCCCCAGATCCTGTTCGAGTCCTGCGCCAGCGGAGGCGCCCGGTTCGACGCGGGAATGCTTTACTACGCTCCTCAGTGCTGGACCAGCGACGATTCGGACGCTGCCGAGCGGATCAAGATCCAGTACGGCACCAGCTTCGGGTACCCGGTAGTGAGCATGGGGGCCCATGTGTCTGCGGTTCCCAACCACCAGCTGAACCGGATCACCCCTCTGTCCACCCGCGGCAACGTGGCCTTCTTCGGCGCCTTCGGCTACGAGCTGGATTTACAGAAACTGACCAGTGAAGAGCGGGAGATGGTCCGGGAGCAGATTCGTTTCATGAAACGCTACCGTTCCGTGATTCAGTTCGGCACCTTCTACCGGCTCCAGAGCCCCTTTGAGCACAATATCTCCGCCTGGATGGCTGTCTCCGAGGATCAGCGGACCGCTGTTGTCGGATATTATAAGATTCTCAATGACGTCAACTGCGAATACCGCCGGCTTCGCTTAAAGGGCCTGGATCCGGAAAAGGTCTACCACGTGGACCAGCTTGGCTCCTGCCACGGAGGCGACGAGCTGATGAACTTAGGCCTCATTGCCACCGACGCCTCCGCCGGGCAGCCCTCCAGCGGACAGCCGGAGGAAGGCTTTGAGATTTGCACGGATTTCTGGTCTAAGATCTACGTACTGACAGCGAACAACTGATCTTTCTGAATAAAAGAGGCTGTTCCCATTTTACGGGCAGCCTCTTTCCCTATTTCTCCCCCGCCGGCAGCAGGCTCTTAAGCTCCCTTTGCAGCCGCTCCCGGTAAACAGCCGGTACAGAACTCCGGTATTTCGTAGGCGTCATTCCCATCCTCTTCTTGAAAATCGCCGTAAACGCTGCCGGATTCTTAAAGCCGCAGCTCTCCGCCACCTGCTCCACCGGCTGCCCGCTCAAGGTCAGCAGCTCCGTGGCCCGGGTGATACAAAAATTCGTCAGATATTCCTTTGGCGACACTCCCAGGGTCTCATTAAAAATCTGATACAGATACACCCGGCTCACAGCCACCTGCCGGGCAATATCGCTCACCTGCAGACCCTCGGAAAAATGCTGCCGGATATAAGACACCGCCTCCCTCAGATAGCGGTTCACATTCTCCCGGTGGCAGTCCGGATCATACTGCTGAACCGGTTCCTCGCTGATCATGCAGGATATGAATTCATACAAAAGACCGTGAAGATAGAATTCATTCCGAAGGCTGTTCTTATTATGCCGCAGCATTTCAAAAACCAGATTCCGTATCCGTTCCGGGTCCGGATTATAAAAAATCAGGCGGTTGTGGTTATAGCCAAGACGATACAGATATTCCGGCGCACGGGAACCGGAAAATCCCACCCAGACATAAGTCCAGGGATTCTCCGGACTTGCCTTATAAAAGGTCACGGTATTCGGCTCTATGATAAAACCCTGGCCTGCCTTCAGATGGTAACGCCTCTCTTCCACCACATAGTCCCCCTCTCCCTCCAGGATATAATGAACCACATAGTTAGGCCGCACCGCGGGACCAAAGCTCTGATACTTATCGCATTTTTCATATCCGCAGAAGCACAGATAGAAATCCTGAATCTGCCGGTTGGTAAGCTGCAGAACAAATGACTGTTCCATGGATTCGTTCCTTTTTCTCTTGCCCTTCTCTTCAGTTTCTTTCCCTGATTCCTTCTTCTTATCCTTTTCGGAGCATACTTCCCAAATATCAGAAAGACCTGGCCTGCCTCCTGACATTCCTCTCCGGAACCCCCATCCCCTCATATTCTCCTGCTTCGCGCCCTTGGAGAGTACTCCTTTATTCGATGGGCGGCTGCTTCTCTGTAAACTGCTCCATCTTCTCCTTGTGGCTGCGGTAATTCTTGGGACTCAGCTCGAACTTTTTCTTAAATGCTTTGGAAAATGCCAGCGAATCTTCATAGCCCACAGCCGCCGACACCTCTGTCACCGGAAGCTCTGTGGATATCAGCAGATTGGCCGCTTTGTGCAGCCGGAAATCCATCAGAAATTTCTGGGCGGAAAGTCCCAGCTCCTTCTGAAACACATGATTTAAGTACGTGCGGCTGATCCCCACGTAATCCGCGATGTCCGTAACATTGATCCCATAGCTGTGCTTCCACTTTACATAATCAATCGCCTGCTCCACATAGACATTACTGCTGTAATCATAACGGCCGGAGCCGCTTTTCTGGTTGATGTAATCGTGGTTATAATTCTCCACCAGCAGGGCCAGCATCATCATCAGGGCAGAATTCCTCTTTAAATCATTGGAAAAGGAAAGCTGGACCGAGGCAAGAATCGCGTTGATCTGCTCCTCCACCTCATCCCGTTTCTTAAAGGGAAGCACATAGGACTGCTTGGAAAATCCGCAGTTTTTCAGAATCGCCTCCGCGCGGATACCGTCAAAGCCCACCCAGGCATAGGTCCAGGGGTCTTCCGGATCGGCAGCATAACGGATCTCTTCTCCCGGCCGGATCAGAAACATCTGATTGGCCGTAAGAAAATACGTGATCCCATGGATCGTGTATGAACCTTTCCCTTCCAGGACAAAATGGATAATATACTCTTCGCGAATCGAATGCTCAATAGCATGGGTAGGCAGACAATGCTCTAACCCGCAATGGATCAGATAAAGATCCATATAAGTTCCCCTTAGATGTTCCAGACAGCGGAACTGGGCAGAATCCGTATATTTAATATTTTTCATAAAATTGTTTCCTCCAGTTTTTAGCAAGTTTTAACAATCACCGATGACTATGACACTGGAAAACTGATTTTACAATTATTCATATTATACACCATACTGATTCATTTTTCCATATCCTTGTTTATTTTTCCATGTTAAACTTTCAACTTTTATTGTCAGTTATCCATAGACAATATTGTCCTCTTTTTCTATAATATTTTCAAGAAATTAAGTCAATATGACGAACACGGGAGGTAATTACCATGAAAAGACACAACAAATTTCTGGCACTGGGCCTTTGTGCGGCCCTGGCAACAACCACCCTGGCCGGCTGCGGCGGCAGCGCAGGCGGTGGCGGCGGAGACAGCGCCGGCGGCAATGGGGGGGGCGGCGGTGATGCCGGCGGCAAGCTGACCGTAGCCATCTGGGACAACGGACAGCAGCCCGGGCTCCAGGAAATCCTCAATGATTTCACTGCTGCCACCGGTATTGAGACTCAGCTCCAGGTCATTGAGTGGAACAGCTACTGGACCCTTCTGGAAGCAGGCGCTTCCGGCGGCGATATGCCTGACGTTTTCTGGATGCACTCCAACGAAGCCGTGAGATATATGTCCAACGGCATCCTGCTGGATATCACAGACAAGGTCAATGCCAGCGAAACCCTGGAGCTGGATAAGTTCCCGGAGGATCTGAAGAACATGTACACCTATGACGGCAGGATCTACGCCCTTCCCAAGGACATAGATACCGTGGCGATCTGGTACAATAAGGATATGTTCGACGCAGCCGGCATCCCCTATCCGGACGGAAGCTGGACCTGGGATGAGTTCTATGATATTGCAAAACAGCTCACCAAGGACGACGGCAGCCAATACGGTTTCTGCGCCAATCCTTCCAATGAACAGGATACCTGGATGAACACCGTATACACCCTGGGAGGCTGCGTGCTGAACGAAGAAGGCAAGTCCGGTTTTGACGATCCCAAGACCGTTGCCGCCATGGAGTTCTTTGACAAGCTGGTAAAAGAAACCATGCCTCCGGCATCCACCATGTCAGAGACCGGTACGGACGTACTGTTCGGCTCCGGCAAGATTGCCATGATCAGCCAGGGTTCCTGGATGGTAGCCGCCTTCAAGGACAACGAGTACATTGCCGCACATGCAGACGTGGCAAGACTGCCCAAGGATCCGGAGACCGGCAGAAGCATTTCCCTGTACAACGGACTTGGCTGGTCCGCCTCCGCAGGCACCAAGAACCCGGAAGGCGCTTACAAGCTGATCGAGTGGTTTGCTTCCAAGGATATGCAGCAGAAGCAGGCGGAACTCGGCGTGACCATGGCCGCTTACGAGGGCGTTTCCGATCAGTGGGTCAGCAACACCGACCTGTTCAACTTACAGCCCTATCTGGATGCCATGGATGATGTGGTGTTCCGTCCCGCTACCAAGTCTACCCTGGCCTGGTGGAATCCGATGGTTGAGGAACTGAAAAAGCCCTGGAACGGCGAGGAGGATATGGCTACCGCCTGCGCCAACATCACACAGATCATGAACGAAAAGATTGCAGAGGAAAATTAAAACCTAGCCTATAGTACAATTCCCGCCCGGCCCGGGACAGACTGCTGGAAACTTCCAGGCAGTCTGCCCCGCCGGCGGCAAAGCAAAATCAAAGAAGGGGTGAGCTTGTGAGCACTATTAAAAAAGGAACCAGCCGGGAGCGCAATGAATTTATGTGGGGATGGCTCTTTATCCTTCCCACCATGATCGGACTGATTATTTTAAACATTATCCCGATTTTTCAGACCATCTGGCAGAGCTTTTTCAAGACCGGTGACTTCGGCAGAGGCAACATCTTCATCGGCGCAGAGAACTACATCCGTCTGTTTGGCGACGCCGAGGTATGGCAGTCCGTACTGAACACCTTCAAATACGCCATTGTGGAAGTGCCGTTCTCCATCGCGCTTTCCCTGGTGCTGGCAGTTCTGCTGAACCGGAAAATGAAAGGCGTCTCCACCTATCGTACCATCTTCTTCCTGCCCATGGTAGCAGCTCCTGCTGCAGTAGCTATGGTATGGAGATGGCTGTTCAACACCGAATTCGGTCTCTTAAACCATGTCTTCCATGCCGACATCCAGTGGATTTCGGATCCGAGGATCGCTGTTTTCAGTATCGCTGTGATCGGTATCTGGTCTATCATTGGTTACAACATGGTACTGTTTCTGGCCGGACTTCAGGAGATCCCCCGGGACTATTATGAAGCCGCTGACATTGACGGCGCCAACGGGATCGAGCAGTTCTTCAACATTACCGTCCCGCTGCTTTCCCCGACCATCTTCTTCGTGAGTATCACAAGAATCATCGGCGGACTGCAGGTATTTGACCTGATCTTCATGGTAATGGATAAGAACAATCCTGCTCTTTATAAGACCCAGTCCATCGTATACCTGTTCTATCAGAACTCTTTTGTGGAGAACAACAAAGGGTATGGTTCCACCATCGTTGTACTGTTGATTGCCATCATCATGGTTATTACCGTATTCCAGATGATCGCCCAGAAAAAATGGGTTTACTATAATTAGGATTAGAAGGAGGAATCTGTTATGGAACAAAAAGCAAAACTTATGTCAGCTCTCATTCATTTCATCCTGATTCTGGTATCCATTACCATGCTGGTCCCGTTTGTCTGGATGGCCCTGACTGCATTTAAATCAATGACAGAAGCTACATCAGTCAATCCTTTCGTCATTTTCCCGAGCGTATGGCGGGCGGAGAACTTTACCACAGTAATCAACAACATGAATTTCCCGATCCTGTATTTAAACACCCTGCTGCTGATCGCAGGCCGTGTCATCGCCGCGGTTCTGACCGCTACCCTTGCCGGATATGCCTTTGCCAGACTTGAGTTCAAAGGCAAGAATTTCATGTTTTCCCTGATCCTGTTTCAGATGATGGTGCCGGGGCAGATTTACATTATTCCCCAGTATCTGATGGTCAGCAAGATGGGACAGTTAAACACCATCTTCGCCCTGGTATTCCCGGGTCTGGTTACTGCTTTCGGTACCTTCCTGCTGCGCCAGGCTTACATGGGACTTCCCAGAGATCTGGAAGAAGCTGCCCGCCTGGACGGCTGTAATATCGGCCAGACCTTCCTGTGGATCATGGCTCCCCTGACTCAGTCATCCATGGTGGCGCTGGGTATCTTCACTGCAGTGTTTGCCTACAAGGATCTGATGTGGCCTCTGATCTGTAACCGTGACGTAATGCCGCTGTCAGCTGCTCTGGCTAAGATGCAGGGTCAGTACACCAACAACTATCCGCAGCTGATGGCAGCCTCTCTGCTGGCTTGTATCCCGATGATCGTTCTGTATCTGATCTTCCAGAAGCAGTTCGTAGAAGGTATCGCAACCTCCGGCGGTAAGCTGTAAAAGAAGGCTGAATCGTTACTGTTTCACACAGACGCACACAATGCTGCGCATCTGTTATTGTTCTATAAGATAAACCAGGTAGGACAAGAAAGCCCGCTGAAGCCCAGGATATTCCTTGCGGCGCGGCGGGCTTTTCTGCTCTCTGTGTTTTCCCGTCCCTTGTCACGTGCCTCCTGGCCGAAAGGAGAACCTATGAATCTGTTTAATGAGGACAACTTCCTGCACCAGTTTTTTCTGTTTCTGGGAAAGCTGATCGCGCTGAATCTTTTATGGATGATATCCAGCATTCCTGTCATCACCATCGGAGCCTCCACTACGGCCCTTTACTACTGCACCCTGAAGCTTCACAAGGAGAAGGATATCAGCGCCTGGAAATTCTTCTGGAAAAGCTTTCGCAGCAATTTTATCCAGTCTACCCTGATCTGGGTCCTGATTATGGCAGCCGCCCTGCTCCTGTGGCTGGAGAAAATCTCTGTGGGCACCATGCCTGCCGGAGCAAAGCAGGTCTTTACCTGCGTGATCGCAGCCGCAGGGATTGTTCTGGCTCTTGTGGTCCTTTATATCTTTCCCACAGTGGCAGCCTTTGAAAATAAGATCGGAAAACTTTTCTGCCATGCCATATATTTTATTTTCCGGCAGCCCCTGTATGCTGTGGCCATTGCTGCAATCACCTGCCTGCCCATGTATTTCACCCTTGTAGACGCAGAGCTTTTCCCGGTCTATCTGTTTCTATGGCTGGTATGCGGATTTTCCCTGACTGCCTATGCCGGTTCCTGGTTTCTATGGAGACTTTTCCGCCCCTTTTTCGAGGGAGAGAAGGAAGAGAAATGGGATGATTGAAAGTAAACATACTTCATCCGGACTACAATACTTCTTAATATGGAGGACTCAACTATGATACCAATCAAATATAATCCAAAGACCAAAGTATTTACCCTCAGCACTCGCTCCTCTATGTACCAAATGCAGATCGAGCGCTACAATACCCTGGTTCATCTCTATTACGGCGCTAACCTGGGAGAAGCCGAAATTGTTCACCGGATTGTAAATTTGGACCGCGGCTTTTCCGGCAATCCTTATGAGGCAGAGGATGACCGCCGCTTCTCCCTGGATGTGCTCCCCCAGGAATATACGGCAGAAGGAAACGGAGACTACCGCATCCAGGGCATCGAGATCCGCCATACAGACGGCAGCAACTGCCTGCAGCTGAAATACCTCTCCCACCGGATCCTGCCAGGCAAATACAGCCTGCCCGGGCTTCCCGCCCTCTTTGCCAGGAATGAAGAGGAAGCGGCCACTCTGGAGATCATCCTGACCGATGCTCCCGGCGGCGTGGAGGTAAAGCTGCTCTACGGGGTCTTTCCGGAATGCGACGTAATTACCCGGGCCGTGGTAATCTCCAATACCGGTTCCTCCCGGATTGCCCTGAAAAAGGCCATGTCCTTAGAGCTGGACTTTCCCAAACGTTCCCTGGACCTGATTCATTTTTACGGACGGCACAACATGGAGCGGCAGATCGAACGCCGCCCGGTCTTCCATGGCATCCAGACCATTGAGAGCAAGCGAGGCATGTCCAGCCACCACCACAATCCTGCGGTCATTCTCTGCGACCGCAATGCCACTGAGGATTACGGAGACTGCTATGGCGTTGCCTTTGTATACAGCGGTAATTTCCAATGTCAGGTAGAACTGGATCAGACGGAACAGACACGTCTGATTGTGGGCATCCATCACAGCAACTTCTCCTTCCGGTTAAATCCGGGAGAAAGCTTCATTGCGCCGGAAGCAGTGATGACCTGGTCCGGCAAAGGGCTGGAACAGATCTCTCACCACTTCCATGACGCCTTCCGCAGACATCTGATCCGCAGCAGCTACGTAAACCGCCATCGGCCGGTTCTTGTCAACAACTGGGAAGCCACCTATTTTCAGTTTGATGAGAAAAAGCTCTATGGGATCGCCAAAGCCGCCAGAGAGATCGGGATCGAAATGTTTGTCCTGGACGACGGCTGGTTCGGCAAAAGAGACGACGACATTTCCGGTCTGGGAGACTGGTATGTGAATGAGAAAAAGATTCACGGCGGCCTTCCTGCCCTGGTAAAGAAAATCCATGATCTTGACATGAAATTCGGAATCTGGATTGAGCCTGAGATGATCTCAGAAGACAGCGACCTTTATCGCTCCCATCCGGACTGGTGCCTGAAGGTGCCAGGGCGTGATCCCATGACCAGCCGCGGCCAGCTGAATCTGGATATATCGCGAAAGGAAGTACGGGACTATGTGATGAACCAGATCTTCCAGGTACTGGACGCCTGCCATGCTGAATATGTAAAATGGGATGTCAACCGGGCTGTCAGCAATGTCTACTCCTTAAGCCTTCCTGACGACCGCCAGGGTGAAGTCCTGCACCGACACATCCTGGGAGTCTATGACATGATGGAACAGCTGGTAAGCCGCTATCCGGATCTTCTTTTTGAGACCTGTGCCGGCGGCGGCGGGCGTTTTGACGCCGGTATGCTCTACTATTCTCCTCAGATCTGGTGCAGCGACAACACCGATGCCATTGACCGGCTGGAGATTCAGTATGGCACCTCATTTATTTATCCGGTCAGCGCCATGGGCGCCCACATCAGTGTCTGTCCCAACCATCAGACCGGACGTACCACTCCCATGGATACCCGGGCAGCTGTCGCCATGTCCGGTACTTTTGGCTATGAGCTGGATTTGGAGCATATGACAGAAGAGGAAAAGACCATTGCCACTGCTCAGATCGCAGACTTCAAAGCATTGGAGCCCCTGATTCAATCCGGGGATTACTATCGCCTCACTGCTCCGCAGGATGAGAATAATGCGGTCGTCTGGGCCTTTGTATCCAGGAATCAGGAACAGGCGCTGGTGCTGGGAGTCGTTTTAAGAAAATACGCCAATCCGCCAATCACCCTGATCCGTTTAAGGGGGCTGGATCCGGAAGCACTGTATGAAGAAAAACACAGCGGGCAGATGTACACAGGAGCTGTATTGATGTATGCCGGAATTCCCCTGCCGGTATCCGAGGCGGATTATCAGGCAATACGGTTTGAATTTGCCAGAAAGGCTTCCTGACAAATCTTTTCACAAAAACACGCGCATCAAGGCTTCCGCCTTCCATGCGCGTGTATCTGTCTTTTCGCCAACATCCCCGCTGCATTCGCCAAATGCCCGTGTGAACACGGCGCCCGGCTCATTGCCCGCGGAACTCATACTGTCTGGCGTTTAGAATCTTCTGCTGTCTGATATTACAGCTCACCCAGCCCGCTCTCAATCGCCTGGCTCAGAGTCTCCATAGCAGCTGCCTCATCCTCACCGTCACAGATCAAATTAATCTCGGTACCGGACTTGATCCCGGCAGCCATCACGTTCAGCACGCTCTTGGCAATGATCCTCTTCTCGCCGCACTCGATCAATACGTCACATTTAAACTTCATTGCGGTCTGAGACAAAACACCCGCAGGTCTTAAGTGCAGTCCGGATGGATTAACAATGGTTAAAGTCTTACTAAGCATGGCACATTTCTCCTTTTTAATTGATTTATAATCCCTCAAATTCGCACTTTTCAGTACGAACCTCTCATTAAAATTTTATTACAAATCGCGGTAGGTGTCAAGTTAAAAGACAGAATTCCCGGCATTTTTCACAAGCTTCTCCGCCCTGGAAAAGATACAGCCGCAATAATCCTGCCGATAGAGTCCGTATTCGGCTGACAGCTCCACCGAGCGCCGGTAGCCGTTCTTTTTCTTGAAGTCCGAGGGCAGATGCTTCACCGGATAACGTCTCTCCAGCTCCTCTCCGATCTCGTTCAGCCATTCCGCATTCTTAAGCGGGCTGATCGACAAGGTGGTGGCAAAATAGTCATAACCGCCTTCTGCTGCCAGCCTCGCCGCCTCTTCCAGGCGCAAATGATAGCATAATTTACAGCGCATCCCACCCTCCGGCTCCTGCTCCAGCCCTTTTGCCAGCTCATAAAAGCGCTCCGGCTCATAGGGACCGGTTACCATATGAATCGGGTATCGGGCCGGCAATTGCCTGGTCAGCCGCTGTTGCTCCTCCGCCCGTTTCCAGTACTCTTCTTCCGGCGCAATGTTGGGATTGTAATAAAAAACTGTAATTTCAAAATATTGAGACAGATATTCCAGCACATAACTGCTGCAGGGGGCGCAGCAGCTATGCAGAAAGAGCCGGGGTACCCGGCTCCTGTCCTCATTCTGTTTCAGGATTGCTTCCAATTCTTTTTGGTAATTCCTGCGATTCATATCCACCCTTCCCCAAAAGCTCTTTAGAGGAAATCCCGGATTCGCTTGCTCCGTACCGGATTGCGCAGCTTGCGCAAAGCCTTGGCCTCAATCTGGCGGATACGCTCCCTGGTAACATTGAATTCCTTGCCTACCTCCTCCAGCGTCCGGGGATGACCATCCTCCAGACCAAAGCGCAACACAATCACCTGACGCTCGCGCTCCTTGAGATCTCCCAGCAAAGCATCAATATGCTCTCTCAACATCACAGACTCCACATTGCCCTCCGGAGTCACTACATTATTATCCGCCACAAAATCACCCAGGTTGGAGTCATCCTCCTCTCCGATGGGTGTCTCTAAGGAAGCCGGTTCTCTGGCGATCTGCATGATCTCCATCACCTTCTCCTCTGACATATCAAGCGCATCCGCCAGCTCCATCACAGAAGGCTCATATCCCAGCTCCAGGGTCAGTTTCCGCTGCATCTTTGACATCTTGTTGATCGTCTCTACCATATGCACCGGTACACGGATGGTACGTGCCTGATCCGCAAGGGCTCTGGTCACCGACTGCCGAATCCACCAAGTAGCATATGTACTCAGCTTATATCCTTTTGTATAATCAAATTTCTCCACACCTTTGATCAGGCCCAGATTGCCCTCCTGTACCAGGTCCAGAAAGCTCATACCTCTTCCGGTATATCTCTTGGCAATGCTGACCACCAGTCGCAGATTGGCCTCAATCAACCGCTCCTTGGCATGTTCGTCACCCTCTGCCTTCCGCCTGGCCAGAACCAGTTCCTCATCCGCGCTCAGAAGCGGAACCGTACCAATCTCCTTCAGATACATCCGCACCGGATCCTCAGTCCCGATGCCCTCTAAAAGATCCACGGCTTCCAGGTCAATCTCTTCTGCCTCTTTTAAGAAACTGTCATCTCCGGCAAAGTCATCGTCGTCCAGAAGGAGCGGATCCTCCGCCATCAGACTTTCATCAATGACCGGAATGACATCCACCCGTCTTTCCTCCAGATAGCTGTATATCTGCTCCATCTGGTCCGGGGTCAGATTCTCTCCCATAAAGAAGTCATTGATCTCTGCCACATCCAATGCGTTATGCTTCGTCTTGGCAACTTCCACCAGCTTTTTCAGCTTTTCTAAAAAATTGTCTTTTTCCACAAGTAACGTCCTTTCACTTAAGGGTAACATAGAAACCTATCAACTAATCATTATATAACAGCAGATTCCAAATTTCAACATTTTTCTTACTATATTTCTTGCTTTTTTGCTATTTTCGCTACTGTTCAACACCCAATGTCATGATGTTGGGGTCAAAAGGTCTTTTGGCCCCTCTGATACCGGATTGCTCCGCACTTTGTGCTTTCGCTTCTTCACTCCGTTGCGGTCGGCGCTGAACAAACGTCCACCGGACATTTAGCGCCCTCATGTCATTTTTTGTTTAGCTTTAAGAATACTCAGCCTTGGAAAAAAAGGGGAGAAGCGCTCCGAAATGGTCTGCTGTTTTTGACTTTGCAGGGATTTTAGGACTTCTTGATCCCGAAACCGGAAAAAACAGCAGACCATTTCGGAGCGCCTCTCCCCTCTTTTTCCAAGGCGTACCTTTCGGCAAAACTTAACTAACCGACATTGCCTGTAAGCAACGAACTATTTCCTCAGAGTTCTTGTCAAACTTCTCCGAATTTTGATCTGCTGGCAAAGATTTACGATCCGCGCCTGGCTGTGGCTGCCGCCGAACTCCCCGTCCAGAACCCAGTCTACCGGCTCCTCCCCCTCTATCGTCAGGGAGGAGGCCTTAAATTTGTGAAGCAGCTCGCATTTCTCATCCTTCAGCAAAAGACTGGATACAATACTGCTCAAATCCAACGGTGTCTTCGGCATCTCGATCAGCAATACCTCAAAAAGTCCGTCACAAAGAGACACATTCTGATTCACCAACCCCTTGAATCCTCCGACACTGATTGTATTGGTTACCATCCCAAAAATAAAATTCCCTTCATAACAAGTCTCTCCTCCTGAGATCTTCAGCGGATAGGCTTTGATCGAAGAAAGGCTTTTTACTCCCTCCAGTACATAGGCCTGATGTCCCAGAAGATTCTTTTTGTCCTGTGAGGTCAGATAGGAAACCTCCGTAAATGCGCCGAATCCGGCCACATAGACAAAATACCGTTCCTCACAGAACTTGCCGATATCGATCCGGCTGCTCTCTCCTCCCACTGCCGATAATGCCGCAGCCGACATCTGGCGGGGAATTCTGAGGCTTGCAGCAAAGTCATTGGTTGAGCCGGCAGGAATATATCCAAGTTCCGGACAATGTTCCAGTTCCATCATTCCGGATATTGTCTCATTCAGGGTACCGTCTCCGCCGCTGCATACGATCAGATCCTTATTGTTGCCGCATCGCGCTACCACATCCCTGGCCTCGCATGCCTGTTGCGTGATATGCACCTGTATCTCATAGCCTGCCTTTGTAAATATATCCAGAATCTCCAGCAGCCGGTTCTTAATCTTCCCCTTGCCTGACCTGGGATTAATCACCAGCAGCATTTTCTCATGATTCTCCATGCCGGGTACTCACCTCCTTTTCATTATCCTCATTTTATCAGCTTTGTATACCTGCCAAACGCATTCGGAAGCGGATAAATCGTCTTTAATTCCTCTTTTTTTGCCGCAATATAGGCCTTGGGCAATTCCTTCCCCATTCGAATCCGGTATCCCTTCATATGCCATTCCACATGGGAGAAAACATGTTTGGCCTCCGGGAGCGCTTCACAGCTGACAACAGACTCCGGATCCAGGCCAAATGCCTCTGCCAGCTGTTCCGGTTTCAGATGTCCTTCCACATTCGGCAGCTCATAGAGAGAAGCCAAAAGCCCGGCCGCCTCTCTTTTGCGGATTCCGACCTGTTCCTCATACTCCAGGATACATACCGTCCGTTCCTCATACCGGCGCTTCTTCGGAGGCATCTTTATCGGGATCTCATCGGTAAGGCCTCTCTGGGATGCCAGGCAAAGACACTGCAATGGACATTCCTCACACCGCGGCTTTCCGTTCGGCACACAGACTGTCTCTCCCAGTTCCATAATCCCCTGATTAAAAGATCCCGCATCCTGTCCTGGCATTGTTTCCGTGAGCATGCCCTCTATCTTTTTCTTCGTGGACTGCTTTAAAATATCCTCCCTGCTTGCCAGAACCCGGGAAAGCACCCGCAGCACGTTGCCGTCCACTGCCGGTACTGCCTCCCCAAAAGCGATTGAGGCAATCGCTCCTGCCGTATAGCTTCCGATCCCCGGAAGCTTTACCAATTGGTGATAGTGCGGCGGCATACTCCCGCCGTATTCCATGACAATCTGCTCCGCCGCCTTTTTCAGATTCCTTGCCCGGTTGTAATATCCCAGACCCTCCCACAGCTTCATCAGGCGGTCATCCTCCACAAAAGCCAGATCCGCGATATCCGGAAGCTCTGCCATAAACCGGTCAAAATAAGGTTTCACTGCCTCGATTCTCGTCTGCTGCAGCATGATTTCCGATACCCAGACCCGGTAAGGCCGGGGATTCTCCCGCCACGGCAGCATCCGGGCGTTCGCATGATACCAGGCCAGCAGCGGAGCATTCACCGACCGGAGCCGTTCCAGATCCGCGGTCTTAAAAGCACACTTGCCTTCCTTATACATATCCATAGATTCCCCGGACAGACACCTCCCCGGACATCACCGCACGCACGCCGTCTGCCGTCTCCACCAGGAGTTCTCCTCTCTCATTGATTCCCCGGCTGATTCCCGTATAGATATTCCCGGGTGTCAGCACTTTGACCTCCCGATCCCGGTTCACCAGGTTTTTGCTGTATTCCTCCTTCAGCAGACTCAGATCCAGCGTTTTTAGAAAACTTTCATAATAATCCTCCCACGCCTCTGCCACTGCCGCTGTCAATGCTGCCCGATTCACTCCCTTATCCGTATGCAGGATCAGAGAGGTTGCCTTATCCTGCAGATCCTCAGGAAACTCTCGGATTCCCACATTAATGCCAATGCCAACAATCACATAATGGATGCTCTCCATCTCCGTACTCATCTCCGTAAGAATTCCGCAGACCTTTTTTCCGTCTAAAATGACATCATTCGGCCATTTGATCTGTCCTTTCAGTCCGGTTACGAGGAAAATTCCGGCCTCGACAGCCATCGCAGCCACCAAAGTCAGCATGGAAGCGCACTCTGGAGGAATATCCGGTCTCAGCAGCAGACTCATCCATATCCCTGTGCCGCCTGATGATACCCAAGATCTGCCCCGGCGCCCTTTGCCGGCCGTCTGCTCTAAAGCCACGACCAGCGTTCCGTCCGGCGCTCCCTGCTCCGCACGGCGTCTGGCCTCATTATTGGTAGAATCCGTAATGTCCAGAAATGCCAGCTCCTGCCCGATTCTCCTGGTATGCAAAACACTGCGGATCTCCTCCCCGGTAAATACATCCTCACTTTCCAGCAAACAATATCCCCGGTTACGAACAGCCTCAATCTGATATCCATCCTCTTGCAGCTGCCGGATCACCTTCCATACCGCAGTTCTCGACACCCCCAGATTCTTACACAACTCCTGCCCGGACACATAACCCGGAGCGTCTTTCAGAGCCTTCAATATCTTCGTCTTCACAGCTGCCTCCGGATACTGACAGCGCTGGCAATCCCAATCAGCGCCAAAATCCCGGCACATACAAACAATGCCACACCGTTCAGCCTTCTCTTTTTGTCTCTGCCACTGTTCTTCAGCCTGTACCAGCCACTGACACCATTCAGCAGACTGGCCAGAAAGAAAATAACCGGAAACAAAAACTGGTTCTTCTCCGGATCCAGAAAGGCCAGAACCGCGCAGATAACTACCAGAATCCCCACCACAATATACATCAGATCCAGCATCATCGCTTCATTGCGGAGATTTCTTCTCTTTTCCTGATTTGCCATGCCCTGCTCCTACTCCATGGTTGTCAGAGTCGCCGCCATCACTGCCTTGATCGTGTGCATACGGTTCTCTGCCTCATCAAACACCCTTGACTGCGAGGACTCAAACACCTCGTCTGTCACCTCCATCTCTGTGATGCCGAACCGCTCTCCCATCTCCCTGCCGATCTTTGTCCCCAGATCATGAAAAGCCGGAAGACAATGCAGAAAGATTGCCTTCTCTTTGGCATAACTCATCACCTCTTTTGTCACCCGGTAAGGTGTCAGCTCACGGATTCTTTCCTCCCAGACCTCGTCCGGTTCCCCCATCGATACCCAGACATCCGTATAGATCACGTCCGCACCGGCGGTTCCCGCCTTCACATCAGAGGTCAGCGTAACGCTGCCTCCGGAAGCTGCCGCATATTCCCTGCACTGTTCTGTCAGCTCAGAATCCGGAAAATATTTCTCCGGAGCGCAGGCCACGAAATCCATCCCCAGCTTTGCACAGCCAACCATCAGGGAATTCCCCATATTGTAGCGGGCATCTCCCATATAAACCAGCTTTCTCCCCCTCAGATCTCCAAAATTCTCGCGGATCGTCAGCATATCCGCCAGAATCTGCGTCGGATGATATTCATTGGTCAGGCCATTCCATACAGGAACCCCGGCATATCTGGCAAGCTCCTCCACAATCTCCTGTCCGTATCCGCGGTACTCAATCCCGTCATAGATCCTTCCCAGCACCCGCGCCGTATCCGCAATGCTTTCCTTCTTCCCGATCTGTGAGCCGGACGGATCCAGATAAGTGCTTCCCATCCCCAGATCCTGTGCCGCCACTTCAAAAGAGCAACGGGTCCGTGTGCTTGTTTTCTCAAAAATCAGGGCAATATTCTTCCCCTTACACAGCTCTGCCGGAATCCCTTTTTTCTTCTTTTCCTTCAGCTGTGCGGCAAGATCCAGCAGATACGTAATCTCCTCTGCTGTAAAATCCTTTAAAGTTAAAAAATGCCTGCCTTTTAAGTTCATAATTCTTCCTCCATGCTCTGTCAGTCAGATATCATTTCCTTTATCCTCTATAACTTACTATAACTGACAAATACTGTCAAGATTTAACCACAAAGAGAGCGATCCCTCGCCCTCTCTGCCCCTTTTGCATGCTCTGTTTCCTGAGCTTATTTTTGATCTTCTTTCCCGATCTCCACTGCAGACTTCACCAGTCCGGCAATACTCTGGATCTCGGAAGGGATGATAATCTTTGTAGCCTTTCCGTCAGCCGCTGCGATAAAGGCTTCCAGGCTCTTCAGACGAAGCACTGCCTCATCCGCGCCGGCTTCCTTCAGATAGCGGATACCATTGGCATTCGCCTGCTGTACCTTCAGAATCGCCTCTGCCTCACCTTCCGCCTCCTTAATCCGCTTCTCCTTCTCTGCCTCTGCGTGCAGGATCGCCGCCTGCTTATCCGCCTCTGCATCCAGAATCGCGGACTCCTTCTTACCCTCAGCAACCAGTATGGTCGACTTCTTCTCACCCTCTGCCCGCAGAATCGCTTCCCGTCGTTCGCGCTCTGCCTTCATCTGCTTCTCCATTGCATCCTGGATAGCTGCCGGCGGGATAATATTCTTCAGTTCCACACGGTTCACCTTGATTCCCCACGGATCCGTGGCCACATCCAGAGAAGCACGCATCTTGGTATTGATCGTCTCTCTGGAGGTCAGCGTCTGATCCAGCTCCAGATCCCCGATAATATTACGCAGCGTTGTCGCTGTCAGATTCTCAATCGCCATGATCGGATTCTCCACCCCGTATGCAAAGAGCTTTGGATCCGTGATCTGGAAGAATACCACGGTATCAATGCGCATGGTGACATTATCCTTGGTAATCACCGGCTGCGGGGCAAAATCCACTACCTGCTCTTTCAACACTACCTTCTTCGCCACACGGTCCACAAACGGCATCAGAAAATGGACTCCGACATGCCAGGTCCCCTGATACGCCCCCAGCCGCTCAACCACCAGGGCATTCGCCTGAGGTACAATACGCACACAAGATACCAAAACAACCAAAATGATAATCATCAGGATTAAAAAAATAATCAATGCTGTCATATTACGCTTCCTCCTGTAAAGCCTCTACAATCAGTTTCACTCCCTGTATCTCCCGGATTCGGACCATCGTCCCGATCTCATAGCTTACCCCGGACTTTTCTGTCCTGGCCGTCCACTCCTGACCGTCCACAACGGCAGAGCCGGTTCCCTGCTCATTGTCTATCCTTGCCGTCACCCGGGCCTTTTTCCCGATCAGTCCTGCCGCATTCGTCTTCACGGTATGGCTGTTGACATACTTTGACGCAAACGGCCTTGTGAGAAACAAAAGCACGAATGAGGTAACCACAAATGCTGCCAGCTGAAGCTCTGCGCTGGTATCAAACAAAGCCAGCAGAAATGCCACAACCGCACCACCCGCAAACCAGATCGTGGTCAGAGCCATCGTTGCAATCTCAATCCCGATCAAAGCCACAAAAGCAATCAGCCAATAGATGGGTATCATTCTCTCCTACCTCCTTTTTATCATAACGCCGTAAGGCGACCTTACGATCCGAAAACCTCCCCGCATATTTCCGTTTACACATTCTGAAATCTGTCTGGGTGAAGTCTGCTTTTTCTGTTTGCTACTATATCATATCATTTTTTCCCTCTTAGTTCAAGTTTTCTGACCATACTATTTTTTCCTTGTTCCACGAAAGGTTCCTGTTCACGGGGGTGTGTTCCGAAGGGTACGCTCTGGAAAAAGGGTTCCCTGGCTTGCGAGTTTCGGATGCAATCCAGGGAACCCTTTTTCCAGAGCTGACATCTGTCGGTATCGAAAGAACCAACCTGTGAAATAATGTCAGTTCATTTAGAAAAGGGATATCCAGCCTTGGAACAAGGGGAGAGCTGTAGCCGGAAATGGTCTGCAGATGTTGACTTTGCAGAGATTTAGAAGTCCTTAAATCCCTGAATTTTGTGTTAAAACGAAAATCCACACTGTTTGAGCGAAGCGAGTTTGTGGATTTTCGTTTTGCCTTTAACAAAAATCAGGGATTTTAGGAATTCTTAATCTCGAAACCGGAAACATCTGCAGACCATTTCCGGCTACAGCCCTCCCCTTGTTCCAAGGCGTACCTCCCGGAATCCCCCGGCTTGCGTCCTCCCTCACCAGACAGCCCCCACCAGCGCCATCCCTGAAACGATCAGCATCACAATCACCACCCGCCGGACCACCCGCTCATCCAGCAGATTCCCGCTCCCTATCCCGGCAAACAGCCCTGCCAGCATCACCGGGAACAGAAGCGCTGCCTGCCTTAGCGATGCCAGGGTCAGAATCCCTGTCATGGTATACATGGGAAGCCGGAACAAATTCTCTGCAATGAACACTGCGCACATATTCGCCTTAAAGGAATGGCTGTCCTTCGTTACCCGCCCCACATAAGCCGCCAGCATGGCCCCAATGCCATACATGCCGCTTAAGATGCCAGAGAGAATCCCGATTGCCAAAAGCGCCGCCCGGGACTCCTTTCCCTGCCTCGGACGGTACTCCCGAAGCAGCAGCTCCACACCGATTCCCACAATCACCAGACCGAAAAGGATCTTCACTCCCCGCGAATCCGCATTCTTCAGCAAAAAGATTCCCGGAATATTTCCGGCCAGAACCAGCACAATCAGAGGGACACAGATCTTCCATTGGATGGATTTGCGCTCCTTCCAGGCCAAAATCAGATTGGTGGGAAAGCCTAAAAGCAGCTCCACCGGGGTAATGCTGAGATTGCTGCTTCCAAAGCTCAGAATCGTAGTAAATACCAAGGTATTGGCAAAGCCGCACAGCCCTTTGACAAAAAACGCACACAAAGTTGCAAGCATCCACCAAAGCATCTCATCCCCTCCTCTGCCTCGCCGCCTCGAACATCAATACAGAAGCCGCAACAGCCGCATTCAGAGATTCGACCCTGCCCAGCATAGGAATACGGATCCGGGCATCCGCCCTGGCAGCCGTCCTGTCACTTAAGCCATTCGCCTCATTGCCAATCAGAAATGCCGTTGCCTGCCGGTAATCCTCCCGGTCGTAGTCCCGGCTGCCCTGCAGATGGGCGGCAAAAAGCCGGATTTCTTTCCTTTTCAGCATCATAAGCGCCCCATCCAGATCCTCCACATAGGCAAAGGGAACCCGAAGCAAGGAGCCCATGGTCGAGCGCACCACTTTGGGATTGTAGATATCCGCTGTACCGCCATCCATCAGGATTCCGGTCACCCCTGCTCCCTCCCCGGCACGCAGAACAGTGCCTAAATTACCCGGATCCTGAATCTGCTCTAAAACCAGCAGAAGAGGCTTCGCGCCGTCCGGCCCTGCCATCGTCAGATCCTCCGGGCAGTAATGGCTCTGTTCCGCCACAGCCAGGACTCCCTGAGGCGTACGGGTATCCGACAGAGCGGCAAATACGGTATCCGTCAGCACCTCCACCTGCCGGACCCTCTCTGTCAGCGCCGCACAGTTTGTATTCTTTCGGAAACTATCCGAAATATAGAGGGTACGGATCCGCTCCGGAGGAATCTCCATGCACATCCGCACACCCTCAGCTACGAAAAGCTGCTCCTCTCGCCGTGCCTTTGCCTTTTTAAGCAAAGCGCTGACATATTTGATCTGTCTGTTTGCCGTACTGGTTATCATGCCTGTCCATCCTTTCCCAGTTTCTCCAGATCTGCCATCCAAATCCGGCTTACGGCATCGCTGGGCATCCGCAGATCCCCCCGCGGCGACACTGCCACCGAACCCACCTTGGGTCCGTCCGGCAGACAGGAACGCTTAAACTGCTGGGTAAAAAACCGTCGGTAAAAGACCCGCAGCCATTTCCCGATCTCTGCACTGTCATATTCTCCCTCAAAGGCCCGCAAAGCCATGCGGTAGATCTTGGACGGCATATAGCCAAAACGCAGCATATGATAGAGGAAAAAGTCATGCAGCTCATAGGGTCCCACCAGATCCTCTGTCTTCTGGGAAATGGCTCCGTCCTCCGGCGGCAAAAGCTCCGGGCTGACCGGAGTGTCCAATACATCCAGAAGCACCTCCCGCAGCGCCTTCTCCTCACAAACGTCCGCATAATAGCGCACCAGATGACGCACCAGGGTCTTGGGCACTGAGGCATTCACCCCGTACATGGACATGTGATCCCCATTATAAGTCGCCCAGCCCAGGGCCAACTCAGACATGTCCCCGGTTCCTACCACCAGGCCATTCACCTGATTGGCAATATCCATCAGCACCTGAGTCCGCTCCCTGGCCTGTGCATTCTCATAAGTCACGTCATGCACAGACAAATCCTGCCCGATATCCGCAAAATGCTGCTGCACTGCTTTCCTGATATCCGCCTCTCTCAGTGACGCTCCCAGCTTTCTCGTCATCTGGCAGGCATTCTGATAGGTACGGTCTGTGGTTCCGAAGCAGGGCATGGTGACCGCATGGATCTGCCTGCGGGGAAGCCCCAGAAGATCAAAGGCCCGTGCCGCTACCATCAGCGCCAGAGTGGAATCCAGACCGCCAGAAATCCCCAGCACCACATCCTTGCAGCCCGTATGCTGAAGACGTTTCTTCAGGCCCATTGCCTGAATCGCAAAGATCTCCTCACACCGGCGGCTCCTCTCCCCGGCATCTCCCGGCACAAAGGGGCGGCTTTCCAGCCTGCGAAGCAGCTTTTCCTGCTGCCGTTTCTCCATCCTCTCCGGATTCAGCGAGAATTCCACGGTCAGATACCCGCCCGCTCTCTGTTCCGGATACGTATTGGCACGCCGACGCTCACCCAAAAGCCGCTCCAGATCCAGATCTGCACAGATGCTCTCTGGCACAAAGCGTCTGGATACCGCCAGCACGGTCCCGTTTTCCGCAATGATATTGTGACCGCCGAAGACGAGATCCTGGGTGGATTCCCCTTCACCGGCATTGGCATACACATATCCGCACATCAGCCGTGCCGACTGTCCGGCTATCAGCTCCCTGCGGTAGCTGTCCTTCCCCACGGTCTCATCGCTTGCCGAGCAGTTGGCAATTACCAGCGCTCCTGCCAGGGCATGCTGAATACTGGGCGGACATGGCACCCACACATCCTCGCAGACCTCCGCTGCCACTAACAGCGAAGGAAATTCCCTGCATCGGAACAAAAGCCGGCTGCCCATAGGCACGGATCCTCCCTGCCACCCGGTCATCACCGGAGACTCCATCCCGGCCGTAAAATGCCGCTGCTCATAAAACTCAGAATAATTGGGCAGATGCGTCTTGGGCACAATCCCCAGCAATTTTCCCCCCGATAATACCGCTGCCACATTATAAAGCTTACCGCCGTGCTCCCACGGCAGGCCAACAAACACCAGCATGTTCTTATCCGCTGTACACTCCGCAATCTTCAAAAGCTCTTCCCTGGCACTCTTAATAAGCGGCGTCTGCAAAAACAGATCTCCACAGGTGTAGGCTGTCAGGCACAGCTCCGGAAACACCATCATCGCGGCTCCTGACTTTGCCCCCTCCTCAATCAGCCTGCAGATCTGCTCTCTGTTATATTCCGGATCCGCCACCCGGATCTCCGGCGTAACCGCCGCTGCACGAAAAAATCCATCCTTCATCTTTTTCTCCCTTCTGCGTCCTCTCCCGGCCGCCACCCTCTCTTTTCCAACCAAGTATACCTTACTGTTCACAATTATCATAGTACATCATTGTTAAATTTCGCTGAATCAATAGCAGATGATTGATTCACCGGAAATTAGGCAAGGCTGTCAAGAGATAGTTAGTTAAGGAAACGAGAAACACAGCCAGGGAAGAGGGGAGAAACGCGGCCGGAAATGGTCTGCTGCTTTTGACTTTGCAAAGATTCAGAAGTCCTTGAATCACTGAGTTTTGCGTTGAAACGAAAATCCACACTGTCTGAGAGAAGCGAGTTTGTGGATTTTAGGAATTCTTGATCTCGAAACCGGAAAAACAGCAGACCATTTCCGGCCGCGTTTCTCCCCTCTTCCCTGGCGTACCTCCCGGAACCCGTGAACCAATGTCATTTAGTTAAATTCTGAGAATATTCAGCCTTGGAAAAGAGGTGGGAGGCGGCCAGAAATAGTCTGCAGATTTTGACTTTGCAGAGATTTAGAAGTCCTTAAATTCCTGAGTTTTGCGTTGAAACAAAAATCCACTCTGTCTGAGCGAAGCGAGTTTGGGGATTTTTGTTTCGCTTTTAGCAAAAATCAGGGATTTTAGGAATTCTTTGCCTTAGCACGCAGAAAAGCTGCCAGTGGCAGGTTTTCTGTGAATCTCGAAACCGGAAAAAGCAGCAGACCATTTCTGGCCGCCTCCCACCTCTTTTCCAAGGCGTACCTTCTGGTAAAACTTAACTAAATGACATTGACCCGTGAACAGTAACAATTATACCTTATTTCCCTCTCATTCGGCAATAGTGCCTATTTACTTTTGCCCGATTATTTTGTACAATAATAGTAACGAATCAACTCAACAGCATCTCTATGTCGTCATTTTTGAAACCGAAACGCTGTTTTGCTGATTCGCATGCGGCAGGAATGGCTTGACACCTGCCGGCGGCTGCCACATGAACTTGCCTGATGGATAAGGAGCGTGGAAGTATGAAGATTTCTACCAAAGGGCGGTATGCCCTTCGCATGATGATTGAGTTTGGTTTGAACCTGGATCAATGCACAAAGATCAGCCAGGTGGCTATTCGACAGGGTATCTCCGACAAGTATCTGGAACAGATCGTAACCCTGCTGCATCGTGCGGGATACGTCCGCAGCAGCCGAGGCGCCCAGGGCGGCTATATGCTGACCCGAAAGCCGGAGGAGTACACGGTAGGCATGATTCTCCGCCAGACCGAAGGCAGCCTTTCTCCGGTCGCCTGTCTGGATGATGACATCAACCAGTGTGAACGCGCTTCCTATTGTGCGGCTCTGACTGTCTGGAAGCAGTTGCGTGATGCCATCAACCAGGTCGTAGATAACGTAACCCTGGCAGATCTGATCGAAGAGCAGAAAAAACGCCCCAATGACCACCTGATGTAAACATTACCGACAAGATGACCCAAGGAGCAGTGAATATTCATGAATGAATTTTCCAGAACAGAACGGTTAATCGGAACCGACAGACAGCAGCAGCTGGCCGGCACCACCATCGCCGTATTCGGTGTGGGAGGTGTCGGCTCCCATTGTATTGAGGCATTGGCCCGATGCGGGATCGGACACCTCGTGCTGATAGACAATGACAGAGTTTCCCTGACAAATATCAACCGCCAAAGCATTGCAGCCCACAGCACCCTCGGACAGCTTAAGACCCGGATTATGAAAGAACGGATTCTGGATATCCATCCGGCTGCCCGGGTAGATACCTGCGAAGTCTTCGTACTGCCGGATAATCTGAATGCTTTGATGCATACCATCGGCCATGTCGATTATATCATTGATGCCATCGACACGGTCTCCGCCAAGCTGGCGATTGTCCGCTATGCCCATGAGCAGAAGATCCCGCTGATCTCTTCCATGGGAACCGGCAACAAGCTTCACGGAGAGAGCTTTGAAATCACCGACATCTCTCAGACCTCGGTCTGTCCCCTGTGCCGTGTCATGCGGCGGGAATTAAAAAAGATGGGCATTGACCGTCTCAAGGTTCTGTACTCTAAGGAGATACCGATTCCGCCGTCTCCCTCATCCGATGAGGAGAGCAGCCGGCGTCAGATACCGGGAAGCATTTCCTTTGTTCCTCCGGTGGCCGGGCTTTTGATCGCCGGTGAGGCCGTAAGGGAAATTCTGAATATCTCATAATATTTTTACAAGGGGGAATCGTATGAAATCGACCAACAAATGGGCCAGTAAAATGGGCTTCATTCTCGCAACCGCCGGCGCCGCGATCGGCCTCGGCAATCTATGGAAATTTCCCTATCTCATGGGACGCAACGGCGGCTTTCCTTTTCTGGCTGCCTATCTGATCTTTATCGGGCTTCTGGGCATTCCGGTCATGATCACCGAGATGTCGCTGGGGCGCAAGACCGGCCATAATCCGGTTCTGGCCTATGACAGCGTCCATCCGCATGCACGGATCGTCGGTTATTTCGGCGTTCTGGCAGCCTTCTTTATCCTGTCCTACTATGCAGTGATCGGCGGCTGGATTATCAAATATTTCTTCAGCTATACCCTTACCGCACGGGCGCCAGAGGATTTTTCCGCCTTCATCGGTCATCCGACAGAGCCTCTCATCTGGTTCTTTCTTTTTATGCTTTCCACTGCCCTGATCTGCTATTTCGGTGTCAGCGGCATTGAAAAAACGAGCAAATTCATGATGCCCGCTCTTTTTGTGATTCTGCTGATTATCATTGTGCGCGGACTCACCCTGCCGGGCGCTGCCGCCGGGCTGTCCTTTGTCCTTACGCCAAAGCTGGATGACTTCAGCATCCATTCTGTCAGCGCCGCTCTGGGACAGGTCTTCTATTCCCTGAGTCTGTGTATGGGCATTACCATCACCTACGGCAGCTATCTGCATAAGGATGTGAGCATTCCCAAAGGCTGCATTCAGATCGCTGTGCTGGATACCTGTATGGCAGTACTGGCCGGGATTGCCATCTTTCCCGCTGTATTCGCCTGCGGGCTGGAACCGGCCTCAGGACCCGGGTTGATATTCGTTACCCTGCCTGAGGTATTCTCCGCCATGGCCGGAGGCCCCCTCTTCGCAGCCCTGTTCTTTTTGCTGGTGCTTTTCGCGGCCCTGACCAGCGCAGTGGCCCTCCTCGAGGTATCCGTCTCCTTTGTGATCGGCAGCTGGCACTGGAGCCGCAGAAAAGCAGTTGTCCTCCTGTCCGTTGCCATCTTCCTTATCGGAATCCCCAGCTCCCTGTCATTTGGCCCGCTGGCCGGGATTTCCATTCTCAATTACAATATCTTTGACTTTGTATGCATGCTCACTGACAATATCTTCCTGCCGTTTGGCGGCATCTTCATGTGCTATTACATCGGCTGGAAATGGAACCCTGCTCTGCTGATCGATGAGATCCGCCTGAATGACGTGCCATTTCCCTTTGCCGGTGCATGGCTCTTTTTGATCCGGTTTGTGACCCCCATTATGGTCATTATCGTTTCTTTCACCGGATTTTTCAGCATTTACCAGACCATATTTCCGTAAAAAGAAAAAGCAGCACGAAGCTCCTGACTTTGCAGCAGGAATCTGCTATGTACCGGAAGCGCATTGGCTTCCGGGGCGCTTTCAGCGCACGGTAAAGGTTGCACACTGGGTATGCTCCGCCCGGCTGGCGCCGTCGCCGCACACATCAATATGCTCGGCCTGGCAGTGACGTCCTTCATTATAAATGCAGTTCACTGCCTCGCAGTCCACCTCCAGGCGGCTTTCAGGAGTCTTAAAAATATTTTTAAAGGCTCCCTCCTTGTTCTCGTCAAAACTGCCGCAGCAGGTGCCTTCCCGCTCCTTTGCCCCATGGCCATCCACAATGATTGCCTGCTTGCAGCAGCAGTTATCTGCATTATGCAGACAGTTTGTTACCGTACAATCCAGCTTTGTCATAATAAATGCATACCTCCTTCATAAGATGAAATGATGGAACACCGGCCATTCCCGGCCAATGTATCCAGGCAAAAATCGATATCATCCAATATCAAGGTTAGTATGCATTTAATTTTTAAAATCTATACATGAATCTCATTCACCAAACAGCCGGTTCAGCGTCCGCAGTCCGTCCAGACAGGAAAGAGCGTTTCCGTCCAGATCATACACCTGTCCGTCCTGAACAAAATTATACACACAGATATTATCCAGATACACCTCGTCCCGGGCACGGAATTCTACCAGATCATATTCTGTCGGCCCGAAATTCAGGTCAAACTGCATCTCTCCGTCTACCAGAACCTCCTCTGTCCGATAGCCCAATCTCACTGATACCCATACCGGCCTTTCACTGTCTGCCGTAAACCGTACATGATTGTCATACCTGGTCTTTCCTGATATCCAGTGTCCGATCTCCTGGGAGAGGCTTCCGTTTGCCTGGATACGGGCCTGACTGCTGCCCCCTCGCTGTACGATTCTGGTGCGGCTGGTCTCCCATCCCCGATCTCCTAAGGCAAACTGGCAGTTGTACACCGGATTATTCGCATAATTGCGGTAGCTCCAGACCGCATAGCCATTCGTATAGCTGTCTAGCACTTCCGGAAGCATGATCAGATAATCGCCAAGCTCCTCCTGGCGCAGACGGGCATTCTGTTCAAACCCCGGCGTACTGTCCGTATAAAGAAGCTGATCGATATAGATCGGCTTTCCTCCGTTATGCGCCTTCACCAATTGCAGCTGCTCCACAGTCATGGCCACTGCTTCCGCTGCCGTGATCAGACTCCCCGCCTTCTGTCCCATAGAAACACTGTACATCAAAGCCGTGTACGATGCTTCCCCGCACGGAAAGGTCTTAAAGTGCTCTGCTCCCACATCCGATCCATCCCGGCCTTTGACCGGATCCACATCCAGACGCACCTCCATGGACAGATCCGGAAACACCTGCTGCGCCTCATTCAAAAGCTCCATCAGGTATTCATCGTAAAACTCGTAAAACAGCAGATAAGCCGGACTGTTTCTTCCGGGAATTCCCACCGAGGTATAATCCCTGATTCTCTCCTTCGGCCCAAAATACTCCTGAACCTCCGCCAGGGTGTAATGCTTTTTAAGATATTCCTGGAAGCCAATCTGCTCTGCCTCTTTCACCCCGGCGGTTCTCCCGGTATATAATCCGGGAGCGTCCTCCATATAATTCCAGAAATCCTCCCAGGTAATAAACCCTCCGCAGAAATTATCATACCCGCACACTGACTGATACAGCTTTCCCACATATTCCAACCAGGCAGAACGCAGTTTCTCATCCTTCATCATTCTCCGGAAACGCATTGTGGGCTGCTCCCGCTCATAATGATCCCAGGTATAGCTGACTCTCAATCTCACACCCAATCCCTGCGCCTGCGCCGCCTGCATCACCCGATCCAGCTTCGCAAATGCGTAGCTGTTATAAGAAACCGGCGCTGTCTCTGGCTGAAATTCCCGCCAGGGGACCGCCAGCACAATGCTGTTGAATCCATCCGCAGCAATCTGCGCCAGCTCCTCCTCCATATGGTCGCTCTCTGTATTCCAGAAGTTAATCACCCAGGCATCCGACACATAAGTCACGGATTTCAGCTTTCCCGGCACTGCTGCCTCTGATACCACGCAAAAAACAGTTGTCAGAATCAGCACTGCTGCCAGAAATACTCCTGATCTTTGATAGCAATTTCGTCTTTTCATCATTAACTCCGTCTTTCAGTCAACAACCCCGCTGCAAGCAACGGGGCATCAGGCTTGCTGTGCGCTGCAGAGCAGCGGGGTATGTGGTCTGCTCTCCGCTTCGGTCGGTGCACACCTCACAGGAATCAGTTCTCCTCCTTCGGCAGCTCGGAAGTGCAATGAGCACAGCGGGTGGCAGCCAGAGGAATCTCGCTCTTGCAAAAAGGACAGATCTTTGTCGTCGGCGCCGCCGGCTTTTCCTCCTTTTTCTTTCCCAGGCCAGCTGCCCGGTTCACCAGCTTCATCAGGCAGAACAGGATAAAGGCCATGATAATAAAGTTCACAACCGATGATACAAAAGCCGACACAAACCCCGCCGCATCCTGCAGCGTATAGGTCGCATGCCCGGTACAGACATTCAAGACCGGATTGATGAAATTGTCGGTCAATGAGGTGACAATCCCGGAAAACGCACCTCCGATGATCACACCGACCGCCATATCCATTACATTTCCCCGCAGGGCAAATGCCCGAAATTCTTCGATAAACTTCTTCATACACTAATTCCTTTCAAAGTCCCCGTCCGGTGACAATCCCTGATTCGTCCCGTAGGAATCATAGATCTGAGAAAAGGTTCCCTTCGGTGCCTGCGCAATATAGCAGGCCCTGCCATAGGTTCCATAGAGGCGCATTACCTCTGCCATCCGTTCCTTCGGAATCGCCACACAGCCAGAGGATCCGCTTCCTCCCTCCACCGAGCAATGCAGAAACAAAGCCGCCCCTTTTCCTTCTATCGCATTTCTGTTATAACCACTGTCCAGTACATAGTCATAATGCCCGGCATATCCCTTTGTCCCCACACGCTCGCCGTCCTCCTCGCTGGCCTCTGTCAGACGGTTCGTCCTGGACTCCCACACATAGCTCTCTGTCACTTTGACATAATCCTCCGGAAATCCAGGCAGCGGATCTGCCTGTCCAAAGGGAGTATTCAACTGAAACACTCCGATAGGAGTTGTCATATCTCCCATGGTGCGGTGATTACTCATACCATTATGTCCCAGATATCCTGGCGTGCTCATCTTAAGGCTCCAGGCAGCGCTCCCTTCCGTCTCCCGTTCATAGACCGATACCTGGCAGCTGCTTCCCCCCGTCCCCTCCACTACCACCAGCACCCGTGCCCCGGCCGGCAGCACAAAACGCTCCGGACGAACGGTCTCCTCCTGACCAGGTCCGGCCATATGAGAGCTTTGGGCGTCAGCTTCCCCGCTATTAATCACCGGCGCCGCCATTACCCTGCTTCCCATCACCGGCATTACCGCCAGAACCCCTGCCATCAGACCTGCCGCTGCCCCTTTTCTTCGTGAAATCATATCTCTCCTCTTCCCCCTAACTGACCGCTCTTTTCCTGATCATCCTTTGTTACTGTTCACAAGCAATGTCATGATACCAGTGTCAAAAGACCTTTTGACCCCAACATCATGTCAGTTAGTTAAGGAAACGAGAAACGTAGCCAAGGAAAAGGGGAAAGAATCCACCGGAAATGGTCTGCGGATTTTGACTTTGCAGAGATTTAGAAGTCCTTAAATCCCTGAATTTTTCGTTTCGCTCTTAGCAAAAATCAGGGATTTTAGGAATTCTTAATCTCGAAACCGGAAAAATCCGCAGACCATTTCCGGTGAATTCTTTCCCCTTTTCCTTGGCGTACCTCTTGGAACCGCTTAACTAACCGACATTGCCCCACAGATACCCTGTAACCGTAACAGCATATGCCCCATAACCAAAAACAAATGCCCCGGCCTCTTTTCCTGATTATAAAACCCGAAAAAGAAACCGGGAACATGATTCTTACCACAGATCCAACTCTTCCTCTGTCAGCACTCGATCTACCAGATTCTTGATATTCTCTTCCAATGCAGGCTGGTAGCCATCCAGCACCTTGCCGCCCCGCGCCTGTCTGGCCTCTGCCTGAAACAGTTCCCAGTCCTCGCGATCCTCTGGCTGTCCGTTGACCAGATAAACCGGCCCGTCCCAATCATCCATCTCAATCACGAAGCTCCAGAGATTCTCAAACTCCATGCTCTGATCCTTCATCTGAAACAGATAGAAATCGCCGTTCTTCTCCTCAATCTCCAGCCACACGGTCTCTCCCTGCGGATCCTGATACAAAGTACTGCGTACTCCGTCCCCGGAAGGTGCGTCAAACTCTGCGGAAAGCTGAAATTTTTCCTCAGCCGGATCCCAGATGGCAATCTCCACCGGCCCCTTATCCGTCTCGGTGCCCTCCATCACCACCAGATCCGCATAATCATCCAGATTCAGATCCGCCAGCATAAAATAGAACTGTCTGTTGTCCGCCTCTGATGCCTCTGCGGCTTTCTTCGAATTCCTGCGGGTATTCTTCTTCTTCGTCGCCTTTTTCAGCTCCGACTTCACCGCCTTGCGGTAAGTGTCATAGCGCTCCACCTGCCGCCCGTCCGGCCCCACATATTTGTCGTCCTTGGTAAAGGTGTTGAAACACATGGCTCCGTCCTCACCCAAAAAGTACTTGTCCCCGCTGTCAGCATCCTTCACCCAGCCGGTCTTCATCCTTCCCTTGGCATCCACATAATAAATCTTTCCGTTGTCCTCGATCCACTCATCCTCCACCGGATCCCCCGGCGATTCACAGTAAGTCCAGTATTTGCCGTTCTCTGACAGCTCCCACTCTCCTGCCATGACAGGAAATGCTCCCGCCGCTGCCAAGAGGAAAGCTCCCAGAACGGCAGCCGCCTGCCTTTTCAACGCCGCACTCTCCACCTTTCTTACCTGCCGGCCGTATCACTGCCGCTTACTCTTCCAGCTTTTTCAGGTTCTCCTCAAAGCGCTCCAGAAGCCGGTCAATCACATGTACCAAGTTGCCGATCTCGGGCTTGGTCAGCTGCTCGTCTGCCCCCAGCTGCTCTCCCTTGATCCGCATCTGGTCATCGATCAGGGAAGAGAAAATCACTACCGGCAGATGCTTCAGCCTCGGATCATCCTTCACCAGCTTGGTCAGGCGGTGTCCGTCCATCTTCGGCATCTCGATATCCGTGATAATCAGGTTCACCTTGTCATAAAGATCGGAATCTCCCTGAATGGAGTGCAGGTAATCCCATGCCTCCTGCCCGTTATTAAAATTCTTCACATTCGTGAATCCGGCCCGCTCCAGCGCCTCGTCAATCATCTTCTGCAGCAGGATCGAATCCTCTGCAATCACCAGCGGACTCGAACAGATCGGGCGGTCACCCATCCGGTCTACCTCGGAAAGCTGGATCGTCGTCTCCGGGGCGATCTCTGCCACGATCTTCTCAAAGTCAAGGATCGTCACCAGCTCCCCGCCGCACTGGGCAATACCGGTAGCCACGCCCTCCTCTCCATGGGACAGCGTCTTATCCGGCTTCTGGATATCCCTCCAGGAGATCCGGCTGATCCCCTCGATGCTCTGTACACGGAAGGCTACCGTCATCTTGTTGAAATTGGTCACAATGAAAAGATCCCTTGACTGATGCTCCAGACGTTCATCTGTCAGATAGAGACCCAGGTCAATCACCGTAATCAGGATGTCACGGGGCTTGAAGATCCCCTCCACAGCCGGATGCGCATGCGGCATAACCTTGACTTTTTCTGACATCATGATCTCTTTCACCTTTGCCACATTGATCCCGTAGAATTCCCCCTGGATGGTAAACTTCATGATCTCAATCTCATTTGTCCCCGACTCTAACAGGATCCCCTCTTTTTCTTTCTCCATGTTCCTACACTCCTCTCTTCCTTACAGGCGTTTTTCCGGCTTGCCCACAGTACGGATGAACACTTCTCCGGTATTCACATTCAAAACCATGGTCCGTGCATAAGCGCCGCCGGTATCCTCCGCCGAAATCCGCATCCTCTCCTCCATCAGAACCTTTTTCACCATTGCCGCATTTCTCTGTCCGATATTGCCAAAATCCGAGTTCCCCTTGATATCGAACATCTTGGCTCCTCCCGCAATCTTCACTATGGTCCTGCTTTTCATCATGCCAAAAGCAGAAAGCTTGCGGATCGTCTCCCGGATCCCGCTGTCTGCATACTTAAAGACCTTGGTATCATTACTGTCATTCCTGGTCGGCAGCATAATGTGCAGAAGGCCGCCCAGTTTAATCGCGGGGTCGTAGAAGGTAATCCCAATACAGGAACCCAGCGCATAGGTAATCACCGTACCACCGCCCCTGGTGAACTTCATATCACCGATTCCTACCTTCAAATCCTTATCCGCCATTATAGAACTCCTAATTTCACTAAAATATTATTCAAAGACTCTATGTCCGGAAGCATCAGCAATCCGTCGGAAAGCTTGGTGCCGTCCATAATAAACTCCGCGTTTATGTACATCAGCTTATCTGTCTCATAGCCATATTCCGCAATCGGAACCGTCAGGACCCCGCCCAGCATATTCACCGTGGAGCTTGGAACGGACAGGTCAATCCCCACATCGACCAGCTGGGCAAAAGCGTTGACATAAGAACAGATGATAATGTTCCCCACTTCCTCCAAAGCCGAATAATCCAGCTCATCCATCTCCTCAAAGGACTCATATTTCCTGCCGATCAGCTTCTCCAGGACCACATTCGCCATGTCCAGCTTGAACACGAACAGCATCAGCCCATTCACCTCATTCGACATCTGAACCAGCGTTGCCGCCACCAGCTCCTCAATATTCCCCATCCGGTCTACCGTCTCTTCATAGCTTAACACACTGACCTCCGGAATCGAGATCCGGACCTCCTTCTGTAAGAGCTTTGAAAGGGACGTAGCCGCATGGCTGGTGCCGATACTGCTGATCTCCTTCATTACATCCAGTTCCTGAAGATTCATGTCCTCATAGCTTTTCAGTCTCTTAACCACCACTTGGCCTCCTGTTCGTTTCTGTTATCCGCGCAGGGAATTGATCGTAGTCTCGATCTCATCCGACGTGGTTACCATCTTGAGCGCGTAGGAATATGCCCGCTGACACTCGATCATCCTGACCATCTCCTTGGAAAGATCTGTCCCGGAACGCTCCAGCGCACTCGACACGATCTTCGCCCGCTCCACCAGCACCGGCTCCATCCCCTCCGGCGCCGCATATTCGTTATTCCCCACGCTGGTCAGGTGGCTGGGATTGGAGAAGGTATATACACTGATGCGCGGCTTATCCTCATCATCCTCGTCATCCTCGTCGTCCTCCTCCGGCTCATAATCCTCCTCCAGCATTGCCTGCAGCTTCTCAATATCCGGAACCTCTGCTTCCAGGGGCTCCCCGTTCTGGTCCAGAACCAGCTTGCCGTTGTCCGTGGTCAGGTAATAATTATCCTCCCACTGACCGCGGTGAAAGCTTCCGCTCCGCGTGTAGGTGATCTCACCGGTGGCCGGATCCTGCACCATAAAGAAGGCATTGTCTTCCGCAATGGCATAATCCAGCGGGCTGTTGGTCTGTGTCATCGCGCCCACATCATAGCTGGTGTAGGTTCTCTGCAGCCGCACGCCATTGCCTGCCATCAGATTCGTAACCGCTTCTTCAGAATCATTCAGGTTATAGTTCAGAAGATCAGAAAACACTGCCGTCTTGGGCTTATAACCGTCATTGTTAATATTGGCAAGGTTATTGGCAATCACACTCATCTTTGCCATACAGCTTCCGGCGCCCAGCGCACCCGTATAAAATGACTGATACATAGAATATCTCCTCCCTCACCCTTATAATCTTCCGACGTCCGTAGACGCCTTGCTGAGTATCTGGTCATACATCTTGAGCACCTGGGCAGCGCTTTGCAGCGCCCTCTGGGAGGACATCATAGAAACCATCTCCTCCACCATATCGACATTGGACTTCTCCACTGCCTTCCATAAGACAGAAGGAGACTCCACATCCTGTGCCTCGCCCGCATAAGAAAACACCCCGTAATCCTCTTTATGCAACTGCTCATAGTCCTCAAAATCCACGACCCGGAGGGTTCCCAGATCCCGTGTCTCCACCGTGGTCTCCTCATCCTCAGACCCCCCGCCGCTGACCTCAGTGACCTTTATATGCCCGCTGCTGTCCACGGTAAAGTTCTCATTGTCGATCTGGATCGGGCCATCGGTTCCCTGCACCCTTCCCAGACCATTGAGCGCCAGATATCCTTCGTCATCCACCATAAAAGAACCGTTGCGCGTATAACGGGTTCCCATAGGGGTGTCCACACAGAAAAATCCCGGGCTTGCCAGGGCGAAATCAAAGATTCCGTCTGTTGTCTCAAAACTTCCCTGCTCATAATTCACATAGGTCTGGTCTGCCGCACGGATCTTGGAGGTAGTTGCCAGCGGCTCCGCCCCTTCCTTATAACGCTTCCCTGTACGGTAAAGCATCTCCTCCTGAAAGGTCGTGCTGACCATCTTATCCCGCTTGTAGCCAGGCGTCTGAATATTCACCATATTATTACTGATCACATTCAGGTTCCGGCTTTGGGTCAGCATACCGGATGTCAGATTATAAAATCCCTGATACATGGCTGTCTCCTCCTTCAATTTATGTCTTTTGGCTATCGATAATTACTCATATATGCCTTCAGCTTGCGTATCGCTGAGCTGTGGATCTGAGAAATGCGTGGTTCGCTGACATTCAGAATCTGGGCAATCTGCCCCATGTTCAGCTCTTCCACATAGTACAAAGAAACCACCAGCTTCTCCTTTTCCTTCAGGCTGTTGACGGCCTCTGTAAGGATCTGGCGGGACTCCTCTTTCAGAAATGCCTTCTCCGGCTGGGAATCCGCGTCTGAGCTGGACAACTGCATGGACTGATGCTCCCCCTCGTCATCCGTAATCATATCCAGTGACAGGACATTCATCATCACACTCATCCGCTGAATCTTCCGGTACTTGCGGATATCCATCCCTATCTGCTCTGCGATCTGCTCATCCGAAGGCGGAACTCCCAATGTCCTCTCCAACTCCAGGCGGACGTTCTCCATTGCCTTGACCTGCTTGCGGAAATCTCGCGGCATCCAGTCATTCTTGCGGACCAGGTCAATGATCATCCCCCGAATCCTGCGCGAGATAAAAGTCTCAAACTTATTATCCCGCTCCGGGTCGTATCTGTCAATACCTTTCATGATGGCAATCACGCCTTCATTGATAATATCCTCCATCTGAAGCGTGCCTGCATAGACACTGCGCATCTGCAGGGCAATCGTCTTTACAATATAGAGATGACGGAGAGTCAGCGCCTGCTTTACTTCCAGCTGTCCGTCTCTGCGATACATCTCCAGAAGCTCTTCATTCGTCTTCTCTTCCAGATAATCTGCCGGCATCATCTCCATCACCTCCCCCTCTTCCCTCAGGCACCTTTTCTCCCCGTCGTGTCAAGGGTCAGGCTGCCGATGGACTGAATCTGCACATTATTCGAAATCTCATTAAAAGATAATACCCGGACATTCGGATAAAACTGATCAATCAGCCGGTAGAAATGGACCCTCATCACCTGGGAAGTCAGGATAACCGGATTCTGGGAGAGGCCGCTGAACTTTTTCAGCTGCACCGTAATCTGGTTCACCAGACTCTGCAGCACATCCGGACTCAATGCCAGATAGTAACCACGCTCTCCCTTAGCCAGACAGCTCACCATCGTCCGCTCCAGCTCCGCATCCATGGTAATCACCTTCATGCTGCCGTCCTCACAATACATGCGGGTAATCGTACGCTTCAGGGCTGCACGGATATTCTCAATCAACGCATCTACATCCTTCGGCGGCATCCCCGTATCGGATATTGTCTCGATGATGGTCTCGATAATCGTCTCCAGATCCTTGATCGGGACGCCTTCCTTTAACAGGCTGGTAAGAATCTTCTGAAACAGGCTGTAGCTGATTACGTTCGGGAACGCCTCCTCCACCAGCTCCGGCGACGCCTTGCGGATATTTTCCACCAGATGGATCACCTCCTGGCGGGTAATCAGTTCATGGGCATGCTGCTTGACAACCTCCGACAAATGAGTTACCAGCACGGAGAGCGGGTCAATCACCGTGTACCCGTATATCTCCGCCATCTCCCGGTCTTCCGGCCGGATCCAGCGGCTGGGAATCCCGTAAGCCGGCTCAATGGTCTCAATGCCATCGATCTCCTTCTCCGGGTTCTCCGGATCCAAAGCCAGGAAATAATCCACCAGAATCTCTCCCCTGGCCACTTCCTCCCCCTTGATCTTGATGCAGTACTGATTCGTATTCAGTCCCGAGCTGTCCCGCAGCCGGATAGACGGAATCACAAACCCCATATCCTGCGCATACTGTCTCCGGAAGATGATGATCCGGTTAATCAGACGTCCTCCCACGGATTCGTCTACCAGAGGAATCAGGCTATATCCGAATTCCATCTCAATCGCCTCCACCGCAAGCAAGGTGTAGACGTTGTTCACATCCTTATAGTATTCCTCCTCACTGACCGGCCTCGGCGCCTCCTCCTCGGGAGCATTCTCAGCCAGCTCCGGCTCTGCTCCCCGGACACCCGGCATCCCGAAGGCCCCGGCCAGCGCCATCCCCGGCTCTGCCTTGATCCTCCGCGACAGATAATAACCGCCCCCGATCAGCCCTACAGAAATGATCAGAAGCTGGATCACCGGCATTCCCGGAACTACAGTCAGCACGGCAATCACAATACCGCTGATCATAATCGCGGTCGGCTGTCCCATGAACTGCTTGGATACATCCTCATTGAGGCTGCCCTCGGAGACCGCACGCGTAACGATCATGCCGGTAGCCGTGGAAATCAGCAGGGACGGGATCTGTCCTACCAGACCGTCACCCACCGTTGCGATCGAATAGGTGCTCAGTACATCCCCGATCGTTCCGCCTCCCTGGACAATTCCTATGATACTGCCCCCGATCAGATTGATGGCTGTCGTGATCAGAGACATCACCGAATCGCCCTTTACAATCTTGGTGGCACCATCCATGGAACCATAAAAGTCAGCCTCACGCTGAATCTTCTCACGCCTGATTTTAGCCTGCTGCTCATTGATCAGTCCGGAATTCAGATCCGCATCAATGGCCATCTGTTTTCCCGGCATGGCATCCAGGGTGAATCTTGCCGCTACCTCGGATACACGCTCCGCACCCTTGGTAATAACAATAAACTGCATCAACACGATGATCATGTAGATGATCATACCGACTACCACGTTCCCCTGGAGCACAAAATCACCAAAAGCCTTGATAATCTGGCCGGAAGAACCGGAATGAGAAAGAATATTCCGTGTGGTAGAGACATTGATTCCCAGGCGGAACAATGTCGTGATCAGCAGCAGTGAAGGAAATATAGAAAACTCCAGCGGCTCCCGGATGGTCATCGTGGTCACCAGAATCATCATCGAAAGCGACATGTTGATGATGATGGCCACATCCACCAGCGCCGCCGGCAGCGGTATAATCAATAACAGGACAATGGTAAGTACAAACAGTACCACCGAATAGCTCAGTAACTTTTTCATCGCAACTCCATCCGTCAATCGTAATCGGTATTCCAAATCTATCGAAGCATATCCTCCCTGTGGCTCTCCCGATAAATATATACCAGAATCTCTGCCACCGCTCCGTAAAACTCTGCCGGAATTTCGCGATCCAGCTCACAGGACGCATAGAGCGCCCTCGCCAACGGCCGGTTCTCGATCACAAACACACCATGCTCTTCACCGACCCGTATAATTCTCAATGCCAGCTCATCCTGCCCCTTGGCAAGCACCACCGGCGCCCCGTTCTTTTCCGGGTCGTATTTCAGCGCCACCGCGAAATGAGTCGGGTTTCTCACAATCACATCCGCCTCGGGAACCTTCTGCATCATACGGCTCATCGCCATCTGACGCTGCAGCTTCCGGATTCTCCCTTTGATCTCCGGATTCCCCTCAGTCATCTTATATTCTTCCTTTACCTCCTGCTTGGTCATCTTGAGATTGTTCTCGTAATCCCATCTCTGGTAAAGGTAATCAAAAAACGCTACTACCGTAAAAGCAATGCAGACCTTTACTACCAGCTCAAACACCAGCCGGAGCATCTCTGCCGCGGATAACAGCACCTGCATATCCAGCATCTGGGAGATCTCAACCAGATCCGTGCGCAGCAGGTTATAAAGCAATGCCATCAGCAAGGTAATCTTAATCAGGTTCTTCGCCAGATCCACCAGCTTTTTAATGCCGAACATCCGCTTGATCCCATTGATCGGATTCATCTTGCTGAATTTGGGGCGAAGCGACTGAAAGCTGATATTGAACCGCGTCTGCACCCCATGCGCCAGGATCCCCAGCGCCATGGATGCCAGCAGAATCGGCATCGAACACTTCAGCGTCGCCACTATCATGTAAATATAGATATGAGGTGAGGAATCCAGAGGATTATCTGTCCCTACCTTTGTAAAAAAATAAACCATACAATCCCGTATGGTTTCATACAGGAACGGAAGGCACAGCCTGATCATACAAAACACACCGAACAGCATCACGACTGTCACAGCATCCCGGCTCTGAAATACATTTCCCTCTTTGCGGGCATCCTTTCGCCGTTTACTGGTTGGCTGCTCAGTCTTTTCCTGTCCGTTTGACTCCGCCAAGCTCACCACTCCCTTCTGTCATACCGGAAGCCTTCCCCGGTCCGGGCTGCTTTGGCCCCTCGGCCGAAAAACCCTTACCCCATAAGCGCCAGGAGGCGCTGCATGTAAAGAAACATATCATCAATCATCCCATACAGTCTGGCTGCCATCGGGCTGAACATATACACAAGCATCATCAGTCCGACAATGATCTTGACCTGGAAATTGACAGCAAAGACATTGATCTGAGGAATCATCCTCATCAAAATTCCCACTGCCGCCTCGGTTACCAGCTCCATGGCTATCACCGGAAAGGCAAATTGAAAACCTGCCACAATGCTGGTGAAAAAAATCTCCGACATCAGCTGGGCAAGCTCCGGGCGAATCACCACCTCCCCGAAAGGAATCAGCCTCGCTGAGGTGAAAAACAGAGCGATCAGACGCACATGCCCGTCCACTGCCAGAAAAATCATTGCCAGAAAGGCATAATACAGGCCAGACGTAATCGTCATCTGAGTATTATACTGCGGATCATAGACCTGAGCCATCGACAATCCCATGGTATTATCCATGATTGCCGAGGCAAACCGGACAATGGCAAACATCAGCTCCATGGAAAACCCCATCACAAAGCCAAGCATCAGCTCCTTAATCAGCATAATCCCATATTCCAGCATATTTACGGGCTGATGATTCAGTGTGCCGCCCACCCCTGCATACATCATCAGGGACAGCACAAAGATCAGGGCTCCTTTCGCCAGTCTGGGATAATTGGTCCGTCCGAAAATCGGGTTAAAAGCGATCGCCCCGCTCATCCGCATAAACACCAGGGCAAACAAAATAAACATGATTCATCAGCCCCCCATCAGGGACATCATCAACCTGGTAAAATCCTGCAGCATCGCCAGGATCGTACTTCCCAGAAATCCCATGACTGCCAGGATCGACAGGAATTTCGGCACAAAGGTAAGCGTCTGCTCATTGATCTGCGTTGCCGCCTGAAAAATGGCAATCAACACACCCACCACCATACTGATCAGCAAAAACGGCATCGTCAGCCGTACCGCCAGCTGAAAGGTATCATACATAATATCCAGAATCTGTAAGTCTGACATGGCCGATCCTCCTTCCTTTGGCGCTAACGAAAGCTCGTCACAATACTTTCAAACAACAGTTCCCAGCCGTTCACAGTCACAAAAAGCAGCAGCTTAAAGGGCAGGGAAATCATCGCCGGCGGAAGCATGACCATACCCATGGACATCAGTGTCGTGGAAACAATGATATCTACAAGCAGAAACGGCAGATAGATCAGAAATCCCGCCAGAAACCCCGCCTTGAGTTCACTGGTCATAAATGCCGGAACCACTACAGTCAGAGGATAGTCCTGAGGATTCTCCTGCACCGGAGTATCTGACAGACGAAGAAAAGTCTCCATGGTATTCGCCTCTGTGTTGCGAAGCATGAAATCCTTCAGCGGCACGATCATCCGCTCCACTGCCTCTTCCTGGGAGATCTCCTCCCGAAGATATGGCTGATAGGCTTCTGCGTTGATCCGATCCAGAACCGGACTCATAATATACAGTGTCAGAAAAAGCGCAATTCCCACCAGTACCATATTCGGCGGGGCCTGCTGGACACCCATTGCATTCCTGGTAAAGGACAAGATGATGATCGTCCTGGTAAAGGATGTCATCATAACAACAATCGACGGCAGCAATGCTGCCAGGGTAAGCAAAAGGATCAAGTCCAGGACAGGGACATTTCCGCCATTCAATTGTGTCAGAAGGTCATTCATCACTTTCCCCTCCCTTTTTTCCGGTACGTCCAAGCTGCTTCTTCAGCAGCTCTTGAAAGGGAAACAAAGTTCCCGCGGGAAGCTCCGTCGGCTGCCCTGTCTCGAATTCGCCATCCACCTTTGACAAAAGCTGAATTCCTGCCGGACTGACGCCAATCAGGAAATGATCCCCTCCCACCTTCACAAGAAGGATGCTCCGGTCCCTTCCCACCTGCAGCTGTCCGACCAGACGGATATTGCCACTCCCGGAGAATTGCCCCCACTGCTTTCCCAGCAGGCGGCTGCACCACCAGGCCATCACCAATACAAGAATCACCGTCAGCATTGCATGAAAAAATGTCAGCATCTTATAAGCTTTCCGGATTCAGTTCCCTTGTCACAATCTCAGTAACACGGATGCCAAAGTTATCTTCCACCACCACGATATCTCCCTTGGCGATGCACTGGCCGTTCACGAACAGATCCACCTGTTCTCCTGCCATCTTATCCAAAACGACCAGGGTTCCCTGGGTAAACTCCAGAATATCCTTAACCAGCCGCTTGGTCCTCCCGATCTCCACGGATACCTCCAGAGGCACCTTCATCAGCATCTCCTGGTTGGTCTTGTCCTCTTCTCCCTCTCCGGCGCCGTCCTGAATCTGCGGTGACGCCAAAGGCCGGATAATCGAACCGCCCGCATTGGATGCGGACGACTCTGCAGAGGACGCCGTCCTGGTATTCTTCATCATTTCCATCATCTGCATCTGCGTCTGCTGCATCTGGTTGAGGAGCTGAATCATCATGGGATCCATCCCTGCAGAAGGATAGGGATAATACGGCTGCTGCATCCCCTGCATAGCCGGATCGGCCGCCTGGGCCATGGGCTGTACCGGCTGCGCCATTGGCTGTACCGGCGGGACTGCGGGTGCAGGTGCGGGCTCTGCCTGTATCTGCGGCTCCGGCGCTGCCTGCATTACCGGCTCCGGCTGCATTACCGGTTCCGGTTCCGGCATCTGCGGTTCCGGCTGCACTACCGGTTCCGGCTGCACTACCGGCTCCGGTTCCGGCGCTGCCGCCTCCGCCGATAAGCCAAGAGAATCCGCAAATGGCTCGAGCAGCCTCTTGGCCAGCTTCCTCGGCATGATGTTCATAAACTCACTGTTAAGCTTATCTTCAATCTCCAGCCGGAAACGCACCACTACCATTCCGTCCGCTTCAACAAAATACTTGTTTTTAAACTCCTCCGGCTCACCGATCTCAAAAGATTTCGGCGTCGATATATTTACAATAGTGCCCAAAAACTCCGACAGCGCCGTAGCCGAGGACCCCATCATCTGATTCATCACTTCACAGATCGCACTGACATACAGCTCATCCATCTCGAATTCCGCTTCCGGTATGTCGCCGCCCATCATGGTGCTCACAATAATCCGGATATCCTCCTTGCGGAACATCATGATGTTCTTGCCTTCCAAACCTTCCACATAACTGATCTCAACACCAATAGCCGGTTCCAGACGTTTGAATTCAAATTGTTCTTTCGTCTGGACCAGCACCACGGGCGTTGTGATATTCACTTTTGTCCCCAGCATGGTAGAAACTGCTGTCGCTGATGCCCCGAGGCTGATATTCATAATCTCGCCTATGGCATCCAGCTCCATTTCGTTAAAGCTGCTAGCGCCCATTTTTCTTCAATCTCCTTTTATCCTTTTTTTTCAACGCGCGGAACATTATTTTCCAATTTCCAGCGCCTTCTGCGCCATCAGCTTCATTGCGTTCAGAGCCGTAACATTCGCCTCGTAGGACCGGGTTGCCGACATGCTGTCCACCGTCTCTTTCAACAGATCCACATTCGGCATTGTCACAAAACCATTCTCATCCGCATCCGGATGACCCGGATTGTATACCTGCTTCATCTCACGGTCATCCTCGATAATCCCTGCCACACGGACTCCTGCATTCCTGCCGGAAAAGCCTTTTCCTGCGGATGCATTGTGCAGCGCTTCCTTAAAGGAACCGGCACCGAAGCTCTCAAAAAGCACATCTTTCCTGCGGTATGCGCCGCCGCCCTCTGTCCGAGTTGTATCAATATTCGCAATATTCTCCGCTGCAATGTCCATCCGGACACGCTGGGCGCTCAAAGCAGACGCACTGATATCAAAAGAACTCAAAAAAGCCATCTGTCATTCCTCCTGCCCGATATTAGCTGCCTAAAATCGCCTGCGCTGTCTGAACGATACGATCCGCATTAAACGGCTTTACAATAAAATCCCGCGCACCGGACTTGATGGCATCTACCACCATTCCCTCCTGGCCCATGGCCGTGCACATCACAATCTTGGCATTCGGATCATCCTCGCGGATCTTCTTAAGAGCCTGAAGTCCGTCCATATTCGGCATGGTAATATCCATAAATACCATATCCGGCTTCTCCTCGGCATACTTCTTCACTGCCTCTGCCCCATCCTGAGCCTCTATAATATTATCATATCCGCTTTTGGTCAAGGCATTTTTCACCATCATTCTCATAAATGCAGCGTCATCTACCAACATAATCTTAGGCATTGTGTTCCCCTCTCTCTTTTAAATAATATTATGATATAATTTTAATATCAACCGTACATAATATCAACAGAAAAATTGCCGATTATCCTTCTAAAACCTGCGATTCTTCTGTAGCAGCTGCCTCGTCCCCTTCCAGTTCCTCTGATTCATAGAGTCTCTGGTTAATCCGGATAGCCACATTCTTCTTATAGATACCCATCTTACCGGTAAACCATGCCTGCCGGCCGACATAAAGCTTCACATCGCGGTCTTTCGGCTTGTTCATATCGATTACATCGCCCACCTTCAGATGGTAAATATCGTCCAGATCCAATGATACCGTACCGAGCTGTCCGGTAATCGGGAGCCGGGAATACCGGATATTGTCCAGAATTGTCTCCCGGTTGTCCTCGTAGGCATAGCCCTTGGCCATGTGCCGCCGGCTGTCCATCACCTGGAACATGGATTCGAGCAGGTTGCCCGGCATGCAGATCCGTATCCGCTCCATGGCCTGCCCCGCCACATCCACATTCAGTGTAATAATGACTACTGTCTCATCCAATCCCACATCCTGCATCATGCTGGGATTCTCCTCAATCCGGTATGCCTCAAAATTGACGTTGATATAGCTGGCAAAGCCATCCCCCAGTGCATGGATCAGCTGAGAAAGGATTCTCCGGTACAAAGCGTTCTCCACATCCGAATACCGATATCCGTCCTTTACCTTCACTACATCCTCTCCGCCGCCCAGCATATGGTCAATCAGCGTGATCACCAGTCCCGGTGTGACATACATCATCAGGGGAACCAGTTTCCGGGTGCTGTTCTCTATCGTGGTATTGACTAAAGTAATGATATCATTTTCCTTTAAAGCATTTACAAATTCATAATAACGCCGCTCCTGGACCTCCATCACCGTAATGTCGGTCAATACCCGGAACACGCCATTCACCTGTGAGGTGGCAATCCGGGCATAATTTTCAAATACGCTGCCCAGAATCTTCATCTTATCCTTGGTGAATTTTCTCGGACTGTAGAAGTCGTATTTGTTGTACTTGATCTCGGCCTTCTCCTGCTTCTGAGGCTTATCTCCCGCAAGATCCTGCTTCTTTGCTGTCTCTGCCGATGCCTTCTTCTCCTCTGTTTTCGCAGAACCTCCGCCCTGCATGGACTTCAAAAGCTCGTCAATCTGACTTTGAGATAATACGTCTGCCATAGTTAAACGCCACCTTTACTTAATTGTTATTCTGTTGGGGCGCCTTCTGCAGGCTGCGCCGCACCATCCGGAACAACCTCTGACGGCTGTTCCATCATACTCGCCGAGTCTTCCGCGCTTCCCTCAACCGGTGTGAACATCTCACCTTTATGTTCCTGGCCCGTAATGGTCACATCACCGGCTTCTATACTGTTATAATACTCATCGTAAAAATCATTCATGGACTTGATATCCGCCCCTTTGTCCACAATCAAAAACTCAACCCGGCGGTTCTTCGCCCGCCCTTCCGCCGTCTCAAAGGTATCTACCGGACGGAACTGCCCATAGCTGATGCCAATCAGCTTGCTGGGATCAATGATATTCTTCTCCTGGATATAGGCTGCCACCTCTGCCGAACGCAGGGACGAAAGCATCCGGTCGGTTCTCGGCCTGTTGGGCCTGTTGGGATCTGCCTGTGCGGTATGCCCCATGATCTCAATCTGAGAGATCAGCTCTGCATTGGGCGCGATCGCCTCGCAGAACACATCCAGGGTTTTGGTGGCCTCATCCGTCAGCACCGAGCTGTCGCCGTTGAAAAAGGTCTGGTTCTCAAATGCAATGAAAGCATAGCCCTCACCCCGGCTCATACTGACGCCTTCCACCCCGCTGTTGCTCAAATATTCAACAATAGAGAGATACAGCTTATCCAGCTCATCCATCTCATCCAGATCCTGGTTGGTCTCCAGATTGCCGGATACATCGAATTCTCCCTCCATAATATTCTCATTAATTGCGATCTGCTGTTCATCGGAGGCATTCGGGAAAACACTCTTGACAAACACCTCCCATTTCTGCTGATCAAGGTTGGACATGGAATACAGCATAACGAAAAAGCACAACAGAAGCGTCACCATGTCGCCGTATGTATCCATCCAGCTTCCGCAGTCTTCGCCGCCTCCGCCGCCTTTTTTTCTCCTGCTCATTATGCTTCACCACCTCCAGCGCCGCCGGCCTTCTCGGCCTTCAGCAGCAGCTTCTTCTGCTGCGACTGCTTCATACAGGACAAAAGATGCTCTCTCAGCATCTTGGGGTTCTCCCCTGCCTGAATTCCCATCAATCCCTCGACTACCGTAGTACAATACAGTTCTTCCTCTGCCTGCCGCACACGCAGCTTCTTCGCGATCGGCTGGCAGAAAATATTGGCAAAACCGCTGCCGTAAAACGTCGTAATCAATGCCACGGACATGTCTGCACCCAGGCTGCTGGCTCCGCCGCCGCCGTCTAGGTTCAGGCCTTTCAGCATGTTAATCAGGCCGATCAGGGTTCCGATCATACCAAATGCCGGCGCATAAGAAGACGCCTTCTCGTAAAGCCCGGCTGCCTCGTCATGTCTGGCCATCATATCATCCATCTGCTTCTCCAGCATATCCCGGACCTTATCCGGATCGCTGGCATCCACAATCATCAGTACGCTCTGTTTCAAAAAGGGATCCTTGATCTCCTCCGCCTTTTCCTCCAGCGCCAGAAGGCCGCTCTGCCTGGCCAGCATGGCCAGATCCACCAGCTGATCCACCAGCTTGGGGATATTGTATTTCTTTCCCCGGAACAGCACCGTGATGTGCTTGGGAACATCCATCAGAATACGGAACGGATAACTGGCTGTAACCGCTGCGATCGTGCCTCCGATAACGATGGCAAGAGACTGCGGGTCTATGAAATTCCCGATCTTACTGGGTCCGATCCCCCACAGGCACAGCCCCAATGCCATGATAATACCGATAAGCGTTGTCAAATCCATTGTATCTTCCTCCTAAATATATCAATCATCGAAACGCTTATTCACCCTCGCCGTCGTAGACCACACAGCTCTTGATAAACGCTCTGATCTGATTCAGTATTGAATCCGCAGAATCCTTCACAAGAAAATAATCCCCGTTCATCATCTTTACCTTCGTCTCCGGAATTGACTCCATGGATTCGATCTGGAGCAAATTCAGGTACAGTTCTTCTCCATTCAGCCGGACTACCCTTACCATTCCCTTCCCTCCCCTGTTGCTCACCTGATTCTCCGCATCCCCGGTGGAATAGCCGCGCCTTGCGCGGCTTCTCTCCCCGGATATTCTCTCCTTCCGCGCCTTGCGGGCACGGTCCATAATCTTCTGGTTCTCACTCTGACGCCGGATCTTCATCTCACCTTAACTCCTGCCGGATACTACCGCTTCATGGCCACCAGGTCGGAAAGCATCTCGTCCGATACGGTGATCATCTTGGTATTGGACTGGAAGCCTCTGTGGGTGGTGATCATGTCTGCGAATTCCTTTGACAGGTCAACGTTGGATGCTTCCACATAACCGGTCATGAGGTCGGGATTGGCTCCGCCTGCGATTCCGGCCGCTACCTTACCGGCATTATCGCCGTCGGTCGTTGTATAATAGTTCCCGCCCGCTTTTGTCATACCGTTGGGGTTCTGGAAAGTGGCAATTGCCACTTTTCCCAGAGAAACGGTTGCGGTGCTTTGCTTTATTTCTGAAGTTTTCTCTTTTTCCTTCTCGTACTGACCCGGAATCGGCGCACCAGTACTATCTTCCTTTTGCTTCATTATATATCCGTTTTTGTCTATGAACTCTGTCGCATCATTAGCATTCTGCCATACGCTAATCAACTTACCAGTAGTGGGATCCGTTTGCTGTATCCATTTATTCGTATCCTTAAGATCATCTGCGGTATGAGAGGCCGTAGTCTTTCTGTTCGTATTCTTTGTAACTTCTGTATCGCGATCATACTCAAACTTTGACACAATCTCACCGGCAGCATTAATCGTAATCTCCTTTGACAAAACGACTTCGTCGCTGCCCTGATTGTCAAAATTCGCCGTAACCTCCCCTGTTACCGGATCCACATCCACGCTCGCAGGCATCCTCAGCGGAACCAATTCGTCTGTATTAAGTGTTCCGTCTTCATTCATCATAAAACCGTACACAAAATTCTTATCCCCATCTACCACATAACCGTTGCTGTCCAGTGAAAACTGCCCGACCCTGGTATAATAAAAATCATTCCCTTTAATCGCCTCTTCCTCTGCAGCGCACGGATTTTTTGTGGACTTCACCATAAAGAACCCGTCTCCGCTGATCGTAGCATTGAAGCCGCCTACATAAGTCGGGGTACTGGCTGTCATATCCATACCGATCGTTCCCATCAAGGCACCGTAACCGAACTGCGCCGCGTTTGCACCGGCCGCCACATCCGTACCTCCGGTAGAAGAAGTAGAAGTCTGGTACATCGCCTCCTTGAAAGTATAGGTCTGCGCCTTAAAACCGAATGTATTCACATTTGCAATATTATGTCCCACTACGTCCATCTTGTTCTGGTGGGCCCGCAGGCCCGCCACTGCTGCGTCCATTGCTCTTAACATATTTTTCTGTTTTCCTTTCCCTTTTCCTGCTGCCATCCCTCCTGCCTGCCCGTCCGGCAGGCAGAAGAAACATCCTCATCCGAGGTCCTGTTTACAAAAGGATGGCGCTGTCGATATTCGTAAACACCCGTTCCCGCATATCCTGCTGCCCCATAGTGGTAACTACGGTATTATTCGGTACGTTTACGATGAATACTCCCTGCCGGCCGATCACGGCCACATCACGGGCGCCCTTTTTCCTGGCGTCCTCCACCGCCTGTTCCAACTCGCTCATCAGCTGATTGTCCACGGCGATTCCCCGTTCGCTCAGGCGCTTTGTGGCATGTTTTGAAAAATTCAAGCCCGCTTTTGCCTTCTCCTGGAGAAGCTCGCCAAATTCAGCCTGACGCCCCCCGTTCCCAGGTACTGCCGTATGCTGGCGGGAGATGCCGGAACTGCCGCTCTCATAACAACGCATTCCATTTACATCCATAATCTCTCCTCTTTCCATGACCATCCTTTGCCGCCAGTCTCCGGGGCTTCTCCTTAGATCAGATCTGCATCCGGATCCGCGACGTCATTCTCCAGGTCCGTATCCTTATCCGGATCATCGGCCCCTTCTGTATCCGTAACCTTGTCAGACTCATCCACTGTCAGGTCGTCTTCATCCCCTCCGTCATCTTCATCCTCTTCCTCTTCTACTTCAAAGGGATTCGGCACACGGCCCATACCTACCAGATGCTTGAGCTGATACTCCTTGTCGTCACCCTCCACTTTGATCGTGGGATTCCCGGAAGTGAAGTTCACCCACTCCACCTTGGCATATTTGACATCCACCGGTACTTCCTGTCCGTAAGAATTCTCCTCGGTCACTGCCATGGTAACTTCCTGCCCGACCAGGCTGGCTGCATAAGTCTGGGAATTAATCGTAGTCATATTCTTCATGGCGTCGGTCATCGAGCTGATCGACTGCACCATCGCCATCTGGGTCATCTGGTTCATGATCTCGCTGTTGTCCATGGGATTCGTCATATCCTGGTTCTGAAGCTGCGTTGCCAGCAACTGGAAAAATCCCGTCATGGTAATCGTGTTTCTGTCATTGGCCTCCGCCGTAAAAGACTGTGTCGCATACGGATTCGAGCTGCCGCTGACGGATAAAGCATCTGCCATTATGTCTCCTTTCCTAGACCAGCCCCAGCCTCAGCTGCTGCGCAAAGGAATCGCTCCGGGAATGCTGTTCATCCTTCCCCTGTTCCCCCTGCTCCTGGTCTTTCTGGGCGTTCCCGCCATGTTTGTTCTCCTGATATTCTTCCTGCTCCTGGGGCTGCTGGGTCAGAATCACCGTCTCCTGTCCCGTCTTCTCCTCCAGAATCGAAGCAATCTCTGCCGCCTTCTCACTGAGAAGCTCCAGTGTCCGCGGATTTGTCGCCAAGATAGACACCGCCGCCCGGCCCGCCTCATACGTCATGCGGATCGTCAGCTTGCCAAGCGAAGCCGGCTCCAGCTCCACGGTCAGGGTTCTTCCCGCCTCCGGCAGTCTCGCCGCCAGTGTCTTGCCCAGATCCTGCGGCAGATGTTCCGGCGTCGTCTTCAGCGGCAGATTCTCCATCCGTCCCGCATCCTTAAACACCGGCTCTGTCTGTCCCGACATCCGGAACTCTCCGGCGCCCGCCAGCTGCTGCCCGCTGCTGTTGCCCTCCTGCACCTGCTTTGCCGCCGAGTCCTGGAAATCCTCCCGGCTCTCCTGCCTTCTTGTGTCAGGCTTTACCTCTGCCTTCGGTTCCTCCCCGGCCGGTTTTACAACCTGAAAGCCTTCCGGATTCTCCTCCGCCTTGCTTTCCTTCACCGGTTCCGCCTTTTCCTCTGCCGGCACCGTCACATCCTCGCGAAAGAACTCCTGTACCTTTCCCAACTCTTCCGTCGGCTGTTCCTGCACTATCGGAGTCTCGCCGGTCAATGCCGCCGTCTCTGTCCGGACAGCTTCCACAGGCATCTCTGCCGCGGCTTCTGTCTGTTCCTGCGGGACAACCACCATCTGGGCTGCCAACAGCTGCAATGCCGCTTTCTCAAGCGCTTCCTGCTGTCCGCTGTCCCCGGTCTCTTCTGCCTGGACCTGGGTGTCATCCTTCTTGTCTCCGGCCGGCTTTGTCTCCGGCTCCTTCGCAGTATTATCACTTGCGGCCGTCTCATCAGCTGCCGGCTTTGCATCCTTTGCCGATTCCTGCTTTGTCTGCAAAAGCTTCGTAAAATCACTAGCCTGCACCGACGCATCCTGAGAAGCCGGACGCTCTGTCATGCTCGCCTTCAATGACGCCATGCTCTGAACCTTTCCTGCTGCTTCCACCTGATTCCTCCTTCCTCAGTCATTTTTATCTATAATCATCGGCCATAAGCCGGGATTATCCTAACTATTATATCACAGTGCCATACAAATTTCTACTTTTTAAGACATTTTTTTGCATCTTCATATTTTCTTTCTGCAACAGTTCCGATAACACTTGAACGGATACTTCTTTGTAACTCTTCACGAAAATGGTTGAAAGGCAGCCTGGTCGGTTCCCTTGTTAACGATGCTGTCTCTGATATGCCTGCCTCTGCCGCAGCGCTGTGCCGGATACGAATTCCTCCACAAACAGTTCATCTGCCCTGGCAACCGCCTTCTGATACTCGAATGCTTTTTTCTCCCTCAGCTTTTCATACCGCGAGGTATCTACCTTGGCGCTGATGACCTCTTCCTTCTTCGCATCCTCCTGCTTCTGCAGCACTAAAAGACGCTCCTTTTCCGTATCAATGATCTCCTCCATGCGCCCGATACACATGTCAAACAGCCGGTAATGCTCAATGCTGGTCCCTTGCTCCTTAACCTGATCAAACTCATTCTCATATCCGGCCAGCTTCCGGTTCAGCCCCCGGATCTCATCCTCCTTACGGTTCACCTTCTGCATGATCGTCGCATGCTCGGTCTTGAGATTATCCAGAACCTGTGTCTTATACGCCAGCACCGTCTCCAGCCTGTACTGAAATCTTTTCACCTTTCTGTCCTCCGAAGTCAGCTTTTCGTGATTTCCCGGATACACTGCAGCGTCTCCTCATAGCTGAAACGCTCATGAATCCCCTGCTGTAAAAAACCATTGATCGCATTAATCTTGGAAACCGCCTCATCGAGCGCAGGATTCGCCCCCTTTTTATAGGCGCCGATGGAAATCAGGTCCGCGTTTTTCTGATAAATTCCCAGCAGATTCCGGAAACGGGACGCCTCTTTCTGATGCTCCTCAGAGACAATCTCCACCATCAGACGGGAAATGCTGGCTCCAATGTCAATGGCCGGAAAATGATTCTCATTGGCAAGCTGCCTGCTGAGAACGATATGACCGTCCAGAATACCGCGTACGGTATCTGAAATCGGTTCATTGGTGTCATCTCCCTCTACTAATACGGTATATACACCCGTAATCGAACCCTTTCCAAAATTCCCGCTCCGCTCCAGAAGCTTGGGAAATTCCGCGTAAATAGACGGCGTATAGCCTCTGGCGATGGGTGGTTCGCCAATGGCGAGACCGATCTCCCGCTGTGCCATCGCATAACGGGTAAGAGAATCCATCATCAGGAGCACATCGTAACCCTGATCCTTAAAATATTCCGCTACGGTAGTTGCCACCAGGGGACACTTCATACGAAGCATCGCCGGCTGATCCGAGGTGGCCACCACGAGCACGGAACGCTTCATACCTTCCTCCCCCAGATCCTTCTCGATGAATTCCAGCACCTCGCGCCCACGCTCTCCTACCAGGGCAATCACATTGATATCTGTTTTTACATTTTTGGCAATCATACCCATCAGGGTACTCTTTCCTACACCGGAGCCGGCAAAAATGCCGATTCTCTGTCCCTTACCGATCGTATTCAGCCCGTCAATCGCTTTCACGCCAAACTCCAGGCGTTCCCGGATCGGCGGACGGTTCAGAGGATTGATATAGGGGCTGCTGACCGTATAATGGCGGTTGGTCGGAAAGTCCTCCCCTCCGTCCATCGGCTCACCCAGGGCGTTGATAATCCTTCCGCGAAGAAAGTCCCCTACCGGAACCTTAAGACGACGCCTGGTATTGCGTACAAAGCTTCCGGAAGCAATCCCGCTGGTAGCCTCATAGGTCATCAGCTGGATCCTTCCGTCCTTAAAACCCACCACCTCCGCAGGCATCTGCCGGTTCTGCTCCTCATTGTAGATCATCACAATGTCCCCGATACTCGACCGGCCGCCGGAAGCCTCCATGGACATTCCCACCACATTTTCAATTTTCCCGATATGACTGATCGTCTCTGACTTGTTGATCAGAGAAGGGATCTTCTCATACATATGCGGCTCCTATACTCTCACATTCTCTAATATATCCTTAATGTTCTCAATCTGTGTATTGACACTTACATCTATGATCTCCTCCGGCATCTCGATAATGCAGTTGCCCCTTTCCTCCTTATCCATCACAATGAACTTGATGTTGTCGGAAAGGTGAGAAAGCTCATCTAAGATGTCGGCATCTGCTTCCATCATCATATCATAATCGCATTTGTCAATATAAATCTTGACCCAGGCAGTCTTCTTTAGCTTTTCCGTAGCCGCGACAATCATCTGCTTGATCACCTCACCGCTGGATCGCAGACTGATATGAATCACTTTTTCACCTATGGCGATTGCGCAGTCTTTCAGCTCCTCCAGATAAGTGCGGACGCAGCGCTCCTTGGCTGTCTCCACGGACTTCAGGGCCAGGCGCATATCCTCCCGGAAGGTTTGCAGGGTTCTGTCCAGTTCGCTTCTGCACTCTGCTTCTGCTTTTACCCTGCCTTCCCGATAGCCGGCTTCATATCCTTCCCGAAGCCCGACCTCACGGGCCTCCTCCTGCTCCTGCTTTGCGCGGACAGCAGTCTCTTCCAGAATCTGCGCAGCCTCCTGCCGAGCTTTCTCCAGAAGCTCTTCTGCCTCCTGCCTTTTCTGTTCCAGAAACTCCATTCCCGGATCGGGTTCGTCTTCCTCCGAAATCTCCGGCACACTCTCCTTAGGCATTTCGAATGCCGGTTCCCGAAATTCCGGTTCCTGGAACTCCGGCACAGCTGCCGGAACCTCCTCCTCTTCCTTCAGCCTCCCATCCAGGCTGTAATGCGGAAATACCGGCTTTCTCTGGACAAGCTCCCTCCCGCCGGATAACTGCTCTGTCGGCGGAAGATATCTTTCTACATTATATTTTTCTGTGGTATCCGGGCGTTTGATGATCCGTTTAGACGATGATGTTATCATCTTCGCCTCCCTTCTTAATGATCACTTCGCCCTGCTCCTCCAGGTTCCGGATAATATTGACGATACGCTGCTGTGCCTCTTCCACATCCTTCAGCCTTACATTGGTGGTAATCTCCAGATCGCCCCGCACAGTCTCGGCCATACGCTTGGACATGTTGCTGAAGAAGATCGCCCGCATATCCTCGGAGGCATTCTTGAGTGCGAATACAATATCCTTGGCATCGCAGTCCCGGACAAAGCGCTGCACCGAGCGATCGTCCATATCCAGAATATTCTCGAAGACAAACATCTTGTCGCGGATGGTCTGTGCCAGATCCGGATTCCGCTTATCGAGCTCTTCAAATATCTTCCGCTCACTGCTGCGGTCTACATGGTTCATCATATCAGCCACATAATCGACGCCGCCAAGGCTCATATTGTCCTCGCTGGTGATGATCGTAGCAAACTTTCTCTTCATCTCCTCCTCTACGATCGCAATCGCTTCGGGGGATACCCGATCCATCCGTGCCATGCTTTCCACAGTCTGGATCCGCTTTTCGTCCGAAAGCTCCTCCAGTACCTGGGCTGCCTGCATGGGTTCCATATAAGCCAGAATCAGGGCAATCACCTGCGCGCGCTCGTTCTGGAGCAGTGACAGAAGCGCCTTCGGATCCCCCTTCATAAAGAAGTTGAAAGGCTTGGACTGAAGCGTCTTGGACACCTTCTCCAGAAGGTTCCGGGCCGTCGATTCGCCAAAGGCCTTCTCCAGCACGTTCCGGGCATAATCCAGGCCGCCGTCTGTCATCATCTTATGGGTCAGGCAGAGCTTATAGAATTCATCCAGCACTGCCTCCACCTGAGCGTTGCCGGTCTTTCCCAGCTTGGCAACCTCGTATGTAAGATCCTCAATCTCCTGTTCGCTCAGATACTTATAGATCTGAGAAGCACGGTCTGCGCCCAGAGAAACCACTACCAGAGCCGCCTTGCTTCTGGGGTCGGTAATCGGTTCCGTATCCTGCTTATCGAGACTGCTTTCGAGCTCCTCTATGCTTTGCGCCATCGCTCAACTCCTCCTCTCCGCTCAGCCAGTTCTGTACCAGCTTCGCTGCAATCTGCGGATTCTGATCCACGAATTCCGAAATATTCTGCTTCAGTCGCAGGCTGCGCTGCATACGAAGATTCAGAATCTCTTCGCTCTTGGCAAATTCATCCTCTTCCTCTTCTTCCTCAGACAACCCGACACCTCCCGGCATCTCATCCTCGCCGGCCGTCAGCCCGGTCTCTTCCCCCGGCTCAGCCGTCAGCTCATCCAACGTCTGGTCGCCGTCAATGAAGTCGTCGCCTGCCATCACCACTTCTTCCTTCTTCTTACGTCCGGAGCGGAGCAGCAGCAGAATCAGCAGCAGAACCAGCAGCAGAATCCCTGCGCCGATTGCAATCAGTATCGGCAGCGGAATCACCTCTACCAGACCGGCTATCCCTCCTGCCGGCACAACCGGCGGTGTGGTCGGCATTTCCGCCTGCGGCCCAGGCGCTCTCAACACCGTCACCTTCTGATCGATGGAATCCACCGGAATGCCTGCGGAATTCGCCACCAGGCGCAGCAGATTCTCCTGTGTCACGGACTCCGTATCCGTAGTTGTTATCATGACGCCAATGGAAATATCCTCCAGAACCCCTGGTTCGATCTGGCGCTGTTCCTTCAAAATATTGAAAAGCCACTCCCGGGTTGCGCTTGCATCCGTATAACTGTCATTAACCTGTCCATTGCCATTCTGATTCGTATAACGCGGAATATCCGCATTGGCATCCGCCCCCACCAGGCCGCCTGCCCCCTGGCCGGAGGAAACAGTACTCTGGTCAGACACCTGCTCTCTCTGCAGAAGTCCGTCCTTATCCTCTTCGTCGATCTTATCCGGCGTCGTATACTGCGTCGTCTCCTGGATGAGGCGCTCCATGTTCAGGGTTCCCTTGACGGAAACAGCCACATTCCCCGAGCCGTAAAGCTGCTCGAGAACCCTTCTGACGTTGGCCGCGATGCTGTTCTCAACCAAACTGGTCAGGCTGGTCAGATCGTTCGCCCCGCCGGATGTGCCGTCCCCGTCGCTTCCCACTTCAATCATGGTAACCGCATCGTACACTGCCACATCCGTGATATTCAGCCCCCGGACAGCATGCGAAATCAAGCCGCGGACTGCCTGCGCCTTCTCCGGCGTCAAAGTACTTCCGTTATTCATGGTAACTACCACCGAGGCAGACGCATTCATCTCAGCCTCGTCACCGACCACAAAACGCCGCTCCCCTGCCGGAGAGATCGTCACCTTGGCGTCCTGCACTCCCTCAAAAAGCCGAATCTGCGCTCCCAGGCGATCCTGCAGTTCATACAGGGTGATCTGCTCTTTATCAGACTCTGTCGTCATCAGGCCTGTGTTGTTCAGATACATGTCATATGTAAAGCCGCTCTTGGGATAACCCTGACTCAGAAGGTTCGCTCTTGTCTGGTCTACCATGGCGGCCGGCACCCGTATGGCGCCATCATTATTATATCGGTAATCAATCCCCTGATCCTGAAGAAGACTGACCACCTGCTGCGCTTCCTCCTGATTCAGCCCCGTAAACAACGTGCTGTAATCCCTGTCCTTCCCCATATTCAACGCGATTATCGCAATCAGGGCAATCGCCACAGTCCCCCCTGCGATTACCTTGATCAGAGTCCGGGTCTTTTCTGGTATATTCTGCCAGCTTTCTTTCCAATTCTGCACCTTTTTATCCAACCTTTTGTCATAATAATATCAAAGCACCAAACCCAAGCACGCCGGAATCAGACATTGATCTTAATGAGTTCATTGTAGGACTCCAGTGTCTTATTGCGCAGCCCGATCATCACATCCACGGCCAGCCCTGCCTTCGCTTCTGCAATCGGAAGCGTGTGGGCATCATCCAATTGCCCGGTGGAAAGCAGATACTGCTTATGCTCCACGTCCGCCTGTGTCTCCTGCACCTGATTCCATGTGTTTTTAAAAATATCCTTGAACAATGACGCCTCCGCATTCACTGTAGGCGCATTCTGTGTCTGGTTCAGATCACCGTTAAGACCGATATTGCCCCACGGTGTTATAGGTACGATAAATGCCGCTCCCTCCATAGTATCCTCTCTTTCCCGCTTCTATCTCTGTCTTTTAGAAGGTCTTCGCCGCGTTTCTGAGGCGGTTGATATCATTCGTAATCGAATTCAGCATGTACTGATACTGATACGCTGTCCGGACGATCTCCACCTGCTCCTGGTCCATATCCACGTTGTTGCCGTCAAGCCTGCTTGATTCCGTCCAGGTCGTATTCAGCCGGGATCTCGAAGCCTCAATCGCGCGGGACACCGCCTTCTTCGGAGACTGATCTGAGGCGCTGGCCCGCGACAGACGTCTGCTCATCTCTTCCTCAAAGGTTACATACTGGGACTTAAATCCCGGCGTATCCACATTCGCAACATTGTTCAGTGACACGGCCTGCCTTCCCCAGAGATAGTCAAGCACCTTTTCTGATAAGGCAATGCCATTCCCGTAAATCGCTTCCATAGTTTTCGGTCTCCCTTTCCTTTTTATTTTCCTCTATATCCCGGTTCTTTTCAATAGGATTCATTTTCCAGTTTCTTCACTGCGTAAAAAATACAGGCAAAAGCAGGGGATGCACAGATGTAAAAAAGTAAATTCCCCTTCCCCAACCGATTTTCATACATAACATATTATGCCTCAACCTTTTTTCAATGTCAAGGACTTCATCACATTTTCATATTCCTGTTTCCGGTTACATTACTGTTCACGGGGTGGGGTGAGGTCCAAAAGGTACGCCTTGGAACAAGGCTGAACATCCCGTTCCCTATTATTCTTACTAGTATAACCCGTTTTAAATACCTTTCTGTTTCGGCAAGGATACTTTTCCGAGAGTGCAGAGGGAAAAGCGGAGGCGTAGTGGGGCTACGTTGAGCATTTTCCCTCTGTGCTATCGGGAAAGCAGACTGGCGAAACGGAAGGTTATTTAAAACGGGTTATACTAGTACAGCATTGCCTAAATTCCGGTGAATCAATCACCTGCTATCAGCGCCCTCTGCACGCCTGCAAAGCTAGACGTAGGCACCGCTGCGCCGTCGCTTTGCAGACGCACAGATGACGAAAATATCAAGCACTGGATTCACCGTTATTTTCGCAATGCAGTACTAGACGTAGGCGCCACTACGCCGTCGCTTTGCAGACGCACAGATGACACCGATATCAAGCAATTGATTCACCGGAATTTAAGCAATGCTGTACTAGGCCGGCAAATACCAGCTCTGGAATTTTCTTTTGCCTTATCCTGTGCCGCTTCATAGCGTTCACTCTTGATAAACGATTTCATTATCTGCTCTTCATCAAACAAACTCATCATAATTTTCACCGCCTCGTCCACTTCATCACCGCAGACGATCAGAAATGCCTCCGGCGAAGACGTACCTTATTCGCACACCGTGTTGCGATCCTTGCGGAGCGTTTTTTGTATCGTGGGACGCACTTTCCTATGATAGAACAAAGAGTCCGGCAAGCCGGACTCTCGCGCCGGAGCGCGGCTGCGACAGCAGCCATCTTCCTCTGCGCGGAGTGCGCATCCCCGCGGAGCGTTTTCTATCTTAGGACGCACTTTCCTATGATAGAACAAAGAGTCCGGCAAGCCGGACTCTCGCGCCGGAGCGCGGCTGCGACAGCAGCCATCTTCCTCTGCGCGGAGTGCGCATCCCCGCGGAGCGTTTTCTATCTTAGGACGCACTTTCCTATGATAGAAAAAACCGGCGGGAGATCCCGCCGGATAAGTTTTACATGATATGTCTTCTCAGACCAGAATGTTTAACATGGATACTGCATAATAGTTGCTCAGGTTATAAGCGCCGCTCTTGGCAAATGTCGCGAACTGCCGGAAGGAATCCGACATTGCCGACTTGGAAGATGCAGAGGAAGTGCTCCCTGAAGAGGAGGAAGAGCTGTTAGAACCGGTATAGGTATCCGAAACCTCCTCCTTGTCCATGATCTCATTCACAGACATATCCAGAATCGTCGTCGCCTTCTCTCCTGCACGCTCCGCCATACCGAACTGCCCGCCCAGGACATCCTTCACCAGGTTCGGATCCTTCTGTAAGGCTTCTCTGAACTTATCCTCGTCCATCTTCAGCTTGCCGCTGGTGTCAATGCTGATTCCGATCTTAGCCAGACCCTTCTCAGAGGGAATCGTCCTCTTTAAGGAGGCCAGCTGGAAAGCTACGGTTGCGCTGTGTCCGCTGTTCTTGGACAGATAGGAAATGGTGTCGTTCAGCTTATCCATGAATTCCTTGGTTGCGTCTACCACTGCATCTTCTGCCTCGTCCAGCTCCTTATTGGTAACGGTTCCGTCGCTTCCGACGATCTGCGTCTTGGATGCCTCTGCAAGAGCTGCTTCGTATTTGCTGAAAACATTGTCCTTCTTACTGGTCTGCAGCTTCGCTGCCGCTGCCTCCAGTTCCTCCAGACGAGTCTGATATTCCATCAGGAATGTTGAAGCGCTGCTGGTGGCCTTTGCCGTACTGGAGCTCTCGGAAGTACTGATTCCCAGATCCTCTTTCATCTTATTCGCCGCCTGCTCCGCATTCTCCGTCCAGCTGGAGCTGTTGATCTTCGAGTTCTGATAGCTGTCATAACCGTAACCGTAGCTGTAGTTGGAGGAATATCCGTTTACTGCTGCCATGATTTTCTCCTTTCCGGTATCATCATACCTGATTTTACTGGATCCGTTCTGCCCCGGCTATCCCTGCCGACACACAGAGACGAATCAAAATACATAGTATATATCGACCTTCCAAAGTAAAATTATAAGATACATTTTCCAATTTTCAGAGGTTTTCCCTTCTCCGCCGAACAGCTGTCAGCAGACGGTCTCTCTCACCAGCATGGCCTCACGTCCTGCGCCGGTGCCGATGAATCTTACCGGAATCCCGATATAGTCTTCGATAAACCGGATATAATCCTGCGCCGCCTGCGGAAGCTCCTCAAAGCTTTTGCAGCCGCTCAGATCGCCAAAATTGCCGGCCAGTTCCCGGTAAACCGGCTTTGCACGGCCAAGAAGCTTCAGATTCGTCGAGAAGTCTTCCGTGACCTCCCCGTCGCAGTCATAGGCTACGCACACCTGAATCCGGTCGAATCTGCCGATGGTATCCAGATGGTTCACGGAAAGGGCTGTCAGGCCGTTCACCCTTCTGGCATATTTCAGCGCTACCAGATCCAGCCAGCCGCATCTCCTGGGACGGCCGGTTGTGGTTCCGTACTCGTGACCCAGCTCTCGGATCCGGTCACCGGTCGCATCGAGAAGCTCTGTCACATAAGGTCCCTCCCCTACCCTGCTGGAATAGGCCTTGATCACCCCGTAGACATTGCCGATATCGGCAGCGCTCAGCCCGGTTCCTGTCAGGATACCCCCGATCGTAGGATTCGAGGAGGTCACAAAAGGATAGGAACCGAAATCGATATCCAAAAGCGTCGCCTGCGCCCCTTCCACCACGATCTTCTTATCCTGCTCCAGAGCCTTGTGCAGGAAGGTAAGCGTATCGCACACATAGCCGCTTAGCTCCTTAGCATACCCGTTATAGATCTCCAGCAGCCTGTCAAAATCCAGCAGCCCGTCAAATGCCGGGTTCTCCGGATCATAGAATTTCAAAAGCTCCAGCCTGGACTCTGTCAGCCTGCGAAGCTTATCTGCAAAATCCGGAGCATACAGATCTTCCATCCGCAAACCGCTGCGCTCATACTTGTCGCAATAAGCAGGGCCGATCCCCTTGCCGGTCGTGCCGATCTTTGCGGACCTCCTTTTTTCCAGCGCTGCATCCATCAGCTGATGATAGGGCAGGATCACATGAGCCTTCTCACTGATCTTCAGATAATGCTCGACATCATAGCCGTGTGCCTTCAGATTCGCGATCTCCTCCAGCAAAACCGCAGGATTCAGAACCACGCCGTTGCCGATAACGCCAATCGTATGTCCGGACAGGATACCGGACGGGATCAGATGCATGGCATATTTTACATCGTCAACCCGGATGGTATGCCCTGCATTATCCCCGCCGGTAGCGCGCACTGCGATATCTGCGTCCGCCGCCAGATAATCAATCACTTTTCCTTTTCCCTCATCCCCGTAAAAACATCCGATTACCACATCTGCTTTTGACATAATTCGTCTCCTTCGTCCTTATCAATCCAAACCCATATGATTTCTTGTTTGCTCCTGTCTGATTACACCGCAATCTCGGCTGTCATGCCCAACAGTTCCTGATTCTCCTTCAGAAGCGGACGCACCACCTCATCCAGAAATTCCTCTACCTGCTGCGGCGCCCGGCCCACATAGCGGGACGGCTCCATACACTTCTTAAGCTCCTCCAAAGACAACCCAAAGGCCGGCTCCGCCGCAATCAGCTCCAGCAGGTTATTCTCGAGGCCCTTTTCCTTGACATTCCTCCCGGCCTCCATGGACAGCCTGCGGATCTGCTCATGGAGTTCCTGACGGTCTCCTCCGGCCTTCACCGCGTCCATCATGATATTCTCGGTAGCCATGAACGGCAGCTCCGCCAGGAAATGCTTCTCGATCACCTTCGGATAGACTACCAGACCGTCCACCACATTCAGATACAGATCCAGAATGCCGTCCACTGCCAGAAATCCTTCCGGTATGCTGAGACGCTTATTGGCGGAATCATCCAATGTCCGCTCAAACCACTGTGTCGATGCCACCAGCATGGGATTGATCACATCACTCATCACATAATTGGAGAGAGAGGCGATCCGCTCGCTCCGCATGGGGTTTCTCTTGTATGCCATGGCAGAGGACCCGATCTGGCTCTTCTCAAAGGGTTCCTCCACCTCCTTGAGATGCTGCAGAAGGCGGATATCATTGGAGAACTTATGGGCGCTCTGGGCAATGCCTGCCAGGACATTGACCACCCGGGTATCTACCTTGCGGGAATACGTCTGTCCGGATACCGGATAACAATCCGAAAAACCCATCTTTCCGGCTATCATCCGATCCGCCAGACGGCATTTCTCATGATCTCCGTCAAAAAGCTCCAAAAAGCTGGCCTGGGTACCGGTCGTCCCCTTGGACCCAAGCAGCTTCATCGAATTCAGCACATGATCCAGATCCTCCAGATCCAGGCACAGCTCCTGCAGCCACAAGGTCGCCCGCTTGCCCACGGTCGTCGGCTGGGCCGGCTGAAAATGGGTGAAGGCCAGTGTCGGCTGATCCTTGTAGGTTTCGGCAAATCCTGCCAGCTTGGCCATGACATTGATCAGCTTCTTTCGTACCAGCCTCAGGGCCTCTGTCATGATAATAATATCGGTATTGTCTCCCACATAACAGGAGGTCGCGCCCAGATGAATGATGCCCTTTGCCAAGGGACACTGCAGCCCATAGGCATACACATGGGACATTACATCATGACGCACCTGGCGCTCCCGCTCCTTCGCCGCCTCGTAATTGATGTCCTCGGCATGGCTTTTCATCTCGTCGATCTGTTCCTGTGTGATGGGCAGTCCCAATTCCTTCTCTGTCTCCGCCAGGGCAATCCACAGTCTCCGCCAGGTTTTAAACTTTTTATCCGGAGAGAAGATATACTGCATCTCCTTGCTGGCGTAGCGTTCTGACAGAGGGCTTTGATATTTATCGTACATGGTCTCCTCCATTTTGTGCATAAGCTTATCTTGCATAATCTCCGCGGATATCCTCCGCGGGAGGTGCAACCGGATATTCGCCGGTAAAGCAGGCCGTACAGATCGGCAGGTTGCCGGCCATCTCCGACAGCCGCTCTGTTCGCAGATAGGACAGGGAATCCGCGCCCAGAAGTGTGCAGATCTCCTCCACGGTCTTCCCGTGCGCAATCAGCTGATCCTCGCTCGGAATATCCGTCCCGAAGTAGCAGGGATGCAGAAACGGCGGTGCGCTGACTCTCACGTGAACCTCCCTGGCACCCGCCTCGCGCAGCATCCGCACGATCTGATGGCTGGTCGTGCCGCGGACGATCGAATCATCGATCATGATGATCCGCTTTCCGGCCACCGCTTCCTTCAGGACATTGAGCTTCACCCGCACAGCCGACACCCGGCTGCTCTGTCCGGGCTTTATAAAGGTCCGGCCCACATAAGTATTCTTCACAAAGGCAGTGCCGTAAGGGATTCCCGACTCCATGGAATATCCCAGAGCGGCAGCATTGCCGGACTCGGGAACTCCTGTCACCAGATCCGCCTCGACCGGCGAGTCCTTGGCCAGGCAGCGGCCCGCATAAATGCGGGAATGGTACACACTGATCCCGTCAAACACGCTGTCCGGTCTGGCAAAATAGATATATTCAAATACGCACCGTGCCTGCTTTCTCGGATCCGCCAGGCACATGGACCGGTCAGACTGAATGCCGTCTCTGTTGATCATCACGATCTCTCCCGGCTCGACATCCCGGATAAACCTTGCCCCCAGCGTATCCAGGGCACAGCTTTCCGAAGCCAGGATCCAGGCATTGTCCTTTCTCCCGATACACAGCGGCTTAAAGCCAAAAGGATCCCGGGCACCGATCAGCTTGCGGGGACTGGCGATCACCAGCGCATAGGCCCCGGACAGCTTCTTCATCGCATTCGCCACCGCGCTTTCCACATTCGCCGTGCGCACCCGCTCTCTGGCGATATGATAAGCGATCACCTCCGAATCGATCGTGGTCTGAAAGATCGCTCCGCCATATTCCAGCTCACGGCGCAGCCCAGGCGCATTGACCAGATTGCCGTTATGCGCCAGGGCCAGCGTACCCTTTACATAATTGAGAACCAGCGGCTGGGCATTCTCCAGTGTACTGCTGCCGGCAGTGGAATAGCGCACGTGCCCTACCCCGATATTGCCCTTCAGCCCTTCCAGAATCTCAGGGGTAAATGTCTCGTTGCACAACCCCATCCCCTTGTAAGCATTGACTCTTCCCTTCGGTCCTTCGGTATCGCTGACTGCGATCCCACAGCTCTCCTGCCCCCGATGCTGCAGGGCAAACAGACCGTAATAGATCTCTCCTGCCACCGGATTGCCGTCCAGGTCATACACCCCAATAACCCCGCATTCTTCGCGAAGCTTCTCCTCTGCCGGCTGCTCTCTCTCTTCCATCATTGCCCTGCTCCCTTATCTACTGAATCCCCAGACGGCGGAACACCTCATTGTAAGCATCCTCTACATTCCCCAGATCCCGGCGGAAGCGATCCTTATCCAGCTTCTCATGTGTCACCTTATCCCACAGACGGCAGGTATCCGGAGATACCTCGTCGGCCAGAATAATCGTACCGTCCGCAAGCCGTCCGAACTCAATCTTGAAGTCAATCAGGTCAATCCCAAGCCCTGCAAAATATTCCTGCATCACTTCATTGACAATAAAAGCATATTTCGTAATAGTATCGATCTCCTCCTGGGTAGCCAGCTTTAAAGCCAGCGCATAATAGCTGTTGATGAAGGGATCATGCAGATCATCATTCTTGTAACTGAATTCCAGGGTCGGGCAGGCTAGCCGGATTCCTTCTTCCATCCCCAGCTTCTTGGCAAAGCTGCCGGCAGAGTAGTTGCGGATAATCACCTCAAGAGGCACAATCTCCACTTTCTTCACCAGGGTCTCACGGTCATTCAGCTCCTCTGCCAGATGAGTCGGAACTCCCTTCTGCTCCAGCAGACGGAAGATATGATTGGTCATGCGGTTATTGATCGCACCCTTGCCAACGATAGTCCCCTTCTTCTGGCCGTCAAATGCCGTGGCATCATCCTTATAGGATACAATCAGCTGCTCGGGATCCTCTGTCGTAAAAACCTTCTTCGCCTTTCCCTCATACAATAATTCTTTCTTTTCCATGGTATCCACCTGTCCTTTTCCGTAATAAACAATCATGAAAACATCCTGATACCCCGTTACCTGCAGCGGGGCCGTTGACACAGTGAGATTATAATATATCAGATTTATAATTGCAATAGATTCTTTGCGATGTCATCATTAATAATCCTTTATAACTAAATGAGCCAGGCCGGCACATACCAATTCTTTTTATCTGCCGGTATCAGATCAGCGCACATACAGACTACCGCTCCCGTTCCCACATTTACTTTTAAACGGGCGGCGCCGGAGAAGACATTTTCTTCCGTGGACTCCTGCTCAATCGGATTAAGAACAGAGAAATTTTTTACCGCATTCTTAGGTGCAGAACTTTTCTTGATCTCAACAGGAGTCACTGTGCCATCCTGATAAATGATGACGTCAATCTCTTTTTTATTGCTGTCACGGTAAAAATACAGGGGCGGCTTCTGGCCGGTATTCAGGTAGCTTTTATATATTTCTGATACCACCCAGGTTTCAAAGAACTCCCCGCCCACAGCTCCTGCCTCCAGGGTATCCGGACTGCTCCATTTTGCCAGATATGCACAAAGACCTGTATCCAGAAAATACATTCTGGGAGCTTTGATGACACGCTTGAGGGCATTGTTGGAATATGGCTGAATGAGCGCAACGATTCCGGAAGACACCAGGACAGACAGCCAATGCTTTGCCGTGGGCGCAGAAACGCCAGTCTCATTTGCAAGAGCTTCATAATTGACATTTGTCGCTGTCCTTGCGGCAATCACGCTCATGAAGTTTAAAAATGCAGTTTCATCTGCAACCTGAGATAACTCTTTTATATCCCGGCTGATATAGTCTTCCGATCCTTTTTTGCCATTTTGGTCGATAATGTGGTTTTTCCTACCTGCCGCGGCCCCTTATCTCCCCCTATAAAAGTAACGGCATCACCCTTCTGGCCGGAGGATCTCCTGCCGATGATAAATCTGGATTTCCCAGGTACCCGGAACCAGGCGAAGTCCATATATCTCCCCCGCTGACGCCTGCAAACCCTCTCCCGGAATGACCCACTCCACCTGGCAGCTCTGTTCCTGACGCAAAACCTGAAAACGGATCCCCTGCGCCCGCAGGCTATACGGAACCAGCACAGCCGCCTCCACGGCCAGCATCGCAGCCATTGCATAACGCAGCCGGGTTCTCCCGCAATGCGCCGCCCTTCTGATCTGTCTTTTTCTCCAGGAACATCTCCCCCGGTAAACCCTGCCCCTACTCTTCATCTGATACCTGCCCTTTTATAGGAATCCTTTTATGTGCTGCAGTTCTCACCCCTGCGTTTCATATTTTCGGCTTATCCTCTTTTCTGGTGACCACCACGTTTTCGCGCGGTGAACACGCAGATCTATCCGAACCGTTACCTTTTCTGTTACTTCCATGGAATCATTCCGAGAGAATCCCTCAAGATCATACCGTCTGAATCACGGTGAATCATAATATCAGCCATCGCCCCTTCCCTGTCACGGGACGCTCTCTCATCTTAACACGAAAACCAGCCCTTAACAAGTCCAAAATATTAATTTTACATTTCACGGGGTGAGGTGGTTACTGTTCACACCCAATGTCGGTTAGTTAAGCTGTTCCAAAAGGTACGCCAGGGAAAAGGGGGAAGTCCCCGCCGGAAAGAGTCTGCGGATTTTTCCGGTTTCGAGATTAAGAATTCCTAAGATTTCTGATTTTTGCTAAAAACGAAACGAAAATTCACAAACTCGCTCCGCTCAGACAGTGTGAATTTTCGTTTCAACGCAAAACTCAAAAATCCAAGGACTTCTAAATCTCTGCAAAGTCAAAATCCGCAGACTCTTTCCGGCGGGGACTTCCCCCTCTTCCCTGGCTGAGTTTCTCATTTTCTTAACTAACTGACATTGCCTGTGAACAGTAACGTGGGGTGAAATTCCAGAAGGTACACCTTAAGACAAGGTGAGGGCCGCAGCGGGAAATGGGGATAGAAGCAATCGGCAGTGCTCAGCCCTGGAGGAAGGGAGGGAGTCGAAAAATGCGCTCTGGAAAACGGATTCCCTGGATTGCGTTTGCAGGATGGACAGAAACTCTTAGCTCGCAGGAATCTGCGTCAGGAGCAAAAATGCAGCTGTCTGAGCGCAGCGAGTTCTGCATTTTTGCTCCTGCTTTTAGCAGATTCCTGCAAGCTTAGAGTTTCTCCATCCGAAACCTGAGGTCCAGGGAACCCGTTTTCCAGAGCGCATCTTTCGGCTCCCTCCCTTCCTCCAGGGCGTACCTCCCGGTTCCATCCCCAAAAAGGAAAAAGCCCCCGCCACACGACAGGGACTTTCCACACATCGGTTACTGCCTGCTCTCATCCGAAGCCCTGGAACTGTCATTTCCGGTCAGATCCTCGACACCGTCCTCGACATCATCCATCAGCCCCTCAATCACCCCGGGACTGCTCTCCTCCTTATCTGAGCTGCCGGCTGCGCTGGTTCCGGCAGCGCCAGAGGTGCTTCCGGCAGTGCTGCCCGTAGTATTCCCGGAGGTGACTCCCGAAGAATTCCCCGAGCTTTCCGTATTCGCTCCTGTCATGGCCTGACTGGACTGCGCCGCACTCGTGCCGGTTCCGGCATTATTCTTATTGCTGCCGCATGCCGTCAGGCAGAAAAGAGACAGCAGTGTCAGCATAAGCAGCGCTGACATCTTCATTTTTTTCATAATTTTATTCTCCTTTCTGTTGTTGTCCTGATTTATTATGTTTCAAAGAAGCTTATTTTATGAAAAAAACAGGTATGGAAGAGAATAACCTTCTTCCATACCCGGAAAAATCAGGAAAATCAATGCTGCTTTTGACCCGCAGCCTCTATCACGTCCGCCATCGTATAAAGCCCCGGCCCCTTTCCTTTCAGAAACAGCGCCGCCTCCAGCGCTCCTTTTCCAAAGATCGCCTTGGAATAGGCCGTATGGCTGAAAGTTACCACCTCGTCCTGCCCGGCAAAAATCACCTCATGCTCACCGACAATTGTGCCGCCGCGTACAGCCTGGATCCCGATTTCCTTCGCATCCCGTCTGGTTCTCTTCACCGACCGGTCGTATTCGTAGTGATACTCATGATTCAGTGCCTCGTTAACCGAGTCCGCCAAAGCCAAAGCCGTCCCGCTGGGCGCGTCCACTTTGCGGTTATGATGCTTTTCCACAATCTCCACATCAAAACCGGCCGCGGCCAGCACCCTGGCTGCATCCTGCAAAAGCTTTAAAAGGGTGTTGATCCCCAGCGACATATTAGCGGAACGAAGAACCGCCGTCTTCCCGGCCGTCCTTTGTACCTTTGCCGCCTGCTCCTCGGAAAGCCCCGTCGTGCACAGCACCAGAGGCATTCCTTTTGCGGCACAATAATCCAGCAAATGATCCACTGCCTTCACCGAAGCAAAGTCCACAATCACATCTGCTTCCACATCGCACTGCTCCAGACTCTGAAAGACCGGATACCCGAAGCTCTGCCTGTCATCCGGATCAATCCCGGCCACGATCCTGACATCCTCCATGTCCTCTGCCAGTCCGGAGATTACCCGTCCCATGGCTCCATTGCATCCGTGCATGATAATTCTGGTCATCGTATCCGCCCCTTTCTCACAGAATTCCGTACTCCTGCATTGCCTGCATCAGGCGTTTTTGATTCTGCGGCTCCATCTCTGTCAGAGGCAGGCGCAGCGGGCCGACCTCTTTGCCCATCAGATTCATCGCTGCCTTGACCGGAATCGGATTCACCTCGCAGAACAGTGCATGGATCAGAGGAATCGCCTTCAGCTGCAGCTCACGGCTCTTTTTACAGTCCCCTTTCAGGTATGTCTCACAGATGTCATGCGTCTGCCTAGGGGCTACGTTGGACAGCACGGAAATCACGCCCTTGCCTCCTAAGGACAGGAGCGGGACAATCTGGTCGTCATTGCCGGAATACAAATCCACCTTTCCGTCAGCCAGATTCATAATCTGTGCTATCGCAGAAAAGTCAGCGCTTGCCTCCTTGACTCCCACAATATTCGGCACCTCCCTGCACAGGTTTACGATCGTCTCCGGCTTCATCGTCACCCCGGTCCGTCCCGGAATATGGTAAAGCAAAATCGGGATCTTCACGGACTGTGCCACTGCCTTATAATGTGCAGTCAGCCCGCCCTGTGTCGCCTTGTTGTAATAAGGCGTAACCAGCAAAAGCCCGTCGGCTCCTGCCTCTTGTGCTGCCTCCGACAGATGAATCGCCTCTCTTGTGGAATTCGAGCCGGTCCCCGCAATCACCGGAATCCGGTTCTTCACTACCTGACAGGTGAATTTCACCACCTCCATATGCTCTTCATGACTCATGGTCGAGGATTCCCCGGTCGTACCGCAGGAAATGACGGCATCCGTCCCGCCCGAAACCTGCTCCTCCAAAAGCTCTTCCAATTTCTCATAATTTACTTCTCCGTTCGCATGAAACGGGGTAATTAACGCCACACCGGCTCCTTCAAAAATCGCCATAATAATGTCCTCCTAACTGATAATGTAATTTCCCGTAAGCCTCACAGAACAAATCACCCCATGAAAAAACCAAAAGAGGAGCCTGTCGGAAGGCTCCCCCAAAAAATTATAATACCCTTATAATCTTCTTTCAGCAGCTCTCCATCCGACCTCAAGCGCTCCACCCGGTCCCGGATGACAGTCACAGAATTCTTCACCCTGTGCCCAGACAAATGCAGCCAGCCTGCACCCGTCTTCGGCGTCCGCCCTTTCCTCTGCCTTCCCCTGTCTCTGGAACATCCGGCAGCCTACTCATGCTTCACGCAACCTCTACTTTCCTTTTATGAATCTTTTAGCCGCATACATCCGCTGCATCCAGCCTAAGCACATACTACCATCCGCCCCGGCTCTTGTCAACCAAAATTTATGCGCGCCTTAATCATGAACCGGCTCGATCCTGGTGATCCGTTCAATCCGATCAGCCATCGCTGCCAGCCTTTCCGGCAGCACACGTCCGGTAAGAATCACATCCACATCCCCCCGGCTCTCCAAAAGCTGTTCCAGCTCTGACTCCATCAAAATATCCTGATCCACGACTCCCAGCACCTCATCTAAGATCAGAAGCCCGCACTCTCCCGTAGCCAGCACCTTTCGGGCATAGTTCACGCCATTGCGGATATTGGCGGATTCCTCTTGCCTGGCAAGATCAGAGAGCTCCTCAAAATTACAGCCGGACTTTTCAAAACGAAACACCTTCATCTCCGGTTCCAGCCGCTTCATCATCTCCGATGTCTGGCTGCCCTTCAAAAACTGAATGACTGTTACCCGCTGCTGCTCTGACAGCGCCTCCAGCCCTTTTCCCAGTGCCATCGCCGTTTTTCCGGAACCTTCCCCGTATATCACTTCTAATTTACCTGTATTCATCCTTTTGCTCCTCGGTATTTCCTTACAGCCGCCGCTCCCGTCACCGGCTGCCGGTCTCCTGCCTGTGAATATGTCTTTTACCTACTGCTGCCCGTCCCCACACTCAAGCTTGCTGATGGACACCTCATAGGCCACTCTTTTCTCACATTCTGTCTCCGAAAGCTTCTTGGTATACTCCCGGCTCTGCACCCTGCCCCAGACCCGCACCCGGGTCCCCACTTCAAAACCGGAAGCAAAACGGGCATTGCGTCCCCAGGCAATACAGGGAATATAATCCGATTTTCCGTACGGCCGGTTCACTGCCAGCAACAGATCCGCGATCTCCCGGCCCAGAGGAGTCTTCCGATATATGGGTGCTTTACAGATATAACCGTCCAGAAAGATCTGGTTCGTCTTGGTATAGTCCGTAAACTCTTCCATAAAGTTGATTTCCCGCACAAATACGGACAACACCAGACGGTTCTTGACACCTTCATGCCGGTTATAAGAACGAAACTGCCCGATAGCCTCCACCGTACAGCCCCGGTAATCCTCCTGCACGCGGATCAGCCGTTCGGAAATCATCAGAGGAATAATATCCGCCTGCTCACTCAAACGGTTGACTGCCACTTCCACCACATAAAATCCCTCTCCGAACACCTCATGACTGAAGGTGAATCCGGAAATGATTTCTCCGATTACACTTACCTTGTTATTTTCAATCACTTTTTCTGCCATGGTACTTCTCTCCTCTTCCTTTTTTCATATTCATATTCTTTGCTTTTACTTTCTCGCGGCATACAGACAGTCTGCCCTCTTAAATATGTCTATGAAAAAGAAAACGTAGATATGAAGATTTTCATTCGCCAAATCATGACACATTTTGGATTTTTGTCACTGTTTCTTAAAAGATGCCCGTTTGCGCAGAGTAGGATCCAGGATCTTCTTACGGATCCGCAGGCTCGCTGGCGTTACCTCCAGAAGCTCGTCCGTATCAATAAATTCCAGGCATTGCTCCAGGCTCATCTCCTTTTTCGGCACCAGCTTAAGGGCCTCGTCCGCGCTCGACGAACGGGTGTTGGTCAGCTTCTTCGTCTTGCACACATTCACCTCAATGTCCTCTGCCTTCGGATTCTGGCCGATCACCATACCGCCATATACCTTCTCTCCCGGTCCCACGAACAAAATCCCGCGCTCCTGAGCATTGAAAAGCCCATAAGTGATAGTCTCCCCGCTCTCATAAGCGATCAAAGAGCCTGTCTTACGGTAATTCATGTCTCCCTTATAGGGTGCATAATCATCGAAAATCGTATTCATAATCCCGTTGCCTTTGGTATCTGTCAAAAACTCACCACGATAGCCGATCAGTCCACGGGAGGGGATGGAAAATTCCAGACGGGTATATCCGCCGCTCACCGGACTCATTCCCTGCAGCTCTCCCTTACGGGAAGTAAGCTTCTGAATTACGCTGCCGGTAAACTCCTCCGGGACATCGATATAGGCCAGCTCCATCGGCTCCAGTCTCTGGTTCCGTTCGTTATATTTATAGAGTACTTCCGCCTTGCTGACTGCAAACTCATACCCCTCCCGACGCATATTCTCAATCAGCACCGACAGATGCAGCTCTCCTCTTCCTGACACCTTGAAACAATCCGGAGAATCGGTTTCCTCCACTCTCAGGCTTACATCCGTGTTCAGCTCACGGAACAGTCTTTCCCGGATATGACGAGAGGTGACGTATTTTCCCTCCTGGCCCGCTAAAGGACTGTCATTCACCATAAAATTCATGGCAATCGTCGGCTCGGAAATCTTCTGGAAGGGAATGGCATCCGGATTCTCCGGGGAACAGATCGTGTCTCCGATGTGCAGATCCGTAATGCCGGACACTGCCACGATGTCACCTACCGTCGCCTCAGCCACCTCTGCCCGGTTCAGTCCGTCGAACTGATACAGCTTGCCGATCTTCACCTTGCGCAGCTTGTCCGGGTCATGATGATTGACGATCACACATTCCTGATTGACACGTACCGTACCATTGTCAATCTTACCGATTCCGATTCTGCCCACATACTCATTATAATCAATCGTACTGATCAGCATCTGCGTATCCGCTTCCGGATTCCCTTCCGGAGCCGGGATATAATCCACAATCGTCTCAAACAGCGGCCTCATATCCTCTTCCGGATCCTCCAGCTGCTTCTTGGCAAAGCCGGCCCGCGCCGAGGCAAACAAAAACGGACAATCCAGCTGCTCGTCCGAGGCATCCAGATCCATAAACAACTCCAGCACCTCATCAATAACCTCCTTTGGCCTTGCCTCCGGACGGTCAATCTTATTGATACAGACGATCGCCGGCAGGTTAAGCTCGAGGGCCTTTTTTAACACAAACTTTGTCTGAGGCATCGGACCCTCATAAGCATCCACCACCAGGATGACGCCGTTTACCATCTTGAGGACCCGCTCCACCTCTCCGCCAAAATCCGCGTGTCCGGGCGTGTCGATAATATTAATCTTGGTATCCTTGTAAAATACAGCGGTATTTTTGGAAAGAATCGTGATCCCTCTCTCCCGCTCAATATCATTGGAGTCCATAACCCGCTCCACAACCTCCTGGTTGGCTCGGAATACGCCGCTGCTTTTTAACAGCTCATCCACCAGTGTGGTCTTCCCGTGATCTACATGGGCAATGATTGCCACATTTCTGACATCTTCTCTTTTCATCTTTCTCCTCCAAAAGAGCTAAGAACACGATGTCGGTCCTTAGCTCCTGGTAATCTACAATGTATTAATATAACATTTTCGCAAAGAGATTGCAAGCGGTTATTTATGAATCATCACGGCAAACGCAAGCTTTGGCGGAAAAAGGGAATCTGCCGCAGGAATTTATGCATACCGCTCAGAGCAGGAAAACCTCTCCGTTTGCTACCCCGTAGTACACCTCTCCCATCTCCTCTATCCGGGCTTTGCCCGCCGTGTGTTCCGTCACCTGGGCAATGAGCTGCTCTGCCTGAGCAAGAGGAGCAATCATTTTCATGGTCACCTGCTCTGCATATTCCGTATCCTGCACAGGGATCCCCATCTGGGCCGCCACATACTGGATCTTGCCGGCTCCGTTATAATCCGTGAAAATCTGCAGCTGACGGCCGGGAAGCTTTTCTACCACCACACTGTGACGCAGTCCCTCCTGCACAGCTCCGGAATACGCACGTACCAGACCGCCGGTTCCCAGAAGAGTCCCCCCGAAATAGCGGGTCACCACCACACAGACATCCCGAATGCCCTCCCCTGTGAGCACATCCAGCATCGGCCTCCCGGCAGTCTGCGCCGGCTCCCCATCGTCGCTGCAGCGGCTTAGCCGGCCACGTTCTCCAGTCACCCAGGCATAACAGTTGTGCCTGGCATCCCAGTATTTTTTCCTGATCTCCTCCACAAATGCCGCTGCCTCCTCTTCGGATCTGACGGGTCTTGTGGTGGCAATAAAGCGTGACTTTTTCTCGACAAGCTCCCCCTCACCACCCTGATACAGTATTTTATAAGGCTCCATCATCTGGCTGTTCCCTCCTGCTCCTGATCTCAAATAATCCATTCTTATTGAATTGTACCACAATTTTTGCTATAATGATATCCAGGTTTTTTATTTCTGACCTCTAAAAGGAGGATTTTTTATGAATTATAGCAAAAGCGCAACCGAAAAAAAGATAAAAGCGGCCAGCTCCAATGCCGAAAAATATACCTCACGCATATTACTGACCATTTTTAAAGCCTGTTTTGTCCTCTGTCTGTTTACGATTCTGGTGGCATTGAGCACCGGCGTCGGCATGTTTATGGGAATTATCGACAGCGCCCCTGACATTGATGTGGAAAGTATTGTTCCCATGGGATATGCCACCACTATTTATGACAGTGCAGGCAACCTTACGGATACCCTGGTCATGGCAGGCGCCAACCGGGAGGAGGCCGCCTATGACGAGCTTCCCAAGGACCTGATCAACGCCTTCATTGCCATCGAGGATTCTCGTTTCTGGAGCCACAACGGCATTGACCTGCGCTCCATCTCCCGGGCCGCCTACGGCGTACTGACCGGGGAGAACCGCGGCGGAGGGAGCACCATCACCCAGCAGCTGATTAAGAATAATGTATTTAACGGCGGCATGGAGGCCAGCTTCGGCGCCAAGCTGGAGAGGAAGCTGCAGGAACAGTACCTGGCGCTTCAGCTCAGCAAGTCTATGGACAAGGAGCTGATTCTGACCAATTATCTCAATACCATCAACTTAGGGAACAATGCTCTCGGAGTGAAAGTAGCCGCACGGCGTTATTTTGATAAGGAAGTGTCTGAGCTCACCTTATCCGAGGCCACGGTTCTGGCTGGTATTACCCAGAGTCCGTCCCGTTTTGATCCCATCTCTCATCCGGAGAACAATGCTGAGAAACGAAAGATCATCCTTCAGTATATGGTGGATCAGGGACTGATCGACAAGGCAAGACAGGAGGAAGCGCTTGCCGACGATGTGTATTCGCGTATTCAGAACGTCAATATTGTGGCCAGGGAAGCGGCTGCGACCCCTTACAGCTATTTTACGGACGAGCTGATCCAGCAGGTCAAGGATTCTCTGATGGAAAAGCTGGGCTATTCGGAAACTCAGGCCCACAACCTTCTCTATGGCGGCGGCCTGCAGATTCAGACCACTTTAGATCCCCAGATCCAGGCGATCGTGGACGAGGAAGTCAACAACCCGGCCAACTATGCTGCCACCCGCTATTCGGTGGAATACCGGCTTTCTGTGAATCATATGGATGGAACCACGGAGCATTTTTCCGAAAAAGATATTCAGAACTGGCACAAAAATATCCTGCGGGATTCCTTTGACGGGCTATATAATACCGAGGATGCAGCTCAGGCTGACGTAGATGCCTACAAAGCCTGGCAGCTGGCTGAGGGGGACACGATTATCGGGGAGAAGCTGACCAAGGTGTTACAGCCCCAGGTATCCTTTGTGATTATGGATCAGCGTACCGGACATGTCAAGGCAATCAGCGGCGGACGCGGGCAGAAGACCGACAGCCTGACTCTGAACCGGGCCTCTGACACTACCCGGCAGCCGGGCTCCACCTTCAAGGTGATCAGTGCCTTTGCCCCTGCCATTGACACCTGCGGAGCCACCCTGGGTACCGTGTATTATGACGAACCCTTTACCGTCGGCACCAAGACCTTCTCCAACTGGTACAGCCAGGGGTATCTCGGCTATTCCAGCATCCGGGACGGGATCATTTATTCCATGAATATCGTGGCTGTCCGCTGTCTGGTTGAGACCGTGAAACCAGAGCTGGGTATCGAATATGCCAAGAATTTCGGAATATCCACCCTCACGGATACCGACTTAAATGCCGCCACTGCTCTGGGCGGACTTACCCGCGGCGTCACGAATCTGGATCTGACTGCCGCCTATGCATCCATTGCCAATGGCGGCGTGTATACCCGTCCGGTATTTTTTACCAGGATTCTGGATCACAATGGCAAGATCCTCATTGATAATGAACCGGAGACTCACCGGGTATTGAAGGACTCCACTGCTTTTCTTCTGACAGATGCCATGGCAGATTCCATGGAAAGCAACCGCAAGTTCTCCCGCTCCGGTGTCAGTGTCAATTCCACCAGTGTTGCGGCCAATATTCCCGGAATGTCCAATGCCGGCAAGAGTGGCACTACCTCCAATAACGTCGATATCTGGTTTGTCGGCTACACCCCGTATTATACGGCCGGTATCTGGGCCGGCTGCGACAGTAATCAGCGTTTAGGCGGCCGCAACGGCAACACTTCCTTCCATAAGGCCATCTGGCGGAAGATCATGACAAGGCTTCATGAAGGTCTGGCTGATCCCGGCTTTGAGGTTCCGGATAGTATCGAGACCGCTGAGATCTGCCGCAAGTCCGGCAAGCTGGCTATCCCGGGCGTCTGCTCCAATGATCCGCGGGGCAATGCCACCTATACGGAATATTTCGCAAAAGGCACAGTTCCCACAGAAGTCTGTGATACCCATGTCCGGGCAACCGTATGTGCTTCCTCAGGACTGCTCCCCGGAGCCTTCTGTCCGCGTGCCACACGGGTACGTATCACGCTGCCTGCGGATTCCGAGGGAAGTACTGATGATTCGGCCTTTGCCCTGTCCTCCAGACGCTGTCCCGGCCATGCGGCAACGATCGTCGATCCGGAAGCAGAAGGAGAATCCGCAGAAAGCCAGGAAAATAATGAGCCCAGACCCATCGGTCCCGGGTATGTGTCACCAGGAGCCGACTACTCCGGCTCTGCCATTTCCAATGGTCCCGGACGTGATTAACAGAGAAAAGACATGATCCTGCGCATCTCCCCTGGACAGGGGATCCGCGCAGGATCATGTCTTTTATTCTTCAGGCTTTCACTTTTCCGGCTTTTGCTTCCCGGTCTTTGGCTTCTCAGACCTTCGCTTTTCTGGCTTTCGCTTTTCCGGCTTTCGCTTCTCAGCTCTTCATTTTCGGCTTAAATGCCAGGGAGCCAAGGTATCCGAAGATGATCGCCCCGGCGATCCCTGCAGACGCTGCAGTCAGCCCTCCCTTGAAGATTCCCAGAAAACCATCCTCGCCCAGACTCTTGGCTACTCCCTTCCACAGGGTATTGCCGAATCCCAAAAGCGGAACCGATGCTCCGGCTCCTGCCCATTCTGCGAACGGCTCATAGACTCCCAGCCATCCAAGCACTGCACCGGACACCACCAGCAACACCATTACCCGGCCCGGCATCAGTTTTGTCTTGTTCAGTATAATCTGCACCAGGGCACAGATTCCTCCTCCAATTACAAATGCTTTTATCAGTTCTGTCATTTCTTCCTCCATTCTGTATTCCGAAGGTGCTCATTTCCCACTTCTGTCATGATAATCAGTGTTTTTTCTTTCCTCCGGTTCTTTCCAGAATTACGCCATGAGCAATGCCCGGAATACTCTGTCCTTCATTGTAGCTCACAGTAGAAAGCAACGCTCCTGTAGGCACAAACAATACCCGCTTCCACTCTCCCTGTAGCATGCGCGGAAGAATCCCTGCACACAAGGTCACTGCCGCACAGCCGCAGCCGCTTCCTCCCGAGTGAGTATCCTGTACCTGATTGTCATAAATTTCCAGGCCACAGTCCATATGCTTATCCGTAAGGTCGTGACCGTCATTTTTCATGAAATCCAGGAGAATTTTCCGCCCGATCTCCCCCAGATCTCCGGTGATAATCTGATCATACCAGTTCTCATCCACACCAAAATCCTTGAAGTTCTGTGTGATCGTATCCCAGGCGGCTGGCGCCATGGCAGCTCCCATGTTCATGGAATCCTTTGTCCCCAGATCCACCATTCTGCCGGTTGTAATCCCAGTGATCCTCACCTGAGCATCCGTTCCTTTGGCTGACAGTATCAGGGCCCCGCATCCGGTAACCGTCCAGGTCGTGCTCTGCGGTCTCTGATTCCCGTATCCCAGGGGAAACCGAAATTGCTTTTCTGCTGTGGCGTAATGGCTGGAGGCCAAAGCCATCACCCTGTCTGCATGACGGGCACTTACACACATGGCTCCCAGACTCAGCGCCTCCCCAATGGTAGAGCAGGCTCCGTAAAGTCCAAACAGCGGGATCTCCAGATCCACGGTACCAAAAGATGTGGCAATCAGCTGGCCCAGCAGATCCCCGGCAAAGAGATAACGGATATCCCGCCGATGAATATCTCCCTTTTCCAGTGCCAGATCCGCTGCCTGCTTCTGCATGGCTGACTCTGCCTGCTCCCAGTTCTCTGTCCCGAACATCGGATCCTGCTCCACCACATCGATCGCTTTCCCCAGTGGCCCCTCACCCTCCTTTTTTCCGGCAACGGACGCCATTTCCGTAATATACACCGGATGATCAAACAACAGACTTGCTTTTCCCTTCTGCATAGCTTCAGCTCCTTTTCCCTGCAAATCTTTACCGATATTACTTTGTCCATTTTCCGGTTTTCGTATTCACAAAAAAAGAAACCTGCCCAGAGAGCTTTTAATAATGCCGCACCACCTCAAAACGCCACAGTTCCACCTCTTCCTTCTCATGAATCCCGGCCTTACGCTTTGCAATTGCGATCTGCTCCTCAATACTGTCGACTCCGTCCAGGTTCGGCAACAGCAATCCCTGGCTGTTCTCATTGGACACCACCACTCCGTAACGCTTCTCGTCCAGCTGATCTGCCGAGTCAATCTTTTCCAGTTCTCCCAGCACATCCACGGTGATCGTCAGCCGGTCTAACTCCGACGGCTCCACTGGCTGAAATCTGGGATCACGGGTGCCGGCGCTGATCGCATTATAGATAATCTCTCCTGCAACAGAACTCTCTGCCGCCTGAATCGTCCCGATACATCCTCGCAGACTGCCGTTCTCTTTGAGTGAAACAAAGACACCGGCCTGCCCGTACATTTCCTCCGGCAATCCTTCCGGCACGGCAAGCACCTCCCCGGTACGGATATATCCCTCGATTGCCCTGCGGGCCAGGGCAACATAAGCATCTTGCTGACTGACCTGCCTGGCAACCCGTTCCCGTTCCTTTGCCTCGTGCAGTTCCTTAAAATTCCGCTTTTCATCCTTCCCCTGTGCCAGATATTCACAAACTCCATAACCGATTCCGAACGGCCCCTCATAAGAAAGCCGACGGGCAGTCACCTCTGTCCTGTCAAGCGCTCCTGCCATCATAATCAAGGCACGGTGCCCGCATTCCCCTGCCTTGTTGCACAGATCTTCCGGAAAATCCAAAAGCTCACCGAAATCTCCCTTTCCCAGAGCATACATGACACGGCTGTCATATTCCGGTCCTTCCTTCTGATAGCCATAAGGCCCTTCCGCTTTCAGCTTATGAGACAGATCTCCACTGGCAATCACTACAGTATCCCTTCCCAGCCTCTCGGATACCTCTTTGATACACTGCCCCAGTTCATAATGCTTCATCAGGGATAAGCCGGAAAGTCCGATCCGCACCAGACGGTAATTCCGATAAACGCGATTCACATAATATAAGGGCACCATTGTCCCATGATCCAGTTGCCGATCCGTCTCTCCCTGGGTCCCTGCCGGAAGCTTTTCTGATTCCGCCTGTTCACATAACCCGTTTACAAATTCTTCGTCATACGCGATCTCCATCCGAATCTGTCCGGCCCCGAATTTCTCAAAATTCCCTCTCGCCGTCTCTCCCGGAGAGATATGAAAATAATTCGCATACATTACCTGATGCGGAGAAATCAGCACAATCGTTTCCGGCCTCAGTTCACCGATTGTATGTGCGGCCACCTGATAAGCATCTATGGTCTTCTGCACCTTTTTCTCCTGTCCCTTACCGATCTCCGGCACGATCACTGCCGGATGAGGAACTACAAATGCCCCCAGAATTCCCATAAGTCTCCTCCTGTATTATTCTTTGTCTCCTGCCGGTTCCCATCCGATTACCGGGATCCATCCCCCCGGTTTGCTGCCATCATTGTAATGGAAAATCAGACCTGTGTCAAGGAATCCAAAGCCTGCCCTCACCATATCTCTCATATTTTTTGCATAAATAATCACAAATATCTCTTGTCATGTTTTATTTTTGCTTTCGTTTGTTATAATATAGTGTAAAGATTTGCCTTTTACCTCCCTCATAAATTCCGATTTTACTTTTTATTCTTATGCACAGTCTGCTGACCAAATTTTACAAATAGTGTGAGTAATTCTTAATATTTTTACAATTTTCGACATTTTGTGTCGAATTAATGTAGTTGTGTTATACAATTCTTCATTTTAAGATATTTTAATAGAGTATTTTGTGGTGGAGAATCAGAAAATGTATGAAATTGATGATATAAAGAGCGTATTACGCCGGCTTGGTGTCAAAACATCGAATCAGGGATATCAATACACAGCATATGGAATTTTACTGGCGCTAAAAAATAAAGACTCTCTGGCATATATTACAAAATCTCTCTACATTGACATTGCTATTGAATTTCACACTTCCTGGAAGTGCGTGGAACGTAATATACGGACAATTGTTGACTCAATCTGGAAAACAGACAATGTCGAACTTCTCACACAGATATGCAATGGCAACCGCATCCCCCGTCCGGCTAATAAAGAATTTTTCAATTTGATGTGTCAATATTTTGAAAGGAAATCTCTGAAAGAAACCTCAAAAAAAGAAAGCAGCAATCCCGGACGCTGCTCTCAGACTGGCATGGACTGCCTGCAGCTGGCGAGCTTACAAAAAGAAATCCTCTCCCTGCAAAAAGAAATCCAGGAATTGAACCATACCATCTCCTGGATGCATGATTTGATCTGGGAATTACTGGCAAAGATGAAATAATGTTTGTTATCACCCAAATAGAATTGACTCCATGTCTAATGTCTGCTTGTATCATTGTCTGACATGATATCTCCATTGATCGCTTGGCCTGTTCGCTTGTTGTTTTTGTTACCTCAAATTTTAAAAAGACTTATATTTTTTCATAATCTGAGATAAAGATGGGATAATAAAGACAAAAGCAGGAGCATAAAAGTCAAAGCAAAGAACAGGAAAAGAGGTCTGACCATGGTAAATGATAAACGTAAGGTAGTATTGGTTGGCACTGGTATGGTGGGAATGAGCTACGCTTATTCTCTCTTGAATCAGAATGTCTGCGATGAGCTGGTTCTTATCGACCTGAACCAGAAACGGGCCGAAGGAGAAGCAATGGACTTAAATCACGGCTTGGCCTTTTCTGCCGCCAATATGAAAATTTATGCAGGAAAATATGAAGACTGTAAAGACGCAGACATTGTGGTAATCTCTGCGGGAGTAGCTCAAAAGCCGGGAGAAACCCGGCTCGCACTGCTCAAACGAAATGCGAAAGTGTTTCGTTCCATTGTAGAGCCTGTGACAGCCTCCGGCTTTGACGGGATCTTTCTTGTGGCCACGAATCCGGTCGATATTATGACAAAGATTACGTATATGCTGTCCGGTTTTAACCCCAGAAAGGTACTCGGCACTGGTACCGCCCTGGACACTGCCAGGCTCCGTTACCTTCTGGGAGAATATCTGCGGGTTGACCCGAGAAATGTTCACGCTTATGTGATGGGAGAACACGGTGACAGCGAGTTCGTCCCCTGGAGCCAGGCTTTGCTTGCAACCAAATCGATTCTGGAATTATGTGAAGAAACCCAGGCAATCGACAAACAGCGGCTGACCGGAATCGAAAAAGAAGTCCAGGAGGCTGCCTATAAGATCATTGAGGCCAAAAATGCCACCTATTACGGCATTGGTATGGCTCTTACCAGAATAACCAGAGCGATTCTCGGAGATGAAAACAGTGTGCTCACGGTATCCGCCATGCTTAGAGGTGAATATGGGCAGACCGATGTATTCGCCGGGGTTCCCTGTATCATCAATAAAACCGGAGTCCAGCGGGTCCTTCCCCTGTCGCTGAAGCCGGAGGAAAGCGAAAGACTGGGAGAGTCTTGTAAAGTCTTAAGAGAATGCTATGAGGAGCTGGCCAGAGAACAAAACCCTTAAATGGGTTCTGGGCGCCAGCCCCACATCTCTGCCCTTACTTCCCAACCATCCTTCTGATAATCCGGTTCGCGTTCTCATAGATCTCCCCCGGCTCCGTCCCCACGAAGAATCTCCCGTCCTCATAGAGTATCTGTCCATTGACCATCGTCAGCTTCACGTTCTGCTTGCTGCCGCTGTAGACCAGATTCTTCACCGGATGATTCACTGGCTGCATATTCGGCTGCTGCAGATCAATCACGATCAGATCCGCTAACTTCCCTGCCGCTAAACATCCGCAGTCAGCAAGCCCCAGCGCCTTAGCGCCGCCCGACACTGCCATGCGCAGCACTGCCTCCGCCGGCACTGCTGCCGCATCCTCCTCCCTGAGCTTTGCCAGGCCGGTCACCAGAAACATCTCCCGGAACATATCCAGGCAGTTGTTGCTGGCCGGTCCGTCCGTCCCGACGGCCAGATTGATTCCCGCCCTCATCATATCGGAAATTCTTGCAACCCCGCTCGCAAGCTTCATGTTGGAACCAGGATTCGTCACGGCTGACAATCCCCGCTCCTGAAAGATCCGGATATCCTCATCCGTCATATACACACAGTGATATCCGCCGCCCCCATAGAGAAACAGTCCCAGGGAATCCAGATATGCCGTAGGAGTCATGCCGTGCCGCCCGATACACTCCTCCACCTCCCGCCGTGTCTCCGAATTGTGTGTATAAACCGGCGCGTGATACTTCTCTGCGAGCGCTGCCACTCCCCGTAAAAGCTCCTCCGAGGTCGTATACTCTGCATGAAAGCCCAGGTGGTAGCAAATCTTTTCATCATAATGATTCAGCCTCTGATATTCCTCCTCCATCGCCTCCAGCGATGAGGTGAAATTATTCAGGCTGCTGACCAGCACTGTACGAAAACCGCAGTCCACTGACGCTTTCGCAATCATATCCGGCTGAAAATACATATCAAAATTGGCCGTAATCCCCCCGGACAGATACTCCAGAATCGCCAGGCGCGACAGCTCATAAATGTCCTCTCCTGTCAGCTTCGCCTCCATCGGAAACACCTGCTGCCCAAGCCACTCCTGCAGAGGAAGATCATCCGCAAAGGACCGAAGAAAGGTCATTGCCGAATGCGTATGCGCATTGACAAATCCAGGCATGAGCAGATTCCCCTCCAGATCGATCTCCCGATCCCACTTTCTATCCCCTTCCCTGCTTCCTGGCCCTGACGCTTTTCCTGGCCCGACATACGCGATCCGGTTTTCCTCCACCCAGACCTCTCCCCGACGGATCTCCATATCCGCGTCCATTGCCAGCACCCGTGCATTATAGAATCGAATCCTCATACCTTCCTCCTTTTCCTATCTCTTTCCCTTATCATAAATCTCCCCCAATGCCCGGGGCGCCCGATTATACTTTGAGAAAAAGATCAACAACAACAGAGTCACCACATAAGGCAGTGTCATTACCAGATCGGAATAGCTGCTTGGCATCTGCAGCTTCTGCACCAGATAATAACCTCCTGACCGCGCAAATCCAAACAAAAGGCACGAACCCAGAGTCGGCAGGATCGTCCAGTTCCCGAATATCAGCGCTGCAATCGCCAGATATCCATACCCCACATAAATGCTCGAAGAAAAATTAGCCGAGATCGAATAGGCAAAGCAGATTCCGGCCAGTCCCGAAAGACCGCCTGATACCATAACCGCCAAAAGCCGCACCTGCCCTACATTCACCCCTGCCGCATCCACAGCATGAGGATTATCGCCGCAGGCACGCAGATTCATACCATAACGGGTCTTATCCATCACATACCAGGCAATCAGGGCCACTGCCACGATAATCAGCTCAAAGGGATACAAGTCCTGAAAGGCTGCTCCCAGCACCGGAAGCTGTGAAAGCACGGGCACCGTAATCCGCGCTGACACTCCCAGCACGAACTTATCAGATGCTGCCCCGAATACGCTGCGATTTAAATACTTCGTGAGAAATGCCGTCAGGGCCATTGCCAGAATATTGATCACCACACCGCTGATTACCTGATTGGCTTTAAAACGGATGCATAAAAGGGCATGCAAAAGCGAATATGCCATCCCGCCCAGGATCGCAAATATTACTGCGATATAAAAAGGCGCCTGGGACTGATCCGCAAAACTTCCTGCCGCCAGCACCGCTGCCAGTGCCCCCACAAAAGCACCGACTCCCTGCAGCCCCTCCAGCGCCAGATTCGTGATCCCGCTCTTCTCACTGTAAATCCCCCCGATCGCCATGATAAACAGCGGCAGAGAAAATGACAGGCCGTCAATGATAATCCGCTCCATCAGCCTTTCCCCCTTTCCGTTTCTTCCTTCTGCTCATCCTGAAATTCCTTCACCTTATAACGGATAAATGCCCCACAGGCGGAAAACAGCAGAATGAGTCCTGTGATTACCGAAGAAATCTCAGACTCCAGCCCGGAGGAGGAATTCATGTAAGTACTTCCCTTACTGATAATTGTCACCAGGAAGGAGGAAAAGATAATGCCGAGGGGGTTGCTGTTCGCTAAAAGCGACACGGCAATCGCGTCAAAGCCGGTCCCTGCCAGTACCCGCGGCTGGATCGACCCGAAATATCCCAGATAATAAGTCACCCCGGCCAGCCCGGCCAGCGCGCCTGAGCATACCATGGATGCCACCATAGTCCTTCCCACATGAATACCGGCATACCGGGCCGCATTGCGGCTGGTTCCCACACATTTGATCTCATAACCGAATACGGTTCGATCCAGCAGAAACTTCACCATAAACGCTGCCAGCAGCGCCAGCACGATTCCCAGAGGGATGTCCATTTTCAGATTCCCCACCGGAGTATCCATAAGCGTCAGCCTCGCTGCTTTAGAAACCGCATTGGACTGCCGTGACACCGGATTCACATAGTATGTATTGATAAAAAAGCTGATCACATACTGGGCAATATAATTGAGCATAATGGAAGAAACCACCTCATTGATATTGAACTGATGCTTCAGCCATCCGATCAGGCCGCCCACTGCCGCCCCGCCAAGCATTCCCACGATCAGTACCAGCGGCTTGGCTACCGGGGCCGCCAGAGAACTGTAACCGACGATGAGCGTCGTGAGAAAGCCTGCCGTCAGCATCTGCCCTGACACTCCGATATTAAATAATCCGGCCCTCAGCGCCACTGCAACCGACAGCGAGGCAAAGAGCATCGGCGTCCAGGCATTCAGAAAGCTGGCAAAATCCGTCAGCATACTCTTAAAACCCGCGTACGAGGGCTTGGGAAGAAGGCCGGATCCCTGCAGCAGATTCTGATAAGCCACGAGTGGGTTCTTCCCCAAAAAGAGGATCACCACAGCCCCTGCCAACAGGCTTAAGGCAATGGCAAACAACGGAACCGACACGGACTGATATCGCTCATTTCCCAGCAGCCGTACCATGGTGCGCTTAAAAATATGGCTATTTTTTTTCATCCGACCTCACCCCCATCATAAATTCTCCCACCTCATTCGCTGTCAGTGAACCGGCATCGGCAATCTTTTGCATCTTCCCATTGTAGATCACTCCGATGGTATCCGCACAATCCATAATCTCATCCAGCTCAAGCGAAATCAGAAGAATCGCCCTGCCGGCATCCCGCTCCCGCATCATCTGCTGATGGATATTCTCAATCGCCCCGATATCCAGCCCCCGGGTTGGCTGAACGAAAATCATCAATGGCGATTTGAGCTCAATCTCCCGCCCGATGATTGCCTTCTGCTGGTTGCCGCCGCTCATGGAACGCACCAGAGTCTTCACTCCCTGTCCGCTGCGGATATCATACCGCTGAATCAGTTCTTCCCCGTATTGGTCAAATTCCGCCGGATTCAGAACCCCTTTTTGGGAAAACGGCTCCCGAAAATAATTCTTTAGCGCCAGATTCTCTCCCAGAGTAAAGTCCAGCACCAGACCATATGCCTGCCGGTCCTCCGGAATATAGGAGATCCCCGCAAGCGTCCGCCGACGGATGCTGAAATGGGTGATATCCGTCCCCTGAAGCAAAATACTGCCGCCGGCCGTCTTTTCCAGCCCTGCAATGGCATCCGCAATCTCCACCTGCCCGTTGCCAGACACCCCGGCAATGGCAAATATCTCTCCTCCCCGCACAGAAAAGGATACATCTTTGACCACCTCAAAGCCATCCGCATTCTTCACAGTCAGATTCTTTACCTCCAACACGGTCTCCCGGTACTCGGGCTCCTTTTTCTCTACCGAGAAGGAGACCTCCCGTCCCACCATCAGATTCGCCATGGTCTTTGTTGAGGTTGAAGCCACATCCAGAACATCCGCCAGCCGTCCCCGGTTCAGAATCCCGCAGCGGTCAGCCACCTTCTTGATCTCCTCCAGCTTGTGGGTAATCAGAATAATGGTCTTGCCGTTATCCCTCAGTCCCCGGATGATATCCAGAAGAAATTCAATCTCCTGCGGGGTCAGCACTGCCGTCGGCTCATCAAAGATCAGGATCTCTGCCTCCCGGTAGAGCATTTTCAGAATCTCCACCCGTTGCCGCACCGAAACGTTAAGATTCTCAATCACATCTGTGGGATTCACCTCCAGCCCGTATCTTTTCGAGAGCTCCGCCACCCTCTGATCCGCCCTGCGGATATTTACATACGGCAGAATCCCGAACAGGCGGTCTTGATCCTTTAATCCCAGAATGATATTCTCTGTGATGGTATAGTTCTCCACCAATTTAAAATGCTGATGCACCATACCGATATTCAGCCTGGTAGCATAGCTCGGTGACGTGATCCGTTCCTTCTTTCCCCGGATCCATATCTCCCCTTCATCCGGCTCGTACATCCCGAAAAGCATACTCATCAGGGTGGATTTCCCTGCCCCGTTCTCCCCCAGCAATGCGAAAATCTCACCCTTCCGGATCTGCAACGTTACATCGTCATTCGCCACAATGCCGGGGAAACGCTTGGTGATATGCTTCATCTCAATGATCCAGCCGTCTTCCCCGCCGTTCCCGCCGCCTCCGCCACCGTTTAGTCTCTCCAGATCCTTTGCCGTATCTTGCGACATGCCATCCCTCCTCTCTTGACAAAAAAGAATCCTGCCCCGCAGGAATCTCCGCCTGCGGCGGGTCGCTTCAGCGACATGATTCTTCCTTTCCGCCGCAGGCATTGGCTCACTTAGCGAATGTAATGAGCTTAGTGAACAAGCCCACACCGTGTTGCGGTCTACGTTCCGCTTCGGTCGCTGCTAAACGAGTGCCACTGGCACTCAGCAACCTCGCGGAGCGTTTTGGTATCATAGGACGCACTTTCCTGTGATATAAGAAAAAACCGGCTGACAGGTGTCTGCTTCCACAGCCCGCAGCCGGTATTCGGATTCTCTAAAATGACGCTCCAGACATTAGTTCAGACCCGGAAAATCATCCGGCAAAATCTCATTGAAATTAGCCGCCGGAACGATCGTTCCGTCCTTGACCAGTTCATATGCTTCCTCCAGCTTCTCAACGGTCTCCGCCGACATCTGATGACGTCCGTCTTCCTTCACAAAACCGGTAGAATCCGTGTCTGCGCCAAGCAATGCATTGCCCCCGGTAAAAGAACCGTCCGCGATTGCATTCAGCTGCTTCTCCACGTTCATCCCCATGACCTTCAGCCCGGAGGTCAGCATGATATTCTCAGAACCGTTGGCGCCGTCATCATACTGGTCAACGTCACAGCCGATGACCTTCACGCCCGCAGCCTCTTTTGCCGCAGTAAACACGCCGTTGCCGGAGCCGCCTGCAGCCACAAAGATAATGTCGCAGCCCTCATCGATCAGAGCCTTTCCCACTACCTTGCCGGTAGCCTCATCTGCGAAGCTGCCTACATAGTTACCGCCCACATTGGTATTGGTGACATCCGTTCCGGCATAGGAAGCAATCTCCACCACCTCTGCCGAAGCTCCCAGCTTCGCGTTGGCATAATTGACACCGGACTCAAAACCATACTGGTAATTGACATTGGACGGATAAGCAATCCCGTTGACTACAGCCACCTTGCCGCTCTGAGTCTCCAGGGCTGCCGCCATTCCGGCAAAAAAGCCGCTCTCCTGCTCCTTAAACTGCATCGCATACACATTGTCACAGGCAACCTCTGTTCCCTCTGCGTCGCTGGGATAGGAATCCACCAGCAAAAACTTCACATCCGGATTGTCATTGGCAATCGCTCCGATCGCTGCAAACTGGAATCCGCAGCATACAATCACGTCATAATCAGCCACAATATCCTGTACGGCCTGCACCGCAGCCGCCGTATCTCCGGTCTCCTCGCGCACCGGAGTTACCGTCGCATCGGGATGGGACTCGATAAACGCCAGGATGCCATTGTAGTTGTCCTCATTAAAGGAACCGTCGTCCACACCGGACGGGCTGCTGACAATGGCAATCTTCAGGGCATCAGAACCCGCCTCATTGCCCGCATCTTCTGCCTCCGGGGCCCCTGTCTCTTCTTCTGCCTCTTTTGCTTCGGTCTCGGTCTGTGCCGCTGTTGTCGCCGGCGCCTCCTGGGAAGAACCGCCGCAGCCAGCCAGCAGAGAGCCTGTCAGAGCCACGGTCATCATCAAGCATAACATCTTTTTCATAATACTTTTTTCTCCTTTTCTGGTAAAGTTGTTACCCCTTTATTTGTACTACGAATTCTGTCAAAAGACAAGAGTTTTTTTCATACCACAGCTTCCACCAGGAGTTTATCTCCAAGAACGATATCTTTCACCCCGATCTCTTTTTTCTTATTAAAGTTAAAGCTAAGCATATAGCCTTTTTTTAGATGAAAATAATCAAGGTAATCAGACAACTGTTTCTCCCCCCGCTCATGATACGCGTTGCCCCGCCACACCTTCATCTCAATCACGAACTGCTCCCCGCAATAGTCGATGACCAGATCTGTCCTCTCCCGGTTGCGGGTCTCGGCTTCCACATAGCTGTGACCAGTCCCGTTGATAATCGGCTTGAGAAACAGCATAAAATACCTTCTTCCCACATCTTCCAGAAATGATTCCTCCTGATCTCCGTACAGCTCGTCAAAGCATTCCACGAATTTCTCCAGAATCCGTCTGACATTCAAATGTCTGCCTGCGATGAATTGATTCCTTCCCCGAAGTCCTTCGTCGTAGATCCTGCTGCCGGAGTACTCCTTAGACATAAACCAGTTGTAAAGCACAGTCTCAAAAATTCGGTTAGAAATCACAGCGGTTCCCTCTGCATTTTTTACAAATCCAAACATAACCGCGATCTCGATGTCATCATTCATCGCCATATAGGGCACAGATTTCCCCGTAAAAAGAAGATCGTACAGGACAGAATACAGCTTCGGATAATCCACCAGTTTTCCTTTCATAGATTGGTAGAGGGGGGTGGTGTCCTCCACCAGCAGCTTCACAGCTTCTAAAACCCCTGCTTTCGTCCAGGCAGAACATTGATCCAGAAAATTTTCCCGACCGGATATCTCTTCATCCAGACACTTGCAAAGCCATGAAACAAGGTAGGGATATCCCGATGTGTAATCATAAATCATTTTTGATATCGGAACAATATCCATTCCTGTATGATAGTCATCTTCATATTCTTCCAGCATGCCACAAATATCTTCTACCGAGAATCCCATATCAACCTGAAATTTTGCCGCAATGTTCCATGGGCTATTCGTCTTATGCTCTTCCTCTGGCCGGATTCTCCTCCTGATATTCCGGATATCGTATATCCCGGCCAAAATCACAGACTGAAAAGCAGGGATCCTGTCCCGGTCAAGATAAGCCGCTCTTAACTGCGCCAAAAAATCAAGAAATATTTGATTATTGGAAGCTGTGTCCGCCTCATCAATGATCAGAACGATCGGTTTCTCAGTCTCCTCACACCATTCACTGAAAAAGTCGAAAATTTCCGCCATTCTAAAATAACCGCAGTCTCTTCCTGCCAGCTCTTTCAGCTCCCTCTCCACGCTGTCTGGCATCTCCGGTTTCATTCGTCTGACAACCCGTACGATCTCCCTGGCCAGTCCATTGACAAAAGAAGATTCATTTTCAAAATCCGCTGAACTCATCCTCTGGAAATCAAGACTTATCACCAGGTAATTCTGTCTTAAATACCCGGCCAATGCCCGCAGTGTAGTAGTCTTGCCATACTGTCTTGCCTTGGTGATAGAAAAATATTCCCCGGCATCCACCATGGATCCGATCTCTTTCAGCCTGGATTCCAGATCCACCATATAATGTCTTGCAGGTGTGCAGGCTCCGGTTATATTAAAAATTTTTGCCAACTGCCGATCGCCCCCTTTCCCGGATCCTATCCGCTCACACGATTTTTCTTATCCGAAGCAGGTGATTGACTCACCGGAATTCAGGCAAGGCTGTACCAGACTCTCTGTATACGGAGGCCTGCAGATTCCACGCTCTGTAATAATAGCCGTGATCAGTGTATGGTCTGTTACGTCAAAAGCAGGATTGTAGCACTTCACCTCCTCGGGCGCCACAGGCTTTTCATAGAATTTCTTTTTGATTTCATCCGGGCTGCGCAGCTCAATCTTAATATCTGCCCCGGTCTTGCAGCTTAGGTCAATGGTAGAGCTGGGACCCAGCACATAGAAAGGAATCTTGTAGAAACTTGCCAGAACCGCCACCCCGCTGGTGCCGATCTTATTCGCCGTATCGCCATTGGCAGCGACCCGGTCACATCCCACCAGACAGGCCTGAATCCAGCCGTTCTTCATCACCAGGCTGGCCATATTGTCGCAGATCAGAGTGACGTCAAGACCCGCCCTCTGCAGCTCATAGGAGGTGAGACGGGCCCCCTGTAAAAGCGGGCGGGTCTCATCGGCAAAAACATGAAATTCCATCCCCTGTTCCTTGCCCAGAAGCAACGGGCCGAGCGCTGTCCCGTAGCGGGAGGTGGCCAGGGGGCCGGCATTGCAATGAGTCAGAATCCCGTCACCGTCTTTTAACAGGGACAGGCCGTACTCCGAGATGGATCGGCACATCTGCTGATCTTCCTTCTGAATGGCCAGACATTCCTGCTCCAGCAGCTTTAGAATCTTCCTGACTCCTTGCTCCCGGTTCTTTAAGACTACCTGCTCCATGCGGTTCAGCGCCCAGCTCAGATTGACGGCGGTCGGCCGTGCGGAGTCGAGGTACTGCTGATACTCACGAAACTGCCGGTAAAACTCATCATAATCCTCTGTCTTGATGCCGCGCGCCAGAACATAGATTCCGAAACCGGCACAGATACCAATGGCCGGCGCTCCTCTCACCTTCAGCTCAAATATGGCCTGATACAGCTCCTCTGGCGTCCGCAGTGTCAGATATTCCGTCCGCCCGGGCAGCAGGGTCTGATCGATAATGATAACGGAAGTCCCGTCATCCCCCAGCCTTACATTGTCAATATGGGTGACTTGTTTCAAATCACTCATGAACTCTCCCTCCTTCCCTGTTCCGGGAACTATCCGTTCCCTCCTATTGCAAATCCTGCCTTAAATGCTCCAGAGGCAAATGCCCTCTCCCAATCCTCAAGCTCATAGAATTCTACTTCCGGCAGCTTCACCAGGCCTTTATCCAACAGCCGCAGAGCCGGCTCAAAAGGACCGCAACGGCTGCCCTTAATCGTAATCTCATTCACCACAAACCGGCTCATATCCACCTGGGCCGTACCCGCATAAGTACTTTTCAGTACAATCGTCCCCTGCCTGCGCACCAGATCCGATGCCATCTGCAGCCCCAAAGGAGAGCCTGAGGCCTCCACTACCAGCTCAAAAGTCTCCTCCGGTAATGCCGCAAGCCTGGTTTGTCCCAGACCGGCAAACTTTGTCAGCTTTTCCGGATGCTTTCCGAAGATCGTCAGCCGAGTCCCATAAAGGTGCATAACTGACGCAATCAGGTAGGCCAGACGCCCGTCACCGATAATGGCTGCCGAAAGACTGGGAGAGACGGGTACCTGCTCCTCAATCTCCAGAGCGGCCGCCAGCGGCTCCGTCAAAAGCGCTTTCTTTAAAGACAGTCCGGAAGGAATCTCATGGAGAAGATGTGTCGCCAATGTCATGTATTCTGCAAAACATCCGTCCTTTCCATCCATGCCAATGACCTTTCGCTCGGGGCAGTGCTTCTCCCGTCCGCTACGGCAGTAGATGCAATGGCCGCAGCCGGCATTCAGCTCACCCACCACCCGCCGGCCCGTCCAATCCGGATCCGGGGATTGCTCTACAATCCCCACAAATTCATGCCCCATCACTCCCCGGAAATCCGGCCGATACCCTCTTAATACCTCCCGATCCGTATTGCATACTCCTGCATAGAGAATCCGGATCAGGCTCTCCTGCTCCCCGGGCACCGGCATGGGCAGATCTTCCCGATATTCTGCTCTTTTTCCGTTAAAATAGATCCCCTTCATTGCTTTGTCCTCATCTTATCACTCCTCATACCCGGGTATCACCACCGGCTTCCCGCAAACGAGCGCCCTGTGATAGATCCTTGCCGCATCCTCCACATAAACACTGTTGAGATAGGCGGACTCAAGGCTCTCTCCCACTGCCACGATACCATGATTCGCCATCAGACAGGCATTCTTCCGCCGCAGAATCTCCACTGCATTCCGCCCCACCTGCGCACTTCCCTGCTCTGCATAGGCACTGACCTCCAGCTTTCCCTTCAGGAAAGGAATCATTTCAATCAGTACCACAGGGATCTCCTGATGGTTCACCGCAAAGCTGGTTGCATAAGGGGAATGGGTATGAACCACAGCCTGGACATGCGGCAGATGCTGATAGATCTCTGCATGCATCCTCCATTCCGAAGACGGTCTGTGGCAGCCCTCGATCACATTGCCCTCCAGATCTGTTACCACGATATCCTTTTCTTCCATGATCTCATAATCATACGAACTGGGCGTAATAATCATCAGACTCCCGTGGCATCCTCCTGCCTGTGGCAGCATGGCATCCCCTTCCATGCCGGCAGGAATCAGCATACTCATATTGCCGCTGGTTCCTGCCATCAGCTTCTCACGGTATGCTTTTTTCGCTGTTCTTAAGACAGCCTGCTTTCCTTCCGATAATCCTCTCATCCTGCTTTCCGCACCTCTTTTCAATGTCGCTGCTGCCGGTTCCCGAACGTTTCACAAAATCTTGCCGAAAAAGACGGCGGCTCTTGTCCCGCATACAGGTGGGAAAGATCCCCCAGCCGCAGTCCCCGGAAGCTGGCAATCCCCTGCTCCCGCTCTTCACTTACCACCTCTGTCACCGACGTCGGAGCCAGTGCCAGGGTATGCCACAGCACGAACGGGGAAACATTCCAGAGGTGGGACAGCAGAACACAGGTAATTCCGAAATGGCAGAAGCAAGTAACGGTCTGCGTATTCTCCCTGATTACCCGGTAGTGAAGCCCCTCCCGCACATATCCGTAATGTTCCAGAAGCTCATCCAGTCCCTTTGTCACCAGATCATAGACCGTAACCAGGTCACTGCACCGCGCCGCCTCGGATTCCCGCCAGCGTTCCCGATCCAGATATTCCGGATGCCCGGTCAGGTAATCCGGCAGCATATCCCAGGCAATACGCATACCGTAACGTTCCCCTTCCATCCGGGTATCATTGTAAGCTCTTTTAAGCTCCTCTGAACGGTTCAGATCCACCTTTGCCGGGAATTCCCTCAGCCAGTCCAGAGTCCTTGCTTCCTTCCCCAGCTTCCCCAGGCTGTAGGCCGCGGTTGCCTGTGCCCTTCCCAAAGGTGACTGATAGCAATCCCCCATCTTCAGCTCCTTTGCCATCTCTGCCAGAAGCTGTGCTTCCCGGTGCCCTTTCTCTGTCAAGGTATCATTAACATAATCCGGATCCCCATGCCGGATGAACAAAATCCTCATAATGCTCTCCTCTCTGACTGTTTTCTCCCGCTCCTGCTCATCGCCGGATCTCAAAATTCCCGTAATATCAGCTCGGTAATCCCCTGATTTGTCCCCATCTCCAGCCGCTTTACCTTCGGCTCCCGTTCATATCCGAATTCTTCCCGAATCATGCTGCGAATCCTTGTCCCGCCATGAAATCCATGAATCACCCGGATCCGGTAAACGGCATTCCCTGCTGCCCGCACCTGCTTCGTGATTGCCTCGCAGGCCTGCTCTCCATTCATTCCATGGACATCCATCTCTATAATTCCACCTGTCATCCTGCTTCCTCCTGCCCCTGGAGCCTGTTTGAAAATTGCTCAAATCTCAGTGAATCCATTGCCCGCTGTCCATCCTCTCTGCGGCCCTGCTTTTTACATCTCCTGCTCTTATATTGTTTTGTGAATTTAAAAGCAGGATTTAAAATGGAAAGAAAAGAATCTTTAAAGACACAGCATAGCTGCATAACCGGTCTTCTCACTTGGGTCTGACCGCAGAGATCATTGCTTTGAAGGTATTATATCATGAGGCCATGAAAGGGGCAAGGAGTTTTTCCAGGAACACCTGTCCGCAGGTTACTTTCGTTGCTGTTTATGGGGGTGGGGATCCAAAAGGTACGCCTTGGAATCAGGGGAGGGCCGCAGCGGGAAATGGTCTGCGGATGTTTCCGGTTTCGAGATCAAGAATTCCTAAAATTTCCGAGTTTTGCGAAAAGCGAAACGAAAATTCAGAAATTTAAGGACTTCTAAATCTCTGCAAAGTCAACATCCGCAGACCATTTCCCGCTGCGGCCCTCCCCTGATTCCAAGGCTGAACATCCCGTTCCCCATTCTTCCGAGGCTGGTATCTGCCGGCCTCGAAAGAACACCCCCTGTGAAATAATTTAAATGACATGATACCAGGGTCAAAACACCTTTGACTCTGGTATCATAGCCTCTTCTCATGTAGCATAATATACCATCATATCCAGATAGTATTTACTTCCCAGCAGATATATGATATTCACTGCTATCGCAATACATCCGACAGGGATCCTGATTTTTTTCAGGAATATTAGCAGGATTATCATAATGAGATAGATAACTGCTAGAGCCGGAGAGAGAAAAGCCAGAAAAAACAGCAGCATGGCCAGAACATGTGATTGTGGGTAAAATAATATCAGTGAAATAATCGGAAAAAAATTTGCAATGCTTAAAATCAGCAAAATACCGGCATAGATGTTTTTTTCATATGGGAATCCTCCTTCCACCGGATATTCCCTTCTAATCCTGATAAGTACCTGTTGCCTCAACTGCCTTTGCAATTCTTTCCAGGCTGATATCCGTCGGCAGAGTGCAATCGGCACCCAGAATAAACCGTTGTGTGCCATTCTCACGAAGTATTTTGTGCACCTGCTGTTCAATATCCTCCAGACTGCCATCGACCAGTACACCTGCCCGGTCGTCCAGCCCACCCAGTACTACCCGGTCTTCACCCAACAGCTCCCGTCCCTCCTTGAGAGAGAGATTCCCCTCATAAATCCCCCAATTAATGACCTTAGAAGGATATCCCAAATAGCGGGAAAGATTCAGATGATCCTTGCACATATGCAATACGTTGAAGCACGGAGCCTTCTTCTCATATTTTTCCAGCAGCCGGATCTCGTATGGCCTGAAAAACGTCTCAAATTCCTCATCTGTCATCATGGCCTTCTCTCCGCCCAATGATGCGAAATAGAATCCGTCCGCCCCTGCCTCCAGACAGGCATTGCATAAATAATCCAGATACTCGGCAATCACTTCCATTCCATGACGAAATGCTTCCGGATTCTCCCTGAGGTGGCAGGTCAATGCCTGCTTATCTTCATCATACAAAGCGCCCCCTCCCAGATAATGAAAGGCCGATGCCACCATTCCATGAATCGTCGCCAGCACTACTGCCTTCTGATGCATCTGCTCACATACCGCATGGATTAAATCCAGCTGCCGCCGGATAAAGGGTGCATCATGACATATTGGTTTTAACCTTCCCCAATCTGCCGCATCATGAAGCGCAGGATTATCCGGCAGGCTGTTTTCATTCATTACCTTGCACAGATCTGTACCGCTTTTCTCAAAAAATTCCAAATGGCGCCTGACTGCCTCTTCCCCAGCCTCAAAGCCTGGCGGAAAATGAAGCCAGAATCCACCCGGTACCCGATCCGGCCTGTTCCCGGCCACGGCCGCCAAAACACGTTCTCTTTTATTCACTGAAAATCTCCTTTTAATCACTCTCACCTTTCTGTCAGCTGATACGTAAACAGAATTCCTTCCTTACCCTACAACCTCCAACTCCTTAGAATCCCGGTTCAGGCTCACCGCCCCGTCCTTCGTCACCAGCATCAGATCCTCGATCCTCACGCCCAGTTCCCCCGGCAGATAGATCCCCGGCTCGCAGGAAAAGATCATCCCTTCCTCCACCACATCCGTATTCACCGCCGACACATCTCCCGCATCATGGACCTCAATCCCGATGCAATGCCCCAGCCGGTGGGTGAAATAGGGGCCATACCCCGCCTCAGTGATAATGTCCCGGGCCACCTTATCGATATCGCAGAACCGCATTCCCGGCTTCATCACTGCCTGGGCCGCCAGATTGGCCTTCTTTACGATCTCATAGACCTCCCGGCCCTTGTCACTGGCACTCTTGTAGAAAAAGGTCCTTGTCATGTCCGAACAGTAGCCATTCTTCTTGCAGCCCACATCAAAGAGCACACAGTCCCCCTCTTTTAAAACTGTGCCGTCTGGCTTGTGATGCCCGACCGCCGCATTCGCCCCAAAGCTGACCAGCGGCCCGAAGGAGGGGCCCTCGGTTCCCAGTTCCTTATAGATGGCATTCATCCCTGCCGCAATCTCCAGTTCCGTCACGCCTTCCTTAATCAGCCCCCGGAACCTGGCCATAGCCGCGTCATTCAGCTGGGAGGCCAGGATCATCTTCTCCTTCTCCTCCTCATCCTTGATCCGGCGGGCCTTATCCACGCACTCCGAGGCATTCTGATAACCGCTGCCCGCCCCCAGTTCCATCAGTTCCAGCAAAAACTTCGCTGCCATCTTCTTGTCGATCCCCAGCACCTTATCATGATCCGTATACCCGGAAATGATCTCACACCCGGGATCCGTGTCCGAGAACCAGACCTTCTCAATCCCGATATCCCCCTCAACGGTAAACAGCTTATTCACAAACAGCTTGTGGTTCCCCTTCTTATTTAAATAAAGAGCCAGCAGCCGCTCATTGGGCAGAATCCATCTCCCCGTCAGATAATACACGGAAGGCGGGTCACTGATCAGCATCTGCTCCAGCCCCTTCTCCTCCATATTTTTCAGCACCCTCGCCACTCTCTCCTCAAACATCTCCGTCCTCCTTCTTTTCTTTCCGCATTCTTTAAAGGTTCCGGTTCCGGCGCATCATTCTCTTATCCGATGGTATAGAACACCGGAGCCCCAGGTCCTAAGGGCAGGTTCAGGATCATCCACAGCGCCAGCATGGCAGCCCAGCTTACCAGGAAAGCCATGGAATAGGGCAGCATGGAGGAAACCAGTGTTCCCCAGCCCGTATCCTTATCATACTTCTTCATCACGGTCAATATGTAAGGAATCCAGGCAATGACCGGAGCGATAATATTCGTGGTACTGTCACCGATCCGGTAGGCCACCTGGGTCAGTTCCGGAGACAGTCCCATTTTCATAAACATGGGCACAAACACCGGTGCAAAGATGGCATACTTGGCAGACGCCGAAGCCATAAACAGGTTGACAAATCCGGCCACCAGGATAAAGCACATCATCAGTCCCACGGAATTAATATTCAGGCTCTGCAAAAATTCCGCACCCTTAAAGGACAGAATCCGCCCGATATTGGTTTTTCCAAAATAATTGGTGAACTGGGCAGCCACAAATGCCATGGCAATAAACCCGGAAATAGAGGCAATGGACTTGTTGAAGGAGGCCACCACATCCTTGTCACTCTTAAAGCTGCCGCAAAGCTTGCCGTACACAAAGGATGGAATAAAGAACAACAGCGTAAACAAAGGAATGATGGCATTCATCAGGGTGGATCCCTCAATCAGGCTTCCCGTCTCCGGATTCCTCATAAAGGAGCCCTTGGGGATACAGCAGATCACATAAATTGCCGCAATCGCCACAAATACCCAGTTGGCCACCCGCAGCGCCTTCTCTTCCTTATCCGTCAGTTCATTGGAAACCTCCACCAGGGTGCCGTCCCCGTTCTCCTTGTACGGCCCCAGCCTGGGGATAACCACCAGTTCCGTAATCAGGGTTCCCACCACGGTAATCAAGATCGTGGAAGCAATCATAAAAAACCAGTTAGACAGAGGAGTCACATTGTAGGCCGGATCCAGGGTCTGGGCAGCTGCCGTGGAAAAGCCGGACAGGGTGGCGTCTGCGGAACCGATCAGCAGGTTTGCGGAAAACCCGCCGGACACCCCGGCAAAGCCTGCCGCCACACCGGCCAGAGGATGCTTCTTATACGCCTTAAAGATCATGGCCGCCAGGGGGATGAATACCACATACCCTGCATTTTCCGCCACATTGGTCATAACGCCGATAAACACCACCATAGGAGTCACCAGCTGTGCCGGAGTGATCTTCACCACCTTGTGAATCAGTCCGTTCAGCCAGCCGGAACTCTCCGCCACACCGATACCCAGCATGATCACCACCGTAAATCCCAGAGGCGCATAATTGGTAAAGTTGGTCACGGCCGAGGTCAGCATATACTGCAATCCCGAGATACTGAACAGGCTCACCACACTCACCGTGGTTTCCTCCACCGTGCCGCTGCCGGAATTGTACATCTCACCGGTGGCACTCCACCCCATAGCGGCGCCGATTCCGGAAAGCACTACCACAAACACTGCCAGATAAAAGAAAATCGTAAGCGGGGTCGGCAGTTTGTTTCCCGCCACCTCAATCATGTCGAGGAAGCGCAGAATAAAGGAACGCTTTGTTGTCTGAGTCTTGTCTTTCATACTTCAAGTTCTCCTTTTTGTGTTTATATTTCAGGTAATTACTGCAATTACCTGTCCTGCGTTTTTACTCCTTTTTGCTACTTCGCCGTATTGGAGGCAATCAGAGCCGCATCCCACACCCCGGAAAACGGCGGCGAGTAGCACAGATCCATGAATCCCATCTCATCCACCGTCAGCCCTGCGTAGATGGCGATGGCATAATAGTTGGCACGAGGCACCACAATTCCCTGCCCCCAGGTCTCCGCCCCTAACACCACCCGGGTTTTGGCATCATAGATCAACTTGATATTCAGCTTCTCTTTCCCATAGTAGTTGGCATAGCTGTTGCCGGTAATAGTATTCACCTTAAAATCCAGCCCCGCAGCCAAAGCATCCTTCTCCGACAGCCCTACCTTGGCCGCATCCATTCCAAACAGACGCAAAGCCGAACTGCCGATCAGCTTAAAGGGCTTGGGGGTTGCACCGCCTAAGATGTCCCCGATAATCCGCCCCTGCTTGTTGGCATTGGTTCCCAGAGGCGCATACTGGTACTGGCCTGTGATTGCCGAGTGCATAATGCTGCAGTCCCCTGCCGCGTACACGTCCTTAACGCTGGTTTCCATCCGCTCATTGACGCAGATCGCACCGTTTTTCGCCTTTTCCACATTCCTGATAAAATCCGTACAGGGTGCAATCCCGGCGCTGTTGATCAAAAAGTCCACGGGAATCTCTTCCGTCTGCACCTGGCCGTCCGCACCCTTACACTCCAACCGGGCTGCGGTGATGGTTCCGTTTTCCGCCACCAGTTCCTTCACCAGGGTTCCTGTCCGCACCGCCACCCCGTTTTTCGTAAGTTCCGCCTCCAAAGCTTCACTGACCTCCGTGTCAAAGGCAGGCAGAATATGGGGGGCCAGTTCCACTATGGTCACGCTCTTCCCGTAATGGCGGCAGGCCTCCGACACCTCCAGACCGATAAAGCCGGCGCCCACAATCACCACATTCTCTGTCTTTTCCTCCAGAAGCGCTTTCTTCACCCGGGTTCCGTCCGCCACGTTCCGAATCTCATACAGATTCCCATACTCCTTGTCAAAGGGCGGGAAATGCCGCACCCCGGCGCCGCTGCCCACTACCAGCTTGTCATAGCTGTCCGTAAATACCTCGCCGCTCTTTAGATTCTTCACGGTCACCGTCTTTGCCTCTGTGTCCACGTCTGTCACCTCATGCCAGGTCTTCACGGGAATCCCGCTCTTTGCGAATTCCTCCGCCGTCCGGGCAATCAGTTCGCTTCCCTGGCGGATGTGGTCCGAGATATAAAAGGGAATCCCGCAGGCGCCGTAGGAGACCTCCTCCCCCTTCTCATACACCACGATCTCTGCCTGGTCTTTCAAAAGCCGTTTCATCTTGGAGGCTGCCGACATCCCTGCCGCCACGCCGCCGATAATCACAACCTTCACTTTCTCACCTTCCTTTCCACAAATATGGCATTTGCCATACAGCCGGTCACATTGATCAATGTCCTGGGCACATCCCCGATGGGGTCAATGGCAATCATTGCCCCCAGACCCGGCACTGCCTCTGTCAGGCCGGCACCCAGAACCGCCGCAAACTCCGCCATGGTGGCTGTACCCGGAAGATCCGTGATTCCATAGGACATCAGGACAATCACTGCCACCAGCAAAATCACCATCCCCGGCGTCATCACCACACCGGACAATCCGGCGGCAAACACTGCCGCCATGGCCGGAAACAGTGCCCCGCAGCCCTGCATCCCGGAAGAAATGGCATAGGCTGACACCAGATCCGTCACCTCCCGGTTCAGCCCCAGCCCTTCTGCCAGAGCCTTCTGGGCCTCCGGCAGGCACGCGGAACCGGAACGGGTCTTTAAGGCCTTCACCATCGCTTCCTTCCCTGCCCGGAAAAAGGAAGCCGGTCCCACACCGGAAATACCTGCCAGAAGCAGCTGCACCAGCAGCATCAGGGCCGCGCCCAGACAGAGCACCAACAGCATCTTCACCAGCATAAGGAGCACCATCCCCCCGTACCGGACGGTAAGGGACGCCATAATCGCCGCAGCCCCCATGGGTTTGTAGGCAATGATTGTCTTACATACGCTGGTTCCCACGGAAAAAGCCCCCTCGGTAAGGTCAAACACCGGCTTCACTGTATCCATGTATTTTCCTGACATCCTCCGGGCTGCGATTCCCACATAAATGCCAAACACAAAGATCCCGATCACATTGGCGGCCAGCAAATCCCAGCCTATTCCCGCCGGAATCACATCGGCAATCAATTCCACCATACCCTCGCCGTTTTCCACGCTCCAGGAAAACACCTCTGCTTTCTCACCTGGCATCACCCCGACCTGAAATGCCAGTCCCAGGCAGGCGGCAATCAAAGCACTGACTGCCATCATCCCGGTATTGACACGTTTTTTCCAGCGAGTCAGGAGAGAGACCTGCTTCTCTGCCGGCGTGTGAAGCACCAGCCGGACAGAAGCCAAAAACACCATAGGCAGAATCAGGCACACAAACAGGGACAAATACCCCCGTGCCACCAGCCCGAACCAGGCATTGAAGCTCTCCAGGACCGGTTCCCGGTCTGTCTGGCTATAGGCCCAGGCCGCCAGCCCGAATAATGTCCCGGCCCCGCTCCCCATCAGCACCCGCATGGCAAAGCTGAATTTCTTCTTCGGCAGTCGGGAAAGCCCCACAAGCATGGCAAAAAACAAGGCCACGCCCACCAAGCATTCCCCATGCCCTTCGGCTATATTCAAAAGTCTGAGAATATCGTTTCCACTCATCCCTGTCTTACTCCTCCTTCTGCATAATCAAGCGTGCCCCGGCAAGAATGAATTGATCACACGCTCCTGATTTAACAATCCGTCATAATCTGGATAATCTCCTTATCCGTCTCCCTCATGCCTTCCTTGCCCAGGCGTCCCACGTTGCGGATGGTATTCTCCACACCCTTGGAGATAATCCCGTCCCCGCCCCGGAACTGCTGTCCGTTGATGTACATCTGATATCCCAGAATCCCCGCATCCACCGCAGCCGCAATCTTCCCGGCACAGGAGGGCTTTGCCCCGTCACAGATGATTCCCGAAACAATAGCCAGGGCATTGACCAGGGTGTGGGCAATGGCGGCATAATCCCCGCCCAAAAGACAGGCGATCCCGCACCCGGCGCCGCATCCCGCGCTGACCGCGCCGCAGTAGGCTGACAGGCGTCCGATTCCCGTTTTCTGGTGAATGGTCACCAGATTGGAAAGCACCAGGGCCCGGTACAGTTCCTCCTCCGATACCTTCAGTTCCTTTGCATACTCGATCACCGGCAGGGAAGCCGTCATCCCCTGGTTTCCGCTTCCGGAATTGATGATCACCGGCATTTCACAGCCGCTCATCCTGGCATCCGACCCGGCTGCTGCAACCGCCCTTGCCCGCACCCGGATATCATCCCCGTAGGCCTTTATAAGCACGCTTCCGATATTGGCGCCCCAGTCATGCTCCAGCCCTTCCCTGGAGATGGCACTGTTGTACTCGATCTGGCGACCGATCAGTTCCCTTACATCCTCCAGCTCCACGGTCTTGGCAAAATCATAAATATCCTTCACATTCAAAAGGCTCCGGTCTGCCATCTGCGCCTCCTCTGTGGCCATGACTCCCATCTCGTACAGCTTTTCCCCATCCTTCTCAATCAATACAATATTCGTGTGATAATTGGCAATCCGCACTTTGGCATAGGAGCCATCCCCGTACAAGGTCACGATCATATCCAGGAGTTCATCTGTCTCCAGGGCCTTCACCTGAATCTGGGTTTTCTCCATATACTCCTTGATCTGAACCTTCTGCTCCTGGGTCACCCCGGCAATCACCTCCAGGACACGTCCCGCATCTCCTGCCACCACACCTGCTGCCGCAGCAGCCTCGATGCCCTTGAGGCCTCCGGTATTGGGCACAATCACACTCTTCACATTTTTCACAATGTTACCGCTGGCCTCCACCACACAGCGCTCCGGCAGAATCCCCAGCACTTCCCTGGCCTTAGCCGCACAATAAGCCAGTGCAATGGGCTCCGTACACCCCATGGCCGGAACCAGTTCTTCCTTCAGAATCTGCACATACGTCTGATACTGAATGCCTGTACGTTCCATACCCTGTCCTCCTATGAAATTCATATTTAGTTTATGGGAAATTTATTGAATATTTATAAATAGAATATAGTACTTTGAGACTGATTTGTCAATCATTATAATAATTTTTTTTTACAATAATAAAAAATTCTGTCACCATTTACTGCCAATGTCAGGAAGTTAAGCATTTCTTGAGAGGTACGCCAGGGAAAAATCTCTTTGCGGAAAAAATATTGCTTTCTGACTATGATTCCACTATAATAAAAGAAGAACTATGGGTCAGAAGGGCGTATTTCGTACAATCAAGAAAACAGGAGACTTAAATGAAAGAAGCGAAACTCACGATCAGAGACAGCGTGTTCTCGGATCTGTTCAGGGACAAAAAGTATCTTCTTAAACTTTACCAGACCCTGCACCCGGAGGACATGGAAACAACAGAGGATGACCTTGTAGATGTGACGATACAGAACGTCCTGACGAATGACCTTTATAATGACCTGGGTTTCCGCAACAAGGACCGCATCGTGATCCTTGCGGAAGCGCAGTCAACCTAGTGTCTTGACCGCATTATATCTGGCGAAACTCCTTGTCTATTTGCCCACCTGCTGCGTTGGATTTTCTAGCCGTAGCCACCGCTACGCCGTCGAAAATCCGCCTTGCAGATGAACAAATATCCTGCAGAGTTTCGCCAGATATAATGCGGTCAAGGCACTTGAGCGTCAACATCGTTGTACGGGCGTTTTTGTACCTGGCACAGACTTGGAATGATTACATTGAGACAACTAATCAGAACCGTTATGGAAGCAGAAAACTGAGCCTGCCAAGGCCGGAGATGTATGTTATATTTTCCGGAAACCGTCAGGAGAAACCGGAATACTTAAGCCTGACGGATGAATTCTTTGGCGGGGAAAAAGGCTTCCTGGACATCAGAGTAAAGATGCTCTATGGGGATGGGAAAAATGACATCATCAGCCAATATGTAAATTTCACCAAAATATACCAGGAGCAGTCAGGACTCTATGGCAGGACTAAGGAAGCTGTTCAGGAGACAATCCGTATTTGTAAGGACAGAGACGTGTTAAAAGAGTATCTCTTAAGCCATGAGAAGGAGGTTGTGAGCATCATGATGGCATTATTTGATCAGGAAAAAGCAGTGGAACAGTTTGGTTATGAAAAAATGCAGGAAGGCCGCAAGGAAGGCCGCAAGGAAGGCCGCAAGGAAGGCCGCGAGGAAGGCCGCGAGGAAGGCCGGATCAGACAAGCAAAGAAAACAGCGGTTAACATGCTAAAGGATGGAGAATCTTTGGATAAAATAGCAAGGTTTCTGGAAGTTCCGATTAATATGATTCAGTCCTGGGCAAAAGGGTGTGATGATCTATGATGGCATTATTTGATCAGGAAAAAGCAGTGGAACAGTTTGGTTATGAGAAAATGCAGGAAGGCCGGGAGATAGGCCACAAGGAAGGCCTCGAAGAAGGCCGGATTAGACAGGCAAAGAAAACGGCGGTTAACACGCTGAAGGATGGGGAATCTATGGATAAGATAACAAGGCTTCCGGAAGTTCCGGCTGATACAATCCGCACATGGGTCAAAAAATCGGATGTGCTAGTACAACCCGGGCGCCTGATTCCTGATACTGCGGTTCCATCCCATTCTTCCCCGGCTATTCTCTCATCCAAACTTCGCTGAGGCCCTCACAAAATCAGAAAATTCTATGTTCTTTTCTGGCGTTCTCCTGTTACCGTGGCCTGTCCTGCCGGCCCCTTATCCAAGGTAAAACCTGCCCGGCCAGATTCCCGCCCCTCACAGCTTCCTCTGGATCTTCGCCAGATACCGGTACACGCTGGCCTCCGAGCAGTAGAGATACTCCGCCACCTGGCTCACCGCCCCCTTGATCTGGAACAGCCCCGCCTGGTTCAGCCCCTCCACGATCTGAATCCGGTCCTCCTGAGTCAGCCGCTCCCGCACAATGGCGTCGCTGGATCCCACCACCTGCACCACTGCCTTGCTCATCATATCCCCGGCCACATCCGCGGAAAAATTCTCCACCGGCCCCTCACAGACCACCCCCTCCGTGTCCAGGCCATGCATCAGCCCCATCCCGCTCAGGGCACGGATACTGTTCATCACCTGCTCATAGGGACCCATATCGATATTGATACAAAGCTGCCCGATCAATTCCCCCTCCTCCCGGATAAAAAAGGTGGAAGAACGCAGATTCTTATTGGGCGCTGCCTTGCCCACATAGTTCACCACATAATCCTTCTCCTTCCACTCCTCATTCGCCAGGACAGACAAGGTAAAGTCCGTGATCGGCGCCCCAATCGTCCGCCCGCTGACATGGCCGTTGGCAATGGCAATGATATCATGGTTCGGCTTCCTGCAGTCCCGAAGCACCACCTCCCCGTGCTCCCCCAGAACCTGTCCCAGAAAATCCACCAGCTTCTTATAATAATCCAGAGTATCCAAAATCCTTCTCCCCTTCTGTTTCTTCTTCCAAGGCGTACCCCCGAAAAGGCCGGCCCAAATAGTATAAACCCAGGCAGCAATCTCCGGTCGCTACAAAATATTATAGCAGAAGCCGCCGGTTTGCACAACTACTCAAAATACACCACCCCCGCATAAATCCGCTCCCTCACATACTCATCCAAATCCAGAAACGCCTGTCCGCCCCAGGTGGACACCGCCAGCTTCACCTTCCCTGTCCCGTCATCCCTTCTCACCCCGGTAACTGTCACCCAGTGCAGAGAAATATCCTGGCAGCAGCTTCCCCTGCCTGGAAGCAAAACCTCCACCTGCCTCTGTCTGTGGGTTCCCACCAACATTGCCGGCGGCCGGTCTCTCTCAAGCCCCTCCAGCACATACCGCAGCACATTCCCCCGGCTGAAGGCCCAGTCCCGCCACACCGCCCGCAGCTGTACTCCCCGCTCCCTGGCAAACCGCTCCATGCCCCCTGCCAGGCGGCTGACCGGCCAGATTCCCAGAGGGAATTTTCCCACATGAAAAGGCCTCACATACCCATACAAGTCCCCCATATGTGCCAGAAAACTGTCCTTTTCATAATCAGGGTAAGCATAAAGCCCTCCATAGGCCTCCGGGTTGCTTTCCGCCAGATAAGCCGCAATATTCGCCAAAGCCACTGTGCCGCAGGCCCCCTGCCTGGCCACATGGCTTTGTCCCTCACGCCCCTCCCAAGAAAACCAGGCCTGGTCTCCCCCGTAATGCAGCCCGTCTTTTCCCCGGATCTCCACGAACCTTTCCGCCCTGTGCAGGTACACACCGTTCCCCCTGTCAGGCAAACCACAGATCTTCCTTGGTGGTGGAAATGGCATCCGCCCCGGCGGCAAAGGCAGCCATAATATCCTTCTTATCCGAAATCAGCCCCCCGGCAATGATCGGGATGTCCGTGTATCCCCGGATCTCCTTTAATACCTTGGGAATAATCCCCGGCATCACCTCCACCAGATCCGGGTGAAAGGTATCAATCTGCTTTTTCATGGTATTCACTGCCATGGAATCAATCATGAAGGTTCGCTGCACCCCATAGAGCCCCAGTTCCAGAGCCCGCTTCACCAAAAGGGGCTTTGTGCTGATAATTCCGTCCGCACTGGTGGTCTGCTTGATAAAATCCACCGCCACCTCCTTAGCGCTCAGCCCTGCCGTCAAATCCACATGGACAATGGCCACCTTCCCATGTTCCTGAATCTGCCGGACAATCCCCCCGATATTGCAGACATTCCCATACAGGACAAACACCACCTGGCACTCCGACTCAAAGCAACGCTGCAGCCCCTTGTCATCCTTCACTGCCGCAATCACCGGCGATGTCTCCAACAACTCAATTGCTTTCATATTGGCAATCTCCCTTCCCGCTTCGGTAAATCCTTTCCTTTTTATTATAAGGGCATCCGTCCAAAAACTCAAGAATCGGCACAGTCAAAACGTCCGACGTCTTGCACTGTGCCAATCCTTTTCCCTCTTCATTTCATTTTCTTCTATTTCCCGTAACAGTCATACCTGATTTTGCATCCGATCAACATCCGGCGCTTCCTTTTGTCTGAACTGCCACTATGTCCCGGCAAACCACCTGCCCCCTTGGTCCTTTGCCGGCTCTATACCTGTAAATACCTTCTTCCCATCCGTATCCGTTTACCGGTTCATCACTTCAGCGCTGCCGGCAAAGATGTTCTTCCAATAAGCCAGGCCAACGGCCATTACCTGCCAGAGGAGTATTTGGCAAAGAATTACACAGCAGCCACGTTTTTGGTGGCAATCACCGGAATCCCGGTCCCTGCACAGTTCTCAATCACCACATCCCCGATAGCCACAGGCGCATTGACCGTAGTCTTGCGGATCTCCTCCATGATCTCAAAGATCTTGCCCTTGGGAATATCCTCCTTGGTCTTGACCGATACCATCTCCAGTTCTCCGTTCTTCACATGTACGCTGGAGGTCACAATCCTGGTGGGGCTTAATACCTCCTTGCGGGCATAGTCGTCACCCCTCTTGCAGGTATTTCCGCTTACCTCCACGTTCTCCCCGTCTATACGGACAGTCAATGGACATCCCAACGGGCACCCGATACAGATCAGTTCTCTCGTCTCCATATTATTCCACCTCCGTACAAATCACGATATTCTTCAAATCCGGATACTCCCCAAAGCTGTCCTTTTTCAGGATTACCTGCTCCATCTCTCCGGGAGCCAGAACCTTTTTCTTCTTCTTGGAGATCTGGACACCGTCATAGTACACGCTGATATAGCGGTCCTTATACACATCGGCCACCCGGAAACGGACCGTCACCTTCTCCTGCATGTTGTTAATATCCAGGGTCTGAGGCACGGTATAGCGAACGCCGTTCTCCGCCTTCAGTTCAACCACGTGGGTATTTCCCTTTTCTTCCCCGCTCTTTACATACTCCGCCGCATTGGTTCCCGCCAGGGTAGCCTCCTCAGACACATAGTCCACCAGATCATGGACATGAAGCACATTGCCGCAGGCGAACACGCCCTCCGCGCTGGTCTCCAACTGGTCATTAACCTCCGGGCCAGAGGTAATCCGGCTCATGTCAATACCGATGCTGCGGCTCAGTTCATTTTCCGGAATCAGGCCCACAGACAGCAGCAGGGTGTCACAGCTGTAATGCTCCTCGGTTCCCGGAATCGGCTTCCTATCCGGCCCCACCTGTGCGATGGTAATGCCAGTCACCCGCTCCTTGCCCTCAATATTCACCACCGTGTGGCTCAGCTTCAGCGGAATGCCGTAGTCATCCAGACACTGGACAATATTTCTCTTCAGACCTCCGGAATAAGGCATCAACTCCGCCACTACCTTTACCTTGGCTCCCTCTAAGGTCATTCTTCTGGCCATGATCAGACCGATATCGCCGGAACCTAAGATCACAACCTCCCGGCCCACGCTGAATCCCTCAATATTCATCAGACGCTGCGCCGTACCGGCGGAATAAATGCCTGCCGGACGGTATCCGGGAATGTTCAGGGCTCCTCTGGGACGCTCCCGGCATCCCATGGCCAGGATGATCGCCTTGGCCTGGATGGTGGTCAGGCCGTCCTCCTTGTTGATGACCGTGACCTCCTTATCCTTGTTGATGTCAATCACCATGGTGTTCAGCTTATAAGGAATCTTCTCCGCCTCCGCCATCTCAATATAGCGCGCCGCATACTCCGGCCCGGTCAGTTCCTCCTTGAAGGTATGAAGGCCAAAGCCATTGTGAATACACTGATTTAAGATTCCGCCCAGACAGCCGTCACGCTCCAGAATCAGAATATCCTGAATGCCTGCCTTTCTCGCAGCCACTGCTGCCGCAAGCCCCGCAGGGCCCCCGCCGATAATTACGATATCATGCTTTGCCATCTCGCTGCCCTCCTATTTCTGACCGGTCAACATATTGGAACCGGGTGCATTTTTACAAATATCTTCCATCTCCATGCCGCGCTCCCTTGCCAGAATCTCCATGGTTCTGGGGGTGCAGAAGCCTGCCTGGCAGCGTCCCATTCCCTGACGTACCCGGCGCTTGATGCCGTCTAAGGACACAGCCCCTAAGGTACGGTTGATGGCATCCACAATCTCGCCCTCGCTGACGCCCTCGCAGCGGCAGATGATGGTTCCGTACTCCGGACGCTCCTTGATGAGAGCCGCCCGCTCCTCCTTGCTCAGCTTCTCAGGCCGCACAAAGCCCTTGCGCTTTCCGTTCCACTCTGCCTTCTTTTTCGCCCCTGCCTTCTCTGCCACCTTCTTGGCCAGATAAACGCCGATGGCCGGTGCGCTGGTCAGTCCGGGAGACTCGATGCCTGCCGCGTCAAAGAAGCCTGGTGCATCCTCCGCCTCACCCACAATGAAATCATCCCCGTCCTCATGGGCACGCAGGCCGGAGAAGGAGGTGATCACCTGACGGAAGGGCACGTTCTTCACGCTGACGCTTCCCTTTTCCATGATCTCCGCCAGTTCCTCCGCGGTGGTGGCTGTGGCTTCCTTGTCCTCAATATTCTTGGCTGTAGGCCCGGTAAGAAGATTGCCGTGAATGGTAGGAGTCACCAGGATACCTTTTCCTAACTTGCCCGGCAGCTGGAAGATGGTGTGCCTCACATGATTGCCTGCTTCCTTGTCCAGGAGGCAGTAGTCACCCTTCCGGGGAGTGATGTGCAGCTTCCTCTCGCTGACCATGTTGTGAATCTCGTCTGCATAGACACCGGCAGCGTTGATCACGTAAGTGGTATGTACCACGCCGTCTGCCGTCTCCAGGTCATAGCCCTTCTCCGTCTTAACAACCTTTTTCACCTCTTCGTTGAAGATAAACTCCACTCCATTGTCGCAGGCATTCTCCGCCAGGGCAATGGTCAGGCCAAAGGGACATACAATGCCGCCGGTAGGGGCATAGAGGGCAGCCACCACGGCATCGCTGACATTGGGCTCCATGGCTCTCGCTTCATCCCCGGTAATGATCTTCAGATCCGGCACCCCGTTCTTCACACCCTTGTCATACAATTCCTGCAATGCCGGTCTGTCCTCCTCGGCAAAGCACAGGATCAGGGAACCATTCCTGTCAAATTCAAAATCCAGATCTTCAGCCAACTCCCCCATCATGCAGTTGCCCTCCACATTGAAACGAGCCTTCACCGAGCCGGGAACCGCGTCATGTCCGGCATGGACAATGGCACTGTTGGCCTTGGATGTGCCGGAGCAGACATCCTCCTCCCGCTCAATCAGCGCCGCGTGCATCTCATAGCGGGAAAGTTCTCTCGCTATCGCACAGCCGGTCACACCGCCGCCGATAATCACCGCATCGAAATTCCATTCCTTCATGTCTCTTCCTCCATATACATTTTTGCGCCTCTGCAGCCATGCCCGGGCACAGCCGCACCTACCAGTCAGGTAACGGCCCGGATCCCCGGGCCGTGTTTTGTACAGCACTGCCCATATCGAAGCAACGCCATACCAGCCAGTTACTTCCCCCTTCAAGCCTTATAACCGCCGTTTCCCGTTGATTATAAAAAAAGAGCAAGGAGAAATAAACGGTCTGTCCGCTTCCTTCACCTTACTCTGTCATCTCAAAGGTTTTTTAACTGTTCTAATGCTACCACAGTTCTACAGGAATTGTCAAGACAATTTTACTATTTTTTTGTTAACTTTTTAACCGCATTGTCACTATTCACTAATGGTGATGACACCCGGCATCTCAGCCAGATGGGAGAATAAGGTAGCCTTGTCAAAGCCCGGAGGATAGACCACCTCAAACTCCAGCTTGACCTCTTCCTTTTTATTCTTATGGATCTTAACCGATGCCACATCCACCCGGGAATCATCCAGATATTTCCGCATATTTTTGACTGCATCCTTTTCCTGGACAAGGGTCATGCGAATCATTCCCGCAGAAGCCACCTTGGCCAGATACGAAATCCGGTGGGTGATAATCTGCATCACAATCAACAGCAAAGCCGAGGCAATCCCGATCACATAAAGCCCGGCGCCCACCGTCAGGCCGACACTGGCCGTTGCCCACATCCCGGCAGCCGTTGTCAGCCCGTTGACCAGATTATTTCTTACAAAAATAATCCCTGCCCCCAGAAAGCCCACGCCGCTGATTACCTGCGCCGCCACCCGGGCCGCATCATGATCCGGCATATCCATAAACCCGTACTTGGAGACCACCATGGCCAAGGCTGACCCCAGCGCCACAATCGCATGTGTCCGGGTACCGGCAGACTTATTGCGGTTCTTCCGCTCATTACCGATCAGCCATCCCAGAATACAGGCCAGGCCCACCCGAAAAATCAATTCCGCCTCACTCAGCAAAAACATGGGATCCGTCATCCCCCGGATTGCCATCCCAAGTGAATCAACTGTCATATGTATGTCCTCCTGCTCATTTACAATTTACCATCCTCACAACAATTCCGGTAACTCCCGAACCGTCACCGGCCATTCTCACCTCCGGCTCTCTCAAACCGCTTCCTGCTATCGGTCCTTTGCTCCCTCAAACCGCCGCGCCTACTCCTCCTCAGACCAGCAGAGGGCGCATCTCACCGCACGCTTCCAGTCCTTCACCAGCTTCTGGCGGCGTTCCTCCTCCATGGCGCTCACAAAGGAGCGGGAAACCTGCCAGTTTTTGCGGATCTCCTCCTTGCTTCTCCAGTAGCCAACCGCCAGCCCTGCCAGATAAGCCGCACCCAGGGCGGTGGTCTCAATGCACTCCGGACGGACGATCTCCGCATTCAGGATATCCGACTGGAACTGCATCAGGAAATTGTTGGCACAGGCGCCCCCGTCCACCTTCAGCTGCTTTAAGGGAATCCCGGAATCCTGCTGCATAGCCTCGATCAGGTCCGATACCTGGTATGCCATGGACTCCACGGTTGCCCGGATAAAATGCTCCTTGTTGGTGCCCCGGGTCACTCCCACAATGGTACCCCGGGCATACTGATCCCAGTAAGGCGCTCCCAGCCCGGCAAAGGCAGGCACCACATAGACCCCTCCGGTATCCTCCACTGACGTACAATACTCCTCCGTCTGCCCGGCAGTACGCACCATACGCATCTCATCCCGCAGCCACTGCACCGCAGCCCCTGCCACAAACACGCTGCCCTCCAGGGCATACTGGCTCTCCTCCTGGCTGCTGGCCGCAATGGTCGTCAGCAGGCCGTGATGGGACTTCACTGCCGCATTTCCCGTATTCATCAGCAGAAAGCAGCCGGTGCCGTAGGTATTCTTCATCTCCCCGGCATCAAAGCAGCACTGGCCGAACAGCGCCGCCTGCTGATCTCCTGCTGCCCCGGCAATGGGAATCTTGCCCCCCATCACATCCGAGGAGGTGTAGCCATAGACACAGCTGGAAGGCTTCACATCCGGCAGCATGCATTTGGGAATCCGGAAATACTCCAAAATCTCCTCATCCCAGCATTTTTTGTGGATGTCAAACAGCATGGTCCTGGCCGCATTGGTATAATCCGTCACATGGATGCACCCCTTGGTCAGGTTCCAGATCAGCCATGTGTCCACGGTCCCGAACAACAAATCTCCCCGCTCTGCCCGTTCCCTGGCTCCCTCCACATGATCCAGGATCCACTCAATCTTACTCCCGGAAAAATAGGCATCCGGAATCAGCCCGGTGCGGTCAACGATCTTCTCCTCCAGCCCGTCCTCCTTCAGCTTCTCAATGCGGTTTGCCGTCCGGCGGCACTGCCACACAATCGCATTGTACACCGGCTCCCCGGTATCCCGGTCCCAGACAATCGTGGTCTCTCTCTGGTTCGTGATACCGATGGCCGCGATGTCGCTGTAATGGGCGCCGATCTTCCCCATAGCCTCCATGGTCACTGAGAGCTGGGAAGACCAGATCTCCATGGGATTGTGCTCCACCCAGCCCGGCTGCGGATAAATCTGCGTGAATTCCTTCTGAGCCACGCTGCAGATGGTTCCCCGCTCATCGAACAGGATACACCGGGAACTGGTGGTTCCCTGATCCAGCGCAATTACATACTTACCCATATCCTTCTCCTCCTGTCACGCCTTGGCAATGACTATCCCATTCCCGCATTCCATCCACAGGCAAAATCCCAGGATAAATGATTGTTAAACTTTTGCCAAATGGTATAGAAAAAGCAGGGATGAACGGTCGCCCGCATTCATCTACCTGCTCTGTCATCTCTAAGGCGTTATGTTATTTGATATGTCTAATAGTAACATAAAATCCTGAATCGTGTCAAGCATAATCACGAATTTTCCCCTGCAATTTTTCCTGCAAGCTTTCCGTTTATGTTACTTTTCACGAGGTACATTTTTCAAGGCCGGCAGCTATCAGCTCTGGAACCCATGGACGGCAACCACTCTGCCGCCCCTACACGACTCTCACCATTGGCAGCTCATTATTTACTCCCCGGGACATAAGAATCTGGTGTAAATCCACCACCCCCTGATGAAATGCCGCTGCGCAGGATGCCAGATACAGCTCCCATATTCTTACAAATTCCTCTCCCCGCTGAGCTGTCACAAGCTCCTTATGTCTGCAGAAATTCTCCCGCCAGCAAAGCAGCGTCTGGGTATAATGCCGCCGCAGACTTTCCACGTCAAGAGTCCGGAATTCATACTCCGGCAGAAGGTTCATCATTTCCCTCAGGCTCGGGATCACCCCGCCCGGGAAGATATATTTGCGGATAAAAGGATCCCCTGCGTGCTCCTTCTGCGCACTGATAAAATGCAGCAAAAACAGCCCGCCCGGCTTTAATACGGCAGATGCATTTTTCAAAAAGGTCTCATAATTTCCCCGCCCCACATGCTCGATCATGCCCACACTTACCAGACGATCAAACTGAAGGCCGCTTTTCTCCAGCTTTCGGTAATCCATCAGGCGTACTTCCAAACGATCCTCCAGCTTCTGTTCCTTAATTTCCCGTGAAAACTGCTGGTACTGTTCCTCGCTCAGGGTAATGCCAAGCCCTTTCACTCCATAGCGCCTGGCCGCACGCATCAACAGAAAACCCCAGCCGCAGCCAATGTCCAGAAGTGTCATCCCCATCTCCAGATGCAGTTTCTTTAAAATACGGTCTGTTTTTTCCACCTGTGCCTCAAAAAGCGTGTTCCCGGGATTCTGGAAATAACCACAGGAATAGCTCATCGTCTCATCCAGCCACAGCCGATAAAAATCATTTCCGATATCATAATGAGAGGAAATCTCCTGCTTCTGGTGTTTCGCTGCCAGGGAAGAATGAAGCAGTCCATGAAGCGCTGACGGATTTAACCGAAAGCGATCCATCTGCCCTAAAAACATGTCCAGAACTTCATAGAGATCCCGATCCAGCTCCAGATCCCCTCGTACATATGCCTCTCCCAATGCCAGGGAGGTACTCTTTAGCAATTCTCTCTTAGGAATCTCCCGCTTCAGTTTTACTTTAAATTGTGCCGGACCGGTTCCCATCATGTGAAATTCCTGTGCCGACTCCAGCTCAAAGGCCACCGGAACCAGATCCTGCAGATATTGGCTGATAAAGCTTTTTCTGTGCATACTGTCACCCTTTTTCCTTCTTTTCTGACAGTATTGCCTTACAGACGATTCCTTAAACACATTCCGGCCAGGTTTCGCTTTTGTCAGGCCATTTAGAATATCTGAAAGCCTCTCTTCATCAGCTCCCGGCATACCCGCCCCAATGGCAGGCCAACCACATTATTGTAATCTCCCTCAATTCCCTGGATATAGACGGCAAAACGTCCCTGGATTCCATAAGCCCCGGCCTTATCCATCGGTTCTTTGGTCTCCACATAGGCAATCACCTGTTCCTGGCTCATGGGGCACACGTGGACATCTGTACGCTCCGCAAAAGTCAGACATTCCCCATCCTTCCGGAAGATCATAGTGACCCCGGTATATACCTGATGTGCCCTGCCCTGCAACAATGTGATCATCCGAACCGCCTCCTCCTTTGAGTCCGGCTTCCCCAGAATCCTCCCTTCTACTGCCACCACCGTGTCGGCTCCGATCACCACTGCCGGGAAGCTGCCGGCCGCGCATCTCTCTCTTACTCTCTGCCGCGACAGCTCTCCGACCGCCTCCTCCGCCCCCTGCCGCGACAGCTCTCCGACCGCCTCCTCTGCCCTCTGCCGCGACAGTTCTCCGACCGCCTCCTCCGCCCCCTGCCGCGACAGCTCTCCGACCGCCTCCTCTGCCCTCTGCCGCGACAGTTCTCCGACCACCTCCTCCGCCTTCTGCCGCGACAGCTCCTTCACCACCTCCTCCGGCTCTGTACAGGTAATTATCTCCTCTAACCGGCTGGGAAGGATCCGCGGCTTCAGCCCCACCTGATGCAAAAGCTCTCTGCGCCTGGGAGACGCAGATGCCAATATAATCTCGTTGTTCATAGTTCTGTTCTCTCCTAATGTAATGAATAATTTTTCCCGCTCTGAGAAAACTAAGAAAACAAGTCAATTTTTAAAATCAGGAGGTTTTCTCTATGTGGGGATTTCTGATTGCACTGCTATCAGGCGCCCTGATGAGTATCCAGGGTGTTCTGAATACAGAAGCAACCAAACAGACCGGCATCTGGGTCGCTGCCGGCTGGGTTCAGCTTACTGCCTTTCTGACCTGTGTCATCCTGTGGTTCTTCGCTGACAAAAGTCCCGTGGGTGCTATCTTTGAGGTCCGTCCCTGGTATATGCTGCTTGGCGGCCTGATCGGCGCCTTCATCACCTTTACGGTCATCAAAAGCATGGACGGCCTGGGTCCTGCCAAGGCTACTCTGCTGATCGTGGTCACCCAGATTATCGTTGCCTACGGGATCGAGCTGTTCGGCATGTTCGGTGTCGAAAAATCACCATTTGAGTGGAAAAAACTGATCGGCGCGGTGATTGCCATCGCCGGAATCATCGTGTTCCGATGGGGATCCTGATAACCGCTATCCGGTTCTCTAATTCCGAAATCCATAACTGCCCCGCTGCCGGCGGAAGAATCCGGCAGCGGGGCAGTTACTTATTTTTCTTCTGCCAGATTCACTCCGGCAATCTTGATGTTCACATCCAGTACGGTCAGTCCGGTCATGTTCTCGATCGCTGACTTCACCTTCTCCTGCACTTTCTCACTGACCTCCGGAATATTGTAGCCGTACTTCATGTTCAAAGATAAATCCACAGATACATGCTCCTCCGTCACATCCACCTTGACTCCCTTAGACAAATTCTTCATCCCAAGCTTGCCTACCAGCTCATTAGTGATATTGCCTGCCATGGAATCCACGCCACTCACCTCGGTGGCCGCCAGACCGGCAATGATCGCCACCACCTCATCCGCTATCTGTACCTCACCAATCCTTTCCTTTTCATATACCTTGTGAGTGCTTCTCTCATCCCTGTTCTCCACTGCCACACTACCTCCTGATATTCTCCTGACTGCTTTACACCTCTTGGCCTCATTATCACAGGATTATTATAACAATTCAGTACCATGTCTTTTCGTTTAGGCGAAAAGATGCCCAGCCATGGAAAAAGCAGCAGACCATTTCCAGTCTCTACCCGCTCCTTTTTCCATGGCGTACCTTCTGAAAAGACTCAACCAAACGACATTGCCTCTGAACTGTTACGTATTATTATAACAAATTACGGCAGTTTTGCATAGGGAATCTTTGGTTTTTCACACGGTACGTTTATTCCAGATTCATCAGGGTAATGACAATTCCGTCTGCCGGAACCTCAGTCTTTCTCTTAACGATATCCTCAATCTGCGCCCTTTGCTGGTCTGTGATGGCTGTGGCATTGATCACCACATCTACCTTTCCGTCTGTAAGGCTGACCACCGGATCTGAAAATCCCTTCGCCTGCAGCAAAGTTTCTGCCGCATTCTCCTTTTCTGCCACTGCTGTCATGGCAATCATGCTCTGAATCGCCTCCTGCTTGGCAGCCTCTTCAATATTGGTGTTATTAATAATATTGTTCAGTGTTTCCTTATTTTTGGCACGGATTTGCTCCCGGCTCAGCTGTACATTTGCTATGTAATCCGATACCGTCATGCCACTGGTCAGCACTGCCTCTCCGGGATTCTCCATTCCTGCATCCTCTCCCTCATCCCAGCTGTCAATCTCTGCATATTGCTGATCCGCAGCAAAGCTGTCTGTACTGCTCTGCCCCTCTGCAGAGGCCGGATATTCTTCGTCTGCCAGGGACTGTGCCTCTTCGATCTCTCCCATGTAGTCGTAGCCTGCTGCCTGATTCTCCCGAAGCAGATCCTCATCTGAAATATCCATCAGCCCTGCCTCATAGATCATATCATCGCTGCTGGCCTCCAGCTCCTTCTTTCCCGCATAATTCAGATATCCCGCTGCTGCAATCATGATTGCCAGTGTTGTGATGATAATCTGATTTCTGCGAAACAGCTTCTTCATGTTGCCGTCTTTCAGTTTCATTCCAAGTTTTCGTTCTCTCATGATCTGACACTCCTTTATTCCACCCGCTTTAGTACTTTTATCTTATGAGCAGGCAGGCCAAATAATGCTTCCATCGCCGCAGAAATTTCTGCCCGTACGGTCGGATTGCCTCCGCCCTGTGCACTGATGATGATTCCGGAAAGCTCCGGACGCAGTTCCTTGGCAATGACAGGCGTATTCTCTCCAGTGCCGGAAATCATAACCGTATTCTGATCCTGCTCTTGATTTTCGATCCTGCGAGTCCCGCCGCTGCTGTCCTGTTCCTCTGTCAGGGAATGAGTCTGACTTTTATCCACCTGAATCACCTTCTCGGCGGAAGATTCCAGAACAATCATGACATCCACCTGACCGACGCCCTCCACATTTTTCAGTATTTCCCGCACCCGATGCTCAAGCTCCTCCTCATAGCTCTCGGGAGATCCTCCTTTAAGCCCGTTATCCTCGTCAAAACCGCTGTCCGAAACACTCTGCCATCCCGCCGAAAGACTGCCATCTGTCTCCTCTTTCTGACCGGTTCCTTTCGCAGAACTGCCGTTTAACTGCCTGCTGTCCTTCGTTTCCCTCTTTCCGGACAGCCGGCCGGCTGGAAAAGCCAGAATGCACAAAATAATGCCTGATGTCAGCAGAAGCAACCACTTATCCTTACCCTTCAACCACTTGAATTTCCACATAAGCCTCCTCCAGATCATAATAGGACGCGATTTTCCTGCGCAGCCTTTCTATAACGGAATACTCTGCTGTCCGCTCCGGGGCCGCCTCTGTTTTTGTCCTGTCCTCCTCTCCGATCACAACCGGCTCAACAGCTTCCACAGTTTTTTGTTCATTTCTTCTGTCCGCTCTGGCTTCTGAATTCCCATAGCCATCCTCCTCTCCCTTCATGCTCACTGCCATTCGTATCCGCACAATGGCGCCAAACTGTTCACTTCCCGCTTCCTCACCGATCTCCACCTGGCACTCCCGAACCATGATCCCCCATTCTCCTGCCATCTGTCGAAGATCTTCGGCAACCGCCTCCTCGTAATGGGCAATCATCTGACTGAGCCGCTCTTTCTCCATCTGCAGAAGGTCTGCCTGCAGATCCTCTGCCTGGTATCGGAATACCAGCATTTCATAGAAACGGGCAATCCGCTCCTCCAGCTGCATACTGCCGGCAAGTGGCTGAAGAACCAGCAGAATGGTCACCATCCCGGCAAACAGATGAAAATATTTTACATACTTTTTTCCTGCAATCAGATTCTCCGCCACTGCCAGGAACAAAAAATATCCCGTAAGGTTCTTTACCCATCCATACAAATCCTCCAACTGCTTCCCCTCCCGCCACTACACTCCCAGATAAGCCCCATTGGTTCCCACGCATATCAATGCAATAGTAACGGAAAAAAGCATAAGAGCCGAGGCCGCCAGACCCAGAAGCATCTTCTGTCCGTCTGCTACGCTTCCGATGCACGAGATCAGACGCTTATCTGCTACCGGCTGCAGAATCCCGGCTGCAAACCGATACAAAAGCAAGAGCACGGCCAGCTTTAAGAGCGGCACCAGACTCAGAATCATCAGCACTGCCACTGCCGCTGCCCCCATAGTATTCTTCATCAGCACCCCAGTTCCCAGAAGCATCTTTGTCACGGCTCCTGCACCGTCTCCCACCCCCGGAATCGCCTGTAAAAGTTTCTGCACCCCGGCTGTCTGTACAGAATCCGCATAAGGCAACACAATCCCCTGAATGAGCTGAAAGCCTGCCACCAGGCCGATCAAAGAACGCATTCCCCACTGAATCAGCGACTGTAAAAGCTGAGTCAGACGGGAAAGCATGTCCTCCTTTGCCAGGTTCCCAGCCATTACCAGCAAAAGATATACCCTCGTCAGAGGCAGAAGCAGTTTCAGATACAGCCATTGTACGGATGCAATCAGAAAAAGAAAGAACTCCATCCAGGCTGCCGCAGAGAGACCTCCCCCTGCCCAGACTGCTGCCGGAAAATAGCAGGGGATCAATACCTTCAGAAACTCCATCTGCCGGATGAGAACTCTCTGTGCGATCTCCATGCTATCCGAAAATGCCGCCACCAGTACGGTAAAAGCCAGGAGATAGGTCATAAAAAATGCTGTCTCCGATATCTGGCTGCCCGTGAATATATGAGAAAAATTGGCAAACACGGCTCCCACCAGTCCCAGTGCCAAAAGCTCCCCTGCCAGATGAATGCCATGAGAAACCTCTGCAATCAGGGACTGGCGCAGGCCTGCCATGAGCCTTTCTCCAACCGCCTTTTTATCTCCTTCCATCAGCGCCTTCACCAGTTCGCTAAAGCGAAAGCCTTCGGTTTCCCAGCCATCCTGCTGCTGTAAAAACAGGTCGATCTCACTCCAGTCACTGCCTGGCAGTTCTTCGACCGCAATACTTCCCGTACCCGCCGGCAAACCTTTCCCCTGCTCTGTTTTGTATCTCCCTGGCAAGGTTTTTCTGACCGCCCGTTCTGCCCCGAATGCCGTCACTTCCCTGCACAAAATCCCCAGCAAAAGCACTCCTGCCAGCCACCCAAGCCGGATACCTGTCCCTTTTTTTCTCATACCAGCAGCCTCTTAAGCGTTTCCAGAAGCGCCAGCACAATCGGCATACTGACCGCCAGTATGGAAAGCTTTCCAAAGATTTCGATCTGACCTCCAATCGCCCCATATCCGGCATCCTTGCAGAGCCCGGAGGCAAATTCCGCAATATAGGTGATCCCGGTAATCTTTAACAGTGTGGTCAGATACACCTGGTTGAGATGGATCATCTCCTGAATCTGCCTCATGGCATCCAGAATGGTTTCCAGCTTTCCTATTCCATAGAAAAAGATCAGACATCCGCCTGCTGCTGCCAGGAAGACACCGTATTCTCCCCGGATGCCCTTCATCTGTACTGCCAGCATCACGGTTATAATTCCCACAACACTGATTGTAATGACTGTCATAAGCATTTCTCCTACAGCGCAAACAGATTTTTAATGGTATCAAATAATTCGTAAATATAGGGCACCATCCAGAACAGCACCAGAATCAGCCCTGCCAGACTGGTCAGAAATGCCTGCTCCTCCCGCCCGCTGTGCTTTAATACCTGGCAGATCACGGAAACCAGAATTCCCACTGCGGCGATTCGGAAAATCAAATTGACTCCCATATGCTTCTCCTCCTTGTATCATATCGGGTGACGGCACGGGCCGGATTCTCCTCAAAGCAGGAGGACTGCAAGGAACATGCCGCTCATCACCCCCAGACTGGTATACAGACGACAACGCTCCTGACGGTGACTACGCAATTCCCCGATCACCAGATCCAACTGTTCCAGATAGAGCAGAAGATTCCTCTCCTGCATCTCACTATCCAGAAATCCCAGATGCTCCCCAAGCGCTGCCAGAGACTGCCTGTCCGTCTTCGTCAGAGCCGTATCCGCATCCAGACGATCCACCTCCTCCTTCCAGATCTGGTTAAACGGCTCTCCCTGCTGCCTCAAAAGCCGCTCCGACACCTGAATCATCCACTCCGACAATACCCCCGTTGTTCTTTCCCCCACCGTTTCCAGCGCCTCTGGCAAAGGAGCATTGGCATAGAGAATCTGTCCCTTCAAAAGAAATATCATCTTTTGCAGCTGTTCCAGCAGCGAAAGCCGACTTTGATAGTTTCCTGCCATCCAGACGCCATAGCCGGAAGTTCCTGCCACCACCATCGCTGCGCCTGCTATTTTCAAAAAAAGACTAACTGCCATAAATGCTCCTTCCCGAAGGATACAGCCTCGTCCCCCGGGCATCATAAATCTCCTCTACATTTCCCGGCTTCCCCCGCCCGCTTAGCAGCACATACCTCTCAAACCAGCGCTCCTGCACCAGTCTGCGCAGAACCGGCTTCTGCCGGATATCATCAATAGAATTCCCATGAACCGTGGCAATCAGCTTACAACCACAATTCATCACATACTCCATTGCCTCCAGATCCTCCCTGCTGCCGATCTCATCCACGGCGATGACACGTGGAGACATTGTCCGAATCAACATCATCATCCCTAATGCCTTGGGGCAGCAGTCAAGGATATCGGTACGGATCCCCAGCTCATTCTGTGGTACCCCCTGATAACAGGCGCCGATCTCCGAGCGCTCATCGACTACGCCTACCGTCATCCCCTTCTCGGGCCCCGTGCCATTGGAGATCTGCCGAATCACATCCCGCAGTAATGTCGTCTTTCCGCAACGGGGCGGTGATACGATCAGTGTATGAAGAATCTCCTGTTTTTCGTACAGATAGGGAAGAACCGTGTCAGCGCAGCCGCGAATCTGATGAGAAAGGCGTACATTAAGAAAGGAGATAAACTTGATACTCCGGATCCCTTTCCCGTCAATCACCGTTTTTCCGGCTATTCCGATCCGGTGTCCTCCCTGAATCGTGATAAAACCCTGCTTCAGCTCCTCCTCAAACGCATACAGGGAATAATCACTCATATATTCCAGCGTTTCCTTCAGATCTTTTTTGCTGACCCGGAACGCATCCTCTGAATTTTTGCTCAACTTTCCTTCGGGAGTAATGTAAAATTCGCGATTATTCTGAATCATAAGAAGCGGCGCCTGCACCCGCATACGGATCTCCTGTACCTCCTCGAAATCCGCGGATACCTGCCTGAGAATATTTCTGATATCTTTAGAAAAAATACGGATCAATTCCTCTTTTTTATCAATAGAAAGCCCCTCCCCTCCTATATTCCTTACGGGCAGAAGCCATGGCCAGCGGCCGCACACTGCCTCTAATACAATATATGAAGGGAGGGACAAAATATGTGTCGAGATTGTAATCTGTGACAGAAGCTTTAATTCTCGTCATCATCCTCCGACCGTGAGGATCCTCCGGAGGTAATCGCTTCGTCAATCATCGCACCGGAATCGTCAAAGCGGTACAGCATACCGTCAATATAATGCTCTCCGGTCACCATGGCACCGGACGGAGTCGCTGAGGCATCGCAATAATAACGCTTCTCATTCCAGGTGATCCAGCCGGTTCTCATATACCCCTGGCCGTCCATCATATAATATTTCCCGTCCGCCGGATCCTGGAACCAGTTCCCTGCCGGATAAGTGCCGTCGGACCAGCGATACCACCAGCCGGTGCTGTCATTGACCCATTCCCCGGTCTTTGGCTCAGCATTGTCTTCCTGTGCCGGCTGTCCGTTGTCCGCCGAAGCACTGCTGCTTCCCTCGGCAACCGGCTTCCTGCTGTTCTCTGCAACTACCTTCTCCTCCGTAGTATTGCTTGCTGTCGGCTTCTGGCTATTCTCTGCAACGACTCCGCTATTTAAGCTCGCAGAACCCTCACTGCCGCCGGCCGGCGCCCCTGGCCCTGTCTTGCTGGTATCTTCCTGCGCTCCGCCTTTATTATACTCCGCACGGGCCTCAGTAATATAAAGTCCGTCCGAATAATCCGACCAGGAGCCATTCGCATATTCACTGCTGCTCTTCTTTGCCAGTGCACGCACACGGAAGGTATAATCCCCTTCCTTATCCATCTTACGCTTAAAATTATAGCTGTTCTTGCTGGCCTTTACCGTGACCTCTGTCACCTTGCTTCCGTCCCGGTACAAAGCAACCTCATACTGATTGGCATCCTCGACCGACTCCCAGACTGCCTCTGTCATCTTACTGTCATTGTCCTCATCCTCATTCCAATAGACCTCTGACACAGTGTCCAATTTCGTCTTTGCCCACACTGTCACAGTTGCTGCCGCCGACAGAACCACTGCCGCGGAAACAACTGCCAGACGCTTTCCGATCTGCTTCCACTTCATCTTTTTTCCTCCTGCTAATCAATATCTGCCTCGCATACTCTGCCAGAATCCACTCCAAAGCACACTCTGGCCGGCTTCTTCCAGTATAAAACAGTCTGATGGTAAATTCAACTGTTTCCTCTGGTTCTATTTATTACAATTTTATAAAAAGTTACTGTTCACACCCGATGTCAGTAAGTTAAGCTGTTCCAGAAGGTACGCCAGGGAAACGGGGAGAGCAGCCATCGGAAAGGGTCTGCTCTCCCCGTTTCCCTGGCTGTGTTCCGAGATCTCTCAACTTACTGAAATTGCCTGTTAAAAGTAACCTCCCTTACTTGTGATACGGTTCTCCGGCAATAATCCGATAACTCCGGTAGATCTGCTCCAGAAGAATCACCCTCATCAGCTGATGGGGAAATGTCATACGGGAAAAGCTCAGCTGCTCATCCGCCCGTTTCAGAACCGCCTCCGACAGCCCCAGTGAGCCGCCAATTACAAATACCACCTGGCTTTTTCCGGTGATCCCCAGCTTTTCCAGCTTCTTTGCCAGCTCCTCCGAGCTGGCCATCTTTCCCTCAATCGCCAGCGCAATCACATACGCCCCCTCCTTCAGCTGCGCCAGGATCCTCTCGCCCTCCCGCTCCCTGATCTGCCGGGCCTTTGCCTCGCTGGCTTTCTCCGGTGTCTTCTCATCCGACACCTGCACAATCTCCAGCCGGCAATAACGGCTCAGCCTCTTTTCATACTCTTTTATCGCATCCGCAAAAAAACGTTCCTTGATTTTTCCTACCGTAACCAGGGTAATCTTCATTGCCCGGCCCCCTGCCTGCGTCCTGACTTCACCCGCTTCACAATCTTCCCCTCCGGCTTCCGGCGGATTCCATAGAGAATCTGCAGAAAGGCACCCACCTCCTCCCAGGCCTCCCTGCTCTCCGGAATCAGGCGCATCGCCATCTGGAACACATGGAACATGCCGTCATACACCGATACGCGCAGCTTTCCTTTTGTCATGCGCAGCTTATCCGCCACCCTCAGAGTATCGCTCAGCAGCACCTCCTCACTGCCGACCTGCATCAGCACCGGCGGCATTCCCCAGAATTCCCCGAATACCGGCGAAAGGTAGGGATCCCTCGGATCCGCATCTCCGATATAGGCACTGTCATGCAGCAGATTATCCGTGGTATTGCCAAACTGGGGATCCCGATGAAAGTTTGTCTTATGGCTCTCTCCGCTGCAGGTCAGATCCGTCCACGGAGACATCAATGCCAATCCGGCCGGCATCGCCATACCATGATCCCGCAGATACAGAGCCAAAGCCAGCGCCAGGCCTCCGCCGGCTGAATCGCCTGCGACCACAATCTTCTGCGGAGCGTACTTTTTTTCCTCCAAAAGCCACCGGTATGCCTCCAGGGCGTCTTCGAGCGCTGCCGGATACGGATACTCGGGCGCTACCCGGTAATCGATCGTCAGCACATCCCCTCCCATACTCTGCTTCGAATAGCAAACCGCAAAATCCCGGTAAATATTCTTCATCGGGCCGATATATCCGCCTCCGTGAAGCTGCAGCACCACCCGGCCGGTGCTTACCTGCACCGGCCTTAAATACTCCATGGAAAAATTCTCCAGCTCCACCAGCTCATAATCATAGCCCTGCGGACGCACCCATGCCGGTTCTACCGGATTCTTGCGCAGCTCTCCAGTCTGAATCCGGTGCCCCATGGCAGAATCCATGGTATTTCGAATCATATCCCGTACCAGCCTGCCCCGCAGACTAACCTTATCCGTTCTCATAACGCCTCCTGTCAAGCATCACACATGCAGCCGTCTGTGAAGCTCCTCCTTCCAGTCCTTTTCCCCGGCCAGATATCCTTTCAGACCCCTTGCCGCCTCACCACCGGTCTTTCCTACCTTTTTCACCATCCGGGATGCTTTTGCCTCTCCGCCCTTCTGCAAGATCAGAACCTTGCGGATACGCGGATACATATCCCGCTTTCTGGCTGAAGAGGGTTCATTTCCCTCCAGCTGTACCCGGACTCCGTCCTCCTTCAGCTTATCAAAAAATCTTCTCTGCAGGTGGCTGTCCGAAAATACCGAGGTAAAAGTAATCACAACCTCCTCTTTCCAGGCGCAGACCGTGCACTTTAACGGCTGTCTCCGGGACACACCGATCATCAGGTGAAAACGCTCGATATCTTTTTCATATTCCGGTTCCATCCGGATCACTCCGACGTTAGACAAGGTCATGGTATAGGCCCGGTCCTTCAGCCGGAACACCAGATTCAGAGCCAGTCGCTTCAACGCCAGAGGAATCACGCGCAGATACCACTTCTTTTCCCGTGACACATTGTAGGAAATGCTTTCTTCCAGACGCTTCTTATCAATCTTGCGATCCATCTGCCGCGAGATCTTCCCCAGAAGCGTCTCAAAGCTTACCTCCGGGTTCCGAAACAGATATCCGATCATTGTCACGGCAAAAAAATTCGCCATGGTTTCGGAATCAAAAAATGCCCGCAGATTGATCGGCAGATTCAGCACGATCGGCTCTGCCCATGGCTTTCCGTCCAGATATTCCTGCCAGATGGACCAGATCAGCACTGCCGCCAGATACTTGGTAATGCTGACGTCAAACCGGTGGCAGGCGCTTTTCAGTTCCCCGGTGCTCACATAGCCGTGAAGCACCTGTCCGGTTCCCAGCGGCAGATAATTGCCCTCCAGACGATAAGCCGGATGAGAGCTGTACCGGCGGCGCGGCACCTCCCGGTAGTTCTCCAGATAACTGTCCACCACTGAGAATTCCTGTTCCTTCTGGGTCTTCTCATCCTCACTGCTCCAGAATTCGCTCTCCTCTCCGTGAATCCGCTGCAGATAACGTCTGGTCAGATCCTTCAGCATATTGACGGCACCCAGGCCATCCGTCAAAGCATGAAACACCTCCAGATTAATCCTCCTCTCATAATACGTCACCCGAAACAAAAACCTCCGGTTCCCATGAGGATCAATATAGCGGCAGGGATAGGTGCTCTCCCTCTGCACCTGCGGAATGGATTTGTTCTCCTCGAAATAATACCAGAAAAGTCCCTGTCTCAGCCGTACCCGGAAATTCCGGATATGCGGCAAAATATCCTCCAAGGCCTTCTGCAGCACCTCCGGCTGCACCGGCTCCTTCAGTGTCACAGATATCCGGAATACCTGGCTCATATTCTCGTTGGCAATCACCGGAAAAATATTTGCCGTATTATCCAGCCTCCGCCACTGCCCTTCCAATGCTCTCTTTTTCATACCGTTCCTTTCTTTCCCGCACATCCTGACAGCCAGCATCTTCTGCTGTCCATAGACTGCTCCCTGTCTGCATTTCTTATTCCTGTTCCGGTTCAAACTCCAGAATCATATCATACCATACGGCTCCCCCATGTACGGACCGGGAAATCCCCAGATTCCGGTAACCGAAGCGTTCATAGTACTTGATCAGACGATCCTTGCAGGTCAGGATCAGCCCCTTTCTTTCCTTTTCCTTTGCCTCTGCAATCAGCTGCCGCATCAGCCGGGCCGCCAGTCCCTGATTCCGAAGCTCCGGCACCACATCCAGACCAAAAATACTCTGATAAGCTCCGTCCGGTCTGTGATACCCGGCATCCTCAAACATTTCATCGCAGATGACCCGCTCATCTGTCACACAGCCATTGATAAAACCGACGATCCTTCCCTCCTGTTCAGCCACCAGAAAGCTCTCCGGGAATGCCTCAATCCGCTGTGCAAAAGAAGCCCGGGACGCGGCCTCTGCTTCTGGGAAACAGACTGCCTCCACCCGGGCCACGGCATCCAGATCCTCCGGCATTACCTGCCTGATGATAATATCCATGCCATTCTACTCCTTTTTTATACCCCGCTGTCTGCAGCAGGGCTATTATTGTAAATATTTTCAGATCCGGAAGTAATAACCAACCCCCCACTTCGTATGCACGTACCGCGGATCACTGGGACTTGGCTCAATCTTCTCCCGCAGGCGCCGTACATGCACGTCAACAGTTCTCACATCCCCCGATTCCGTGGCTTTGTTGCCCCATACCAGAGAAAGCAGCGCTTCCCGACTGTATACCTTGTTGGGGTTGCACACAAAAAGCTCCAGCAGGTCGAATTCCTTGGCAGTCAGGTTAATCTCCTTCTCCCCGATAAATACCCTTCTTCCCTCCCGATCCAGCTTCAGATCTCCGGCTGTGATCATTCGGTTCTCCTGGTGTCCTCCCTTGCCTGATTTGCGGGCATTCCGACGCATGATTGCCTTGATCCTGGCCTTTACTTCCAGGATATTGAACGGCTTTGTGATATAATCGTCAGCGCCGTACTCCAGCCCCAGAATCTTATCCATATCGCCGCCTTTTGCCGTCAGCATGATGATCGGCATCTCTGAAAATTCCCGGATCGTCTGGCACACCTCAAAACCGTCAAACTTCGGCAGCATAACATCCAGCAAAACGACATCATATTCCTTTTGCTTTGCCAGCGCGATCGCCTCTTCCCCGTCATAGGCACAGTCCACCTCCATACCGTCCTGCTCCAGACTGAAGCGAATTCCTTTTACAATCAACTTCTCATCGTCCACAACCAGAATCCTTGCCATCCTCTTTCCTTCCTTCTCCCATGCTGTCATACGGTGATGTCGTCCTTGATTTTCTCAAATGCCGCATTCTTGATTCCTGAGATCTGCATGATATCCTCAATTCTTGTAAATCCGCCGCTTTTCTCCCGGTAACGGATAATGTCCTCTGCCTTTGCCTCTCCGATCCCCCGAAGCGTCATCAATTCCTCTTTTGTTGCGGTATTCAGATTCACCTTTTCCGGGGCCGCTCCCGCAGCTCTGCCGCCTGGCACCGGACTCCCTGCCTGTCCGGCAGACGCCGTCCATTCCGTCGCCGGAGCCTGTTCCTGATCCGGCACCTCCAGCTTCATGCCATCCCATACCGGCTCAGCCAGATTCAGATAACTCTGTGCAGCCTTTTCTGTAAATCCTCCGGCCATGGCAATTGCCTCAAAAACCCGCTGCCCTGCCTTCATCTCATAGACTCCCGGGCTCTCCACCTCGCCGCAGACATGAACAAAGCAGGGAGCCTCTGTCTCTGTCAAAGCCGCTGCTGTCGAAGGGGAGACATCCGGTTCCGACTCTGGATCCTTTTTAATCTGCAAAGCAGTATCCTCCCCTGGTTCTAAACCTCCCTCCGGCCCGGAAAACAGTACTTCTGTCCCATCTTCTGCCTGCGGCCCGGACAGAAACTCTCCCTGCACACCCCTGCTGCAGCTGTAAAAACATCCCGCAGCCAGAATGAATATAATCCCGATTACAACTCTTCCATATTGAATTTTCCTCATGATTCCTCTCCTGTTCCTGAGAGAAATCCCAATTCAGCCTACCACTATTCTACCGAAAGACCGGGGCAAATACAAGCCCCAATTTATCTCTTTTCCCAATAAATCCAAATCCTGTCTGTTTTTCACGGGGTGGGGTGAGGTTCCGGAAGGTACGCCTTGAAACCAGGGGAGGGCCGCAGCGGGAAATGGTCTGCGGATGTTTCCGGTTTCGAGATCAAGAATTCCTAAAATTTCTGCAAAGTCAACATCCGCAGACCATTTCCCGCTGCGGCCCTCCCCTGGTTCCAAGGCTGAACATCCCTTTCTTAAATAAACTGATATTGTTTCACAGGTTTATTCTTTCGATGCTGGCAGGTGTCAGCTCTGGAAAAAGGGTTCCCCGGATTGCGTTTGCAGGATGCCTAGAAACTCTTAGCTCGCAGGAATCTGCGTCAGTGTCAAAAATACAGCTGTCTGAGCGAAGCGAGTTCTGTATTTTTGACACTGCTTT
>CAJTEM010000010.1 GCA_910575255.1 Lachnospiraceae bacterium | reverse complement strand
CTGCGGATTTTGACTTTGCAGAGATTTAGAAGTCCTTGAATTTCTGAGTTTTGCGTTGAAACGAAAATTCACACTGTCTGAGCGCAGCGAGTTTGTGAATTTTCGTTTCATTTTTAGCAAAATTCAGAAATTTTAGGAATTCTTGATCTCGAAACCGGAAAAATCCGCAGGCCCTTTTCGATGGCTGCTCTCCCCGTTTCCCTGGCGTACCTTTGGGAACAGCTTAACTTACTGACATTGGTTCACGGGCAGTGGCATTAGAAGCTGGACTTCTCTTTTCTTAATATAAAGTGACATTATTTACCGGTATGGCCCCTTCGAGTTACTGTTCACACCATGACTAATCACTCTGCTGATTAGCCATAGGCCAGTACAGTTATGGAGCCAAAGCATATGCTCCATCGCCGCAGGCGATTTCAAATGGGCATATGCCGTTACGTTCACAAGGTACCTGTGAACAGTAACTCCTTCGGAACCTGCCAATAATATTTCACATTTTTATAGTGACAATTCTGCGATTTGTGATACAATACTTACAGATGTCCTTTCCTGCATACCTGGATTCCTGTATGCAGAAATGACATTTCTTTATAAGGATAACGATAATTACACGATTGGAGAACCTCATGAAAATCATCATCATCGGCTGTGGCAAGGTCGGATATGCCCTGGCGGAGGGCCTGACAGAAGAGAACCACGATGTCACCATCATTGATTCCTCTGCTCAGCGCCTGCAGGATGTTACGGAAGAGCTCGATGCCATGTCTATCGTTGGCAATGGCTCCAGCATCAACACACTTCTGGAAGCCGGCGCTGCTGACACAGATTTATTAATCGCGGTAACCGGCTCGGACGAGCTGAACCTGCTGTGCTGCCTGATTGCAAAAAAACAATGGGACTGTCATACCGTTGCCCGTGTCCGCAATCCGATTTACAACAAAGAGATCGATCTGATCAAGGAGAGCCTTGGCATTTCCATGATTATTAATCCGGAGCTTGCCGCATCGGCAGAGATTGCCCGGCTGCTGCGCTTTCCCTCTGCGATCCGAATCGACACTTTTGCCAAGGGTCGGGTAGAGCTTCTGAAGTTCCGTATCAAACCGGAGTTTCATCTGGATCAGGTATCGATTGCCGAGCTCCCCCGCCACGCCAAATGCGACATTCTCGTAGCCGGCATTGAACGCGGAGAGAATGCATATATCCCGAACGGTAACTTTATTCTTCAGAATGGAGATCTGGTCTCCATCATTGCCTCTCCCAGAAACGCGGCAACATTTTTCCGGAATATCGGACTGGCTACCAACCAGGTGAAGAACTGTCTGATTGTAGGCGGCGGTACGATCGCTGTTTATCTGGCCAGACAGCTTTTGGAGATGAAAATCCGGGTTGTCATCATTGATAAAAGCATGGAACGCTGTCAGCTGCTCATTGAGCATCTTCCGGAGGCTGTCGTCATCCACGGAGACGGAACCAGCCGCAAGCTTTTGATGGAGGAGAATTTAGAAGGGGTGGAAGCCTTTGTGGCCCTGACCAATATGGACGAGGAGAATATTATGCTTTCTCTGTTTGCCCGGGAACATTCCAAGGGCAAGCTGATCACCAAGGTAAACCGGATGTCCTTTGACAACATCCTCGATCAGCTTGATCTGGGCAGTATTATTTATCCCAAATACATCACGGCTGACTATATTCTTCGTTATATCCGCGCCATGCAGAATTCCATCGGCAGCAATGTAGAGACTCTGTGTCACATCTTAGACGGCAAAGCCGAAGCACTGGAGTTCTCCATACGGGAGAATTCTCCGGTTGTGGGGATTCCCCTGAAGGATATGCAGCTTAAAAGCAATCTTCTCCTTGGCTGTATCCACCGCAAGGGAAAGGTCTTAATCCCGCGTGGTAATGATACCATCAATGTTGGCGATACGGTGGTCGTAGTCACCACCCAAAAGGGCCTGGATGATATCCAGGATATCCTGAAAAAATAGGGGAACAAGTTATGAATTATCGAATTATATTTTACATAATCGGGTGGGTCTTAAACATCGAAGCCGCTTTCATGCTGTTGCCCATCCTGACCGGTATCCTGTATCAGGAATCTGCTCTCTGGTCCTTTGTTATCAGCGGCGTCATCTGTCTGTTCCTTGGGATTGCCCTGACCATCCGCAAGCCCAAACGTCAGTATTTTTATGTCAGGGAAGGGTATATAACGGTAGCGCTGAGCTGGGTTTTTCTCAGTATCATGGGATCTCTGCCCTTTCTGTTCAGTGGTTCCATCAAGCATCCCATTGATGCTTTGTTTGAAACAGTCTCCGGCTTTACCACTACCGGAGCCAGCATCCTGCCTGCTGTGGAAGATCTGCCCAGATGTATCCTGCTCTGGCGCAGCTTTACCCACTGGATCGGAGGTATGGGAGTGCTGGTATTTCTGCTGTCGCTTTTAAAGCTGGCCGGTGGCTCCCATATGAATCTCATGAAGGCGGAAAGCCCGGGACCTTCCGTCAGTAAGCTGCTGCCCAAGGTCCACTCCACTGCCAAGATTCTCTATGGCATCTATATTATAATGACCATTGCTGAGTTTGTTGTCCTGTTAGTCAGCGGCATGCCAGTCTTTGACGCCCTGACTACCTCCTTCGGTACGGCAGGAACCGGCGGCTTTGGAATTAAGAATGACAGTATCGCCAGTTATTCTCCCCTGATTCAGATTGAAGTGACGATTTTCATGATCCTGTTTGGCGTCAACTTCAACTTTTATTTTCTGCTGCTTTTGCGTAAGTGGAAGCAGGCCTTCTCCAACGAAGAGGTCTGCTGGTATTTTATCATCATACTGGCGGCAATCCTGTTGATCGGATGGGATATCCGGGGACTTTACGCCACTGTCGGCGTTGCCTTGCGCGAATCAGCGTTTCAGGTCGGATCCATCATCACCACCACTGGTTTTGCTACCTGTGATTTTAACCAGTGGCCGGAGCTTTCCCGAACGATTCTTGTTTTGCTGATGTTTGTCGGTGCCTGTGCCGGAAGCACCGGCGGCGGCATCAAGGTCTCCCGCTTTATTATCCTTATCAAATCCTCCGGCAGGGAGCTGAGCCAGTATCTCCATCCCCGTCAGGTAAAAAGCATCCGTATGGATGGCAAATCCGTCGATCATGAGGTTGTCCGCAATATTAATGTCTTTATGATCGTTTATCTTCTTATATTTGCGCTTTCCCTGCTGGTGCTGGCCTGTGACGGTACGGATCTGATCACAAACTTTACCGCTGTTGCCGCTACCTTCAACAACATCGGTCCCGGACTGGAGCTGGTCGGCCCGTCCGCTAACTTCGGACTGTTCTCCCATCCGGCCAAGCTGATGCTGATCTTTGATATGCTTGCCGGAAGACTGGAGATCTTCCCTCTGCTTTTGTTATTTGTACGTGATACCTGGAGAAAATTTTAGGAATGTGTCCGAATTCCTTTTTGCTCCTGAAAAAAACACCCCGGCAGCAAAGTTCTGCCTATTCCCACAGGCTCTTCGCTGCCGGAGTGTTATTTCCGAAATCTCCTGTTTCAATCATTCTGTTCTCTGTCCTGTTCTTCCATTTTCTCTCCTTCTTCCTCGATTCGCTCCACCACATCCATATAATCGGCACAATACTTCTGGTATATCGGCATCATTGCCTCCCGAAAACGTATTCTCTCTTCTTCCGGCATTTCCGCCACCAGGCAACCATTATCACGCACCCGGTTTTCAGAGGCCTCTGACCGACGTGTCCAAAGCTCCCGTTCGTACAGGGCAGACTCCTGCGCACATTCCAAAATCACGGACTGATCCTCCGGTGACAGCTTCTCCCAGGTATACTGAGACATCAGCTGCATCTCCGGCACCCGGGTATGCTCATCCACCGTATAATAGGGAGCCACCTCATAATGGCGCATGGATTCATAGGAGGGCCAGTTATTCTCTGCTCCGTCAATTACGCCTGTCTCAAGAGCCGAATATACCTCCGCGTAGGTCATCGGTACGGCCGTTCCTCCCAGCACTTCCACAATCGCTGCCATCATCTGAGATTCCTGAACCCGGATCCGCATTCCTCTCACATCCTCCAGTCTCTGAATCGGCTTCTCTCTGCAATAAAAGTTCCGTGCACCGGCATCATACCAGGATAAGCCCGTCAATCCGGAACCATCCAGCCTCTTCATGAATTCCGCTCCGATCTCCCCCTCCAGAACCCGCCACATATGCCCGGAATTCTTGTACAGATACGGCATCTGCAGCACATTCAGCTCTGGCACAAATTCTGACAGAGAAGAAAGAGATGCCCGGACAAAATCAATCCCGCCATACTGCAGCTGCTCTATCACTGCCTGCTCGTCTCCCAGCTCTCCTCCGGCATAAACCAGAATTTCAATCCGTCCTCCGGTACGCGCCTTCACCAGCTCCGCAAAACGATAGGCCCCCAGAGTGGTCGGATAATCCTCTGCCTGATTCTCTGCATAAGTAAACACATACTCCGGTACTGTCTCCCTCTCCTCCTGCTCCAAACCGCTGCAGGCACTGATCACCAATGCCAGCACACAGGCTGCCATTCCTGCCTGAAAAATCTTCCGAAAATCCTGCCTCCGAGAAAATAAAATACCTTTCATCCGTAGTTTCCTGTCCTTTATCCCTGCTTTTGTCTTGCGAATCTATACCCTCAGTGGACAAGGGTAACCATCCCTATTATACGAAAAAAAGACAGGAAACACAAACGGTTTTCCTGTCTTTTTCCTGACATTACGTTTACGGCATTGCTTTTCTTATCCTAAATTCCTGCTTTTATCTGCTTATATATCCCTTCTGCATCCAGCCCGTACTTATGGATAAGCTCCCTTGCAGGCCCGGATTCTCCGAATTGGTCCTGTACCCCGATCCGTGTCAGCCTTACCGGGCACTTGCCGGAAAGTACCTCCGCGACAGCGCTTCCGAGTCCTCCGATTACCGAGTGCTCCTCCACGGTAAACACCCGCCTGGTCTTTGAAGCCGTAGCCGTCACCATCTCCTCATCCAGAGGCTTGATGGTATGGATATTGATTACTTCCGCATCAATCCCATCCTCTGCAAGCATCTTTGATGCCTCAAGGCTCTCTGAAACACAAAGGCCTGTGGCAATAATCGAAACATCCCTTCCTTCTTTCAGCAAGACGCCTTTTCCGATTTCAAATCGATAATCCGCTTCCTCATTGATCACCGGAAGCGCCAGCCTCCCGAATCGAAGATATACCGGGCCGATATATTCATAGGCGGCTTTTACTGCTGCCCTTGCCTCAACATCATCACAGGGATTGATCACCACCATTCCCGGTATTTCCCTCATCAGCGCCAGATCCTCACAGCATTGATGGGTGGCGCCATCCTCCCCTACGGAAATCCCTGCATGGGTGGCTCCGATTTTCACATTCAGATGGGGATAGCCGATGCTGTTTCTCACCTGCTCAAACGCACGGCCTGCGGCAAACATGGCAAAGGAACTCATGAACGGAACATAACCGCAGGTCGCCATTCCTGCTGCAATTCCCGCCATATTTGCCTCAGCGATTCCGCAGTCAATATGACGTTTGGGAAATGTCTTTTTAAATATTGCCGTCTTTGTGGCAGCAGCAAGATCGGCATCCAGTACAATCAGGTCATCATGCTCCTTTGCCAGCTCAGCTAATGCATTGCCATAGCTATCCCTGGTTGCCACGGATTTATTTCCTAGCATAATTTGGCCGCCTCCTCTCCAAGCTCTTCCATCGCCAGCCTGTATTCCTCGTCATTCGGCGCTTTCCCATGCCAGCCTACTTTATTCTCCATAAATGAGATGCCCTTGCCTTTTACAGTAGATGCGATGATTGCAGCAGGCTGTCCCTTATGCTGCCTTGCCTCGTCAAATGCTTTCCTGATCTCATCAAAGTCATTCCCGTTTATCGTAATCACATAAAAATTAAAGGCCTTGAATTTTTCATCGATGGGATAGGGAGAGCAGATTTCCTCCACTGTTCCGTCGATCTGGAGGTTATTATTGTCTACGATCAGGCAGAGGTTGTCAAGCCTTCTATGGCCGGCAAACATTGCCGCTTCCCATATCTGTCCCTCCTGCAGCTCTCCGTCTCCGCACAAGCAGTAGGTTCTGTATTCCCTGCCCTGCATCTTCGCCGCAAGAGCCATTCCTGCCGCAGCGGAAAACCCCTGTCCCAGGGAACCCGAGGACATGTCCACCCCTGGAATATGTTTCCTGTCAGGATGTCCCTGAAGATAAGAGCCGGTATGCCTCAGTGTCTTTAAATCCTCTGTCGGGAAAAATCCCCTTAATGCCAATGCGCTGTAATATCCCGGTGCCGTATGTCCCTTAGAAAGCACAAACCGGTCACGATCCGGATCCTCCGGATGGGAAGGGTCTATATTCATCTCCTCAAAATACAGATAGGTATAAATATCTGCCGCGGACAGTGACCCTCCGGGATGGCCGCTTTTCGCATGATATACACCGGTCAGAATACCTTTACGAACTTCTACCGCCTTTTTCTGAAGCTCTGATTTATTCATTTCATTCTCCTCTTGAACGGTTTCTGAATTTATCCCTGTACGCTATTCAGATAATCCTTCTGAAATTTCTCTATCCCCTGTGTGGTCAGTGGATGAGAAATCATCGCTTTTATTACAGAATACGGGACGGTTGCAATATGGGCTCCTGCAAGCGCGCAGTCGGTTACATGAATAGGATTTCGGACGGATGCGGCAATAATTTCCGTATTTAGCCCATAATGTTCAAATATCGGCACAATCTTTTCAATCAGCTCCACACCAGGCTGGCTGATATCGTCAAGCCTCCCCAGGAAGGGAGATACATATGCTGCCCCTGCCCTTGCAGCCAGAAGAGCCTGATTTGCGGAAAATACCAAAGTTACGTTTGTCCGGATGCCTTCGCTGGAAAGCTGTCTGACTGCCTTTAATCCTTCCGCAGTCATAGGAATTTTCACTACCATATTGGGATGGATTTTCGCAATTTCTCTTCCTTCCTGAATCATGCCTTTTGCATCCACCGTGGTTGCTTTTACCTCACCGCTGATGGGTCCATCCACAATACTGGCAATCTGTGCAATCACTTCTTTAAAATCTCTGCCTTCTTTTGCGATAAGGGACGGATTCGTGGTCACCCCGCAAATAACCCCAAGGTCATTAGCTTCCCTTATCTCCTCAACATTGGCCGTATCAATAAATAATTTCATAGTTTTTCTCCATTCTGCAGGTATTTCACCCTGCCAGCTTCTCTTTATCGTGATTCAAAAAGCCCTGCCACCGCAGGATAAATCCTCCGGAACTTCTCATAGCTTTTATTGTACTTCTCCACCAGATCCGGCTCCGGCTCAATCACATCGATGACCTTCACCAGCTTCTCGCAGGCTGCCTCAACATCCGGATACTCGCCGCAGCCCACTGCTGCCAGGATTGCCGCCCCGAATCCCGGTCCCTCTTCATTTTCAACCACTTCCAGCTTCAGGTTCAGTACCGATGCAAGGATCCTCCTCCAGAGCTTGCTCTTTGCACCGCCGCCGCATAGCTTTGAGCGGTCAATGGCAATGCCCAGATCTCTTGCCACCTCAAGGGAATCCCGAAGGGCAAATGCAACCCCCTCAAAAACTGCCTGGGTCATATCCTCTCTCGTTGTATCCATGGACATTCCAAAGAACAATGCCCTTGCGGACGGGTCGTTGTGGGGCGATCTCTCCCCCATGAGATAGGGCAGAAAATACACCGGATTCTCCCCAAGCCGTTTTATCCCTGCCTGCTCTGCGGAATAATCAGAGGTCTTCATGATATCATTCATCCACCACATATTGCATGAAGCCGCGGACAGCATGCATCCCATAAGATGATAGCCTCCGTCAGCATGGGCGAAGGAATGAAGCGCATTATTTTTATCCACTCCAAATGCTTTGCTGGATACAAACAACGTACCGCTGGTTCCCAAAGACAGATTGCATTTCCCGTTCCCCACCGTACCGGTTCCGATGGCGGCCGCCGCATTGTCTCCCGCGCCGGCGATAATCTTCACCCTGGTGGAAAGCCCCAGAATTTCCGCTTCCTCTGCCTTGAGATTTCCCACCGCTTCATAGCTCTCGTACAGCTTTGGCAGCATACTCTCCGTGATATTACAGATACGAAGCATTTCTTCTGACCATTTACGGTTTTTCACATCCAGAAGCAGCGTTCCGGATGCATCTGAATAATCAGTACAGAAGACTCCGGACATACGATATGCCATGTAGTCCTTGGGGAGCATAATCTTACATACTCTGCTCCAAAGCTCCGGTTCATTCTTCTGCATCCAGAGAATTTTCGGCGCGGTGAACCCGGCAAAGGCAATATTTGCTGTGTAATTAGACAGCTTATCCTTACCGATCACAGAATTGAGATACTCGGTCTCCTTTGCTGTCCTTCCGTCATTCCAAAGTATGGCAGGACGGATAATGCGATCCTCCTCATCCAGGGTAATCAGACCATGCATCTGCCCCCCAAAGCTGATACCTGCCACCTGTTCCTTATCGGCCTCCGCCAAAAGCTCCCTCAGGCCATCCACAGAGCAGTCAAACCAGTCTTCCGGATTTTGCTCGGACCAGCCTGTATGGGGGAAGGAAATATCATAGCTTCTGGAAACGATTTTCTTTATTCTTCCGTCAGCATCCATTAGCAGCAGCTTAACTGCTGACGTGCCAAGATCGATACCTATATATAGCATATATTCCTCCTTAAAACGGATTTTCACCGATATATCTCTCTGTCCGCGGCTGGTTATAATCAATCTCCGACAGCTCTACCCCCAACATTTTAAATACCTCATACAATGCTTTTCCATAATGTCCAAATGCCACCGCCCCATGGTGGGGATAATTCTTCTCTATCAGAACATGGCGGTAAAAACGCTTCATCTCAGGAATAGCAAACACTCCGATGGATCCAAAGGATCTGCTGGCAACCGGAAGAATCTCTCCCTGGGCAACATACGCCCGGAGCTTGGCATCCGATGTGCTCTGGAGCCGGAAAAAGGTGATATCACCTGGTGCGATGTCCCCCTCAAGGGTACCGTTTGTAACCTCCTCCGGAAGAGAACGTGCCATAATCATCTGATTGCGCATCTCGCAGAATGCCAGTTTCCTGGAGCAGGTATTTCCACAGTGGAAGCCCATAAAGGTATCTGTCTGTGCATAGCTGTATTTATCCCTGATATCCTCATCATAGAGATCCTTGGGCACGGTATTGTTAATGTCAAGAAGAGTGACCACATCATCCGATATAATTGTTCCGATAAACTCGGAGAGGGCGCCATAGATATCCACCTCACAGGAAACGGGTATTCCCATTCCTGTCAGCCTTGAATTCACATAGCAGGGAACAAATCCAAACTGTGTCTGGAATGCGGGCCAGCATTTCCCGGCGATCGCCACAAATTCTCTTGAACCCTTATGTGCCTCAACCCAGTCAAGAAGTGTAAGCTCATACTGAGCAAGCTTTTCAAGTATCTCCGGCTTCTTGTTTCCTGCTCCAAGCTCCTTCCTCATATCTGCGGCAACATCCGGTATTCTGGAATCTCCGGCGTGATGATTGAAACTCTCAAAAAGGTCAAGCTCGGAATTCTCTTCGATCTCCGCTCCAAGATGATATAACTGCTGAATCGGTGCATTGCAGGCAAGGAAATTCGTGGGACGCGGACCAAAAGATATAATTTTTAAGTTCCTCACTGCATATATTGCTTTTGCAACAGGCAAAAACTCATGAATCATGTCTGCACATTCATCCGCCGTTCCCACCGGATACTCGGGAATATAGGCTTTAACGCCTCTCAAATGGAGATTATAGCTTGCATTAAGCATGCCGCAGTAGGCATCACCCCGGCCCTGGACAAGCCCTCCGTCCGCAGAAGTCTCTTCTGCCGCAGCTATAAACATTTTCGGACCGTCAAACTGCTTCGCAAGCATGGTCTCGGCTATCTCCGGCCCAAAATTCCCAAGATAAACGCAAAGTGCATTGCAGCCCTCCCGTTTGATATCTTCAAGCGCCTGCAGCATATGTATCTCACTTTCCACGATACAGACAGGACACTCATAAATCTCGGTTTCATCATATTTTGCCTTATATGCCCGAACCAGATTCTTCCTTCTGGTAACGGAAAGTGATTCCGGAAAACAGTCCCGGCTTACCGCTACAATTCCGATCTTGATTTTCGGCGTGTTTTTCATGTTATCTTCCTCCATCTTTCTGCTTATTTTTCTTGTTTTTTCTGTCCGGTCAGACAGACAGATTTTCCCCTTTCAGCCCGATAAAGGCCGTTTCGGGAAGCCCGCCCTGCGCATGGCCGATCAGCCACTTGTTTGTTGCTGCAAGAAGCCGGTCCTCCCCCTCACTCCATAACCTGGAGAGAGGATAATTGGTTCCTCTGGGCAGCACAACCACCACCTTAAACCCATTGCCGTCCGCATTGCACGGCGCATAATGCAGGGTTGTCCCATAAAGCTCGATCCCGACACCTGCCGGAAGCCGGAACATCTCCATCTTTGACGTATCATAAAGATAACCCTCTTCGATATCCTGCTGCCTTCCAAGGATAAGGATGGCATCTGTCACCGCAATATTCAGTTCCGAATTTCTGTGATACTCCACCGCATTCAGGAAATGATTGCTGCCGTTGCAATATCCGATCTGTACCGGCAGCCCGCCATATGCCCTTTCTTTAAGCTCCTCTGCAATGGGAAGCTCTTCCAGATAACTCACTGACGGTTCATAAACTACTGTGTCCGGAAGCGGCGATTTCTCCATCGCCTTACATAATTCGGCAAAATCATAGCCGGTAAGAATCCGTCCGTACTTCTTAAATTCTGAGTCTTCTATATTCCTTACTTCCATAAACCTACTCCTTCCCTCATCCAGTTGTTTTCCATTGAATCATTGCGGTTTGCCTTGCCTTTTTCCACTTTCTTTTGTATACTGAGTATGGTTCTGCGAACCAGTCATCTTTTTGTATTTTTGATCGTTTAAGGAGGATTTTCATATGATGCCCCATTTAGATGGAACAAGAGAAATCGTACCCTTTCAGGAATGTCCCTCCATCCTTCTCTATAAAAATGTCCAATATGAGGAATACCCCAAGCACTGGCACACATCCACGGAAATTATCATACCCGAAAAGAACGGCTACCAGGTCATCTGTAATGGAAAAACGTATGAATTAAGTGTAGGCGATATCATGATCGTTGCCCCAGGAGTGGTTCACTCCATGCCGGCAAAGAAAGGCACACGATATATCTTCTTAGTTAACTTTTCCAGCTCCATTACATTAAAATCCTTTGATTCCATCTTCTCATTGATCCAGCCTGTCCTGATTGTGTCTCCAAAAATCTATCCTGCGATATACCAGGCGTGCCGTGACCTTATTGCAGAGAGCGTTGACGAATATTTCAGCCCCGAACCATTTAAAGAAATCGCCATATATAACAATCTGCTTACACTGTTTCTTCTGGTGGGCCGCTCCTACGCTTCCCAAAGCGATATCATCTCCGGCCCTCCTGCAATGCAGCAGGAATACATACAGAAATTTATGGCTCTGTGCGAATATATCAATGACCACTGTACAGAGGATCTCTCCATGGACAGCATTGCCTCCATCGCAGGTTTTTCAAAATTTCATTTTTCCAGACTGTTTAAAAAATTTGCAGGAAATACCTTTTACAGCTATGTCAATGAAAGAAGGGTAGCCCATGCAGTCCTGCTTCTTTTAAATTCGGAAAAAAGTATCATCGATATTGCCACAGACTCTGGTTTTAATTCAATCTCTTCTTTCAACCGAATATTTAAAATCAGCAAGGCCTGCACGCCAACCGAATTCCGTCAAATGTACAATGACGAAAATCATCCACGCCCGAAGTCCGAATGCAGCGATACTTCCACGGCAGCACAGGCAGATGAGAATCTCAGAACGAAATCTCCCTGATATCAAACATGCCAACGCCAGAATATTTCAAATATATTGCCGTAATCCCATTTTCAAATGAAACATCTGCGGATATTTCGGCCCATTTTGATGAAGACCTGATTTCAAATTCTCCCCTGGTGTCTCCGTCAGGTTCAAAAGCTACTGCAAGCGTTCCATTGGCATTGCCTCGGTACAGTATCTTAAGTTTTTTATTATCCCGAATCTCAAAATACTTGTATCCAATCATGGTTCCGTCAGATACTTCACCGATAAACCGCTCTTCTCCCTGGTGGCTTACATTGGGAATGCTGCAATCGTATATCTTATTACAGCCATGAGGCATATGTCCGTTTGTAAGGTTGCAGCAAATTGTGGCAGGGTAGGATCCTTCTGCGGCCAAAGGCCCGCCATTTAATCCGCAGGAGGTGATCTCCACCTGCCTGATGCTCCCGTCTTCTTCTATCTTGATCTTCTGGGCACATGCCTGACGGCTGTAGTCCGATTTGTGGGTAAGCCTGTGATAAAAAACATACCACTCCCCATTGATATATTCTATACTGCCATGGGTTGTACCGGTCATATTCAGCTTATTTTCAAGTGTGCGCCCATTAATTCCCACATCGCCGTTGGATACGATAGTTCCGCCGAAAATAAAATCCCGGTCAGGATAATCGCTTGTAGCATAACAAAGCTCATGATTCTGCATCGAGGAATAAATAAAGTAATACTTATCTCCCACTTTGCGCATAGAGCTTGCCTCAAAAAACGGATGCTCCTCAAAGGAAGTCCCTTTCACTGCATAGGGGATAAGATGTTTGGCAGGTTTTTTTAAGGTAAGCATATCTTCTTCCAATTCCATCACGATGGGGCCCATGACACTTCCCTGCTTTGCCTTTTCTAAAATCTCCTCCCGGCTCCGGTTAAACATCTTCATTTCTTCCTGGATATATTTTTCATTTTCAAAAAAATCAGACTCTTCTTCATATCCATACTGGGTACCTGAATAAAGGAATATTCTTCCGTTATCATTAAAGACTCCTGGGTCAAAGCATACGAAATCCTGTGCCGGCTGACCATTCTTGTCTCTTACATACCCCAAATACTCATATTTTCCGGCTGGCGTGTCACACACAGCTACCTGAATCGGCCCAAAGTATCCTCCGTGTCCAAAGGGGCCGGACATACAATAATACAAATAATATCTTCCGTCATTTCCTCTTACCACATCCGGCGCGTACATATAATTACGCTCATGATAATCCGGATCCTGAGTCGCCTGATAAATAATTCCCTCCTCACGCCAATCCGTAAGATCGGTAACCGGAGCGGAATATACCACATAGTCTAACATGCAAAAGGTTTCTCCGCCTTCTTTATCATGGGAACCATACAGGTAAATCCTGTCGCCAAATACATGAGGCTCACCATCCGGAATATATACATCAATTGGTAAAAATGGATTGTATGCCTGTGCCTTTCTGTTCATGCCCATTGCTCTTATCTCCTCTTCTTACTTTCCGGACTACTCCTTTACACCGCCAAGAGCCACACCAGCAATAATATACTTTGATAATAAGAAGTATACAATCAAAAGCGGCAGTACGGTAAGTGTCAGTCCAAGATAAATAGAACCGTATTCAGTCTTATAAATATCACCCTTTAACAAGCTTACCATTACCGGCATGGTATATTTTTCCTGCTTAGTCAGTAAAATCATTGGCAGGAACAGGCTGTTCCAGTTGGTAACAAACGAAAATATCGCCTGAGTTGCTATGGCCGGTTTCATCATAGGAAGCACAATTTTATTAAAGATATAAAATTCTTTTGCACCGTCAATCCGGGCCGAATTAACCACATCGATATGCAGCACCGGTATCATAAACTGTCTCATAAAGAATACGCAGGTAGGCGCTGCTATGGCCGGCAGGATCAGGGGCAGGAAATTATTCGTCATATGGATCTTGTAAATAAACTGATAGAAGCCAATACTTACAAGCTGTGACGGAATCATCATAATTGCCATGATAAAGGAAAAAAATGCGTTGCGGAATTTCCAGTCATATACAACAAGGGCATATGCGGTAAGTGTAGAGAAATAAACAGTACACAGCGTAGCGCCTGTCGAAATAATGATAGAATTTCTAAATCCCACAAGAGGGTTAAAACTTTTCCCGGTTAATATCTTCAGATTGTTAAATAAATATTTTGACGGCAGCAGCGATATGGCATGCTGCTGAATCTCCGTCGTACTTCTGGTAGAATTTACGATCATAATCAAAAACGGCATAATACTGAGAAGCGTAAGAGCAATGCATAAAACATAAGTCAAAAGCCTTAGCAACGATATCTGTTTCATTTCTTTCATATTTTATGCACCTGCCTTTCTTACCTGCTTTTTCCTTGCCTTCAGAGCTTTCTTTTCTGCAGCATCCGAACGGTCCTGCATGATATAGAATACCACTGCGGAAAGAATCGCGATAATGATAAACATAATCATACTGGCAGCCGACGCACGGTTATACATGTAGCTTCCGCTGAACGCCTGGTTGTAGATAAAGCAGCTGGTTGTCAAGGTTGCATTGTCCGGCCCGCTCTTTGCCACAAGCAGCTGGGGAATATCAAACATCTGAAGTCCGCCGATCAGGCTTGTCACAAGGGTATAGATCAGGATTGTCCTGAGATTCGGAAGGGTTACATATAAAAATTTCTCCCAGGATGAAGCTCCGTCAATTTCTGCAGCCTCGTAGATCTCCGGATTAATGCCTAAGATTCCTGAGATCAGAACAATCATGGTACTTCCATACCACATCCAGAACTGAATAAAGGAAACTACCCCTCTTGCCACTGCTTTACTCTGCATAAAGAAATATGGTTCATCGATAATTCCGAGAGATTTCAGCATATCGTTTACCGGTCCCATAGGATATCCGAACAAAGAACCGAAAAGAATGGCAACGGTTGCTGCCGTAATTATATTCGGCATATAAAATACTACTTTAAAGAAGCCCTGCCCCTTTATCTTATGCCGTCTGTTTGTAAAAATCACGGCCAGCAGAAGGGCTAAAAGTATCTGCGGCAGGAAGTTCCAGCCCCATAACCGGAAGGTATTGCCAAGTGCTGTTCTGAATGTGGGAGACCCTAAAATATCCTTATAGTTCTGGAACGGATCCGCCAAAAAGTGAAATGACGTTGCTCCCAGACCTTTAAAGTCTGTAAATCCTATAAGGATGGTATAGATAATGGGATATAGGGTAAATAAGGTAAATGCAGTTACAAATGGTATGCAGAATATATATCCATATTTAGCATACGATATTTTCTTTTTTCTTTTCATATGCTGTTCCTCCAAAAACCGGTTTCTTTTTCCTAAAGCAGGAGACGGCGAAAGCATTTCACCGCCTCCACAACCTTATTCTACCGTTACATCAAGATTGTCCTTTATGTTCTGCTTGAATACAGAGATAGCTTCTTCTTTGCTCTTCTCTCCGGATGTATAAGTCCGAACCGCATCTCTCCAGTACTGATTAATCACCTCATCATACTGGGTTAAGTTCTTACCATTTGCATAAGTATTTGCAGGAACAAAGTAATCGAACATATTTTGTTCTCCCAGGAACTCAAGAGAACCATCGGAAGATGCCATTACCTTACCGGAACCAACCGCGTCTTTTGCCGTCGGCGTAGAAGGATCATTATCCCAGTCAATTGTTCCATTTGCCCAGGCATACTGAAGACCATCCTCGGAACTGTCCAGGGTAATCCAATCGATAATCTGCCCTACAGCTTCCTTTTTTTCTGAATCCTTGTTTGCAAGCAGCCATGTGCCTCCCCAGAAGAAACCTACGGGAGAATCGCACACTGCCCAGTCGCCGTATGTACCCTCGCCTGCTTTTGTGCCGCCGCAGTTGGGAGCCATGGTGTAGTTGATCAGCCATGCCGGTCCGAAGAATCCTAAAATGCCTTTGGCGCCTTCTCCCTTCATGTCCGCAAACCATGCGTCCTGCCAGTCCTGCGTATCATTGTGGTATCCGTTGTCTTTCAGCTTCTTCGAAAGATCAAAGAATTCTTCCCGCTTAGGATCGATGTAAAGCTTTCCGTCTGCAATCCAGCCTTTGTCTGAGCTGTTCTCCACCGCATGCCAAAGATCACCGTCACCGGATATGATTCCATATCCCTTTCCCTTCAGGGTTTCCGCTGCCTCAAAAAACTTATCCCATGAGCCTGAACCGCCGCCGATCGCCTTGCTGACCTCTGCAGGGTCATCCGTTCCAAATACTTCTTTCGCAATCGATCTCCTGTAAATAAAGCATCCGCCGGTCGCCTGATAACCGAGCCCCACTACTTTTCCCTCCGGATTTGTTCCGATATCTACAGAATACTGCGCGATTTCCGCATCGCTGAGCCTGCCGCTGATATCAATTCCCAGATCCTCATAAGGAGCTGCATATGACGCTGCATCTCCCTGGGTATACTTAAGCACAAACGCAGCCTCTGCGCAATAAATATCCGGGGCATCCGCGCCTCCCGCTGCAAGAGCCTGGTCAAGAGCAGGCTGATAAGCCCCGTCCGTTGTTGCAATGATTGTTGAGTTGATGTCATATCCAAAATCCGGATGAGCCTCAACAAACTTGTCAATCATTTTCGGAACTTCATCCGTAAAGGCATATACATTGATCGTCCCGCTCTTGCCTCCTGATGAAGAATCCCCCTTAGCTCCAGCTGATTCCGCAGAAGCCCCCTGCTTTCCGTCATCTGAACCGCAGCCTGCAGCACAAGTCATCATAGTCAGAGCCAGTCCTACTGCTGCAGCTCTTTTGAGCTTCCCCTTTTTAAATTTTCCCATAACGTACCTTCCTTTCTTATCTTTTTATGATAACTTTATATTATTCCAGAATTCCTCTTATATCTATACAATTATTGCTTTTGAGTAATCAAATATTGCCATCTTGCCGGTCCGCTATGACAGGCAACTGCCGGGCACATGTCCTGAAGGGAGAAAACAGCCAGAAAGAAAGCCGACACCCGGTTCATACCACAAGTCTGTCGGCCTTCTGCATGTTATATGCGTCAAAAAAGGCGGTAAGCCCTTGTAATCGGGGCATACCGCCTTAATCAAAAATACATCCCTGTAAGCTTTATCCCATCAATCCCGGCAGCCACATACTGATCGCAGGAACAAAAGTAATCAAAAGCAATGAAATCACCATGCACAGATAGAAGGGCAAAGTAGCCTTTACCACCTTCTCCATCGGCAGCTTTGCGATTGCCGATCCGATGAACAGCACGGCTCCTACCGGAGGAGTCAGCAGACCAATACCACAGTTCAGAATTACCATAATACCAAACTGAATCGGATCGATTCCGATCGAAGTCGCGATCGGCAGAAGAATCGGAGTCGCAATCAAAATAATCGGCGCCATATCCATGATACAGCCTAAAACCAGCAGAATCAGATTCAAAAGCAAGGCCAGGATATAGGGATTCCTGGTCAGGCCAGTAATAGCATTCGCCGCCAGATCCGGCACATGCAGCCTGGTAAGGCAAAAGCCGAATACGGCAGACGTGGAAATCAGGATTAATACAATGGAAAGCGTGGCAACGCAATCATCCAGAGCCTTCCATACCCCCTTCCAGTCCAGTCCTTTATAGACGAATACACTGACCAATAAGCTGTAAACTACTGCTACGGCCGCTGATTCGGTCGCTGTAAACATACCTCCTACCACACCGAATACCACGATCAATACTGCCGCTAATGCCCAGATGGACACACTCAGCTGTTTGATAAGATTGCCGATCGAAAACGGCTCGCCTTTCGGGTAATTCCGTTTTACAGAGATTATGTAGGATCCAATCATCAGACAGCCTGCCAGCAGAGCGCCCGGAATATAACCTGCCAAAAACAAAGAGCCTACCGAGATCCCGCCCGCTGTAGTCGCGTAGATTACCATATTATGGCTGGGCGGTACCAGAAGTCCCTCACAGGAAGAAGTAATCGTAACCGCGGTTGAGAAATCCGCATCATACCCCTGATCCACCATCATCGGAATCAGAATCGATCCCAGGGAAGCCGTATCCGCAGAAGCAGAACCGGAGATTCCCCCGAAGAAATAAGATGCCACGATATTTACCATTGCCATACCGCCGCGCATCCAGCCCACACAGGCATTCGCCAGAGCAATCAGTTTATCTGATATTCCTCCTGAACCCATCAGCACACCCATGGTAATGAAAAACGGAACCGCCATCAGGCTGAAGGAGCTGATCCCCTTTACCATATACTGGCAGATATTGGAAAGTGGCAGGCCCTGCGCCATCAGGCAGAGAACGGATGCCAGTCCTACTGCATAGGCAATCGGAAACCGCAGAAAAATCATGATAAAAAAACTGCCGAGCAAAACAGCAATTGCCATTGTATTTGCATCCATTAAGCTTCACCCTCCTTCTCAAATACCAGTTTCACATGATTATAAAGCGCCTCAAGTTCGAATACCAGCATGGCCACACCTGCCAGCGGAATCGGGAAATACATCCAGAACCGGGACAGCCAGGGCATACTCTCGTATGCGCCGCGTCCGCCGATCGTCTGTGCATACTGCCAGCCTACCACAATCATGATCAATGCCAGCGCCAGCACAGCCAGGTCTGCAAGAATATCCAGAAAATGAATCAGTGCCTTAGGAAGATAGGCATCAAAGGACGTCATCCGAATATGGGAACCATTGCGGATAGCCAAAGCTGCGGAAAGCACAGCCATGTAAGACATCAATGTCAGAACCACCTGCTCAGACCATGCCGGATCCGGAATAAACGGAATATATCTTCCGCACACTGCCATGGTGGTGATTGCAATATCCGCAATTAAAAGTAATTTACAAATGATAAGAGTTACTTTATATACAATATCGTATAACGGTTTAATCTTCTCAAACGACTTCAAAATCGCAGGCATAACTACTCCTTTCCTGTATACAGTGCGGGCACAAAAGATCCTTACTGACTTTTTGTGCCCGCAGAATACCTACCTCTTCGGTTTTCTCTTCTATTTACTGCATATCTACAATCTGCTTATACAAGTCCGCATAGGCAGCGGTATTCTCCTCAACCACCTTCTTACAAGCTTCCTGCCACGGAGCCTTATCGGTAACCTCCACCACATTACAGCCCTCTGCCTTCAGTTCCTCCAGTACCTTATTCTCTGCTTCCTCAGAGATCTTACGGTTATACTCAGAAGCCAGCTTGGAAGCCTCCATCACTGCTGCCTGCTGATTCTCCGTCAGCTTATCCCATGCTTCATCGGTAATGATAACCTGAATTGCTCCCAGGGTATGTCCGTCCAGAATCAGGTTGTTGGCAACCTCCGGGAAGGCATTGGACTTATAGTTGGCAATCGGCTGCTCAGCGCCGTCCACCACACCGGTCTGCAGTGCAGAATACAGCTCGCCGAAAGCCACAACCGTCGGAGAAGCGCCCAGGCCCTCAACCATACCATTCATGATCGGGTCATTGGACACACGCAGCTTCATACCGGCCAGATCCTCCAGACTGTTCACCGGATTCTTGGTAAAGAAATGGCGGAAGCCCTCCTCACCATAGAACAGGCCTCTCACACCCGTGCCGTTGTCATGCGGCTCAAGCAGGAATTCCGGAGCCAGATCCGAGGTCGCGAAATTCCAGAAATGATCCCGGTTCACAAAGGTGTAGGGAATGGACAGCAGCATGGACTTCTCGCCGCCGTAGCTGGTCAGTGCAAATGCAGAGATACGGGACATATCAATCGTTCCGCCTCCGCCAAGCATGGTATCCAATACGTCATTCTCAGAGCCAAGAACACCGGAGGCCTGCAGATCGATCGTGATAGAACCGCCGGATAACTCCTCAACCTTCTCCTTAAAAAAGGAATCGGTCTGTCCCACGATGGTATCCAGAGGATTCACCTCAGCATATACCAGGGTAACCGCCGGATCATTGGCAGCCGCTGCTCCGGAAGCATCATCGGACTTGCCTTCCTCACCACCTGCTTCTGTTTTCTCTGCTGCCTCTGTGGCGCCGGCATCTGCTGCAGGCGCTGCCGTAGTCGCAGGAGCATCCGGCTCTTTCAGTCCGCATCCCGACAGGGATGCCACTACCATAGCTGCACACAATGCCGTGCCAATCCATCTTTTTTTCATAAAACATTTCCTCCTTATCATCTTTATGAAAACTCTCCTGAATCCTTTGAAAATTCAAGAGTTATTTCTATTATAAGGGAAAAATTGCCAAAAAGAAATGGTAAATTTTTGTGAATCCTAGTATATTTTTAACTTGTATGTATTCTATTTTTATACACTTCAGACAAAGCGCTATTTTTCCTGACGAATTCTCTTCGTGCGGTATTCCGTGGGACTGATCCCGGTTACCCTGCGAAACACCTTAGTGAAATAGTTGGAATCTCCATACCCCACAGCCCGTCCGATCTCTTTGATATTGGCAGTCGGCTCCTTAAGGCGCCGTTTTGCCTCCTCCACCCGATAATCGGTCAGATAGGAAATAAAGTTCTGTCCAAAGCATTGTTTAAACAGCTTACAGAAATACGGCTCCGAATAATTCATCGTCCTTGCCAGCTCCTGCATGGAAATGTCATACATATAATTCTCCCGGATATAGCGGGTAATCGCCTCCCGCACTCCTGACAGACGCACATTCTCCAGTTCCTCCCTTCCCTCTTCCGGCAAAAGTTCATCCATTCCGGATCCCTCTTCTTGGGAAAGACTTTCGGCAGCCTGCCAGGATAAGGTCATTTCTCTGCCGTCATGCAGCCCCAAAGCGTCCGCATCCCCCGGGGATACCTCCTTTTCATCCGCAGCCCCGGACAAATCCCGCTCCTGTCCTTCTGCCTTTCTCTGCGTCTCCTCTGCCAGACGCATCGCCTCTTCCACAACCAGCATCAGCTCCCGCTCTTCATAAGGCTTCAGAAGATAATCCAGGGCACGGACCGTAATCGCCTTCTTTGCATAGGCAAACTCGTCAAAAGCAGTCAGAAAGATGATGCAGCATTCCTTATCTCTCTCCCGAATCCTCTCTGCCGCCTCAATTCCGTTGATTCCCGGCATCTCAATATCCAGGATCACCACCTGAATTGCCTGCTTTTCATAAATCTGCAGAGCCTCTCTTCCATTCTCTGCCTGGAAGATGGTACACCGATCCCCCAGATTTTTATGTAATGTTTTATACAGCACTGCTCTCTCCAGCATTTCATCATCCGCGATCAGCAAATGTACCATATATTTCCTCCTTTTTTTCCTGCGGGATCTGAATCTGAATCGCTGTCCCCCGGTTCTTCCTGCTGTAAATGCAAAGCTCCCCATCCTGATACATGGCATGAATTCTCTGATAAATATTCCCCAGACCAATGCCGATTCTCTCTGTATGATTTTCCTTCAATGCCTCCCTGAGACGCTGGCATATTGTTTCTTCCATCCCTGCCCCGGTGTCTGCCACGGATATCTTCAACATCTCTCCCTGTTTCCAGACACGTAGAAACACCCTTCCTCCCTGTTCCTTCTTCGCCACTCCGTGAACAATCGCATTTTCCACCAGCGGCTGCAGGGTAAAGGCGGGAATCCGTACAACAGACGCTTCTACCTCAATCTGACTGTCATAACGGATCCGGTTGCCGAAGCGCATTTTCTGGATATACATATAGTCCTGCACCACTTTGAGTTCCTGCTCCAACGGCACGATCTGTTCCGTAGTCTTCAGATTGTAACGGAACAGATTACTCATACTGGTAATCATCCGTTCTGTGGTGAAAGCATCCTCCAGCTTTGCCATGCAGGCAATAATATTGAGTGTATTAAACAAAAAATGCGGATTGATCTGGCTTTTGAGCAATTCCATCCGGGCCGCTTCCAGGCGCTTCTCTGTCTCCATCTTTTCCATGGCTTCCTTGTGAAGCAGCTCGGAGATCTCATGGTTTTTCACCAATGTATGGATATACCCCTCCGTGGCGTGCTTCATCCGGTTAAAGGCCTTCACCATCTCTCCCACCTCGTCCCGGTTCTCTACCGTCAGATCCTCCCCGCTGAAATCATTGACCGCAATCTTTCTCGTAGCCTCTGCCAGCTTCTCCATCGGATCCACCACCGCATGAGAAAGAAGCCGTGTGAGAAATGACATCGCCGCAATCATCACCACCGAAAGGATCAGGATCAGATATGGCACCCAATAAAAAAAGGGCACCCGTTCCTGGTAGCTGGCATCTCCGTCCGCCATGGTCAGCTGCAGCAAAAGGCGGGCGTACGTCTGCAGATAATCCTGCATCGCATAGACCTGGTACAGACTGGTGATATATCCCTGGCTTTCCTGTCCCAGCTTAAGAATCTCATCCCGCGAAAGACAGTAACGCTCATAGGCATTGTGAATATTCCACGTACGTGCATAGCGTTCTGCCCGGATTGTGCGATAGTCAAAGGGAAGCTGTCTTAAGCTTTTACCGGTTCTCTGGCATGCCTGTTCATATCGTTCGCGGTTCTCTTCTGTCCGGTTTCTTGTATAAGACTTAAAGGCCTGTGTCTCTAAAGCCATTGCCTCGTGAAAATCATAACATTTCGAATTGTCATTCAGAATTACCTTAAAATTCCCCAGAGTAAAATCCATCAGCAGGAAGCTGAATACGGCAGAAACTCCGATTATCAGAATCACCAGACAAACGTAAATTCCCAGTTTTTTCTTCAGAGAGGTTCCCAGCCACACCCTCTTTACATATGCCCCCATCGATCACTGCCCTGCTTTCTTCTATCTGTCTTTTCCTCTGTGCCTATTCTAACATGATTCCGAAAAGGAGACAATATGAAAATAATCTGGCGTTACCTTTTGCGGGAGATTGTTCCGAGAGGTACGCTCCGGAACCAGGGGAGAGAAGCGCCCCGGAATGGTCTGCTGCTTTTTCCGGTTTCGAGATCAAGAATTCCTAAAATCCCCGATTTTTGCTAAGAACGAAACGAAAAAACCGGAAATTTAAGGACTTCTAAATCTCTGCAAAGTCAAAAGCAGCAGACCATTCCGGGGCGCTTCTCTCCCCTGGTTCCGGAGCTGATAGCTTCCAATCCCACATAAACACGCTCTAGTATAACCCGTTTTAAATACCTTTCTGTTTCGGCAAGGATACTTTTCCGAGAGTGCAGAGGGAAAAACGGAGGCGTAGTGGGGCTACGTTGAGCATTTTCCCTCTGTGCTATCGGGAAAGCAGACTGACGAAACGGAAGGTTATTTAAAACGGGTTATACTAGAGGCCTTTTGACCCCTCTGATACCGGATTGCTCCGCACTTTGTGCTCCCGCAATCCTCATATCATTTAGTTGAGTTCCGAGAATATCCAGCCTTGGAAAAGGGGAGGGCGATGGCAGGAAATGGTCTGCAGATTTTGACTTTGCAGAGATTTAGAAGTCCTTAAATTCCTGAGTTTTGCGTTGAAACAAAAATTCCCATTGTCTGAGCGAAGCGAGTTTGGGAATTTTTGTTTCGCTTTTAGCAAAAATCAGGGATTTTAGGAATTCTTGATCTCGAAACCGGAAAAATCCGCAGACCATTTCCTGCCATCGCCTTCCCCTTTTCCAAGGCGTACCTTCTGATAAAATTTAACCAAATGACATTACTACTTTCCTTCGTAGGTAATCGCTGACTCCACCAAATATTTTTTCAGCTTCTCCCGGCCGCACAGGCCGGCCAGCTCCATGACAAAGCAGATCTTTACCACCTCGCCGCCTAACTGCTCCACCAACCCGGTTATCGCTTCGATCGTACCTCCGGTTGCGATCAGGTCGTCAATGATCACCACCTTCTGTCCCGGCCGGATGGCATCTTTATGGATCTCGATCTCTGCTGTGCCATATTCCAGGTCATATTTCGCAGAAACCGTCTCCCGCGGAAGCTTTCCTTTCTTGCGCACAGGCACAAAACCCTTATGGCTGGCATAAGCCACCGGCACACCGAAGATAAACCCCCGCGACTCCGGCCCCAATACCACGTCAAAATCCAGGCCGTCCACCATCTCAAGCAGCGCATCAATCGCCATCTTCAGCCCGTCTGCATCCTGTAAAATCGACGTCACATCCCGGAAAATAATCCCCGGCTCCGGAAAATCCGGAATGCTTACCACATAATCCTCGAGTTTTTTCATTCTTCTGATCCCCTTTCTCCCTGCCGTATCTCCTGCTATTGGAATATCTTCATCAGATTTGCCACCTCTGCCTGACAGGCTGACTCCTGAAAGGAACTGTAGGCATAAAAACAGTATCCTGATACCTGCCCGCTCTCCCGCCCGGCTTCTACCTGACGCCGGATGATGTCATTGCGCCGCAGCCATTCCGGAACCGCATTATTATCTGTACTTCCGGAGCCGGTCTTGTACATGGCCAATCCCAGATACAGTCTCACATTACCCTTGTTCTTCAGTTGAATCCATGTCTTCAGATTATTGGCAAATGCGAACGGAGCCGGACTCCCGTCCGAAAGCTTATGCTCAAATCCCCAGTAGATCTGCGGCATGATATAATCTACATACCCCTCCTGAGACAGCCAGGTATCCACGTCGGCAAAGAGGCGGCTGTCGCTGCGCAGATGATCCACATAACCCTCCGGGCTGATCCCGAACTGAACCTGCGGCTTTTTCTCCTTTACCGTCTCATACACTCCACGAATCAACAGGTTAATATTCTCTCTGCGCCAGTCACTGATGGTGAGCGTACTGCCCGAAATTTCATACTCCGGCTTGTCAAACCATTTGTTCGGATCCTCGTTATTCACATCCGGATAAAAATAATCGTCAAAATGGATTCCGTCCACATCATAATGCTCGACGATCTCCCTCACTCCGCCGATAATCCGCTGTCTTACCTCCTCGACTGCCGGATTCAGATAATACTCTCCATTCTGCTTTAACACCCAGCGGTCATTGGCTGTATCACTGTCTGACAGCCATTGCCGGACAAAACTCTGTTCTGAGACCTGATTCCACCGGTTCAGGTATCCGGTCACCCGATAGGGATTGATCCAGGCATGGAACTGCAGTCCTCTCCGATGGGCAGCCTGCACGAAATAAGCCAGCGGATCATACCCCGGATCCTGTCCCTGGGTCCCTGTCACAAAACGAGACCACGGAAAATACTCTGACGGATACATGGCATCCGCATCCGGGCGTACCTGGACAAAAACAGCATTCATCTTCAGATCCACGCACCGGGCAAGAATCTGATCCACGCCCTTTTGAAACCCGATCTCGTCACCGGGAAGCTTTTCCCAATCCAGATACGAGATCCAGACCCCGCGCAGCTCTTGAGACGGTCCTTCTGATGCCTCCCTGCTTCCCGCAGTCTTTACCCCGCTGTCCCCGTCTCCCGGCGCCGCTAATGCGGCGGAACTTATCCCGTTAAACAGCATAACTCCTGCCAGCAGCATTCCTGACAAAAGCCGAAGTATTCTCTTTCCTCTTTTGTTCCTGTAATCCGCCATATACCCTCCTGATTCTTCCGGTATCTCCAGTTTTCTACCATCATATCCATTAGAAACCAGTATACCAAAACCCCAGGCAAAGGGCAACTTTTGACTTTTTAATTTTTTCTGAAGTTTTTCTCTATGATCTTCTAATCCAGCAAAAACTCACTGAACACCCGATTACTGACATCAATCCCCCGTCCTGTCAGCCGTACCCACGGCGCCTCAATCTCTATCAGGCCCTGATCCTGCAGCTTCCGGAAGGCTTTGTCATAAAGCTTCCACATATTTCTCCCGAAGCGCCCCAGAAATTCATTGCCGGATACTCCCTGCATCATGCGCAGGCCCAAAAACATGAACTCCTCCATCTTTTCTTCCAGTGAGAGCTCCTGAATCTCACGAGCCGCCGCTCCGGCCTCCCGCAAATCAAGAGACAGATATTTTTTCAGCCCGGTCTCATTGTGATAGCGATAGCCTCCGATATACGACGAAGATCCCAGACCAAGCCCCAGATAATCCACGCCGGTCCAATAGCCGATATTATGGCGGCATTCCATACCTGGTCTGGCATAGTTGGATATTTCGTAGCGCTCATAGCCCTGAGATGCCAAAAGTTCCCGGGTCATGTGGTAAATTCTGCGGTCTGTCTCTTCATCCGGCAGCGGCGGAAGCTCCCTGTACCGCTCCCGATCATTCCCGGGAAGAATGCTTTTTGCCTGGCAGCCATCTCTCTGGCTGAAAACACCCTCTTCCTCCAAAGGCTCTCCGTCCCTTCCGTACCGCTCATAAAACGGCGTGCCCTCCTCAATGATCAGGCTGTAAGCCGAGATATGCTCAGGTTTCAGCATCATCACCTTGCGCAGAGTGTTTTTCCAGGAATGGAGATCCTGTCCTGGCAAAGCCGACATCAGATCCACACTGATATTGTCAAAGCCTACCTGACGCGCCCGCTGATAGCTCTTTAAGAAATCGTCAAAGGTATGAATCCGCCCCAGCATCTTCAGCTCCATATCATCAGCTGACTGCAGCCCAAGGCTGAGCCGGTTGATGCCGCTTTCCCGGTAGACCTCCAGCTTTTCCATGGTCAGCGTGCCCGGATTCGCCTCGATCGTGATCTCGGCATCCTCTGCAATCGTAAAGCAGCCGTAAAGAACCGCGAACAGCTCTCCGATCAGATCTGCCGGCAGCAGAGACGGCGTCCCTCCGCCAAGAAAGATACTGATCACACAACTGTCCGGAAAGCAAAGGCTCTGCCCGTAGATCTCCTCAATCAGCTTGTCCATATAATCCCGGTAAGTCGATTCCGGAACCGCAAAGGATAAGAAATCGCAATAGGCACATTTCCGGGCGCAAAACGGAATATGGATGTAAAGTTCCAGTTCTCGTTTATTCATCATCTAATTTTAGCACACTCATAAAAGCTTTCTGCGGAATCTCCACATTGCCAACCTGGCGCATCCGCTTCTTTCCTTCTTTTTGTTTCTCCAACAGTTTCTTTTTGCGGGTGATATCGCCGCCGTAGCACTTGGCAAGCACATCCTTACGCACCGCCTTCACCGTCTCACGGGCAATGATCTTGCCGCCTACCGCGGCCTGAATGGGAATCTCGAACAAATGACGCGGGATCTCCTCCTTCAGCTTCTCACACATCTTCCGGCCCCGCTCATAGGCCGAAGCTCCATGGACAATGAAAGACAGAGCGTCTACTTCTTCCCGATTCACCAGAATATCCAGCTTGACCAGGTCTGCCTGCTCATAGCCCTTCAGATCATAATCAAAAGAGGCATAACCGCGGGAACGGGACTTCAGGGCATCAAAAAAATCGTAAATGATCTCATTGAGAGGCAGATCATATTTCAGTAATGCACGGGTCTCCTCCATGTACTCCATTCCTTTGTAGATACCTCGCCGTTCCTGGCAGAGAGTCATGATCGCACCCACGAATTCCGTCGTTACCATAATCTCTGCTGAGACGATCGGCTCCTCCATATAATCAATCTCCGTGGGATCCGGCATATTGGTCGGGTTAGTCAGCTCGATCCGCTCACCGTTCTTCTTATGGATATGATAGACCACGCTGGGAGCCGTGGTCACCAGATCCAGATTATACTCCCTCTCCAGACGCTCCTGAATGATCTCCAAATGTAATAGTCCCAAAAAACCGCAGCGGAAGCCAAAACCGAGCGCCACCGAGGTCTCCGGTTCAAAAAACAGAGAGGCATCATTCAGCTGCAGCTTCTCCAATGCCTCCCGCAGATCATTGTAGCGGGCTCCATCTGCCGGATACAGCCCACAGTAAACCATGGGGGTCACTTTCTTATACCCGGGCAGGGGACTGGCACAAGGGCGCATGGCATCCGTCACGGTATCTCCCACCATCGTATCCTTCACATTCTTGATGCTGGCAGTCAGATATCCCACCATCCCGGCGCTTAAAGACTCACAGGAAATAAACTGACCGGCGCCAAAATATCCCACCTCTACGATCTCTGCCTCTGCCCCGGTAGCCATCATCCTCACCCGAGTTCCCTTCTTCATGGTTCCCTCCACGACCCGGCAGAATACGATCACCCCTTTATAGGAATCATACACAGAATCAAAAATCAGCGCCTGCAGAGGCGCCCCGGGATCCCCCTTGGGAGCCGGCACCCTATGGACAATCGCCTCCAGCACCTCTTCCACATTCAGCCCTGTCTTAGCCGATATCCGCGGTGCGTCATGGGCCTCCAGCCCGATCACGTCCTCAATCTCATTCGCTACCCGATCTGGATCTGCACTGGCAAGATCAATCTTATTGATCACTGGCACCACATCCAGATCGTGATCCAGAGCCAGATAGACATTCGCCAGGGTCTGGGCTTCTATCCCCTGAGCAGCATCTACCACCAGGATCGCCCCGTCACAGGCTGCCAGACTTCGGCTCACCTCATAATTAAAATCCACATGTCCTGGTGTATCGATCAGGTTGAAGATGTATTCCTCCCCATCCTTTGCACGATATACGGTACGAACAGTCTGTGCCTTGATGGTAATGCCCCGTTCCCGCTCCAAATCCATATTATCCAATACCTGGGACTGCATCTCCCGGCTGGTCAAAAGCCCTGTCATCTCTATGATACGATCCGCCAAAGTAGACTTCCCGTGATCAATATGTGCAATAATACAAAAATTCCGGATTTTGTTCTGATCCATTTCTGCCATATGGTTTCCTCTCCTGCCTTTCTCTCTTCGCCTGTAAATATACCATTTTTTCATTCGCCTTGCAACACCCTATCCAAAAGTTCCGCCAGTGGCACCATGGCATTGTGCGCCTCCTCGCCGCTGTTGGTCTGCGCTCCCACCTCGATCAGTGCTGAGCGCGGCCGCAGGTGCAGATTATAGCGAAGCCCCTTCATATAGATCTTTCGGTTATAACCGGGGAACCGTCTGGCGGAATCCAGCTGCATCTGCAGGGTAAATGCCAGATTTTCCTTCAGATACGGATTCGGAAGATACTCGATCTCCCCCTCCGGTGTCCGGCTCATGCCCTGAAAGAACATGATATTGGCTGTCGGCTTTCCTCCCACCTCGGACAAAAGATGCAGCGTTTCCTTCACACCGTCGCGGTGCAGATCCAATACGACCTGAATGGAAGGATTTTCCTTAAGAATCCTGCTGATTCCCTCCAGAGCATAGTTGTAGGCACGGCTCCGATCCAGCGTTCCTCCCTGGATATCATAAGTACTGGTGTCATGAATCACATTCCATCCCTTTTCCCCCAAAAGCCGTGCCAGGGTATTCCCGATCCCCACAACAGAAGCTTCCGGGTTCTCCGGTCCATAGTCTGCATACGTTTCCTGTGAATGCGTATGATAGATCAAAATCTGCGGCACAGAGCTGTCCTTCTCCAGACTCAGATCCGTTTCCAAAAGCTCTTCCGCCCTCATCAGATCCCGCGGTGCCGTGGTGGATGCATGGACGCTGTAAAAATGCTTCATCAGATAATCATAATCCTTAAGCTGCGCCAGAACCGGCACATTTCCTTCGCGGGCAGCACTGCTTTCCTCTCCGTTTTGTATTTCTGCCAAAGAAGAACTGCCTGCCCCATCCAAAGCCACCTGGGATCCGGCTGCCGGACCGGATGGCTGATTCCAGTCTCCCGCAGTCATGGTGCCTGCATTTTCCGTCCCGGCTCCGGTACTCTCATCCCAAAAAAGGTACACGTATGTGTCATACGTATACCTGTAGTCCTGATAAATAGCATAGGAGGGATCTCTTCCCCAGTCGCATATCGGCTCCTTTTGAGGCATAATCGCAGGATAACAGCTTCCCAACAACACAGTCAATCCCTGAAGCAGCCACTTCATCAGCTCACTCAAGCCGGACAATCTCCTTTTTCAGCCGTTTCATGATCTTTTTTTCCAAACGGGATATGTAAGACTGGGAAATTCCCAGCAGATCTGCTACCTCTTTCTGAGTCATTTCGTTTCCGTCCGCATCCTTCAGCCCGTAACGCAGCTCCACAATCTTTCTCTCTCTGGGATTCAGACAACTGATAGCATGGTTTAACAGACTTTTCTCTGTCTCGTCCTCCAGATCCCGATAGATAATATCCTCGTCTGTTCCCAGAATATCTGACAGCAAAAGCTCATTACCGTCCCAGTCTACATTCAACGGTTCATCGATTGATACCTCCATCCGGGTCTTGTTATTCCTGCGCAGGTACATCAAAATCTCGTTTTCAATACAGCGGGAAGCATAGGTTGCCAGCTTGATATTCTTTTCCGGATTAAAGGTATTGATCGCCTTGATCAGTCCGATGGTTCCGATTGATATCAGATCCTCCACCCCTACACAGGTATTATCAAACTTTTTGGCAATATAGACTACCAGCCGCAGATTATGCTCAATCAACAAAGAGCGGGCTTCTTTCTCTCCTTCTGTTCCCAAACGCGCAATCATATCCGCTTCCTCCTTGGTGTCCAGAGGCGGCGGCAGGATATCCGCACCACCTATGTAATGTACCTCTCCCTGACGCTGCCAGAGCATCGTTGTAAAAGACGGAGCCGCCTTAAACTGAAATCGATTCGGTATGGAAACCTTTACTATCATTTCTTCACAATTCCTCCAAGTTTTCTCATTTTCATTTTCCGGAATTTCAAAGCTTCTCTTTTCACTTATCTTTCTGAGCCATGCAGAAGCATCTCATAACGATTTTCGAGAGACAGCGGCCTTTTGCTGATGGCCAGCCAGGGACGGTCATAGCGGCGAATCACGTTTCCCTCTCTCTCCACCTCCATCGCATCAATCCGGATCCCAGGCATCATGCCATACTCTTCTCCCACGGTCCGAAAGGGAATGTAGATCAGCTGCGGCACACTCCTGCACAGCTTTAACGAAACCTGCTTCGTAACCACATGGACCGGCTGATTGCCATAGGGCTCATACAGCCGATTGCCGGTATCCCACAGTGCTGTAACTACAAGCTCTTTTCCCCGGTAAAACAGTTTTACACGGCAAAGCAGCTTTTGCTCTCCGGCTTTTCTCTTTGCCAGACGAATTCCGGCACAGATGCCAAAATAGATTCCGGCAACCAAAAAGCACCAGGGAAGCAGCGGCCACTGACGAACAGCCCTGGTTCCGGACAAATAGACACCAGCTGGCGTCTGGTCCCCCAATGCGCCAAAGATACCCCCGGCCATCACACTGACGAGCCAGAATGTGACCAGACAGCTTCCGATATGTGTAAGCTCTATCCGTCCCGGCCTTCCCTTTCCTCCGGTCTGTACATGCAAAGAGCTTTTGCTGCCAAAGGCCAGAATTACCATCATTCCTCCAATTCCCAGCCATGTTACAAGAAGCTCTGCCCATCCGTCTAATTCTGGAATCATCAAATCCAAACAGGCCCACACTGCCCCGGCCAGAGAGGCTGCCGCCAACCGGCGACGGGATGCCGCCAGATGGAGCAGTCGCCCGACCAGCGCAAGCAGCATATAATCCATTCCGAAATTAACCAGAAAAAATACGTCCAGATATAACGTGGCTGTCACACTTGAAATGCCCCACCTCCCCGCTTTTCCAGCTTCTATTATTATAATCACTTGGTGTGGAAAATTTTGTCAAACCCGGAGAGCTGATCCGATTTTTTGTGCGACAAAAAAAGACAGAAACCACATCTTGTGTTTCTGTCTTTCTGGTGTTCCGTTCCGTTATTCTGTTCTGTCCTCCTCTTGCGGCTCCAAAACCTTCTGTCAGCGCTTATTCTTCAAAAAGTCCGGAATATTGATCTGAACATCCCGGTTCATCGGACGGTATGCTGACTGAGCAGGAACTCCCTGCTGGGTTCCCGCAGGCTGCTGCGACGGCTTCGGCTGCATGGGCTGCTGTGACGGTCTGGCTGTGGCGCTTGCTTCTGCTGCCGCCGCTGCCGAGTTGGCTCCCTGATTATTAAAATTCATGCCGCCGGGCATCTTCGGTTTATAGTTATTGAAGCCGGCCATCGCCTTGTTCACAGAGGCAGCTCCACCCGCACTGTGACCGTCAAGCCCGGTGGCAATCACCGTGATACTGGCCTCATCCTGTGCATTCTCATCATACATAGCTCCAAAGATAATATTGGCATCATCACCGGCCAGCTCCTGCACATAGCTTGCCGCTTCATTCGCTTCAATCAGGCTGATATCTCCGGAAATATTGATAATCACATGCGTAGCGCCTTCGATTGTGGTCTCCAAAAGCGGGCTGGACACCGCCTGCTTCACAGCCTCCAGAGCCTTCTCGTCTCCTTTGGCATGTCCGATTCCGATATGGGCGATCCCTTTGTCTGTCATGACGGTCTGCACATCGGCAAAATCCAGGTTGATCAGTCCTGGTACATTGATCAGGTCCGTGATCCCCTGAACAGCCTGCTGCAGAACCTCATCCGCCTTGCGCAGGGCATCCGGCATAGTGGTCCGTCGGTCTACGATCTCCAGAAGCTTGTCGTTCGGAATCACGATCAGGGTATCCACGCTCTCCTTGAGACGCTCAATTCCGCTCAGGGCATTCGTCATACGTGTCTTGGCCTCAAAACGGAATGGCTTGGTCACCACACCTACGGTCAGGATCCCCATATCCTTCGCCAGACGGGCAATCACCGGAGCCGCTCCGGTACCGGTACCGCCTCCCATACCACAGGTGACGAAAACCATATCAGCTCCCTTCATCGCCTGGGCAAGCTCGTCCGAGTTCTCCTCGGCTGCCTTCTGTCCTACCTCCGGCTTAGCTCCCGCGCCCAGCCCCTTGGTCAGCTTTTCACCGATCTGCATAGCAGTGGGCGCTTTGCAGAACTGCAGCGCCTGCTTGTCCGTATTGATCCCAATGAACTCCACCCCGGCAATATTCTCCTCAATCATGCGGTTCACCGCATTATTCCCTGCACCACCGACTCCGATTACCACAATCCTTGCAGAATTCTCCGCTTCATTTATCTTAATCTCTAACAAGACTTTCTTCCTCCTTCGGCCCTTTCAGATCCATCCCTGCACATATCGCCCTTCATATGCATTCTCAATCTGCTCTATCTAATACTATATGTGATTTTTTAAAAAATATCAACCGTTATTTTACAAAAACTTCGCAAGTTTTTCTTCCCTCTTAGAATTAATCCTGACAATTCCCGGTTATTTGGGTTCCAAAGTGTAACCTGCACGGATGTTGGCTTCATCATAATCCTCAAGATGAAGGATTCCCTTCACCCCCTCGAGCTGAGGAAGCATATCTCTCAGTTCTGATATCTTGCCGTTTAAGTTGCCTCCGCTTCCCAATAAAACCTCGATATCCTTCATATACAATGTGATATCTTTGTACCTCCCATACTGAATCCGGTCTACCTGGAGATGATTGACTGCAAGAATCTGGGTCAGATTCAAAATCTCCTGGAAAATCCCCTCTTCCTCCAAAGGCAGCTTCTCGTAAAGAACGATCTGGCCGAACTTCAATCCGGTAATCAGCGGAATCCCCGGCAGAGCTTCATTCGCACTTTCCACAATGATACCATCTTTATCAAAATACATATAGCTGCTCATGTAGGATACATAACCCACCACACTCTTTTCGTATACGATTACCTCCACCCGGTTCAGGGCCTGAAACACAATCTCGTAATCTTCCACAAAGGGAATCGAAATATGCTCCTTTAACCGATCATTCCAAAAGCAGAGCAGCGCATTCCGGCTCATAGAATCCGGGAAGAGAAGATCTGTAATCTGTTCCTGGGTATACCGTTCGTTGCCTGTAACCTCTACCTGGGTAATCCTGACAGAAAAAAGCAGGCACACCATAAGCAGCATGGCAGCTGCCGCTGCCAGCTGAAACTTTCTTTTTTTCCCGTGTTGTATCTGCTGCATGCATCAATCCTCTTTCAAAGATATGGCTGCCCCCACTGCTGACAAATCCCGGCAGATATCCTCGTATCCCCGGCTGATATGGAAATATCCGTGGATACGGCTCTCTCCCTCTGAGGCAAGACCTGCCGTCACCAGGGCCGCTCCGCCACGCAGATCAGCGGCACAGACCTCTCCGCCTGCCAGAGGGTAGCCTCCGGTCACATATGCGGTTCCCTCCTCTACGGAAATATCCGCACCCATTTTTTTCAGCTCCCCTGCCGTGGCAAATCTCTCTTCAAAAACTGTCTCCCGGATCCGCGATCTTCCCTGTGCCACAGAAGCTACCGCCAGCATCACTGACTGCAGATCCGTGGGAAATTCCGGATAGGGACCAGTACTTAAGTCCATTGGCTGCGGTCTTTCCTTCATCCGGGCATAAATCCGATCCGGGTACAGCTTACACAAACACCCCGCCTGCCTAAGTGCTGTCAGGGTCCCTGCCATGTGATCTGTCGGCGCTCCCAGAAGGCACAGCTCTCCTCCCGCCACCATCAGTGCCCCCAGATAAGTACCAGCCACAATCCGGTCTCCCGGCACACGAAATTCCACATCCTGCAGCCTTTCTCCCCCATGAACTGTCAGAAGGCTGCCGCCAATCCCGTCAATCCGCACTCCCATCGCCTCCAGGAAACGACAAAGCACCTCGATTTCCGGCTCCCTGGCCGCACCGTAAATACGTGTCACCCCTTTTGCCGCTGCGGCAGCCATCAGGGCATTCTCCGTGGCCCCGACACTCGGAAAAGACAGTCTCAGATCCGTCCCCTGCAGCTTATCTGCCCGGACCGTGATCTGCTCGCCCTCGCAGTCAATATCTGCCCCCAGCTGACGCAACGCCAGAAGATGCAGATCAATCGGTCTCCTGCCGATCACGCAGCCTCCCGGATAGCAGGTCTTTGCCTTGTGAAACCGTCCCAGCAGCGGACCTAACAGCATGATCGAAGATCTCATCTGCTTTCCCAGCCTTACCGGCACCTGGCTTTCCCTCAATCTCCGGGTGTCGATCAAAAGCTCATGCTGCTTCAGCTGGCATTCACAGCCCAAAGCCTCCAGGATCTCCATCATGCAGAAGACGTCCTGAATTTGGGGAACATTCTTTATCACAATCGTTCCGTTATGAAGCAAAGAGGCTGCCATAACCGGCAGCACGGCATTTTTAGAACCCTGAATTCCGATCTCTCCCTCAAGACTCCTCACGCCCTGGATTCGAATGACAGACAATCCGCTACCTCCCGTGGTATTTGCCTATATTCTATCCTATGTATGATTCAGAAAATGGTTCTACTTTTCCAGCCGGATCTGGTTGGAAACACTCAGAACCATCCCCATCTCAATCATTAGAAACATCACTGACGTACCCCCGTAACTGATAAAAGGCAACGTGATCCCTGTATTGGGAATGGTATTGGTCACGACGGCGATATTTAAAATGACCTGAATGGCAATATGCCCCATCACACCTACTACGAGAAGCGCTCCAAACAGATCCGGGGCATTCGCGGCAATCAACATAAAACGATAAATCAAAAACAAAAAAATCAGAATTACCGAAATGGCGCCGAACAGTCCCAGTTCCTCGCAGATAATGGCAAAAATATAATCATTCTGAGCCTCAGGAACAAACCCCATCTTCTGGATGCTCTCTCCCAGTCCCTTGCCGACCAGACCGCCGGATCCGATCGCATACAGACCCTGCAGAACCTGAAATCCGCCATCCATGGGATAAGCCTCCGGATCCAGCCATACATAAATCCGCTCCAGCTGATATGGTTTTAAAAGCTTAATCTTCTCCAGGGCATAGGCCAACGGTCCTGCAATTGCCACCACTACTCCTCCGGCAGCCGCACAAAGAAAAAACGGCCATTTCTTTTCACATGCCACGAACAACATAAAAAACGCGATCCCGACAATGATGATCCCGGAGCTTAAGTTATTGGCAGCCACCAGGCCAGCAATTGGTAAGGTGAGTACTGCCACCATTCCTACTGCCCGCAGGGAATTGATCTTTTTTCCCATCTGAGTAATCACTGCTGCCAAAAGTACAATCAAAACGATCTTGACAAACTCTGTCGGCTGAAAGGTAATGCCACCCAGGCTCAGCCAGCGCCGACTCCCGTGTGAATCATGCCCCATAAGTGCCACTGCAATCATCAGGACATAAGAAAACACATAAGCCAGCAAAGCAAAGCGGGCGTACCAGTGATAATCCAGCTTCGAAATAACGAGTGCCATCATAAGGCCGCTCATGGAAATCTTCAGCTGTCGCATCATATAGTAAGAAGCATCTCCGTGCTGCAGCTGAGCCGTATAAGAGCTGGCGCTGTAAATCATCACCAGGCCAAATGCCGTCACAAAGATCACGCTGAACAACAGGCTGTAATCATAGAACCGTTTTGGCTTATTCTTTTTCGCCAGATACCCTCCCTCCTCTCCGGCTGCCAGAACATCTACGGCAGCTTCTGATCCCTTGATAACACCTTACAGATTTCTTACGCACTCTTTGAAAATATTTCCCCGCTGCTCATAATTCGCAAACATCCCCCAACTGGCACAGGCAGGAGACAGAAGCACGCTGTCGCCGGCGTCAGCATAAGCGGCGCAGACATGTACGGCTTCCTCCATATCCTCTGCATACATGATATCATTAAATCCATGTGCCCGGGCACATTCTGCAATCTTATCTCTCGTCTGTCCGATCAGAACCAGGTATTTCACCTTGTCTCCAAACTCCCCGATCCACTCATCGTATTCACTGTGCTTATCATAGCCGCCGGCAATGAGCACTGTCGGGCCTGGCATGGCGCGGATTGCCTGGATCGCCGCATCCGGATTTGTTCCCTTGGAATCGTTATAGTATTTCACCCCGGCACGCTCCAGCACAAATTCAATTCTATGCTCCACTGCTTTAAATTCCTTCACCACCCTGCGGATCACCTCCATGGGCACACCGATGCGAATCGCAATCGCCGCTGCCGCCATCACATTCTCGTAATTGTGCCGGCCAAGAAGCTGCAGATCGCGGACATCCACCAGCGGTTCTTTCTTTCCGCTGTGGGCCACCTGGATCTGATTCCCCTCCAGATACAGTCCCTCCGTGAGCGGCCGGGCACTGCTAAAAAAAACCACCTTCGGCTTCAACTCACTGCTTTCACCGAATTCCCGAAGAACCGGATCCTCATAGTTCAGTACCACACAATCCTGAGCACTCTGATTCGCCGTGATCCGTTCCTTGATCTCGATATAATTCTCCATGGTCCCGTGACGATTTAAATGATCCGGCGTAATGTTCAGAATCGCACTGATATCCGGCCGGTAATCCATGATTGTCTCCAGCTGGAAGCTGGAAACCTCTGCCACTGTCACCGAACGATCCGTAGTGTCGAGGGCAAGCCTTGTACAGGGAGTTCCAATATTCCCGACTACAAATACTTCTTCAAACCAGGCCTTCATGACAGCGCCGGTCAGGGCAGTGGTCGTCGTCTTGCCGTTCGTCCCTGTAATGGCAATCAACCTTCCTTTTGCCACATGATAAGCCAGCTGAATCTCACCCCAGATCGGAACCCCGGCCTCATCCAGCACTGTCACAAAGGGAGCATCCAATGCAATCCCCGGACTGATAATCGCCAGCTCCACTCCCACCAGAGCGGTCCTTGGCAGCTCTCCTAACAGAATATGGATCCTTGCCGCCTCCCCAAAACCGGCTCTCAGCTTATCCCGGTCCAGCCGGTCATTGCCGTCGTAGAGAATCACCTCTCCTCCCAGGGACAAAAGCAGCTCTGCCGCAGCAATCCCGCTCTTGCCGGCACCAGCTACCAGTACTTTTTGATCGTTCATATTCTTATCCTCCTCATGTTATGGTTCCTCAGTCCATAACTCTTCCTCTCTATGGTATCGGCACCTGCCGCTTCGTCTCACAGTCCCAGATAGGCCAAAAGGCAGAGTATCGCCGTCGTGATGGAAAAGACCGCAACCACCCGCGTCTCCGACCAGCCTCCCAGCTCAAAATGATGATGGATCGGCGCCATCCGGAATATCCGCTTTCCTTTTGTTGCCTTAAAATAGCTGACCTGAATGATAACGGATAAAACTTCCGCCAGATAAATCATTCCAATAATCGGAATAAAGAACGGCATCTTCATCATCAGTGCACTCGAAGCCACAAAACCGCCGAGCGCCAGAGACCCCGTATCTCCCATAAATACTCTTGCCGGATAGACATTAAACAGCAAAAAGCCAAGGAGGCTTCCCACAACAGCTCCGGTGATCGGACTGATGCCGCTCTCCTCCCCGATCGCCACAATCGTCAGAAAAGTGGCAACCAATATCGTCACACTGGTACAGAGTCCGTCCAGTCCGTCTGTAAAATTGACCCCGTTATCTGTTCCCAGTACCACACAGAATACAAAAGGCACAAAGAGAATCCCCAGATCCAGAAAATACCCCTCCCCAAAACCGCCGGTAAACGGAATCAGGGTCGTGGTACCTGTCTCACTGGAATTCATCAGATAATAGACGAATACTCCTGTAATCAGTATCTGGCCTGCCAGCTTCTGTCTGGGATTCAGACCCTCGGACCTTTTCATCACGATCTTGATATAATCATCCAGAAATCCGATGATCCCAAAGCCCACCGTCATGAAAAGCACCGGAATAATCCTGGGATAATCACGGATATAAAAAAGCGAGGTAATAATAATACTGGTCAGAATCACCAGTCCTCCCATAGTCGGCGTTCCCTGCTTCTTCAGATGAGCCTGCGGCCCGTCTGTCCGGACCTGCTGTCCGAATTTGAGCTTGTGAAGAAATGGTATCACAATCGGACAAAGTATCGCACTGATGGCGAAGGCTATGATAATCGCTAGTATGGTCTCATTAATCATGCTGCACTCCTAACTATTATGTATCTTTTGTTTTTCACTCTCCATAGTATACGTCTTTTTGGCAGAATAATCAACTATTGATTAGATTCCCTTACAACAGATTCTTCCTTGTCTTCCTCAATTCCCAAATACGGCAAAATATTCTTAAAAATATCTGCGATTACCGGAGCTGCAATCGTACCACCATAATAGATTCCCTGAGGCTCGTCTATGGTAATCAACGCAATGACCTGAGGATTGTCAGCCGGAGCAAATCCCACAAAAGAAGAGATGTATTTCTTCAGGCTCCGTGGCAGCTTTTCCGAGGTGGCAGTCTTCCCGCCGATCCGAAATCCTGCCAGCGCTGCTCTCTTCCCGCTGCCCTCTGCCACCACCTGTTCCAACACGTAGCGCATGGCAGCACTGGTCTCCTCCGACAGGATACGCTCTCCCACCGGATAAGAAAACCTGTGAATCCGCGTTCCCTCCCTGTCCGACACACTGACTCCCAGATGTGGTGTCACCCGGTTTCCTCCGTTCACAATCGAAGCCGCTGTAGTGATCAGTTGAATCGGCGTAATCTGAAAGGACTGACCAAAGGATACTGTGGCCAGCTCCACCAGACCCATATTTTCCTTCTTGTGCATGATGGTGCCTGCTTCTCCCGGCAGGTCGATTCCGGTCTTTTTCTTTAATCCGAACTGTTCAAAATAGCGATAGTACAGATCCACCCCCAGCCGCTGTCCGACATCGATGAATACCGGATTGCAGGAATTCATGGCTCCCTGCAGAAAGGTCTCCGCGCCATGTCCTCCGATCTTGTGACAGCGGATCTTCCGATCCTCCACGATCCGGAAACCCGGACAGGAAAAGGAATCCTCCAGCCTGACCACTCCGGCCTCCAGCCCGGCAGCCGCTGTGATGATCTTAAAAGTAGAGCCCGGCTCATACGTGTCATTGATGCTTGGATTTCTCCACATCTGGTTCAAAAGCTCCTGTTTTTCCTTAGCAGAAATGCCTGCAGGCACTTCTGTATTCAGGGTGAATGGGTCGTTTAAATTAAATTCCGGTGCATTTACCATTGCCAGAATCTCTCCGTTCTGAGGATTCATCACGATAACCGATACCCGCCTGGCTCCCTTTTTCTCCAGAGTCTCGTAAGCTGCCTGTTCCGCATATTGCTGAATATTGATATCCAGACTGACATGAAGATCATTTCCCGCAATCGGTTCCACCCGGTCCTCAAAGGTATTCTCGACCTCCACTCCTGCGGCATCCGTGGTGGTCAGAATCCTGCCATTGATTCCCTTTAAGTAATCCTCGTAGACTACCTCCAGACCAATGATCCCCTGATTGTCCCCTCCGGTAAATCCCAGAACCTTAGATGCCAGAGAGTCAAAAGGATAATATCGCTTATAGTCCTCATCCACCTTCACCCCTGCCAGGTGATAGTCCCGGATCCGATCACCGGTTTCCTTGTCTACGTTCGTGCGTATGATTTCACGGGAACTGCGCTTCTCTACCTTTTTGCGAACCCCTTCCTCCTCCAGCCCAAGTTCTCTGCAAAGAACCTCAATCACCTGTTCCCTTTCCTTCACCTGATTATAGATTACGGAAATGGTACACACAGTCCGATTTGTGGCAATCACAACCCCCTTGGCATCCAGAATCCGGCCACGGGCCGCTTTAATAGTTCGCTCCCGTTCGTGCAGATCTTCTGCCATCTGGCTGTAATGCTCGGAACAGCACAGCATCAGATAGCCAAGCCGAACCATAAGCCCTGCCATGGCTACCAGAAGCAAAAAGCACAAAAGCGTCAGCTTCCGGCGGTGCTGAGTCTGGTTTGAACCCATCGTCCCCTCCAATTCCGCTTATCCATACAATATATGAACGAAACCTGCATTTAGAACTTTTCCCTTATCCGCCGCGCATAAAAGGCAGGGCTGTGCCGTGCACTCCCTGCCTTTCCCTGCTGTCAGCCGGATGTCTCTGTTTCCGCCTCTTCCGTTTCAGCAGTCTCTTCTGCCCCGGATGACAGCTCTTCTTCCTCCGCCTCGCTGCTTTCTTCCGGTATCCCTCCGGGAAGCTGAGCCGGTACTCCTGCTCCCTCTCTTGCCCCCGGCTCTATGAATTCGTCCGTCTCGTATACTTTGGTTTCCTCCGGCTCCGGTAACGCCGTATTGTCTGTAATTCCTTCCCGTTCTGGCAAAACACTGCCAAAAGTCTCCAGATCTGTCTCCGGATCCGTAATCGGAAAAATATTCAAATAAGGAAGAATCTCCGTCATGATCTTCTGGAACACACCGCTGGCATAGGAGCTGTGCGGCTGGTCCTCCACATGCGGTTCATCAATGGTAACATAAACCAGCACCTGAGGATCCGACGCCGGAGCAAAACCACAGAAGGATACGAGATAATTGTTATTTCCCCGCGGATATTTCTCGCCCGTTCCTGTTTTTCCCGCAATCTCATAGCCCTCTACTGCCGCGGCCTTACCGGTTCCCTCTGATACGGTGCGAAACAATGCCTCGCGGATAAAGGCCGCCGTGCTTTCCGACACCGTCTCCCTCACCAACTTTGGGTCGATTCGTTTCACAACCGCCCCCTGTTCATTCAAGATCTGCCGGACGATATGGGGCTCATAATAGGAGCCGCCATTGATTACAGAGCAATAAGCAGCAGCCATCTGAATCATAGTACAGTTATAATTCTGCCCAAAGGAATTGGTTGCCAGGGAAGCCGCATCCATATTGTTCTCATCGTACACCAGCGATTTGGCATCCGCCTCACCCGGAAGATCAATACCTGTCCGGGATCCGAATCCAAACATCTTCTGATATTTGCTGAAGCGGACCTTTCCGGTCATGGCGGCAATCTGCATCATACAATCGTTGCAGGACTGCATCAGTGACTCGGTTACGGTCAGATTGCCATGGCCGCTGGTCTTCACACAGGCGATCGGCCAGCCTCCCACTTCCTGGTATCCGTCACACAGAAAGGACTCCGTGCCGTTGATGACTCCCTCCTCCATGGCTGCAGCCACGGTAAAAATCTTCTGCGGTGATCCTGGTTCATAGGTGTCACTGATACAGTAATTCCGCCAGTTCTGATTCCATGCTACCTGCTGCCCGTAGGAACGGATATCCTCATCTGAGAAATGTTCCGTCACCTGTTCCAGGCTGATCGGCTCCTCCTCCTTATGCTTGCGATTATAGGTATCCCTTGCCTCCTTCAGTCCAAAGTCCCAAAGCTCTTCCTCCGTAAATTTCCCCTTGAGATCTCTGGGATTGTTCAGGTCAAATTCCCGTTCACTGGCCATGGCCAGAACTTCTCCGTTATTCGGATTCATCACCACCACGCCGATATGCTCTGAGCCAGTCTCATTCTGCCATTGCCGGATGTTCTTCTCCACCACATCCTGAACCTTCAGATCAATGGTAGTCACAATCGTGTTGCCGTTGGTAGCTGATTTTATCACCCGTTCCAGATTCGAATCATCATTCAGATATCCGTACTCCCGTCCGTTGATTCCAGTCAGCTCTTCATTGTAGGAACGCTCAATCCCGATTGCCCCATCCATACCGTCGCCATTGACAAACCCGATGATGCTGGCCCCCGTGGAATTGTAGGGATAGATCCTTTTGTACTCCTCCTCAAACCATACCCCCCGGACACGCGCCTTTGAGTTCTGGGAAGCATTCTTTTTGTTGGTCTCCTCCTTCAGATTCTCAAAAGCCTCCTTCTGCTCATAGGAAAGCTGACGCTTATAGCGGATATATTGTTTGGAAGGATTCTCGTGGATCAATGTCCGCAATTCACTGGCATCATAGCCGAACACGCTTACCAGCGCCGATACGGATGTCTCCAGATAGTTCTCTTCATCCAGCAGAATCTGCTGCGGATCCAGGATCAGATTATAGACCTTCTGGGTGGTAGCCAGATAGGTATTGTTACGGTCTAAAATATCCCCCCTTCGATAAGGAATCGTCCGGCTCTCGTAATTCTGCTGTGACAATACAATCTGATTGTAGCTGTCCTGATTCTCCTGAATAATGCTGTAAAGAATATAAATCAGGGCAAATAAAGCCAGCGTAATCACGATAACCGCAATCGCCAGCCCTTTCTGCAGATTTTTTGTAGAAGTGCGTTTCTTGCTGCTCTTCCCATGGGAACTATTGTGTTGGGATGTCCTCATACTGTCTTACATACTCGCTTTCTGTCTTATCATATAAAAGTACCTGATTCCGATTCGCATACACCATGCCAAGCTCTTCCGTAGCTACTTTATATATGTAATCCAGATCCACGCTGGTATTGATCCGAGTCTCTGTTGCATCATTCTCCGCCTTCATCTGCTCCACGCTTTTCTCCAGCTGTTCAATATGAGCAAGCCTGGCACTGATCGTGGACTGAATCTGCAGATAGTTGACACAGATGGCAAGAACACAGAATGCCGCAACCGTAAACAGAATGACATAGGGAAGGTTCATGTGCAGCGCCTTCTCCTGATTCCGCCAGACAGTATAGCTTACCACCTTGCGGCGGACCGGCTTCTGCTGATGCTTTTTTTCCTTCCTTACCGGTTCCATCACTCTCGCCGTATTCCCATGGATATACTCTGGATAATGCGTCGAAGTTCCTCTTCCTGCCGCCATTTTCATCCTCCCCTCTTTGATCTCTGCGCCTGCTTTTCCTGTAATGTATTTTTTCTTTTCTCCCTGTTCTTTGTATCCTTTCTGCCGGAGCCCCGGCCTGTTTTTCTTAAGAACCGTTACGCTCAAACACTCTCAGCTTCGCACTCTTCGCACGTGGATTCTCCCGAATCTCTTCCGGAGTCGGCAGGATCGGCTTGTGCGTCACAACCCGGCCCTTACTGATCTTGCCGCATACACATACCGGAAACTCCGGCGGACAATGACACGGCTTTTCATTCTCCCGAAAGCGATTCTTGACAATCCGGTCTTCCAGGGAGTGAAAGGTGATAATGCTTAGTCTTCCTCCCGGACTTAACCGATCGATCATCCGATCGATGGAATGATCCAGCACGGCAAGCTCCTGATTCAGTTCTATCCGCAATGCCTGGAACGTTCGTTTGGCCGGGTGCCCGCCTGAAGCCTGCAGCTTTCCAGGAATCGATGCCCGGATCAGGGCCACCAGCTCCCCGGCAGTCTCAAGCGGTTTTATCTGTCTGGCTTTTACGATATTGGCAGCGATCCGACGGGAATATCTTTCTTCGCCATATTCCCAGAGGATCCGGCTCAGTTCTTCCTCCTTGCAGGTATTCACCAGATCGGCTGCCGTCCGCTCGCTGCGCTGATCCATGCGCATATCCAGAGGCGCTGAAGCCTCCCGGTAGGTAAAACCGCGCTCTGCCGTATCCAGCTGGTAGGAGGACACGCCCAGATCCAGATAGATCCCGTCTACCAGGCCGATTCCCATAGAATCCAGCACCTCGCCCATATCTTCATAATTGCTTCGTATCATAACCGCCTGTTCTCCAAATCCAGCCAGTTTTTCAGAAGCGGCCAGAATCGCATCCGCATCCTGGTCGATTCCGATCAGACGGCCTTTGTTTAATCGCTTCAAGACCTCCCGTGCATGACCTCCGCCTCCCAGGGTGCCATCCACATAAATACCGTCCGGCTGAATTCTTAAACTGTCAATGGTCTCTTTTAACAGGACCGACTTGTGTGCAAATGTCATATGCCAAGACCTTCCATATTCTCTGCGATTTCTTCCATATCATCATAGGTATTGGACTGGTTCCAGGCATCCTTGCTCCAGATCTCAATCCGGCTCCCCACTCCTACCAGTACTGCGTCCTTGTCGATACCGGCAAAATCACGCAGTACGGCCGGCAGCAGAATCCGTCCCTGCTTGTCTACTTCACAGGTGGTAGCGCCTGCCAGAAAAAAACGAGAAAACTTTCTGGCATTGGCATTGGTGAGGGGAAGGGCATGCAGTTTTTCTTCCAGGGCTTTCCACTCTGTGTTCTCATACACAAACAGACAGCCGTCAAGACCCTTCGTAACCACGAATTCCTCTCCGAGCTGCTCCCTGAATTTGGAAGGAACGATCAATCGCCCCTTCGCATCCACTGTGTGATTATATTCTCCCATGAACATAACAATCACCCATTGCCCTATTAAACCACCTTGTTACCATTTCCCGCCACTTTATACCACTTTCCACCACTTGTAGTTTTATTCTAGTACAAATACAGGAAAATAGCAAGGATTTTTTCAAAAAAAAGACAGCTGACCATTTTGTCAGCTGCCTCAATATGTACTTTTGATTCAGAACCCGGACGCAATATATTGTTCAATCAAACGGTCCAGATCTACGCTGTTCTGATAGATCGCTTCATAATCCTCATTCTTCTCAATACTGCTGTCCAGACGTTCCCTCGCCCGCTCTATGTCTCTTACCAGATCTTCCTTTGCAATCTTCATTTTATACTTCTCCTTTTGTTTTCTGCCTTTCCTGCCGATGCCGATACAACCAGACAACGGCCGCAGACAAGGCCAATATCAGTGACAACGCCTGCGACACGGCAATTCCGGTATGGAATAGAATCAGCTGATCCGTTCGCAGACCTTCAATCCAAAATCTTCCCAATCCGTAGCCAAACAGATAAATCCACAGCATTTCACCATCAAACTTCTTTCGATAACGATACCAGAGCATAAAAAGGAGCAGCCCCAGATTCCACATAGACTCATAAAGGAATGTGGGGTGCACCTGGATAAATTCAACTCCGTTCTCCACGATCCGGTGGTTCAGGACTTCCTGCGTAAGCATCCCATCATTCACCAGAGACAGTTTTATCCGCATAGCAAAGAGGCTGTCCGTGTAGCCGCCAAATGCTTCGCAGTTGAAGAAGTTCCCCCATCTGCCGATAATCTGGCCCGTCACCAGCCCCAACACTCCACTGTCTGCCATGGAAAAAAAGGAAAGTTTCCGAATTCGGGTAAATACGATCAGCGTCAATATCGCTGCAATCACTCCCCCGTAGATTGCCAGCCCGCCGGCGCGCAGATTGAAAATCTGCAGCAGATTATTCTTATAATTATCCCACTGGAAAATCACATAATAGCATCTGGCTCCTATAATTGCGAATATAATACCGTATAACGCAAAGTCCAGATACCATTCCGGATCCTGTCCTCTTCTTTTCGCATCTGATTGTGCTATCCAGATACCAGCCAGCATCCCCAGGCCGATAATAATTCCGTAAAAAGCGATACGAAATCCGAAAATGTAAAGGTCATTCTTCAGATTTTGTATCGCAATTCCCAGATGTACAAAACTGATATCCGCTCCATTCATTTCCGATCTCTCCTTTCGATGTTTTCTCTATTTTACCGCCAAAATACACGAAAATCAAACATTATCGGACGACAGATTTCTTCATTGTCTGCCATGGTTCGACATTGCCCGTAAACTGTTACATCTCCGTGAAGCTCTCCCGTCGATTCCGGAATATTTGGGGTTTTCATTATTTCGATTCTATGCTACAATTAATTGATCAAAAAATCAAGCAATTTTTACCGCTAAAACCAGAATTAAGGAAGGAAAGACATATGAAACTAGGAATTGTGGGCCTGCCAAATGTAGGTAAGAGCACCCTTTTTAACTCACTGACTAAGGCCGGAGCCGAGTCAGCCAATTATCCGTTCTGTACGATTGATCCGAATGTAGGGGTGGTGGCCGTGCCGGACCACCGGCTGAAGCTACTCGGAGATTTGTATCACTCGAAAAAAGTCACCCCTGCCGTAATTGAATTTGTCGATATTGCCGGGCTGGTAAAGGGCGCCTCTAAAGGAGAAGGCCTGGGGAACCAGTTCCTGGCCAATATCCGCGAGGTCGATGCCGTAGTACATGTGGTGCGCTGCTTTGAAGATCCCAATGTCATCCATGTGGAGGGAAGTGTGGATCCGGTCCGGGATATCGAGACGATCAATCTCGAACTGATTTTTTCCGATCTGGAGATCCTGGAACGCCGGATCGCCAAGACCTCCCGTTCCGCCAACAATGACAAATCCCTAGCTAAGGAACTCACGGTATTAAAGGAACTTCAGGCTGTGCTGGAGGAAGGCAGGCCAGCCTGCACCTATGAAAACGAGGATGAGGATCTGATGGCCTTCGTCCGCTCTTTAAACCTGCTCACCTGCAAGCCCGTGATCTTCGCCGCCAATGTCAGCGAGGAAGATTTAGCTGACGACGGCGCCTCCAATCCCCATGTAGCTGCCGTCCGTGAGACAGCACGTCAGACCGGTTCCGGCGTTTTTGTCATCAGCGCCCAGATCGAACAGGAGATCGCTGAGCTGGACGACGATGAAAAACAGGAATATCTGGAAGCGCTGGGACTCTCGGAATCCGGATTGGACAAGCTGATTGCCGCCAGCTACGAGCTATTAGGACTGATCAGCTTTCTGACCTCAGGGGAGGATGAGACACGTGCCTGGACCATCCGCGTAGGAACCAAAGCGCCTCAGGCTGCCGGTAAGATCCACTCCGATTTTGAACGAGGCTTTATCCGCGCCGAGGTAGTCAACTATCAGAACTTATTAGACTGCGGCACTTACGCCAAAGCCAAGGAAAAGGGACTGGTCGGACTGGAGGGCAAGGATTATGTAGTCAAAGACGGAGATGTGATCCTGTTCCGATTTAACGTCTGATACAATTTCCTGTTGGGAAAACGCTGTAATTTATGGGAGTTATCGCTTGCGGGCGGTAACTCCTTTTGGCGTTTAACCCCTACCTTACCCCTACCCGATATTTTTACTCAATAATTTACTGCGCTATCCAGTTTTAAAATTTCATTCTGTTTCAAGTCGTCCAATACGTGCGTATAGGTGTCGGCTGTTTCCTTTATGGTCGCATGACCTAAGAATTTCTGCATGACCCGTACATCTACGTTATTTTCTGCCCCTCTGGTAGTGAATGTATGACGGAGACAATGAGGGTGGAAGTTGCTGACGCCGATTTTCGCACAGATAGAATAACAGGTGCGCCGCATATTGGTCGGGTCAAGCGGTCTGCCTAACTGGGTACAGAAAACAAGGTCGTTATCCTCGTAGGCGGTACTGGCTTTTTCCTTGTTTTTCTCCTGTTGCTCCCAGACGTCAGCAAGCACCTTGATAGCCGTTTCGTTGAGGGGGATTATCCGCTCACTGGTCGGCGTTTTCGGTGTACCAAACTCCAAGTGCCAATGTTCCTCTGGATTGTCTGGGTCTTTTACCTTGCGGAGTATTCTTTTAATGTGCAACTGGTTCTGCTCAAAGTCTATGTCCTGCCATTTCAGCCCTAACAACTCTCCAAGCCGCATACCTGTGCAGAGGTCGAAAATATAGACAACTCCCATATAAGTCACTTTCGCCTGTTCTACAAAGGCGTTCTGCTGTTCCTGTGTTAAGACGGTGATTTGCGGCTTTGTTGTCTTTGGGAGTTTTACCCTGTTAGCGACATTTCGGACAATCAAGCCATCGTCTACCGCCGTTTCTAAGGCGTTGCTTAACAGCTTAAAAACATCTATCACTGTAGAGGGTGCTAATCCTTTATCAGATAAGCTGTTGACAAATTTCTGAATGATGTCCTGTCGTAATGCCTTCAACTTATAGTGACCGATAGCTGGCTTAATGTGATTTTTTACCTTTACCGTATAATTGATATAGGTAGTAGGCTTTACATACCGCTTTTTGTATTCAAGCATATAATAGTCAAGCCATTCGGCAAGGGTCATTTCTGTAGGATTGGTGATAATGCCTTTTTGCAGATTATTCAGCAAATCGGTCATTTTATTATGCACTTCCTGTCGAGTCTTTCCGTACAGGGATTTACGCTGTTGTTTTCCGTCTGCTGATATGCCGATTGTTACACGGGCTTCCCATGTGCCATCTTTCCGCTTGCGGATAGAGCCTTCATTTTGTCCTCGTTTTGCCATAGATTATTCATCCCCTTTACATTGTTCAATCATTTCATTACTGGACAAATCCAATTCGTTTAATTCATTTCTCAAAGAGAGCATCATAGAAAAACGCTTTTTTCTATATTCTGCGGCAAGTTCTTCTGAATAGTTTCCCTCTGTTTGCTTTTCTTGTGCTTCAAGGCAATAACCAGCCAATTCGATAAGGGTATTAAAGAAAGTAACCGCAGAAAAATGTAGGTGTGCATTGGTGTTAAAGTCTTTGCCTAACCATTGGGCTGTGCCGACAAATGTATCAAGCCACACATTTCTAATTGGTTCTGGAATGGGATACAATGCTTTAGTCAATATGGAAAGGCTTTTGTCAAATTCTGCATTGGATTCATAATTCCTATGTTCTGTCAGTCCTAACAAGTAATCTACACTGCAATCAAGACAATTAGCCATTCTTTTTAGAACCTCAACATCAGGGCAGTGTTTTCCGCTTTCGTAATTGCTCATGGACTGTCTTACAATTCCTATCTTATCCGCAAATTGTCCTTGCTTGATATTGTTTTGTTCCCTAAGAGCCTTTAGACGGCTTCCAAATTCTGTAAATTTATATTCTTCCATAATGCCAAAACCTCCTTGAACCTTATTATAAACCGAACCAGAGAAAAAGTAAAGAGATTTTTATAAAAACTGCTATATAAAATTTTAGTTAAAAAGTCTTGACAATCAATGCTGAATGGTGTAATATAATGGACATAACAGGCAATGAGCAGATTTTAGTGCAGGAGGTGAACAGCAGATAATACAATTACATTGAATATCCTGCGTTAAAATGCAGACCCCATATAAAATACTTTGGATTTTCCAAATACAAGGAAACGGCTATAAAAATATAATGAACAGGAGGATTTAGCTATGGACATCAATGTGTATAGTTCATGGGAAACACTTCCTCTGATACTGCAAGCGAAAGATGTTCAGACAATTTTGGGGATTTCCAAAGGAAAGACATACGAGCTTATGAACTCCGCAGATTTTCCTACAATTCATCTGAATAAGCGTATGGTAGTGTCAAAGGACAAATTTTGTGAATGGTTGAACCAGGATAACAGGAAAATCAAAAGGAGGGCTATTTATGTATCAAGAAAAGGCTGAAACAAAGAATTATAAAGAAAGTTTTAGGGCTGCGTTTGGTGGCTCATGTATGGATAGGAACACAGGTAATATGGTAGTTTTTCAAGGATTTCGTGAAGAAGGGAGAGAATTAGTGGAAGCTATATGTGTATCAGATGTCTTAAAAGAACGAACAATTCAGGGGCAGAAAGTGCAACAATTTCTTGATGAAGTTCGGTCTATACTCAAGGATTGCACTTATCAATATTTGTTTCCAAGCCCAGAGCAGAGGGAACAGAATATAAAGTTGTCATGTGAAATCCGAAGAAATGACGATAAAATTGGTTACGTGGAGGATATGGATTATTTACTGGACTGTGAATATATTTACAAACTGATTTTTGGACTTCCTATTGAATCAGACTCTGGTATGAACCTTATTTTCTTCATACCAAATGAACTTGCATATTATTCGGAGTTATTCCAGTTGGGAGTATTGAAGCCTTATGAAAAAAACTCCCAAGAACCGTTCTGTAGAATGGAAGAAGCTGGAAAAGTGTATATTCGTATTTCAAATGCTCTTATCAATCTTGATATTTCTTGTATTTCAAATACTCTGTAAGTAAAGCTATACGCCCCAGAAACTTATATAGTCTCTGGGGCTGTTATTTAACCCTTTTTCAAAATTCCCTCATCAATCAATTCCGATACTCTCAAACATTCCTCCTGTGGGTCATAGACATAATGACCGAATGGGGAATCTGGCTTTATATCCTTCCACATACACTCAACGCCTTGCCCTTGCAGAGAGCCGAATAAATAAGGGCATTTGTCGCAATCCTTATATTCTGGGGCTATTTTCCGTACTCTGTTTTGGCGTTTACAGAAAACTTTTCCGCTTTTTGTTGCATAGTTAAAATGATTCACATTTTCCAGATTAACAGACATTTTTATTCCCCCTCTCCGTCAGTACCTATATCGGGCAGTTGAATGTAAGTGCCGTCATATCTCCAAGATTCTGTAGAAGTGATGATTAGTTCATTATCTTGAATAATGGCAGATGTGTATACTCTGTCCTCAAATTCCCAGTTGATAAACTCCCAACCTGTATCTGCTCCGTTTCTGTCAAGGACAAAGGTTTCTGCTTCTGGCTCAAAAGACAATATCAATGAGCCGTTCTGTGTTTCCACACTTACAAAAGTGTCTGTTTCAAAGCACTGGTATCTTCCATAGGTGGTATAATTACCGTCCGTATAGAAGTCATCAGGCTGTTCTTCCTGTGTACCCTCTGATTGTTCTGTGTTCTGCCCTATTTCCTTTTCTGTTTCATGCTGTAAAACTTGGTCATACACTCCCGAAACGATAGGAGAACCACCGTATTTAGAATCAGTGTAAATAACACACTGGTCAACATCTGGGTTATATAATAGTATTGTGTTCGTATCTGATTCTACTTGAAACTGAACGTGGTTATCATCATAGGCGGTGTAATTATCAATCGTATTTGGTATTATTCCAATACATAACTCCATAGACAAATCACCGTTGGGTATGCCGCTTACCACCATAAAAAGACGGTTTTCTATTTCCTCTAGCCAAAAGTACATTCCTGTTCCCGCTGTTTGCTCTCTATACAGCTTATTTTTCCACCAGTTATCAGGTATGGTTATCTCTTTGTTTTCTGGTATAGGTGTTTCTGTTACTTGCACTTCCTCAGTTGATATTACATCAGTTGCCTGAGTATTCCCACAACCTGAAAGAAGTGTTATTACCAATAAGGCTACAACAATAAATCTATGTTTCATTCTCTTATCTCCTGTGTTCTCTTACAATTTCCCTGTTATGCTGAATGGTTTTGATAGCTTCTTTGATGAACTGCTCCGTTCGCTGTTTCCCATAATACTGGTAAGGGTCTACAGCTTTTTCTGTTTTTTCGTCCATCCACGGATTGACGACACAATAACCTTTATATGTAAACTTCACCATATTAACCGTAGCCGTTCCAGAATTATCATGCCACATAGCGTCCAACTGCTGCCACGCAAATTCTTTGACTTGCTCAATCGTTATTTCCATAGCTGCTCCCCCGATTTAATCATCTTCTTCATAATACTCCAAATCATCAAAATATCCGCCCTCGGCATCATCTTCAATCAATTCTTCCTCTGTCACTTCCGATATATTTTCCAGAGCCTTATTCATTTCAAGGGCTAATTCCTCAACCGATTTCTGGGTGAGGGGAAAATTCTCTTTCTGTTCAATGAATCTCTCCATGTTGTTATCCCTCATTTCTTTGTCAATAAATGCCGCTTAGGATAAATCAGAATATAGCGTCCATGCTTACCGATTTTGTATCAATCTGTCCACCCAGTCACATAAATTTTGTTCCTGTTTCGGAGTAGAAGCGGTTACAATAAATTCCTGCCCTCTGCAAGCGGAATTTAATTCTGCGTATCTGTCCTTTAGCATAGGGCGGTTATCGCCTTGCCATGAAATGGAAATACCGTCCTCACCAAAGAACACAGGCAAAGCCCATAGCCGCCGATTGTCCTGACCTCTCTTTGTAAGCACCAGTGAATCATCATACTGGAATGTGCCGTAGGTATCGGGCAAATATAGGCGGTTGTTCGGGCGGTCAGAGTTTTCACCGTGTGGGTGCCATGAATAACGCTCAATTTCCTGTTTCTCCCTCAATACTTCCCCAACTTTCATATATCCGTATATGATGTGGACAATAGGAGCGTTACGGACAAAACACAGCGTTTTATCGGGCTGATACATTGTCTTTTGAAACATTCCGTAAAATAAAAATATATCGCCCACTCCTACGCCCCATTTATCCAGATGTACGGCAGATACGCCATGTTGCCCAAATGCGGGTTTCCATTCGGCGTTTGCCGTTCTGTCTTCTATATCCTTGTATATATCGGGGTCAAGGTGACAGGTCGGGTTTTTGTCAAAATCAAATTTGGGGCATAGTTGATTGATGACTTCCTCAAAACTCTGTCCTCTGTAATACAAATCCTTATATGCCGTTCCTACCGTTCTATCTGGAATCGGGAGCGATAACAGCGTACCGTCTGGCAATATAGGGCTTGCCATACCTCCCGATTTACTGTCCATGCCTTTTCTGCTCAAAATCACTTTCATAGCGCCATACCTCCTAACGTATAGCACCATTTTAGCATGGAGCATAGCGAAAAGCAACTGACAGCATAGATAAATAACGCAACGTGCGGATTACCTGCGGAATATGCAGTTAGTATCATTTACATATACTATTTGCATTGGAGGAAAACCGCATGGAGCAACAGGCATTGGGCAAGCGTATTCGTGAGGAACGGCTAAAGCTGAATCTGACACAGGAACAACTGGCAGAAGAAGTAAACCTTTCAACCGCCTATATCGGGCAGATTGAGCGTGGGGAACGCAGCTTAACATTAGAGAATCTGGCAGCAGTTGCCAACCGTTTAGGCGTTACGATAGATTATCTGCTGTCTGATTCAATCGTTTCAGACAGTGACGGTCAGTATCGGCTATGGTGCCAACTGATGGACGGCAGGACAGAGGAACAAAAAGCCCTGGCAATCAATATGGTAAAACTTATGTTTGGTTATCTGGACGAAAAATCTTAGATGATACAGTGATGGGGAAGATACCTCTTGATGAGATTCTTCCCCATTTTAAATGACCAGAAATCACCGCTAACGCATTTTAACCGCTTGACTGAGAATAACTCCATTTGCCGGTGAATGAGCCTTAGAACGCAATTTTAGGGCTTTCCTATCCATAAGAAGCAACTTTAGCCGCTTACAAGCCCTGTAAAAATCTTATTTCCGTCCTGCAAAGGCTGATAGAGAATCCATACGGTAAAAATGTCACTTCCCAATCGCTTACAAGGCAGATTCCTTACAACGGTTCATATATCGTTTTATTCCGTATTCCGCTTACAAACCGCCTAACCGCCTTAATCTCTTTGCTGTTAAAGTTACAGGCATTTCAGCATAAACCGTATTCCCTCACTGAATCCCTTACAAAACAACTCTTTTTCCAGCTCACTATAGCAAAGGTTCAATTCTTCCTCAATCTGTAGATATTCCTCGCCAGATATAAGAGTAGAGAGCCTTGTATAAAGCTGTTTTTCCCTTAACTCAACTTCTGCCGTCTTTTCCGTAACTGTGTGAGCGTAAATCGTATCTGTAATATATCGTTCCATTACACAGCCCCCTTGTCTGTAAAATTATTTTAAACTCAATCGTTATCTATCTGTTTGAACGAAAACAGTGTTTCCAGTCTACTTTAAAATAAGTTTAAAACCATTTTCGCCCATAAACTTCATTTAAAATAAAACCTCAAGTTTAAAATAAATTTTATTTTCGGTGCTTTGTTTTCAGCACGATATACTTTTCATCGCCAGTTAGGCGGCTTAACGGCTCATAGGAGCGGAAAGGCTTTTCCTTACAGACAAGGTAGCTTTCCAATGTCTGGTACTCCTGTTCGGTATAGGCTTCTGTATTTAGTTCCTTTACATTATAGAATACGCCATAGCCCTGTATCTGGCGGATATGGGAGAGGGCATAATATAGAGTTTTGAAGTTCTCATACCTCATAAGGCTGTTATCCTCGGAGTACATTTTTGTCATATATCCGAATAGCTTCTGATAGTCCTCTGGTTGAAATTTATCCACGATACAGCTATATCGTCCAGAAGAATTGTTTTCACCTAAGATATTATCAGAGGTAAGCCGCTTTCCGTTGACTAAGAGCCACCATATTCTCTGGATAATGGATTCAAAGTCAGAAAACAGGCGGTTTCCAGTACCCGAAAACTGGTTGACAATATATTTTTCCTCAATGCCGCCGTTCCCCAAAACAGCGGCTACATGAAAGTGAGGGTGGTAGACATCTTCTCTGTATGTGATTTCTAAGGAACGGATACAGCCTTGAAAGCCATATTGTATAAGGTCTATTCCTTTCACTTTTTTGTTGCCGTTTAGATATGTTACCAGAGTTTTAAAGCAATAAGCCATATGCTGTATGGTTTCCCTCAGTTCTTCACCGCTACAGTCTGGAACGGTCAGCACCATATGATACAGAGAATCCTTATATTGTTCCATATAGGGCAAAAAACGCTTTTGCAGTAACATTTTCTTAACCTGATTACAATTACTGCAAAATTTGTCCTTACATAAAAAGGTTCTCAATAATACTCTTACATGACTGGCTTCATAGGTTTCCATAGACCAGAATCGGTTACAATTTTCCAGACGGTTCTTTCGTTCCCTTATTATATGGGCTTCATAAGGCGACAGGCGTTTCTTTACAATGCCGTTTGCAAGCAGTTTCAGATAGTTCATAACCATTTCGTCATTCCGTTTTACGTTTCCATGTACTTTTCCCATATGACGCCGTGTTACTTCCTTTACAACAGGCGTATGTTCCATGTTTTCCATGTTTACATTCCCTCCGTTCCCTTTTTTCTATATCCTTTTTGTTTTAGTACGCTTAACTCTAATAGAGAATAGATAATTATTATAGGGGTTCGCCGCCTGTAATTAACAAGGTTTCCCAAACAGGCTTTGAACCCCTACCATCACCCCTAACCCCTTGACGCAATCTGGATTTTATGGTATATATTGAACTGGTAAAGTAGAAGAAATTCAACTTAATGTGAAAGGACGGAACTGTATAGACATGATGAAAGTTCGGTTTATAGTGTTCCGGTTTAACGTCTGAACCAATGTCATGATGTTGGGGTCAAAAGGTCTTTTGACCCCTCTGATACCGGATTGCTCCGCACTTTGTGCTCCCGCAATCCTCATGTCATTTCGTTTCAAGTGTGTTTAAAAAGAGAACAGTCCGAAACCGCTTTGTCTGGTTTCGTCTGTTCTCTTTTTGATTCCTGCCCTGCTTTTCTCACAGATACTTTTTCATCATCTCACATCCGTCCAGTGTGGCAAAATAATCCTGCGGCGTCTCTGCCCTGCGGATCTGCTGCACGGTCTGATCCTCCTTCAGCAAAAGCTCTGCCGAACGCAGCTTTCCATTATAATTATATCCCATGGAAAATCCGTGGGCTCCGGTGTCATGAATCACCAAAAGATCTCCGATCTCAATCTCCGGCAGCATCCGGTCAATGGCAAACTTATCATTGTTCTCACAAAGGGATCCCACCACATCATACTTATGATCGCAGGGCTTTTCCTCCTTGCCCATCACCGTAATGTGATGATAAGCCCCATACATGGCCGGCCGCATCAGATTCACTGCACAGGCATCCAGCCCGATATACTCCTTATGCGTATGCTTCTCATGAATCACCTTTGACACCAGGCATCCGTAAGGCGCCAGCATAAACCGCCCCAGCTCCGTATAGATCGCCACATCTCCCATCCCGGCCGGAACCAGCACCTCCTCATATACCTTTCGTACACCCTCTCCGATTGCCATGATATCGTTCGGCTCCTGATCCGGCCGGTAGGGCACCCCGATTCCTCCGGACAGATTGATAAAGCCAATATGAACCCCCGTCTCCTCATGAAGCCGCACAGCCACCTCAAAAAGAATCTTCGCCAGCACTGGATAATATTCATTTGTCACCGTATTGCTGGCCAGGAATGCGTGAATGCCGAATTCTCTGGCTCCTTTTGACTTGAGGATCCGGAATGCCTCAAACATCTGCTCTGTAGTCATACCGTATTTTGCATCCCCGGGATTATCCATAATACTGTTGCTGATCTGAAAAAGACCGCCTGGATTATATCGGCAGCTGATGGTCTCAGGAATCCTTCCCAGCTCCCGCTCTACCCATGGAATATGAGTAATATCATCCAGATTGATGATTCCTCCCAGATCGTCTGCCAACTTGAACTCTCCCTCCGGCGTATCATTGGAGGAGAACATGATCTCATGCCCCGATAAGCCCACAGCATCCGAAAGCATCAGCTCCGTGGCAGAAGAACAGTCCGTACCGCACCCGCATTCCTTCAAAATCTTTAACAGATACGGATTAGGGGTTGCCTTCACTGCAAAATACTCCCGATATCCCTTATTCCAGGCAAATGCCTCTGCAAGCCGCGCCGCATTCTCCCGGATCCCCTTCTCATCATACAGATGAAACGGGGTCGGATGCTGCTTTATAATCTCCTCTAATTGCTCCTTTGTCACAAATGGTTTCTTTTCCACGTTGGTCATTCTCCTCTATTGTCTTTTGTCTGAATTTTCCTAGTACAGCATTGCCTTCTGGTCTTAATCCACTTCAATGACACGCATAATATTGGTATGGGTCGCCGGCCGGTTACGGCTGATCCGATCCACCACTCCGGCAGTAACTACCACAATATCCCCATCCTCGATCACACCCTTTTCTTTTAAAAGATCCAGAGACGATTCGATCAGCAAATCGGTAGACTCTGCCCGTCTGGCCTGGTACGGCTTCACTCCCCAGTAAATCTGCATCTGCCGGACAGCCGACGCACTGGGCGAAAGTCCGATCACCTGAGCGCCTGGTCTCCACTTGGACAGCTGACGGGTCGTATACCCGGTTATACTCGGTGCAATAATCACCTTGGCATTCAGATCATAGGCAGTGGATACCGTGGAATAACACACAGCGTTGGAAATATTCGTCTGATTCTCTATGGACACTCTTCTCTGGCGATAAGCGGCCGTATCCAGGTATTTCTCCGATGCCTCACAGATCTGCACCATCATTCTGAGCGCTTCCACCGGATATCTGCCGGCCGCCGTCTCTCCTGACAACATCACCACATCCGTACCGTCGTAGACCGCATTAGCCACATCCGTCACTTCCGCCCGGGTGGGACGGGGATTACGGATCATGGAATCCAGCATCTGAGTCGCCGTGATAACGGTTTTACAGGCAATATTACACTTCTGAATGATCTTCTTCTGGATATGGGGAACCTGCTCTGCCGGAATCTCTACCCCCAGATCTCCCCGGGCCACCATGATCCCGTCACTCACGGCAATAATCGCATCCAGATTCTCCAGTCCTTCGGCGTTCTCGATCTTGGAGATCACCTGCATGGAAGAACCAGCCTCCGCCAATATGGCCTTGATCTCCTCAACTGCCTCAGGCGTCCGTACAAAGGATGCTGCAATAAAATCAAATCCCTGTTCGATTCCAAACCGGATATCCTCTTTATCCTTATCGGTCAGAGCCGGCAGTTTTATCTTTACATTCGGTACATTGACACCCTTTCGCTGTCCCAGCTCACCGCCGTTGATCACTTTGCAGATGATATCCGGACCATCCACACGCTCTACCTGCAGCTCAATCAGACCGTCATCGATCAGGATCCGGTTTCCCGGCTCCACATCCTCATTCAGACCATCATAGTTGATATGACCGATCCGGTCATCGCCCTCCCTGTCACGTGTGGTCAGGATGTATTCCTGCCCCTCCACAAGCGTCACCTTATTCCCATCCTTTAAAAGTCCGGTACGGATCTCCGGTCCCTTGGTATCCAGAAGCGCTGCCACCGGGATATCCAGTTCCTCACGCACCGACTTCAGCAGATCCAGCCTTGCCTTCTGCTCTTCATAAGTTCCATGAGAAAAGTTGAAACGGGCGACATCCATCCCGCCCAGCACCAGGGCTTTCATAACCTCCCGGTCATCACTGTTGGGTCCCATGGTACAGATAATTTTCGTTTTTTTCATAGCTTCCTCCATCTTCCGGCCCCTGAGCCGTTCTTCTCTTTCCTTCCTTTTATCCAAAGCAGTTTCCCGTCTGCATCAGGACTGTCCGCCATCCTCTTTGATCACATGCTTATGGGTATATAAATGCTCCTTACAGTATTCATAGCTTCCTTCACATTTGGAACAGTAGCGGAACTCCAGATCCGCCCCGTCCGCTTCTGTGCGCCCACAGACTGCGCAGCGATGACGGGTAGTTCCTCTCTTCGGATGCATTTTCACTTCTTTTTTAAAATTGTTCTTCCTGCGTACTTCCCTGGGCGCATAGCGTTTGAAATTCCTGGTCAGCAAAAAGAAAATCAGAATGTTGGCCAGGGAAACCACCAGCTCGCAGCGAACCGCCGCACTCCCGAACACAAAGCTGTACAGATACACGGCACACTCTGCCACTGCCAGCCACTTTGCCTTAACCGGCAATACAAAAAACAGAAGAAACTGTACATCCGGAAAATACATGGCAAAAGCAAGAAAAACGGAAGAATTCAAAAATCCCGTGGTCAGCATCCAGTTCTGCTTAAATACCACATAACCGATCAGGCATGCCAGAGCCTGGGCGATCATTCCCATAAAGAAAAATACGTTAAACCGGAACGAACCCCACACATTTTCCAGAGTCTGACCCAGGCTGTGGTACATAAACAGAGCGATGATCCCAAAAAACACACTGGTAAACCGGAACGAGCCAAAAGACGGCGGAAAGATTAAAAAAGTCGCCAGCCGCCAGATCTGTCCATGCAGAAGCGCCCTCCCGTCGAGGCACAGGTAGTTCCCGTATATGCTCCAGTACATCACAGGATTCACCACATAGACTGCCAGTCCTACTGCATACAGAATCACGATATAGTACATCAGATTGGGAATCGCGTATCGGTTAAATCTTCGCTCGAATTCATAAAAAAACTTCATCTGCAATCCTTTCTTCAGAACAAATTCTTCTTGGAGAAGATCAGAGCCACCAAGAGAGATAACGCCACCGCAAACCCCAGCACAATCCAGAATCCATACAGGCTCTGGGCATAAGGCATCCCCGCAGGGTTCACATTCATGCCGTAAAAGCTCGCCACCATGGTGGGAATCGACATAACAATCGTAATCGTTGCCAGAAATTTCATCACGATATTCAGATTATTGGAAATCACGGAAGCAAAGGCATCCATGGTGCCGCTTAAAATACCGCTGTAGATATTGGCCATCTCCATGGCCTGCTTATTCTCGATGATAACATCCTCTAAAAGCTCTGTATCCTCCGGATACTTTTTAATCTTCTCATTCTTTAAAAGCTTCTCAAAAACCACCTCATTGGACCGCAGGGAGGTAGTAAAATACACCAGACTCTTCTCCAGCTCCAGAAGCTCAATCAGCTCCCGGTTCTTCTGGGACTTATGCAGCTCCCGCTCCACCACCTCGCTCTTTTTGTCAATGATCCGCAGATACTGCAGATACAGAGACGCGCTCTTATACAGGATCTGCAGAATGAACCGGGTCTTCATATAGGTGTGAAAATCTCTCACCCTCCCGTCCATAAAGGCTGTCAGCACCGGCGTGTCCTCCAGACATACCGTCACAATCATATCCTCGGTCATGATTATCCCCATGGGGATGGTCACATACCAGTCCTTCTCATTCCTCTCCTCAATGGCAGGAATGTCTACCAGAATCAAACTGTAATGGTCTTCACTCTCAATACGGGAACGCTCCTCTTCATCCAGCGGCGCCTTTAAGTGATCCGGATCGATCTCATACTTTTCGGCAATCTCCAGAATCTCCGTAGCCGTAGGGTCTGTCAGTGCAATCCAGCATCCGCTCTCTGCCTCATCCTTCTGGTGGATGGTTCCCTCTTCTGTCTTAAAAATACGAATCATGGCTTTTCTCCTTTCCCTGGCACCATTCCCGGCACCACTCAAAATTCAGGCATTGAAAACCCGCACTGCACCTGGAAAGGCCCGAAAAACCAAAGGTATCCTCCTTCTCTCACTGTCCTCTTCATCCCACAGTTCCCTTGCCGTCAGACAAAACAGACCCTCTGAAAGAAAATACACCCGATTCCCGGAAACGGCAGTGCAGGCTTCCGCTTTCGTACATCATCGGTGTCTATGTGGTATGCCGAACCACCATCCATTCCTGTCGCCTCCTTTTTTCTGAATTTTCTCTCCATCCACATTATAATTTCTGAGGGTCGGTTTGTCAAACAGATTAGGGGATTATTATTTCTTAACCTTTTTTTTACGCCTCATAAAATTGTATTCCTTCAGATTTTATGTTAAAGTATCGTTGCATTCTTTTTGCTGCATGGAGAAATTATTTCCATTGATACAAATATTTCAGCGGTAAAACCGCAACGGAAAGATAAGGAGGCAGGGAATTTCCCGCAGATATGAATCTACACAGTACGGAAACGTTAGGTATTGATATCGGCTCCACCACAGTGAAAATCGCTGTCATGCAAAAGGAGCGTATCGTTTTTTCTGATTATGAACGGCACTACGCCAACATTCAGGAGACTCTCGCGCTCTTGCTGTCCCGGGCCCGCGAGCAGCTGGGCGAGATCCGGATACGTCCCGGCATCACCGGCTCCGGCGGACTGACACTTTCCAGACATTTACATATCCCTTTCACCCAGGAGGTGGTGGCGGTCGCCACTGCCTTAAAGGCCGAGGCGCCCCAGACGGATGTGGCCATTGAACTGGGCGGTGAGGACGCCAAGATCATCTACTTTACCGGCGGCATTGACCAGCGCATGAACGGCATCTGCGCCGGCGGCACCGGCTCCTTCATTGACCAGATGGCCGCTCTTTTGCAGACCGACGCCACAGGGCTTAATCAGTATGCCGAAAATTATCAGATGATCTATCCGATCGCGGCCCGATGCGGCGTATTTGCCAAATCAGATATCCAGCCGCTGATCAATGAAGGCGCCACCAGGGAAGACCTGGCTGCTTCTATTTTTCAGGCTGTGGTCAACCAGACTATCAGTGGCCTGGCCTGCGGCAAGCCCATCCGGGGGACGGTTGCCTTCTTGGGAGGCCCCCTTCACTTTCTGCCCCAGCTTCGCCGCGCCTTTGCCCGCACCCTGAATCTGGATAAAGAGCATACCATCGCACCAAAGCATTCCCATCTGTTTGCGGCCATAGGCGCCGCCATGAACGCAGAAGGCGAGGTTCTTTCTTTAAGCGACATGATCCACAGCTTAAGCGCCGGTATCCGTATGGACGCAGAGATCAATCGGATGGAGCCTCTGTTCTCATCCCGGGAAGACTATGACAGGTTCTGTGAGCGCCATAACTGCCACAATGTCAAGACCGCTGACCTCTCGTCTTATGAGGGGGACTGCTATCTCGGCATTGACGCCGGCTCCACCACCACCAAGGCAGCTCTGGTAGGAAAGGACGGAAGCCTTCTTTACCGCTTTTATTCCAACAACAACGGAAGCCCCCTGGCCACGGCTATCCGCGCCATGAAGGAGATTCGCTCCCTGCTTCCCCCAAAAGCCAGAATAGCCTGGTCCTGCTCTACCGGCTATGGAGAGGCTTTGTTAAAATCTGCTTTTCTGCTGGACGAGGGCGAGGTAGAAACCATCTCCCACTACTATGCAGCGGCATTTTTCGATCCGGAAGTAGACTGCATCCTGGATATCGGCGGCCAGGACATGAAATGCATCCGGATCAAGGACGGCACTGTGGACAGTGTCCAGCTGAATGAAGCCTGCTCCTCCGGCTGCGGCTCCTTTATCGAGACCTTTGCCAAATCCTTAAACTACCAGGTGGAGGATTTCGCCAGAGCAGCGCTCTTTGCCGAAAATCCCACGGACTTGGGCACCCGCTGCACCGTATTCATGAACTCCAATGTCAAGCAGGCACAGAAAGAGGGGGCTTCTGTGGCAGATATTTCCGCAGGGCTGGCCTATTCGGTCATCAAAAATGCTCTTTTTAAGGTCATCAAAATCACCAATGCCTCGGATCTTGGCAGTCATGTGGTCGTCCAGGGCGGCACCTTTTACAATGACGCCGTTCTGCGCAGTTTTGAAAAGATCTCCGGCTGTGAGGCCGTCCGTCCGGACATTGCCGGAATCATGGGTGCCTTCGGAGCCGCGCTGATTGCCAGAGAGCGGCACGACTGCTCCAAAAAGACCTCCATGATGGCACTTGACAAAATCGTCTCTTTGCAGTACGAGACCTCCATGACCCGCTGTAAGGGCTGTACCAACCACTGCGTGCTGACCGTGAATCGCTTTGAAGGCGGCAGGCAGTATGTCAGCGGCAATCGCTGCGAGCGGGGGCTGGGAAAGGAGAAATCACGAAAAGAAGTTCCCAATCTGTTTGATTACAAATATCACCGGATGTTTGATTACGAGCCTCTGACTCCGGATCTCGCCCCCCGGGGAACCATCGGAATCCCCCGGGTACTGAACATGTATGAAAACTTTCCCTTCTGGGCAGTATTCTTCCGGGAACTGGGTTTTCGTGTCATACTGTCCCCCCAGTCCACCAAAAAGATCTATGAGCTGGGGATCGAATCCATTCCCAGCGAGTCCGAGTGCTACCCGGCCAAGCTGGTACACGGCCACATTTCCTGGCTCATCAAACAGGGAATCCGGGAGATTTTCTATCCCTGCATTCCCTACGAACGGAATGAGACCCCGAAGGCCGGCAACCATTTTAACTGCCCCATGGTCACCTCTTATGCGGAAAACATCAAGAACAACGTAGAAGAGCTGGCTGAGTTTCACATTCATTTCCTGAATCCCTTCCTGGCTTTCACAAGTGAAGAGATTCTGACCCGGCAGCTGATTGTGGAAATCGGAAAGGAATATGCAATTTCCTCTGTGGAGATTCAAAAGGCAGCTCACGCCGGCTGGGAGGAGCTTCTCAAATCCCGCCGGGACATGGAAAAAAAGGGAGAGGAGACCATCGACTGGCTGAAGAAACACAATCGGAACGGCATTGTGCTGGCCGGACGCCCCTACCATGTGGATCCGGAGATCCACCACGGAATTCCCGAGCTGATCACCTCCTACGGGCTGGCTGTTCTGACTGAGGACTCCGTCTCCCATCTGGCAGACGCCGAGAGACCTCTGGTGGTCACGGATCAGTGGATGTACCATTCCCGTCTGTATCGGGCGGCAACCGTTGTCAAGCAGAACGATTTTTTAGACCTGATCCAGCTCAATTCCTTTGGCTGCGGTTTAGACGCCGTAACCACGGATCAGGTTCAGGAGATCCTGACCAGTTCCGACAAGATTTACACCGTATTGAAGATTGACGAGGTGAACAACCTGGGCGCGGCCCGCATTCGTATCCGTTCCCTGATCGCTGCCCTTCGGGTACGCCGTCAGAAGCACTATGAACGTCATGTGGTATCCAGCTCCTACAACCGGGTTCTTTTCACCAGAGAGATGAAAAAGGATTATACCCTGCTGTGTCCCCAGATGTCGCCCATCCATTTTGACCTTTTAGAACCTGCCATGAGGGCTTTCGGCTATCAGATGGAGGTCCTGAAAAATGACACCCGCTCTGCCATTGACGTAGGGCTGCAGTATGTCAATAATGACGCCTGCTACCCCTCCCTGATCGTGATCGGGCAGGTGATGGAGGCGCTGCTCTCCGGCAAATATGATTTAAGCCGCACGGCTGTGCTCATGACCCAGACCGGCGGCGGCTGCCGGGCGTCCAACTATATCGGCTTTATCCGCCGCGCCCTGGAAAAGGCCGGCATAAACCATGTTCCGGTCGTATCTGTCAATGCCAACGGCATGGAGACCAATCCCGGCTTCACCTTTACCCCGGCGCTTGTCACCAAGGCCATGCAGGCCATTGTATACGGCGACGTATTCATGCGGGTCCTTTATGCCACCCGTCCCTATGAACAGGAGGCCGGGGCCGCCAACGCACTTCACGAGAAATGGAAGGCCCGTTGTATCCGCAGTCTGTCCACCCGGGCTGCCAATATGATGAATTTCGGCCGGAATATCCGTGGAATCATCCATGATTTTGACGCTCTGCCACGGCTGAACATAGAAAAGCCCCGGGTCGGCATCGTGGGAGAAATTCTGGTAAAGTTTTCTCCTCTCGCCAACAATCATATTGTGGAGCTTTTGGAGTCCGAAGGAGCAGAGGCCGTCATGCCGGATCTGATGGACTTTCTGCTCTACTGCTTCTACAACAGCAATTTTAAGGCAGAGCATCTGGGCGGTAAGCAGTCCACGGCCTGGCTGTGCAACTTAGGAATCTCTCTTTTGGAATATCTGCGAAAGGTTGCCCGGCGGGAGCTGGAAAAGAGCGTCCATTTTACCCCGCCGTCACGGATACGGGAGCTGGCCGCCATGGCTCAGGATTTTGTGTCTCTGGGCAATCAGACCGGCGAAGGATGGTTCTTGACTGGTGAAATGCTGGAACTGATTCACAGCGATGTGAAGAATATTGTCTGTACTCAGCCCTTTGGCTGCCTGCCCAATCATATCGTCGGAAAGGGAGTCATCAAGGAGCTTCGCCGCAGGCATCCGGGAGCCAATATTATCGCCGTAGACTATGATCCGGGAGCCAGTGAAGTCAATCAGCTGAACCGAATCAAGCTGATGCTGGCAACCGCCCAGAAGAATATGCTGGAGTGTGTCTGACGTCACGGCTTTTGTCGTATGAATTTTCCTGTAAAAAGCAAAGAATACCGGCGCCAGGATCTTCCATGACGCCGGTATTTCCCTTTTTATCATCCGATCGGGTTCTGCAAAAGCCCCCTCAATGCCGCCACATATTTCTCACACTCTGGCAGCAGTACCTGGCTTTTGGTGCTGTAGGAATCCGCTGTCGCACAAATCGCGCCTTCCGGCAGCTCCATGCGTCCTCTGGCAAGCAGCGGATCCCCGCTTTTCATCTGCCAGGACTTCAGTCTTTCTCTCATGTCTGCCAGCACGGAAGCATATGTATCCTCTCCTGCCAGATTCTCTCTCTCCTGCGGATCCAGCATCAGATCATACAGCTCTTCGCTCTGACGTTTCCTTTGAAAATATCCGAACTCGCGGAGCACCTCCTTGGACAGACTGTCATCCGTATCGACCGGAGGAGCATATTCATATCCGTTATCCCAGCGGGCGATATACTTATAGCGGCAGGTTCGCACGCATCTCGCCGGCTCATAAGCCACATGATAATTGATCTCCCCGAACACCTCTGTCCGGATCTTTTGTGCCTCCCCCCGCAATATGGGAAGGAAGGAATGTCCCTCAAGCCATTCCGGCTTTTCCAGTCCCAGAATTTCACACAAGGTGGGAAACACATCCGTTTGGGAGAGAAGCGCTTTACTGACTTTGTGGGTCTGGGGCATTCCCGGATAGCGCATCACAAAAGAGACCCCCATGCCTTCATCATAGAGATGACACTTCATCCCCGGAAAAGGAAGGCCGTGATCTGTTGTGAACAGAATCACCGTATTCTCATATTCTCCGCATTCCCTTAAAGCCTGAAGGATATCTCCGCAAAGGCGATCCACGGTTTTTACTGCGATTTTCATCCCTGCCATATCCTTTCTGATTTCGGGAAGATCCGGAAGGGACATAGGGACTTGCACATAATCCGTCTCATAATCTGCAGGAACCCGCGGATATTCCCGGTGCGTGCATCCAAAGCCTGCTGTCAGGAAAAAAGGACGTTCTTCTGCTTTGCGTTCCTTTAAATACCAGACAGCATTTGCCGCTGCCAGCTCATCCTGCCAGGTGTAAAGGTCACACTGCTCCATATCCCTGCGATAATATTCCGGCGGGTTCAGACAACGCTCATAACCGATCCCTGTTTCTTCGTGAAGCTTTTCTTCATGCTGCACCCCGGAAAGCACCGTCTCGTAGCCATTGTCCCTCAAAAAACGGGCGAGATGATGCCTTTTGTCCATACGGAATCCCCTGTGGGACAAGCCGATCAAACCATTGCTGTGCGGATATTGTCCCGTCAGCAACGCGCCCCGGCTCGGAGAACAGGTCGGGCTGGCACAGTACATCCGGGAAAAAGCCATTCCCTCCCTTGACAGCTGAAGCAGATTCGGCGTATCCACCGGATATCCATAGGTCTGCAGATAACGGCCGATATCATGAGTATTCAGGTAAAGTACATTCATCTGCCTTCTCCTACCTCTTTGCAAAAACCGGGGATACCCAGGCCGTATCACCGTTCCTCAGCCACACCCGCAGACGATACTGGCTCCCTGGCTCCATCGTGATCCTCTTTTCATACTCCATCCGGTAGGCCTTTTCCGGTACCGCCTGGCGAAGCCTCGTCTTGTAAGCATTATGCCAGTAAAAATCATCCCGGTAATGCTCCACATTGCCATAGACTCTTCGGGCAAGCTCCACGCTCTCCTTGTATTGCGGAAGAATCCGGGAGGTTTCCATCAACTGCGCAATCGCAAAGCAATACTCATAGTTATCCACCTTCAGACAGATCGTGTCCTCCCGTCTTCCTTCCACCTCAAAGACGAAGCCTTCCTTCACCACAGTACTCGGTCCCATCCAATGTCCGGTCGTTGTGGACATGTAGGTTGTCATATGAAAACGACAGCCATGTTCTGTCACCTCATAAAGCTTCTGTCCGAAATTGTTCCAGGCCTTTTCGATCGAAACCAGCCTTCCCGGTATTGTCAGAGATCCCTCCCACTCCTTTACCAGCAGATTCTGATAAAACCGGGGATTCGGTCCCCACCCGAATTCAACAGCAAATTTCACCCGGATATTCTCACTCTCTCCGGATCCGGTATGCTCCCAGGTCCCGGCATGCACCACCATTTCATCCAGAATATTGTCCTTCAAAATCTCCACCCGGTCAATGGCATCCGCTGCTTTTATAGCAAACCGGAGCGTATGTTCCCCTGCCGGCACCACCGCCCCCATGGGATGCCCGTCCACGGTAAAGTCAATCTCCATCCGGCTTCTGCTGACCCCGTACACCCGCCGGTTTCTCATCGCTTCCCAGATCGCTTTCTTGGTATTATCCTCTGCCAATACGCACATGCTCCCATGGTCATAGACTGCCGGAACGCTGTGATTATCCCCGGAGGCCATGCATCCCACATGATATCCCCTCTCCAGCCCCCGCTCATAGCAGGTCTCACCAGTCCTCGGCCCCATGTGGAGATGGCGCTCCATATCCATCGGCCCGGTATCGTTTTCGCTGCATCCATGGCTGGAATAGATTTCCGCAAAGGGAGAGAACTCCTCATCATGCGTCTCCCAGTTTTTCCCCCTGCTGTTCGGCTGATAGGCCACATGATGCGGAATCGCAATCGCTTCCACTCCCTCATAGACTGCCTTAAGCTCCTCATAGCGCATAGGGTGTTCCATCTTCTGTGTATTATCCAAAAAGAACACATTATGATCCCCATCATATCCGCAGCCCTGCCATTCATACCCCATAAACATGGGATATCCCTCCCGGTTGACCTTTTCTGTCTTTTCACGGACGAGCTCCCAGTCCCTTTCCATCTCTGTCACAGGACACAAATCCTCAAGTCCGGCGCCGGTCTCTGACTTTACCATCTGGTAAGGATAGTAGGCAACAGGCCAGAAATCCAACATTTTCCGCGCATGCTCTACCCATTGGTCCAGATCTCCCATCTGATTATGATGAATATTGCTGTGTAAATCAGTCCACAACTTTTTCATATTTTATCGTTCCTTTCCAAAGCACAAACAAATTCTGTTTGTACTTGCTTTCCTATTCTTCCTCCTTCATAAACCGGTCGGTAGCCTTCCGCTGCTTTGTATCCCCCTTCTTGAGAAGAACGATCAGCACAAAGGTCAGAATAATAAAGGCAAGGCAGACCGGTCTCCTTACAAAGATGCTCCAGGAGCCGCCGGACATCACCAGAGAATTCCGCAAATTGGCCTCTGCGGTCGGCCCGAGCACCATCCCCAGAACAATCGGAACCGGCGGAAAGTCTACCTTCTGCATCAGATAAGCTACCCCTCCGAAAAACAGCATCACATACACGTCCATCTCCGAACTTCCGATTGCAAATGCTCCTGCACAGCACACCACCACCAGAATTGCTGTCAGAAGATCCTGCGGAATATGTGTGATTCTGACAAACACCTTCAGCAGATACTTTCCCTGGAAGAACATCAAAAGCTGAGAAATTACACAGCCAATCAGCACCGCATACACTACCGGTCCTGATGAGGAAAACAGCTTTGGCCCCACTACCAGTCCATGCATTGTAAACGCACCCAGAAGCGTCGCTGCCACCACATCTCCCGGGATCCCCAGAGTCAGAAGCGGGATCAGGGTCGCGGCTGTCGCGCCGTTATTGGCAGACTCCGGAGCCGCCACGCCTTTTATCTCTCCCTTGCCGAACTCCTCACCGGGCTTTGCGCATCGTTTGGCCTCGTTGTAAGCCAAAAAGGAGGCAATCGCTCCGCCCGTTCCCGGAATCGCACCAATGAAAGCACCGATAAAAGAAGATTTCAGCATAGTCGGCATGGTCTTTTTCACATCCTTTATGGTAATGTGATCCTCCTTGTCGATCTCCTTCAGCTCTGAGACCACTACCTCCTCTGTCCTATTCAATCGCCCGATCATCTGTGCAATCGCATACACTCCCAGCAATACCGCCAGCATTTTGATCCCATTGTAAAGGCGCAGATTGCCAAAGGTAAAACGGGTCAGACCGCTCACCGAATCAATCCCTGCCGTAGCCAGCAGAATTCCCAGTCCTCCGCTGATCAGCCCCTTCACCAGGCTCTTCCCGCTGACCGATGCAATGACCGACAGCCCAAAAATCGCCAGAGCAAAATATTCCGGTGAGCCAAAAGTGATCGCTATCTTGCTGATCTGAGGTGCAAAAAACAACAGGCAGAACGCACTGATCAGTCCACCGGTTGCAGACGCCACCAGAGCCATATCCAGAGCCCGTTGTGGCTGCCCCTTCTTGCACATGGGATAACCGTCAATCAGGGTTGCTGCCGCCGCGTTAGTCCCCGGCGTGTTAATCAGGATCGCACTGATGGATCCACCGAAATTCGATCCAAAGAAAATGGCAGTCAGCATCAGCAGAGCCGGAACCGTATCCATCTGGAAAGTAAAAGGCAGAAGTACTGTAATTGCCAGATTCCCGTTCATGCCCGGAATCGCCCCGAATATAATCCCGATGAAAATTCCGATATTCGTAAAAATCAGATTTTGCACTGTAAATAGGTTGGCCAGTGCAGCAGCAATAACCTGTCCCATGATAGACTCCTTTCCCATTCTCGTCCGGACAAAACCGAACAATTGCCTTTACCGGCCAACTCACGGCATCTGCACATGCAGCACCTTGGCAAACAGTACATACAAAACAGCAACAATTACCAATACAATCGCATAGAAGCTCTTTCTCTTTGTTCCGGTAAATGCCAGGGTAACCACTCCCAGAAAAGCAGTGGAAAGCAGAAAGCTTTTCCGAAACAGAATAGCATATGCCAGCAGTACTGCCATATAGCCTGCGGCCTTGACTTCCTTCCTCACATCCAGGACCTTAACCTCTTCCTTTTTCATGATCAGACTTTGGAACATCAGAACCAGACCGCAGACAATCCAGAGCACTGCCACTGCATAAGGCACTGTCTTTGAGGTAATTCCATAGGTTACCGAGTAATCCTCCCCAATCTGGCAGGGAATGACAAGGATACAGACAATTCCCAGAATCAGGCTTACAATTCCTGAAACCAGATTCGATCGATATTTCATTTTCACGCCGAGCTCCTCCTTTCAGGCTCCCCTCTCAGGCTTCCGGCAGCTCCTCTAAAACCCGCCTTTCAAACAGCTCCGTCACTTTACATAATAGGTATCATATGCCTCCTGGCACATGGCTTCCGCATCGCGGATGGTCTTTTCCACAGTCTCGCCGTCCGACAGATCCGGTATATAACTGGCGTTCGCTGCCAGTTCCCTGAATTCGTCCGTCTCGCTGTAATCCAGAATCGCCTGGTATATCGCTGCCACATTCTCCGGGCTGGTGTCCTTTTGTGTCATCAGAAAGTTACAGGTCTTAAACACTACATCATACCCCAGAGACTTTGCTGTCGGAACCTCGATCCCCTCGTACCCGGTATAGGGCTCCTCCGAGAAAACCAGAATCGGAACCAGCGTTCCCTCCTCCACATACTGCGCACCAAGAGAAGAGGTAGCCGCTGCGCATACCACATTACCGCCGGCCACAGCCAGCAGATCTTTGGCGGATCCGTCCGAGGTCACTGCCTCTGCTTCGATCCCGGCCTCGCCAAACAGCATGGTCTGAAGCATGTGAGTCGCCCCTCCCGGTGCATTGGCACCGTAAATGACCCGGTTATTCTTTGCATATTCCTCAAGTCCGGCCCAGTCCTCAATCCCGCTGTTGCCTGGGGCCACAAACAGCATCTGATCTTCGGATACCAGGCTACACACAAACTGATAATCGTCCATGGAAAGATTCAAATCCTTGTTAAACAGCGGCGCCAGTGTAAACATCGCAATCCCGCCTACCATGAGTTCCGTGGCATCTGCCTTTGCCCCATTTAAGTCCGTAGCGGCAATCGCCCCGTTGGCTCCCGTCAGGTTGTTGATCACTGCTGACTTGCCATAGGTCTTCTGCAGTCCCTGGCCGATGATCCGGGCAATCGTATCTGCGGATCCTCCCGCTGCAAAGGGAACCCGGATATTAAAATCCTTGGCCGGTGCAAAAGAATCTGCGGAAACAGCACCTGATGCGGCCTCCTTCGTATCCGACTCCTCCTTCTCCCCGGTTTGTGTCTCCTGCTCTCCCGTATCCTTGTTGTCCGCCGCCTTTTCTGTTGCTGTCTCACCTGGCGCCGCTGTTGTCGCCGGAGCCGTCTGCCCATTTCCACATGCAGTCAGGGAAAATACCATCCATCCAGCCATTGCCAAAGCTAACATTTTTCTTTTCATAGGAACCCTCCAGTTCTGAAAATGTTTTCAGTATAATCATTTTATTTCTATGGTCATAATAGCAATTATTTATCCAATTGTCAATAGTTTATTGTGAGTTATCTCTATTTTTCTTCATATTTTTGATGTTTATTTGTCAATTTCTCAAACTTCCCATTGCTTTTTTACTGATATCGTTTTCAAATTTTCAGAAAATATAAGAGGGAATGGATTCTTTCCCTCCTTCTGCGGATTCCAAAGCTCACTCAAAACTGATAAGAGACCTTAATATCGTAAATCTTTGGTTCGCTCTCCTTTCCTTCTTCCTGCAGCTTTCGATGCAGAAGCTCTGCTGCTGTGATTCCTACCGCCTCCGGATTCTTGATCACCAGAGAACCTCGGATGCCAAGCTTATCGGCGGTTCCTGCCACTGCAAAGCCTGCCACATCCACCTTGTCGATCCAGTCCGGAAGCTGTTGATGGATCACCATCACCACATATTCCATGATATCAGATCCAAATGCCACGATTGCCGGCCGCTCTCCCTCTCGGATTCGCAATGAAAACTGCTTTAAGGCATCCGCTACTGTATCAATCTTCCGGGCTGTAAACACCCTGCATATCTGCTCTTCCGGCTTTCCTGCCTCCTTAAAAGCCTGTGCCGAGCCCTCCTGACACATCCTGGTATTAAAGCTGTCGATCCATCCGAACAGCATCAGAATCTGGCTGCAGGGTTTATTCTTCAAAAGCCAGGAAAGCAACTGATAGGCATTCTCCCGGTGATTCTCCAGTACAATGTCACAGCCCACCTCCTCCAGACGGTCAATCATCACCATATTTTTATAGTCCCGGGCAACGCTCTGCAGATACATGGTATTCTGGCCGCTGGGCGCCAGGATAATTCCTGCCGCTTTTTTATTGAGCAGCTCCTGAATATAGAATTTCTCTTTCTCTCCGTCATTATCACTCTGACAGATAAAGGTCACATATTTCCGTTCAAAAAAATAGTCGCTGACCCCGCTGCATACCCGCCCGAAAAAGAACTCCATGTGCGGCACCACCAGGCCGATGATGTTGGATTTGCCCCGCTTCAGATTCTGGGCAAAGCTGTTGGGTTCATACTTCAGCTCGCGGATCGCATTTTTGATGTTATAGGCAGCCAGCGGCTGAATGCTTTTCGGATCTGCCAGATATCGCGATACGGAACTGATGGACACTCCGGCCATTGCCGCCACTTCACGGATCGTTACTTTTTTTTCTTTCATGAACCACCCCTTAGAGACCGCCATGCCAATTGGCTGCCGGCCATTTTCCCATTATCTGATCTTGTTTTCCTGTTCACTTCAAAATCTGTTCCTCCGGAAATTCAATAATATAATAATCATAAGCATTAACCACCATGGTTTTCCCCATCTGATCGACCCGCTTGAAGCCCGTCCCGTAATTGGCATGGACATGCCCATGGACAAACAGCTTTGGCTGATAGCGGGCAATCAGATCGCAAAAACAGGAAAATCCCCGATGCGGCAGATCCTCCAGATCATTGATCCCGGCCGCCGGTGCATGGGAAACTAAAATATCGAACCCCCGGTTCTTTTTCAGCTTCCACCACAGCCGGCGGATCCGCCGGCGCATCTCGTGCTCTGTGTACTGATTCTCTACCTGCGGAAGATAGCGCATGGAGCCTCCCAGCCCAAGAATCCGTATCCCCCGATAGACAAAGATGTCATCTTCAATGCAGATACACCCATGATAATCATCCTTGCGGCAGGCCTTATCATGGTTTCCCATCACAAACAGAACCGGCGCGCTGCTTATGCTGGCAAAGAAATCCAGGTAATTCTGTTTCAGATCCCCGCAGGCCAGAATCAACTCCACCCCTTCAATCTTCTCCGGCTTAAAATATTCATATAATGACTTGGATTCACAGTCTGCCAGCACCAGAATTTTCATTTTTTTTCTCCTCCGTACCCGTCTCCTCTGCCTTGACGCCATTCGAACGGATCATTGCCTGTGCCTCCGGCTTGAACAGCTCGATTGCCGGAATCTGGCCAATCACATTGTCACATAACCATCCCATCCGGATAATCTCTTCCGGAGTCAGTCCGCGTCCTTCTCCGCCAATGATCTGTCCCTTCTGGGCATAGATCTTCCCGTCAAAGGGATGGAAGGAGCCGCAGCGAATGGACCATCTGAGGAAATCAATCAGGCGCTGGGTGCTGGAGGGCAGATTCTTCGAACAGATCACGTCAATCACATCCGCTGACATTCCCCACCAGTAATTGATTGCCTTCTTTCCTTTCAGACTTTTATCCTCCTGGTCTCCGCGGCAGATCTGATTGACAATCTGCTCGTAAAAACGTCCCCAGTTCACCAGAGAAGTGGCCAGGTTCTCAACAATCCCGTCCGGAGTCTTGCAGTACAGTCCGAATTCCCGTGATGCCTTATTGGGTGTGATCAGATCCTCACCGGAGATATGTGTGATTCCCTCCTGTTCCAGTTCCTTCCTGCAGTGATGCTCTCTCAGTCCGGTCCATTTCAGATAAATCTTCGCCCGGGGATTGATCATCCTTGCTCCCATAGCAAAGGCATTGATATTCGATACCATGCCGTAAATCGGATAATCCGCGAGATATCCCAGCTTCTCCTGCTCGCTCATTGCTGCTGCCAATGCCCCCATCAAAAACTTCGGCTCATACATCCTGGCATAATAGGTACGGATGGAGGAATAGGACATATTCACCGAGCAGTTAAAAATCCGCAGCTTAGGATATTTGATTGCTGCCTTGACACTGCCTGCAGCCATCTGCGGCGCCACAGTGAAGATTACATTGCAGCCCTCTTCTACCGCCTCGTCAATAGTTTTTAAAAGCTCCTCCTCCGTTCCCACGTTTTCATAGCTTCTGGTCTGCATCCGGCCACCGAACCGCTGTTCCAGATCCATTCTTCCCAGCTCATGGGCATAGACCCAGCTGGAGCTCTCCTTCCCTTTCAAATAGATAAATGCCGGCTTCAGCAATTCCGGTTCAATCGCGGTTCCCGGAATCAGCCAGTTTAAAAGCTTCGGAGAGGCGCCTTCCTTCTTTACCTCCGGTTTTTCCACCAGGGCAATCTCACTGCCGCGCGAGGTTAAAAGCAGCTCATCCCAGATTCGCGTCAGATCCTTTTTCATCTGGTCTGCCGTCCGCTCCTTTGCCACCTCATAGCCGAAGAATTCCACATATTTGAGGAAAGCATCCGATGCTGTCAGCTCCAGCTCGTCGGTACGGACATTGGTAAATACCTTGGAAAACCGGTCATAGGTAGCCTTAAAATACTGTTGCTCATCCTCTGTCCAAACTTCCTCCGAACCCTTCCCCATGGCCTCCAGCAGCCGCTTGTAGCCGCCCTCTCTGCTGAACCACACATCGCAATTAAAGGAAACCTGATAAAAGTCCAGGAATTCATAGTACAGCCTGATGTCCAGGTTGTCATTGCGCCGCGGAATCAGACGAATCACGGACGCGGTAATACTGTAAGCATGCAGGTATTTGAGTACACTGACCCGCTTATTGCCTTCCTGCACATAAAAACGGTTCATAAACTCATAAGCAAAAATCGGGTCGTGGATTCCCTCTTCAATCTGATGATCATACAAATAGCCCCATTTGGCGCCAAACTCTGACCGTTCCCCCAAAAGAGGCATAAAATTGCTGGCAAAGGCCTGTGTCCTTCCCTGCGTCTTCGTACCGACTACCCTCTCCAGGGGAATATCAATCACTCCCAGATTCACCTCAGATACAATATCCGTATTCGCCAGAATGTCATCCAATACCGGCAGATACGGATATTGCCCCTTGGCCACTGCCTCCTGATAGCGCCGCCGCCCCTGTCTCAGCGCTCCACTGTAATCGTACAATGCCATACAAACGCTCCTTTCTCAAAATCTGCGGATATTCCCCCACGTTCTCCCTTCTCCTGCCACAAAATTTCTCTCACGAAATTTTTCTCACAAACTCTCCCGTCTGCCCGCTGACTGTCTACATCCGTTCCGGAGCTTCAAACCCCAGCACCCCAATCCCTGCCGTCAGCACATCCCTGACCAGGGTAATCAGGCGGATCCATCCCTTCTGACGCGCCGCATCCTCCTGTGCCAGGATCTTGTTATCCCGATAGAAGCCGCTAAAGGCATTCGCCAGCTCATAAACATACTGGCAGATCTTATGCGGCGCCAGCTCTGCAAATGCCGTCTCCATCACTTCATTATAGCGGGTCAGTTCCAGCATCAGCTCCCGCTCCGCGGATCCCTCTGCCGGCAGGATCCCGGCATCCCCGGCATTGCCGCCGGACTCCTGATAATTTCTCAGAATGGACTGAATCCTTACCACCGTATAAAGGATATAAGGGCCGGTATTTCCCGTAAAGGAGGTAAAGCGATCCAGGTCAAATACATAATCCTTGGCGGCCTGGTTCGAAAGGTCTCCGTACTTAAGCGCTGCCAGTCCGATCCGCTTTGCCGTCTTTCTGGCCTCCTCCTCTGTCATCTCCATCCCGGTTCCGGATCCCTCTGCTTCCGGTCCCTCCTCAAGAACGCCGCGGTTCTCCTGAATTCTTGCATAGACCGCTTCCTCAATATCTGCAATCAGCTGCTCCAGCCGCATGACACCACCGTCCCGCGTCTTAAAGGGTTTGCCGTCCTTTCCGTTCATTGTCCCAAAGCCGATATAATCCATCCGGGTCTCTTTCGGAACATAGCCAGCCTTTTTTGCCACCCGGAAGATCTGGGTATAGTGAAGCTCCTGCCGCTTATCGGCAATATAGATATAGCGCTTAGGCTGATACAGCTTCTCACGCTCCAGCATGGTCCCCAGATCTGTAGTCGCATACAATGCAGCCCCGTCCGACTTCTGGACAATGCAGGGGGGCAGTTCCTTGGGATCGCTTTCCTCGGCTATATCCACTACCAGAGCTCCCTCGCTTTCCCGCGCCAGCCCCTTCTCCTGAAGATCCGAAAGCAGCCACGGGATATATGGTCCTGCGTCACTCTCCCCCTTCCAGAGGTCAAAGTGCACGTCCAAATTGCCATAATTCTTCTTCAGATCCGCCAGGGATACTGCCATAATATGCTTCCAGACCGCCACATACGGCGCATATCCTCCCTGCAGCCGCAGGGTTGCCCGCTGCGCCCGCTCCTTAAAGCTCTCATCCTTCTTGGATTTTGCGCTCGCGCAGGGATAGATATCCTCCAACTCCCCGATCGTAAACGGAGCCTTTGCCGGATATTCCCCTTCATAATGCTCCTTAAAATACACAAGATCCGGCTTTCTCTCCCGCAGTTCTTCAATGATCAGCCCCATCTGCAGACCCCAGTCTCCCAGATGTACATCCCCTATCATATGATATCCCAGGTAAGCGCCCATCCGCCGGATGCTTTCCCCGATGACAGCAGAACGCAGATGCCCCACATGCAGCGGTTTTGCCACATTGGCGCCGCCGTAATCCACAATTACGGTCTCCCCGCATCCCGGCTCCTCCAGTCCCAGCTTCTGCTCCTTCTGCATTCCGTTCAGGTAATCCGCCAGAAAGCTGCCGTTAAGCCGCAGGTTGATGAATCCCGGCATCACGGCATCTGTCTGCGAAAACATCACCGTACTCTTTCCGTCCCCGCCGGCACCGGCATCCCTTCCCCCGGTAAGATATTCCACCACCTCACCGGCAATATCTATGGGCTTCTTCTTATAAGCTTTGGCCGCTGCCATCGCTCCGTTGCACTGGTATTCACACAAATCCGGACGGTTTGAAAGCACTACCCTGGCATAGCGGGCTTCATAGCCGCACGCCAGAAAAGCTTCCTCCATCCGGGACGAAATCAAATCAAGAATTTTCTTCACGTTGCTTTCTCCTTTTATTTACGCGTTTGTAACAGCTCGGATAACTCTTGAACTGTTACCCGCGTTTTCCAGACCTTGTGAGTTCGCTACTGCGTGTTTGAAAATTGCGTTCTACTCCATCTGGTTCAGCTTCTGAATCAGCTCCTCACAGATCTCAATCACTGTTTTTTTGTCCGTGGCAATCACGATGTCTGCCGCTGCCTCATATTTCTCCCGTCGTTTTTCCATTAGCTCTGCGATATATTCTACATTCATATGTCCGTTTAATATCGGGCGCTCATCCGAATCCTTCACCCGCTCAAGCGTAGTCTCAGGCGTGGCCGTCAAAAGCACGATGCGGCTGCTCTTCTTCAGATTTTCCACATTCTCGTCCCGCATCACGGCACCGCCTCCGCAGGAAATAATTACCCGTCTGCGGTTCTGCAGCTCGATGATCGCATTGCTCTCGCAATTGCGGAAATACGGCTCTCCATATTTGGCAAAAATATCAGTAATCGCCATCTTCTCTGCCTCCACGATCATGGCATCGGTCTCCACCTCTTCCAGAGCCAGCATATCCTTCAGGCAATGGGATACGGTACTCTTTCCTGCTCCCATGAAACCGATCAGGGCAATATTGCGGGTAAACAGCTTCTTGGCCTGTACCTTTTTGCTCATATTAAGAATACATCCAAAAACCTCTGAAAACTCATCTTCATAGGGACTTTCCCCCAGGATTCTCTCTAGCATCTTCCTCTGACGGGTCTCCTGCTCCGGCTGCAGAATCGACATCCCATGCGCTTTTTTATAGGAGATGATTTCCTCAATGCAATCCATCCTGCGGGTCAGAAGCTTTGCCAGCTCCTCATCACAAATTTCAATATCCTTGCGAATCTGCTCAATGTCTCTCATAATACTCTCTCCCTGTGAAAAGAAAAACCAGACACTCCAGGGTCTGGCTTTTACATTCGTTCATTATGCTCTGGACAGATACTCACCGGTACGGGTATCAATCTTAATCTTGTCCCCGTTATCTACAAACAGCGGCACGTATACAGTGGCTCCGGTCTCCACAGTAGCCGGCTTGGTTGCTCCCTGTGCGGTATCTCCCTTAAAGCCCGGTTCGGTATTGGTAATCTCCAACTCCACGAACAGCGGCGGCTCTACGGAGAATACCTTACCGTTGTAAGAGCAGACCTTCACACTCTCATTCTCCTTCACAAACTTCAGTGCATCTCCGATCACATCCTGAGCCAGCGCTACCTGCTCATAGTTATCCATATTCATAAAATTGAACAGATCGCCGTCTGCATACAGATACTGCATGTCCACACGGTCGATTCTTGCTGCCGGAAACTTCTCAGTCGGACGGAAAGTGCGCTCTACGACGGAACCGGTCATGACATTCTTAATCTTTGTTCTGACAAAGGCAGCGCCTTTGCCTGGCTTTACGTGCTGGAACTCAACGATCTGGTATACGGAGCCATCAATCTCCAAAGTAATGCCGTTTCTAAAATCACCTGCTGAAATCATGTGATATTCCTCCTTGCATTCGCATACTCAAGCTTAATCTACTATATTCTATAATAAATATACCGTTTTTTCAACCGTTTTTTTCTATTGACGGATAAAATGGGAAAATCGCGCACTTACTTTTCACGGGGTGGGGTGAGGTTCCCGAAGGTACGCCTTGAAACAAGGGGAGGGCCGCAGCGGGAAATGGTTTTCGGATGTTTCCGGTTTCGAGATTAAGAATTCCTAAAATTCCTGATTTTTGCGAAAAACGAAACGAAAATTCACAAACTCGCTCCGCTCAGACAGTGTGAATTTTCGTTTCAACGCAAAAACTCAGAAATTTAAGGACTTCTAAATCTCTGCAAAGTCAACATCCGCAAACCATTTCCCGCTACGGCCCTCCCCTTGTTCCAAAGCTGAACATCCCGTTTCCCGTTCTTTCGAAGCTAGTATAACCCGTTTTAAATAACCTTCCGTTTCGCCAGTCTGCTTTCCCGATAGCACAGAGGGAAAATGCTCAACGTAGCCCCACTACGCCTCCGCTTTTCCCTCTGCACTCTCGGAAAAGTATCCTTGCCGAAACAGAAAGGTATTTAAAACGGGTTATACTAGTAAATACCGGCCTCGAAGAAAATACTTTTTGAAAAGGTACTGCAATTGTTCTTAAAGTAAGGTAAAAAAACGGCCGGTTTCGAACCGGCCGTTTTTAAGGAGAAGGTATTTCGTTTTTATGGGATGTAGCAAAAACTATATAATGTATTGGGGGTACGTTCTATATGATAGCACAGAACAAGCAAAAAGTGTTCACAAACTTCACAATTTTATGCCTTGTTTTTTATGTATTATATACAAATATTTTTCGTCATTTTGTATGTTTTTTCCTCTAGACCTGTGGCATTTACGCTAAAATATGAGGTTTTTATGCATTTTTCTTTTTCCTCCGTTTTCCGGCTTTACCAGACATAACGTTCTTTTTTAAACTGAAACTATGGATATGACAAAATATCCTGTAGATAATAGTCTGTAGAGACTTCAACGGAATGTCAAAGAAAGGAATCTCTTCATGAAAGATATCACTACCAGCCTGTTTGCGGATACCGATGCCCGAAAAACTCCCAGCGTCGGCCAGATCACACGCCTGAGCCTGATTCAGAACCGTCTTCGGAAGCTGAAGGCGCACCTGGATCCGAGCCGTCCCATCCTTTCTCTCGTCATTACACCGGACCGAAAGCTGGTACAGAAAGAACTTGGAGGAATCCAGCTTGCCGAGGAGCTGATCGGCTATTACAATGAAACCCACGTCATCTCCCTGACCGTTCATCCGGGCCGCAATGCGGTAGTGATCTGTCTGACGAAACGCCTCAACGAAAAACGAGATTAAACCGGCGGCCAAATGCCAGAAGCTCTCCAAGCTCCGGATAAAAATCTCCGCCGCTTTCTGGTTTCAGCGTACAGATCACCTGTCCGCAGCTCTCGATCCAGCGCATCGCCCGCTTCACGGATTCCTCTTTTACCCGGCAGAAGGCCGGTTCTGCCACCACATCAACAGCCAGCATTTGAGCTACCGGATAATCCTGGTCATTTTTCCACAGAATCCCGGTGGCAAAGGGAATTCTCTGTCGCTGCAGGCTTCGGTAAGTCGCTGCCCCGCTTCCATTTCCTGCAAGGACAAATACCTCCGGCTTTCCCTCTGCCCGCGGCAGCTCCGGCATACCCTGGTATTCCTGCCCGCTACCGGTGCTGATCTGATAGAGCTTTGCGATATAGCCAGGCACAAAAATCTCTTCCGGTGTACCGAACCGATCCACCCGGTCTTTTCGGATACATACCACCTTATCCGAGATTCGCTCAGCCAGATCCAACTCATGCAGGGACAGAATCACAGACAGACTGCGTTTTCTGGACAATTCCTGAAGCACGGAAAGAAATTCCAGCTTGTGGCGGATATCCAGAAAAGAAGTCGGCTCATCCAGTACAATCAGCTCCGGCTCCTGACTGAGCGCACGCGCCAGCATGACTCTCTGCCGCTGCCCGTCACTGATTGCCGCAAAATCCTCCTCTGCCAGCTCTTCCACATGAACCATTGTCATGGCCTCTCTCACAATCCGTCGATCTGCTTCAGACAGTCTCCCGAAATTCCCGGTATAAGGATATCTTCCTGTTTCCACCACCTCTTTGCAGGTCATCAGCTCCGGCCGGATCCGGTCAGTCAATACGATTGACAATCTTCTTGCCAGATCCCGGCCGCTCTGTATAGCCAGATCTTTCCCATCCAGATACACAGTCCCTCCCACCAAAGCCAGCTGCCGGATCAGGCTGCGCAGAACGGTGGTCTTCCCGGATCCGTTTGGTCCGATTAATGTCAGAATCTCTCCCCGCTTCATCTCAAGCGCGATATCCCGGATCAAGGGGACTCCCTCATAGCCTACTATCAGGTTTTCCGTATAAAAAAAACTCCCCTCTTCTCTCATCTCTCCCCTGCCCTTCCCTTTTTCTGGCGCAGCAATACCACAATCACCACCGGGGCGCCGAACACTGCCGTAACTGTGCTGATGCTAAGCTCCGCAGGCGCCAGCAGCATTCTGGACAGCAAATCGCAAAAAAGGCAAAAAACGGATCCGCCCAAAAAGCAGGCAGGAATCATTAACATAGGCCGGGCGGTTCCCAGCAGATATTTCACCAGCTGCGGCACCGCAATCCCCACAAAGGAAACCGGGCCGGCAAAAGCAGTCACACAGGCAGAAAGAATACTGGAGAGCACTACCAGAACCACCCGGAACCACCGGATATTCACTCCGAGGTTCTCTGCATAACTCTCCCCCAGCTGATAGGCCCGGATGGGCTTAGAAAGAAAAAACACCCCGCAGGAAGCTGTCAGTATCACCCCTGTCATCGCTGCCACCTGTTCCCAGCCGATTCCGGAAAAGCTTCCCTTTGACCAGTTGTGCAGATTCACGATATCCGCATCCTCTGCAAAGGCCACCACAAAATCCGTCACTGCCGAGCAAATATAACCAATCATAATGCCGCTGACAATCAACATGGACATCCGGTCTACCATTCCGGACATCACAACGACAAAGCCCATGGAGATCATGGCTCCCACAAATGCCGCCCCGATCAAAAGCCCGGATCCCGGCTGCCTCACCATCTTGAAAGCCGCCACCATGGTAAGAGCCACCGTAAGCTTTGCCCCGGAAGAAATCCCCAGAATAAACGGGCCGGCTATCGGATTATGAAAAAAGGTCTGCAGAAGATACCCGGACAATGCCAGTGCGCCGCCCAGAACTGCTGCCGCCAGCGCACGCGGAAAACGGATCCGAAGCACAATGTCTCTGTGCACGGCATTCTCTCCTCCTCCGCCCAGGACTCCAAACACCTCTCCCGGAGAAATATTGACGCTGCCCACACAAATATTGACAAGCAATAATACTGCCGCTGCCGTCATCAGCAACAAAAAAACAGATCTGTAATGGATTCTTTTCATGTTCCCTGCTACTCCAGCTTATAAAAATAAGTCAGCTTCTCTTCCCTGCCTGCCAGTATCTCATGAATATCATGGAGGATAGTCCCCAGCGCCATGGAAGACTGATACAGATTCTTTGTGGTACAGAATACCTGCTTCTCCTGTACTGCCTTGCAATTCTTCAGCAGGCTGCTTTGAGACAGCAAAGCCTCCAGCGAATCCAGTTCTCCCTCCACCGTGCTGTTATAAATGAGATAGTCTGCTCCCTGAGCCGCCTCATAAAACTCCTCGAACTGCAGCGTCACGGTAGAAGAGACGGCCTCTCCATCTCCCAAATCCTCAAAAACGTAACTGCCTCCGGCAAGGGCAATCATCTTAGGCATATAATCGGACGACTTTCTGACATTCACCTCACCATTGCTGGTTATGTAAAAAAACGCCACTGTCTTTGGGACAATCTCATCCTTTTGAACCGAAGCAAAGGCAGCAGTCTCGGAAGCAAAAGCCTTCTCTGCCTCTTCCCTGCGGCCTGCCAGAAGTCCATAAAGCCGCACCCATTCGGTTCTTCCCAAAGGCTCCTTCTCATAGCTGGAATAGTCCACCAGCACCGGTATTCCGAAACGCTCCAGCTGTTCCTTCACCTGCGGCGTGTGGTAAATCATGGTATTCTCAATCGCCAGAGTGCAATGCCCTGCCAGAATCTGCTCATAATCGGGCGCTGCATACTTTCCTGCATAAAGAAGCTCCCCCCTTTCCATTGCCTCCCTGACCTGCGGAATATACCATCCCTCCGGCTTTATCGCACTGAAGCGAACCAGCGGCAAGGCATCCAGGGAAACAAACATGTCCATGGCAGCAGAAGCCGCCAGATACAGATTCGTCAGCGGCTGCCGCAAAATCACGATATCCGGCTCCAAATCCCCGGGAATTCTGCCTGACTCCGGAACCAGCAGATAACGCTCAGAACCGGCAATCGTAATCAGAGCATAACCTCCTTCATAATAGTCCACCGAAAATTCCCTGGCATATTCCAGTTCCATACTTGAGATGTAGGTCAGTTCATCACTGACTCCCTGCTTTTCTTCCTTTGGGAAGGAAGAGCTGGTCTTTGGCCACATCCCAAAGGCCAGAAGACTTCCTGCCGCCAGCACACATACAGCAATGGATAAGGATACTTTTCGGATTTTGGCATATAAAATCAAGGCAATAAAAAGCAGTGCCGCTGCTCCTCTTAACAAAATCCGGCCTGCTTTCCCTGGTTTTCCTTCCGAAGCCTTCCGGATCGCGCCGGCTGTTCCTTCCGATAAAACCGAATCCCGATAAAAAGTCAGCTGATAGGTAATCTCATGAGGGGTCCCCATCGCCGTGGTATCTCCGACCACGAAAAGCTTCTCATCAAACTCCGGAACCGGAATCTCAAATACCGATTTTCCTTCTTCCTTCAGCGGAAAGTAGGTCTGGTCTCCTGCCTTCATATAATCATAGTGAGAACTGCTCCAGCAAATCCGGGCATAGGCTCTGCCCTCCCTCACTGCCAGGACAGCCGGCGACTCCACATAGGAACGGCCGCTTCCTCCGACAAAATCCAGGAGAATCTCGTATTCGCCATCCGGCAGGTCAACGGCTGCCGGCTCCCACACCTGCGGTAAATCGCTGTTGTCCGCGCTTTTCCCCCGAGCAAGTTCCCCGCTGCCTGCGGTTTCTTTCCTCCGTCTGATCCCCTCGCTGTTTGCAACGTCCTCTCTCTGTCTGTTCTCCCCGCTGCCTGCGGTTTCGTCCTTCGTGTCAGAATTCCTGCCGTTCTCCTCCCGCATGGCTTCTATCCGCTTCTCTTTGGCGGCCCGCCTCAGTTCCTGATAATCCGGCAAATCTGTCAGTACCGCTCCCTCCGGCAGGCTCTCTGCCAGAAACAGGATCTCGCGTCCATACCACTTTTCCCGCTTTCGGCTGAATGCCGCACAATCAATTGCCTGATCAAGAGCTTCCACCGGAATGGTATAGACATATTTTCCCTCTTCGTCTTCTGTATAGCCGATATAATTGGATGTCTCTCCTTTTGCAGCCTCCCCGGCTGTTCCCAGGTACAGATACGTGTAGCCTGTCCCGCTCAGGGTAAGCTCTGCTGACATAGAACCTCCCGAAACCGTCAGCCTTGCCCTTTCCACACGAAACATGGAAGAGCTGGATTCCACCTCTACCTCATAGATCCCGTCTGCCACATCCTGTCCATGAACCGGTATCATCCCTTCCACACCCACGGCCTTTGCCTTTGTCAGCTCATCGCCGGATGCCACCAAATCCTGAGAAGATCCCGTCTCTGTTGCCCCTGCCGGCGCTGTCAGCAGCAATCCGGCCAGCAGCGCAAGGAACAGGGTACCAAAGCCTTTTTTTATCTTCATTTATGCTTTCCTTTAATTCAGACTTTTTTCCGCCGCTTTTACATGCTCCACATAAATCTGACGAATCGCCTCCAGCTCTCCAAGTCCCTGAAGCAGGCACTCTGTTTCATATCCCTCAGCCGTAAGAACACTCTTCCAGGAATCCTCTTCCTCCCCGGCCATATCATTATTCGCATGATCTCCTGCCACAACCATCAAAGGAGCCAGTACTACCCTTTTATAGCTGCCGTTCTCCTTTAATGCTGCCACGATGTCCTCCAGATCCGGCTCTGCTTCCACCGTGCCGATGTAATAGTTCTGAAATCCGTCGGCAGTCAGGGTTTCCTGCATCTTCGCATAGACCTGATTGGACTTTGCCTCTGTTCCGTGTCCCATGTACAGGATTGCCGTTTCCTCATCTGCAAAGGATCCGGCAGCATCGGTAATCGCCCTGGCAACTGCCTCAAAGTCCTTGTCACTGGTAAGCAGCGGCTCTCCCACTACAATCTGGTCAAAATCCTCCTGATACTCCTCTAACTCTGCCATCACATCCTGGTATTCCAGCCCATTCATCAGATGGGTGGGCTGCACGATCAGATTATGCACTCCGTCTGCCGCAGCCCGATCCAACGCCTCCGTCACATTATCGATCTCCAGCCCCTCCCGCTCCTTCAGAATATCTATGATGATCTGCGCCGTAAAGGCACGTCTCACCTCATATTCCGGAAAGGCGTCTGCTATCGCCTTCTCTATCGCACCGATGGCAATATCCCGGCTTTCATTGTAGCTGGTTCCAAAGCTTACAACCAGAATGGCAGTATCTTTCTTCTTATCCCCTGCTCCCTCTGCAGATGCTTCCGCCCTGCCTTTTTCCATTGCAGTCTCCTCTTCGTCTGGCTTTCCGATCGTCTCCTCTGGCATCTCCTTTTCTGATACTGCCACTTCGGCTGCTTCCGATACTGCCGCAAACCCGTTCCCTGCTGCAGTTTCTCCGGTGCTTCCTTTGCAGCCAGCCAGACACCATGCTGTTGTCAATGCTGCCAGTAATACCATCTTTTTCCTCATGTTGCTTCCTCCTCATAATAAGAAATTGTGCCAAAGTCTCCGGCTCCGGCTTCTGCCATACGCCTTCTGCCAATGCCTGTTGTTCGATATTCAGGAGAAAAACCAACACAAAAAGAAGGCTCATAAGAGCCCTCCTGTATCTCTTCGTTGAACAGACTTTCACAGGAAGCGCCAACATAACAGATCAAGCAGGTTTCCTGGCTTACGGCTCTGTGCTCCTCTGCGCCTTCTCATGCAACCGCACAATGGCATACTGGCAGAATCGCTCCCCGTTCACAGTGACCGGATCGCCCGGGATTCTCACCCGGTTCTCTTTTACCCGGCTTCGTAAAGCCGGCACTTGACCTTCTATGAAGTTATGGTATGATCATTATTCTAAAGGGACAGAGGGGAAATGTCAATCAAAAAGATAAGAGATTTACTTTTCACGGATAATATCCCTTCAAACGGTAACGCTTCATGCCTGTTCCTCCAGGATGGAAATTCTGTCTCCTTCTTTTAGTACCTGCTGAAACCGTCCTGGTAATCCGTTCACTGTCAGCTTGACGGTTCCTTTGGGATTTTTTAAATCTATCCCGGAATATTGCAGCATATCCATCAGATAATAAGGCTGTCCGTCCTCTTTCTGCGGAACACGCAGGGGAGAATCATTCAAATGGAAAAGGAGTTCTCTTTTTCGGGCCCTTTCCGCTGCTGTCGTTCGCTCTTGCTGCATTTCGGCTCTTTCTTCCTTCCGCCGCTCTTCCGGCGCCGCTGCCCTTTCTTCCGTCCGCCGCCCTTCCGGCGCCGCTGCCCTTTCTTCCGTCCGCCGCCCTTCCGGCGCCGCTGCCCTTTCTTCCGTCTGCCGCCCTTCCGGCGCCGCCGCTCTTACCGCAGTCTGTCTGCCTTCTTGCTTTTCGGCTTCGGCTGTTGTCTTTATTCTCATGGCCGACGTATAGCCTCTCTGGGATCCTGCTGTCTCCAGCAGAGGAGTCTCCCTTTGCACTACCGGCGCCTCCGCCTCCTGCAGTGTCTCGTAGAACTCCTTCATTTCTGCCTCCGGTGCTGACACAGGGGAATCTTCTCTGGATTCTTCCGATTCCGCTCCCGGCAGCCGCATCAGAATCTCATCTCCGTTTTTCAGCGGAGTCTCCAGAAACGCGTAAGCACCGTTTAACTGAATCTCCTGACAGGACGCAGCCCCCTCAATATCTCCCAGGCAGGCCTTTGCCGGAGCTCCTGGCATTGCCGGCACAAAGCTGATCGTATCTCCGGCATGGATGATCTCGGAAAGTTTGCCCTCCTTTCCGTTAATCTGCAGCGAAGCCGGCTGCGACGGTACCCCATAGAATACCTTTCGGCTTCCATTAACCGTCACGGTAAGATTCGCGCCCGGATGCCCCATGATATCCCGGAAGCTGTAGCCGTTCATCATCAGCAGGTTCAGTGCTGTAAAGCTGCCGCTGCGGAACAGCTTGGCCGGTCTGTCATTTAAGATCACCCGAAAGCTGTCATTGATCATGTTCAGTCCGGAGGAAACCACGATTCCCAGCGGGGTAGCATACTCGGGATTGTTCAGGTCGTATTCCTCGGAAAATGCACTGGCCTGAAAATAGTTGCCGGCAATCGCTACCCGTTTCTCATCCATACCCAGCGCTCTGGCCAGTCCCTCCCGCAGTCGGGAAAGCTTACTGCCGCCGCCTGCCAGAAAAAGCGCGGACGGTGCTCCGCCGTTGACCTCCACGATCTTCTCTGCAATCTCCTTGCAAAGCACATCCGAGGTTCCCTGTATGCACGCAAAAATCTCCTCCTGAGAAAGCTTCTGCTCAAAACCCAGGATATCCGCAAAGGTGATGTCTCCGCCCTGATTCATCTGTACCTTGATCTTCTCCGCGGTCTCAAAATCTACCAGATACGCCTTCATGATCGCTTCCGTAATCTCGTCTCCTGCCACAGTCGCCATCGTATAGCCGGTTACGCTTCCTCCGGTACAGGCAGCTATATCCGAGGTTCCGGCGCCAATGTCTACCATTACCAGATTCAGAAGCCGCAGATTCTCTGGAATAGCGGCATTAATGGCGGCAATCGGCTCCAAAGTGATACTTGCCACCTCCAGCCCGATCTTATTCATCGTCGTATAAAGGCTTTCCACCACCTCACTGGGAAGAAACGTAGCAATCAAATCCACCTTCACCTGACGCCCCCGATGATCCCTGAGGCTTGACATCGTATACTGATCCAGATAATACTGACATACCGTATAGCCAACTAAATAAAAGCGGCGGGAATCTCCGGCTGCTTCATTTTCCGCATCAAAGGCTTCCTCTGCCCGACTGATCGCACCTGCCTCCAACCGGCTGATCACCTCATCATCTATGACCTGCGCTCCTGACAGATTCATCTCAAAATCCGCCCTCCGGGTTCTCAAAGCCCGCCCGGCCGCTGCCACACAAACCCGGGTCAGGCGGATCTCCAGCCGCTCCTCCAGCCGGCTTTTTACCCGCCCCGCCAACTGAGACACCTTTTCAATATTCTCAATCTGTCCATCGATCATTGCCCTTTCCGTATGCTCTTCCTTCTCGATGGCAAGAATCTTTACCTTTCCCTCCTCAACCACACCCACCATTCCGATAATACTTCTGGTTCCGATATCCAGAGCAAATACCGTCTGATTCGCCTGAACCGGCGCCTTCTTCACCTGTCCTCTGGCCATGCCTGCCCTCCTGCCTGTCCTTTTCACCCGTGTACTGACACGTTTTACTTTTCTCCTTTTCTTATTATAGTCAAATTACAATCTCCTGTAAATCATTTTCATAAAAAAGAATTCTGTTCGGAAAGAATTCTGGTTCTGCTTTTCACAGGCAAAATCGCTTCGTTCAGCCGTTCCAAAAGGTACGCCAGGAAAAGGGATATTCCGTTTTAAAAAAGGGGAGAGCCGCAGCTGGCAGATCTCTGCTCTGAAATCTCAGCCTTTTAGTCCCCCAGTACATTCTTAATCTTCACAGGTGTCCGGTAATACATGTCAGATGTCACAATTCCCACCCGCTCATTGGATGCATGGACCACCCGGCCGTCTCCGATATAGATCGCCACATGGTTGACCGTGCTTCCGTTGCTGTAAAAAACCAGATCCCCCGGCCTTGCCTCCTGCGCCGAAACGGCCCTGCCCTGCGATGACTGCTCTGCCGCCGTGCGGTTCAGGTAAACTCCCGCAGTATTCCCCAATACATATCGGGTAAATCCGGAACAATCCACCCCGGTATTGGGATTATTGCCGCCATAGACATAAGGGTTGCCCACATATTGGAGTGCACTCGTAACAATCGAGGCTCTTAAGGCTTCCTTTCTGAGCTTCTCCGCAGCAGCTGCTTCCTTTCTTTCCGTAATCGTACTCATATAAGAATCGTACTGTCCCAGCTTCTCGTCCAGACGATTCTGCATATAGGAAAGCTCTGACTGAATTACTGCAAAGTCCGCACTATTCTTCTTTAAGATCATCGGCATATCTGTGGATGCAATCTTAAAAGTCCGGCCGGAAGACTCCGGGCGACGGGATTCCTCCTGCTTCGCCTCTCCGGATTCTCCCTCTGTGTGTTCCCCTTTTGCAGGCTCCGAATCCTCTTCCTCTCCGGGGAGCTCAGTCAGTCCCAGCTCTTGTCGGATCTGACTCTCCCGGTCCACCAGGGCCTCCAGCTCCTGAAGGGTATTCCTGGCCCGCTGCTCCAGCTCAAGCAGCTCTTTTTCCTGATTTTCCTGCTCCTTTCGGAGCGCATCATTCTCCTGCTCTGCCTGCTCTTTCTGTCTGGCCAGCTGCTCCCATTCCTGTTCCAGCTGAGCCTTCTCTCTGCGCACCTGCTCCAGCTGGTGCCGGGATCCGGCAAAGAACAGGCAGGCGCCGGTCAGCACCAGAAGCCCCAGGAAAAAAACACCGAAAATCCAGACCGGAGTCTTAAAATGAATCATCTTCTTCTGCGAGTGCGGCACCAGCATAACCGTATAATTCAAAGAAATCCGCTCTTTTTTAAATTTTTTCCATTCCATCAGCGCTTATTTTTCTTCTTTTCCTTCTTTCTTGCTTACTTCGGAAGCTTCCGGCTCCTGTTCAGGGAGATCCCTGTCCTCGGAAGCTTTTCTCTCTTCTACGACCTCCATGGTACAATTCCCCTTAAAGGAAGCGCCCTCATCAATCACCAGTGTCTTGGTAATCATATCTCCCAGCACACGTCCGCTTTCCGTGAGCTCAATCCTCTGCCCGGCGGTCAGGTTTCCGTATACTGTACCTGCTACCAGAATCTCTTCTGCCTTGATATCCCCTTTTACCACACCATGCTCCCCTACAATCACCGAGCTTTTTGATAAAATCTTTCCCTGCAGAAGTCCGTCGATTCTGGCCGGATCCGATGCAGCCAAAAGTCCCTCAATTTTAGAGTTCTCTCCAATCACCGTGTTAATCATACCAGTATTTCCTGTCTCCGTCTTTTTCTTTGAACTGAACATAATTCCTCCCCCTCCTCCGAGCTTTTATTCATTCTATATTAATGCTTTTTAGATAAAAATGCAATACTTTTTAATTTTTTGTAACATATTGCCACTCTCATCTTTTGTCTTTTTCTATTTTTACTACATTCCCTTGTAAAACCATGCAAAATCCGTTATAATCAACACAATAAATACTTGGAAAAGAAATATCAGAAAGGCAGTCTGACTATGATCACAATCGAAAATCTGTGGGATATTATCCGCTCGCATCAGGGAGAGACCTTCTACACAGCCAAGGGCCTCCCCTTTACATATACCATTAAAGGCGGGGAATTCTTCACAGACCGCAAAAAGAAATCCATCACAAGAGCGACTTTTGAAAAAGCCTTTCTCAGGCTGCAGGAAGATACCGAGCAGAGGATTACCGGCCCCAAGGCTCTGAATGTATTCGGCGCTCCCTATGTTTTCGCGATCTTCAGCCAATTAGGAATCCTGCCCTCCAAAAACAGCAATTCCTGAAGCAGTTCTGCTCCCCATCTTGTCAATCCAAGCGAATTCCTGTATAATCGTAGCAGCGGTTCAGAATCTTTCTCTCACTGTCGTGAGAGGTTTCTGTCCTGCTCTTAAATCCACAAAAAGGAGTACCCTTATGGCTTTTGATGGAATTGTGATCGCAAATCTGACCCGGGACATCCGTGATAAACTAGAAGGCGGTAAGATCAATAAGATTGCTCAGCCGGAAAAGGATGAGCTTCTGTTTACCGTCAAGAATAACCGGGAAACCCTGCGTCTGTCGATCTCGGCAAACGCCAGCCTTCCACTCATCTATTTTACTGCAGCCAATAAGCCCAGTCCCCTGACAGCCCCCAATTTCTGCATGCTGCTGCGCAAGCATATCGGATCCGGCAAAATCATCAAGGTCCGTCAGCCTGGTCTTGAACGCATTATTGAGTTCACCATCGAACATCTCGATGAGATGGGCGATTTGTGCCAGAAGCGGCTGATCGTAGAGCTGATGGGCAAACACAGCAATATCATTTTCTGCCGGGAAGACGGCATTATTCTTGACAGCATCAAGCACATTTCCTCCCAGATCAGCTCGGTCCGCGAGGTGCTTCCGGGACGCCAATATTTTATCCCCCAGACCGTAGAAAAGGCAGATCCGCTGACTGTCTCGGAGGATGCGTTCTCCGTTCTCATGCGAAGCGCCCCGGCGCCGATTCAAAAGGCACTCTATCAGAAGCTGACCGGAATCAGCCCGGTCATTGCCGCAGAGCTTTGCCACCTCGCTTCCTTAGACGGTGATCATTCCGCTAACGAATTAAACGACACAGAACTCTGCCATCTCTACCACATGCTGTCTCTGATGATGGAAGATGTCCGCAGCGGTTCCTTCTGTCCCAATATCATCTACCAGAACGAGGAACCGACGGAGTTCTCCTCCCTGCCGCTGACCTGCTTTGCGGGCAGTAATTTTTGTGTCAGGGAATTTTCCTCCATCAGCACGCTTTTGGATGCCTACTATGCCCAGAAAAGTGTATTGACCCGCATTCGTCAGAAGTCCTCTGACCTTCGCCGGATTGTCCAGACTGCCCTGGAACGGAATTATAAAAAGTATGACCTGCAGCAAAAGCAGCTCAAGGATACACAAAAGCGGGAAAAATACAAAATCTACGGAGAGTTGCTGACTACCTACGGCTATGAGCTTGCCGGCGGCGAGAAGGAACTCAAATGCCTGAATTATTATACCAACGAGGACATCTGTATCCCCCTGGATCCTCAGCTTTCCGCCCAGGAGAATTCTCAGAAGTATTTCGGAAAGTACAACAAACTGAAGCGTACGCATGAGGCCATGACCGAGATGCTCACGGAAACCCGCCGGGAGATCGATCACCTGGAGTCCATCAGCACGGCGCTGGATATTGCTGTCCGGGAGGAGGATCTGGCTCCGATCAAGGAAGAGCTGACCGAATTCGGCTTCATCAAAAAACGCGGTCCCGCCGGCAAAAAAGCCCGGATTACCAGCCGTCCCTATCACTACCTTTCTTCGGATGGTTTTCACATCTATGTCGGCAAGAACAACTATCAGAATGAGGAGGTCACCTTTAAACTTGCCAGCGGCAGCGACTGGTGGTTTCACGCCAAGGGGATTCCCGGCTCTCACGTTGTCGTCAAATCCGAAGGACGAGAGCTGCCTGACCGAGTTTTTGAGGAAGCCGGCGCCCTGGCTGCCTGGTATTCGAAGGGCCGCGGCAATGAGAAGGTGGAGATCGACTATATTCAGCGCAAGCACGTAAAAAAAGCCGCTGGCGGCGCCCCCGGCTTTGTCATTTACCACACCAATTATTCCATGATGGCTGCTCCGGCCTTAACCCTGAAGGAAATCTGATAAGGCGGAAAATGCCTTTCCTGGCATCATAAGAGACTGCCGCAGAACTGTTATCTTGCGGCAGCCTCTTCTTTTATCATTTCATAATTACTGCTTCTGTTCTCAAACATGCTATCCCCGTCTACGAATTCCCCGGGCGGTTCCAGCGGTCATAATCCTCCTCCGGACGATTCCAGCGATCCTCTCTTGCCGCCTCTTCTGAATAAAATACCACCGGCTGTCCATTCAGATCCTGACTGTTCATATTTCGGATTGCACCTGCCAGATATCCCAGAGAAATCCCTATACTGATCAGCCAGAAGAAGGGAATTCCAAACGGCAGAGAAGAAAACACAGCTTTGATCAAAAGCGGTGTCGTCCGGGTATAGATTCCCAGCTTATACAGCTCACCGAATGTCAGCTTTGTCTGCATGCAGGAAGCCACTATCATCCCGAGCAAGGCAACAAATATCACCCCGAAAAAGAATGTTGCCTCCATAAAGAGAAAAATCAGCGCCAGAATGGCCGCAATCATAATCGTCACAAAGGGACGGAACGTCTGAATCAGCTCATCCTTTGTAATCTCCAGATCGAGATCCGACATCATCAGCGTCTCTACCTGCCCGTTGCTCTTAATAATCACGTTTTGGGAATCTGCGATGATTACCGTACCATACTGGTACAGATTCTCCAGAATCTCATCTTCTGCGATACCGGGTTCCTCCGTATTCACATAAACATAGGTATCTCCCTCTTCAAACTCAAACTGCCTTTCCACACTCAGCCTGCCGTCCGCAATCGAAAAATCCGGAATCACCTCGTCTGCCAGCCGGACTATACCGCCGGTAGACATCTGAAAGCGGACAAAAGGCACGATGATGGTAACCAGAAAATAAATCAGCACCAGCAGAAAACCAAACAGAAAGGTCTTGCGCTTTTTATCGTTCAGAAATGCTTTGTAGCTTTTACAATCATAGATGGAATGCACCAACTCACTAAATACATTCATTCCTGTCTCATTCCTCTCCCTGAATATTTGATGTTGAAAAATCCGGCGCAAGGGCGCCGGTTACGTTATGTATCCTTTTTCAGATCGCACCGATCAGACTGCCGATCAGGAATACGACTCCCAGATCCACCAGAGCAAATGCAACCGCAATTCCAATATCCACCAGCACTCTTACTCCCACTGGCATATTACTGTTGCAGGAAACGGAAATCGTTGCCATAATACCTAAAAATGCCATCAACACTCCCAGAGCCCCTCCCATAAGGAAAAGGATATATGCCAGATGGATAATCAGAAACAGATACGCCCATTTCGGAAGCTTCTGTGCCGTATAGGGCTTTCCGGTCGCACAATCCACACCGTCCATCACCAGCTTCATGCCGCCAACCCAGGTATTTACATAGATCTCCGCCTTTTTTGCTCCCAGCGGCAGCTCATAAATCTTCCACATCCCGTCCTTTTTGGACATCAGGTTTTTCAGCTTCTTCTTCTCTCCGTTGACCACTACTTTTGTGCCCTTAGGCTTAATTTCATACTTCGCTCCGTCCACAACCACATTCCATGGTTTCATCTTTGCCTCTCCCTTCTTAGCCGGTACTTATACAATCGGGCAGAGCTTTTGTCTGCCCGATCCTTTACCATTCTACTCCTTTGTTATGATTTTGTCTATTATTTTTTTAATATTTTTTCTCCCTTTTCGGAAAAGTGTTCCTACTGCATAAAACCTGAAACGCAATGTATATTCCGGCTTTCTTTTTCTCTTCCGATTTGATGTTTAATTCATCCGTGGATACTCTGATTTCATCCATGTCACCGTGCAATGCATTGGTCTTTTTTAAGATTATCGGCATGAAAAAGTCCGTCTGGTATACAAGGCTTTATTTCCCCGGCTATATTTTCCAAAACATATTGGAAAGCTTCTGCTTTCGCAAGCTTAATAATGGCTTCCGGCGCACCTTCAAAATAGTTCATCGCATCCTGATACGGCGTTTTTGCCAAAGGTAATCGTGCCACAACATCCCTTACTTTTCTTGTTTGGGCGTCAAAACCTCTGTTCCTCCCATATACTTCTGCAGTGCTACGGGAATTCTTACACTTCCGTCAGCCTGAAGATTATTCTCCAAAAATGCAATCAGCATCCGCGGAGGCGCCACGACAGTATTGTTCAGAGTATGTGCAAAATATTTTCCGTCTGCTCCGCTGACACGGATTTTCAGCCGGCGCGCCTGTGCATCTCCCAGATTGGAGCATGAACCCACTTCAAAATACTTCTTCTGCCGCGGAGACCAGGCCTCCACATCGCAGGACTTTACCTTCAGGTCTGCCAGATCGCCGGAACAGCACTCCAGTGTCCGCACCGGAATATCCAGAGACCGGAACAGATCTACGGTATTCTGCCACAATCTGTCATACCACATCGGAGATTCCTCCGGCCGGCAGACTACGATCATCTCCTGCTTCTCGAACTGATGAATCCGGTATACTCCGCGCTCTTCGATTCCATGCGCCCCCTTCTCCTTGCGGAAGCAGGGAGAATAGCTGGTCATGGTCTTGGGAAGCTGCTCCTCAGGGGTAATCGTGTCAATGAATTTACCGATCATAGAGTGTTCACTGGTCCCGATCAGATACAGATCCTCTCCCTCGATCTTGTACATCATGGCATCCATCTCAGCAAAAGACATTACCCCGGTCACCACATTGCTGCGGATCATAAACGGCGGTACACAATACGTAAAGCCCCGGTCTATCATGAAATCTCTTGCATAGGAAATCACTGCCGAATGCAGTCTGGCAATATCCCCCATCAGGTAATAAAAACCGTTGCCCGCCACCTTGCCGGCAGCATCCAGATCAATTCCGTCAAAGGTTTTCATGATATCTGTATGGTAAGGAATCTCAAAATCCGGCACAACCGGATCTCCGAATTTTTCAATCTCGACATTCTCGCTGTCATCCCTGCCGATTGGAACACTGGGATCGATCATATTGGGGATTGTCATCATAATCTTTAAAATCCGTTCCTCCAGCTCTCCCTCCTGAGCTTCTAATTCTGCCAGACGGGCAGCGTTGGCCGTAACCTGAGCCTTCACTTTCTCTGCCTCTTCTCTCTTTCCCTGTCCCATCAGCTGGCCGATCTGTTTGGACAGCTTGTTGCGGGAAGCACGAAGATTATCTGCCTCAGCCTTTGCATTGCGGTTCTTCTGATCCAGTTCAATTACTTCGTCTACCAGAGAAAGCTTCTCATCCTGAAATTTATTTCTGATATTCTGCTTTACTGCCTCCGGGTTCTCTCTTACAAATCTGATATCTAACATAGCTTCCTCCTCATTCCGTATTCCCCTGATAACTGTAACCATATTCTCTGCACCTGGGGGATTTCTTTACTCGGTGTGATTATACATCAGTTTAATCGGAAAGAAAAGCCCCCTTTTCAGAATTTGTATGAGGCAGTATCTGTATGGTTTCTTTTCACACCCAATGTCAGTTAGTTAAGCTGTTCCAAAAGGTACGCCAGGGAAACGGGGAGAGCAGCCATCGGAAAGGGTCTGCGGATTTTTCCGGTTTCGAGATCAAGAATTCCTAAAATTTCTGAATTTTGCTAAAAACGAAACGAAAATTCACAAACTCGCTCCGCTCAGACAGTGTGAATTTTCATTTCAACGCAAAACTCAGAAATTCAAGGACTTCTAAATCTCTGCAAAGTCAAAATCCGCAGACCCTTTCCGATGGCTGCTCTCCCCGTTTCCCTGGCTGTGTTTCGCGATCCCTTAACTTACTGACATTGTTTCACAGGTTAGTTCTTTCGAGGCTGAATGTCCCATTTTCCCTAAATCCGCTGACATTAAAGGTGAAAGAACATCCCGCTTTTCTTGAGAACCGGCCGCAGTGCCATGTAGACAACGACGACCACAATGGTTCCGGCTACGGCATTGATGAAGGTTACGCCGGCTGCCCAGGTGGACATGATCTTCGCAGCATCCGACTGCACGCCCAGGACAAAATTTTTATAAAAATAACCCACGATAGGATCCATGATCACATTAAAGCCCAGTCCGGCAATGGAAGCAATCAGGGTCCATTTGAATACATAGCCGCTATCGTGCTCCTCAGTAATATGAGCGATCCTGTGCGCCACAAATCCGGCGATGATCCCGATACAGAATTTCAGCAGAAAAGTCTTCGGCGCACTGGTGATATACACCGGATCCAGCAAATCCGCAATTGTCATGCCCAATGCCCCGGCCAGACCGCCATATCCGCCTCCCAGAAGCAATGCCGCCAGTACGCAAAAAGCATTACCGATATGCAATGCTACATAATCCCCGCCAAACGTCGGGATCGGAATCTTCAAAAAAGTAAATGCCACATAGCAGAGCGCTGCCATCAACGCTGTGATCACGATCTTATACACCTTATCGTTTCTCTGAATTTCCATAATCATTCCTCCTCGCTTCTGTTGTCTTGAATCCTCATTCACCCGGCGGCGAACTGTTGCAGTAATCATAGCACGCAGGAATCCCTCTGGAAATAGTCAGTTCCTTATTTTTTTACCGTGTCAGTTAGGTGGTTTTGAAAGGTACGCTATCATACCTCTTCAGTCTCCGGACTCCACGCAGATCAGCACCCCGTCCTCGAACTCGATCGTTGCCGTATCCCCTGCCAGCTCATTGCTGATGCAGAGTCCGGCCTCCTCGCCTTTTCGGATATCCTTCCGGTTCAGAGGATACCGAAAGCCCTGAAGCGTAATCGCCGTAACCTGCTCGGTATAGGGCAGAAAGGACACATATTTCCCCCACAGCTGTTCCCGGTAAAAGGTTTTTCCTTCATCCAGCAAATACAGTTTATTCTGTTCGTCCACAATCCATGCCTCTACACCGCTCTGCAGACAGGCATACAATACATGAAGGTTCCCCAGCATATGATCCAGCCTTCCTCCCGTAGCTCCCAGAAAAACCACGCGGCCACAGCCCAGAGTCAGTGCACGGCTGCGGGCCAGTTCTGTGTCTGTCTCATTCTTCTCCGGCCGGTGCTTCTCCCAGACAATATGTGGTATGCTCTGAAAACGCTCTAATACCACCGGATCTACGGTATCAAAATCTCCTACGATATAATCCGGAATCAGCCCAAGCTTTTCTGCTGCCTCCAGACCTGCATCTGCTGCGATCACCTTATGAAATACTTCCTTGTGTAAAAAAGAGCGGGCGAAAGCCAGATCCAGCTTTCCGCCCGTCACAATCAGACAATTCTTCATTCTGAAAGCTCCTCAAATGTGTTGATAAATGCGCGGACATTGGCAGAAGTATCCCCGCGATATACGGCTGAACCCGCCACAATAACATTGGCGCCTGCCCCAAGCAGCTGTCCCACGTTTTCCAGAGTTACTCCGCCGTCCACTTCAATATCCGTCTCCAGCCCCAGCTGATTGAGGCGCTTCCGGAGCCGGGATATCTTTTCCAGAATATAAGGGATAAGCTTTTGGCCGCCAAAACCGGGGTTCACAGACATCAGCAGAATCATGTCCGCCTGTTCCAGCACGCAGTCCAGCACGGAAAGCGGGGTCGCCGGATTCAGCGCAATCCCGACACGCATCTCCAGCTCCCGGATCTGGCCGATAGTACGGTCCAGATGGCGGCACGCCTCCTGATGGACACACAGGATATCTGCTCCGGCCTCCTTCATAGCCCTGGCATAGCGTCCTGGCTCTTCTACCATCATATGCACGTCAAACACCTTATCCGTACAGGGACGGATGCTCTGAATCACCGGAATTCCCAGGGAAATGCTGGGAACAAACATTCCGTCCATCACATCAATATGAATGTACTCCGCTCCGGCGGCTGCCACCGTTTTTACCTCATCCGCAAGATTCCCGAAGTCTGCTGCCAAAAGGGATGGCGCAAGAATTCTTTTCATTGTCAGTATCTCCTTCTCTCCTTCAGTTCCTGATACAGCTGCCGGTAATTGTCATAGCGGCTCTGACTGATCTTCCCTTCCCGAACCGCCTCTTTCACACCGCAGACCGGCTCTCCCACATGAACACAGTCGGCTCCGAACCGGCAACCACCGCTAAAGCCGGCAAACTCTGGAAAATACTCCTTCAGCTCTCTGGCTTCCGGTTCTTCCAAAGCCAGTGAGCTGAAACCGGGTGTGTCCATCAGATAAGTATCCTCCTCCACGCAGAACAACTCTGCATGGCGGGTGGTATGTCTGCCTCGCTGAATCTTTTTGCTGACTTCTCCGGTCTCCATCCCTGCTAAGGGCTGCAGCAGATTCGTCAGAGATGACTTCCCGACTCCGGAGGGTCCGGCTAAAATCGTGGTACGACCTCTCAGCAGGATCCGGATCTCCTCCGTCCCCTGCTCTTCATAAATACTGATAAAATGCACCTGACAGCCGCTGTCCTTATAGATCTCCTGATAGCGAAGCCGGCCCTTCTCTCTCTCCAGATCTACCTTGTTAAAGCAAATCGTGACCGGCACCTGCTGTATCCTCATCATTACCAGAAAACGATCCAGCAGATTCAGATTCGGTTCCGGCTCTGTGATGGCAAATACAATCAACGCCTGATCGACATTGGCGCTGGCCGGACGAACCAGCTGATTTTTACGGGGAAGAATTTCTTCAATATTCCCTTCCCGGTCCGCCTCGTCCAACACTGTAAATTCCACATCGTCTCCCACCAGTGGCTTCACCCCGCGCTTGCGGAAGATCCCCTTGGCTTTACAGGCATATAATTTGTCATGGCCGTCGTGAACATAATAAAATCCGGCAATTCCTTTTATGATCTTACCCTTCATAATTCCTCTTAATCAATCCATGGGGAAAAAGGTCAGTGGATAACTTTTTAATACTGCCCCGGAATCTGTATCCACAACCTCAACCTGTCCCTCATCGCTGCCGTTCATACTCTCAATACTGGTATAACTGATGGGAAGCAGCGTCGAACCGCTGATCGTCTTGGCATCTGTCAGTGTCCGGTAAATATCCGTGCCGTCCGCCTCCTTCTGATGCAGACGCACCAGAACGGTAAAGCTGGCGCCGCCGGCACCCGGACCTATGAGATTGCTCAGATCATAGACATCATTAATCGAAGCTACATAGCGCTGCTGTTTTTTCTCCGGCCCGCTGCTGACCACATAACTGATGGTTCCTCCCACCTCGATCTGCCCGTTCTCGCCGCCCTCCTGGCGGATGATATTCCCTTTGGGAACCGTATCGCTGTTCTCTGTGGAGGTCTCCCCGGGAGTCAGTCCGGCCTCTCCTAACAATGCCAGCGCATCCGATTCCGGCTTTCCCACCAGATCCGGCACCGCCACCAGCTCCACATGCGGACCTGTGCTGACATACAAGGTAACCGTACTGTTCTCGGCCGCCTTCTCCGGCTCGTAGCGCAGAAGCAATCCCTTCTCGACCGTCTCGCTTTCCTCCTCCACAAGCTGTACGATAAGTCCCCGATCCTCTAAAAGCCTGCGGGCCGAAGCCACGCTCATATTCTCCAGATCCAGGGTGGTCAGATCAATCTTATCCGAACCTAAGCTGACCACCACATTTACATGCGAATACTTGGATACAATCGTTCCGTATTCCGGATTCTGTGAGATGACACAACCCTTTTCCACCACCTCGGAGGCCTGGTAAGTAGGCTTCATGCTGAGGAAATTCTCCTTCAGCTTTGCCTCTGCCAGATCCTCCGGAAGCTCCAGGACATCCGGCATATAGACCTCGGAATCCTTCAGCGTTTCCCCCAGCTCATTGGTCTGCGACTCGTCACGGCTCTCTGCGGTCGTCTCTTTGTTAAACAGCCCGGAGCCAGACTGAAACAGCCCTCCCAGCTTGGAAAATACCACGATCAACACCGCAACAATGATGATCGCCACTACGATGCCCGCACCGGCCAGCAGCCGCTCGATATGAGAATTCACCTCATCTTCCGACTGCCTTCTCCGGTTATCCCGGCGTTCTGATGTTCTGCGGCGATCCTCTTGATAGCGGGTCACTGCCGTCTCTCCTACCGGCCTGCGCACATATTCCCGCACCGGCTCCTCATGTGCCGGATTATACTGTTCCTTGATCCTTGCCAGATCCTTGCCGCTGATCTGAATGGTCTGACCCTTAAGCGCCCGCTGTGCATCCGAATCCTGAACATATCCGCCGTCCGGCTGAATCAGGGCCTTGCGCAGGTCCACAATCAGATCATTCGCACTGCCATAGCGGTTCTCTGGCTTCTTGGCCGTACACTTGAGAATGATCCTCTCTAAGCTTACCGGAAGCTCCGGATTATAGACGGTCGGAGGAACCATGGCATCCTCGAGATGCGACAATGCAATTGCCACCGTATTGTCCCCCTCATAAGGCAGACGTCCGGTCACCATCTCATACATGGTGATTCCCAGAGAATAAATATCACTGCGGGCATCACTGTAGCTGCCCCTGGCCTGTTCCGGCGAGATATAGTGAACCGATCCCATGGCAGCTGAAGTCATCGTCTGTGTCGAAACGCCCCGGGCAATGCCGAAATCCGCAACCTTGACCTTGCCGTCCCGGGAAATGATCATGTTCTGGGGCTTGATATCCCGATGAATGATATGCTGCTCATGAGCAGCTCCAATCCCCTGTGCCACCTGGATGGCTATCCCGATGCTCTCCTTGACCTCCAGCTTTCCCTTCCTGGCAATATATGCCTTCAGGGTGACACCCTCGATCAGCTCCATCACAATATAATGCAGGTCTCCCTCGTCAATGACATCATACACATTGACAATATTCGGATGGGACAGCCTTGCTGCCGCCTGCGCTTCCATCTTGAATTTGCTGACAAAATTGCTGTCGCTGCTGAATTCCTCCTTCAGCACCTTGATTGCCACCAGTCGGTTCAGCTTATGGCACTTCGCCTTATATACTACAGCCATTCCTCCGGAGCCCACCTGCTCCAGAATCTCATAGCGGTTCTGCAAATACATTCCTGTTCTCAGCATCCTGTCATCACCTCACTTATCTGAGGTTCCACAAGAACCACGGAAATATTGTCTCTTCCGCCGCCGCGGTTTGCCGCCTCCACCAGTGCTTCCACCTTTTGCTTCATGCTCTCCTCGGAACGGATAATGTATTCCATCTCAAGCTCATCCACCATATTGCTCAGTCCGTCCGAGCACATAAGGATAGTGTCCCTCGGCTTTAATTTAAAGGCGAACAGATCAATATCCACGGTCTCGGCCGTTCCTACCGCACGGGTGATAATATTTTTCTTTTCCTGATAATCCCGACTCCCCCGCTTCATCTTTCCCAAAGCCACCAGTTCCTCCACATAGGAGTGATCCCGGGTAACCTGCTCTAACTTATCCCGCAAAAGATACAGACGGCTGTCTCCGATATTCGCCACATAGAGCACACTCCCCTTGATCGTAGCTGCCACCAGCGTGCTTCCCATACCACTCAGCGCCGGGTCATTACTGGCCTGAAAATACAGTTCCCGGTTCACCCTGCGGATTCCTGTCTTTAAAATCCCATGTACATCCTTCTCCGGATATTGGTTTCTGAAAAAAGCCACCAGGTTCTCCACCGTAAAACGTGACGCATAGTCTCCCGCATTGTGACCGCCCATACCGTCTGCCACTAAAAACAGGTTATCCAGAGAACCCAGCGGGGCTGTCGAAGAATAGATATAATCCTGATTCATGCTGCGGTATCTTCCCACATCTGTAAGCGCATATGCCTGCACCGCCATCAACCTCCTTCTTTTTCATCCCCGGATGTCTCTGCCAGAAAGCTTCTGCGAAGCTGCCCGCAGGCGCCCTGGATGTCTCTGCCCATCTCTCTTCTTATGGTAACGGCAATTCCGGCCTTTTCCAAAATAACCCGGAATTCCTGAATCGCTTTCTTATCCGGCCGGGCACAGGCTCTCTCCTTCACCGGATTCACCGGTATCAGGTTCACATGTCCGTGCATACCCTTCAGTAATGCTGCCAGCGCCCTTGCCTCTTTTGGATTATCGTTCACGCCCTTTACCAGACTGTATTCAAAGGTCAGACGCCTGCCTGTCTTTTCAAAATATTCCCGGCAGGCATCCAGAACCGCTGAAAGCGGATAACTTCTGGCAATGGGCATCAGCTTCTGCCGCACCTCATCATTCGGCGCATGCAGAGACAATGCCAGGGTAACGGGCAATCCCTCTTCTGCAAAACGACGGATTCCCGGTACCATCCCGCAGGTAGACACCGTAATATTACGCAGACTGATATGGAGTCCTCTCTCATCCGATATCATTCGCAAAAACCGGAGCAACGCTTCGTAATTATCGAACGGCTCCCCGGATCCCATCACCACAATATGGGATATCCGTTCCCCGGTCAATGCCTGAATCCGGTATATCTGCTCGAGCATTTCGGCTGCCGTCAGATTCCGCTCCAGTCCTTCCAGAGTGGACGCACAGAAACGGCACCCCATCCGGCATCCCACCTGGGAGGAAATGCAGACCGAGCTGCCATGATGATACTGCATCCATACACTTTCGATTACATTTCCGTCTGCCAGCCGGAACAGATATTTGCGGGTCCCGTCTATTCGGGAAACCCGTACCTCCACCGGCTCCGGCACAGTCAGCACAAAGCTCTCTGCCAGCTTTTCCCGCAGGGCAATCGAAAGATTACTCATCTGTCCGAAATCCACTGCCAGCTTCTGATGAAGCCATCCGTACACCTGTCTGGCACGAAACGGCTTCTCCCCCAGCTCACAGAGCCTCTGCTCCAGCTCCGGATAGCTGAGGTTTTTGATATCTGTCTTTTCCATCTATCCTCTATTCCTCTGAAATACCGCGATAAAAAAACCATCACAGGGATGCTTTCCCGGCAAAAGCTGTACATAGCCGTCCTCAAGCGTCGGTTCCTGCAGCCCCCTCTTTGCCAGAAGATCCAGACTTCCCGGCCGAAACGGAAAATGCTTTAAAAACCAGTCCCTCTGTGCCTCATTCTCCTGCCGGCTGACCGTACAGGTACTGTAGACCAGCTTTCCGCCCGGCTTCACATAGCGTGATACCACGGAAAGGATCTTCCGCTGCAGCTCTGCCAGTGACAGAATCCGCTCTTTCGTTACCCGGTATTTGATATCCGGCTTTTTGCCGATTACCCCCAGCCCGGAGCAGGGAAGATCCGCGATCACGATATCTGCCTGCTCCTCCCAGCGTTCATCATACTCCAGGGCATCCCATACCTCGGCGTGGATATTGGTAAAGCCGGTACGGGCAATGTTCTCCCGGATGAGGCTGACCTTTTCCTCTGTCAGATCCCGAACCGTTACCTCACCGGTCCCCTGCAGCTGATCTGCCATATGTAGGCTCTTGCCTCCCGGAGCGCCGCACACATCCAGGACCCGGTCTCCCGGCCGGGGATCCGTGACAACTGTTACCAGTGAGGAAGCCACATCCTGTACCTGAATCCATCCCCTGCAAAAGGCCTCCAAACGCTCCAGATAATCGTATCCCGTCAGATATAGCACCTGATCCGAAAGCGGGTTCTTACTCACGCCCGCCCCCTGCGCTTTGAGGCTTTCCTGTATCTCAGTCAGGGAAGCCCGGCTCAGGTTACAACGCACCGTGACAGGCGTCTCCTCCAGAAATGCCTGGAGCATCGCCTCTGCCGTATTCTCCTGATATTCCTCTCTCCACATCTCACAGATCCACTGCGGCATCGAATACCGCAGGGACCAATCCTCAAAAGAAAATTCTTCCTTCCGCCGTGCCACATTCCGCAGCACACCGTTGACCAGGCCGCCAAGCCCTCCCAGGCCCCGGCTTTTTGCCAGCTTTACCGCTTCGTCACACACGGCACGATCCGGCACCCGATCCATCCACAGAAGCTGGTAGACCGACATTCGGAGGATCGTCCGAATCACCGGCCGCTGCTTCCGAATCCCACTCTTCATACAGGCATTCAGCACTGCATCCACAGTCAGCAGCCTTTCCACGGTTCCTTCTGTGAGCCGCGTAATAAACGCACGATCCTGCTTTTCGAGATACTGGTATTTCTCCAGCGCCTGACAAAGGACATCATGGACAAATCCGTCCTGCTCCAGAACCTTAAACAAAATATCCAGCGAGATCTCCCTTGCCTTTGCCGCCCTGGGAGATCTTCCTTTTGCTGCCCCCAAAGTCTTTGACTCTGCTTTCTCAGTCATCTCTTCTCCGTCCTCCGAACAGGATCAGTAACCGCAGAAGCTGCAATACCGAAGCCGCCACCGCCGCCACATAGGTAAGCGCCGCCGCTCCCAGAACCCTTCTGGTATCCGCCACCTCCTGTCCCTGCAGGATCCCCAGCTGTCCCAGAAGCTGTACTGCCCTCCCGGAAGCATTGAACTCTACCGGCAACGTAATCACCTGAAACAAAAGCGCCAGCACAAACATCCAGATCCCCACCTGAATAAACGGTGTCAGTCCGATCACCAGCCCAAGCAAAATCAGAGGCCAGGACAAGGTGCTCCCCAGATTGGCCACAGGCACAAAGGCTGCCCGCAGACGGAGAGGCGCATAGCCGACATGATCCTGAATCGCATGACCGCACTCATGAGCCGCTACCCCGATCGCTGACACCGAGCTGCTGGCATAAACCGGTTCCGAGAGATTGACTGTCTTTGTCCGCGGATCATAATGATCCGTCAGCTGACCCCGGACCGCCTGTACCGTCACATCATAGATTCCCTGAGAATGCAAAAGCTGTCTTGCCGCCTCTGCTCCGGTCATGCCGGTACGGCTACGCACCTGAGAATATTTCTGAAAGGTGCCGTTGACCCGTGCGGAGGCCCACATGGATAAAAGCGCACCCATCACTACCAGAAGATAAGTCGGATCAAATCCGTAAAATCCACCATAATATGGCATTCCTTATCAGCTCCTTTCCAGACGTATGCCTGCCGGCACGGAAAACCCTCTCAAAAATGCCGCGGTATCCATACGTCGCTTGCCCTCCAGCTGAAGGCTGGTAATATTCAGGATTCCCCTGCCCGTCTGCACCTGCAAACCTGAATCAGATGCGGACAGGATCACCCCGCAGTTTTCTTTTTTTTCCAAAATCAAATTCTTATCTTCCGGGCATTCGTCAGGAAGAACATCTGCCTCCCAAAGCTTTAACAGTTTTCCGTTCAGCCAGGTATAAGCGCTGGGCCAGGGATTCAGTCCCCGGATCAGACGCTCTATGGAAGCAGCATCCTTCCCCCAATCAATCTCACCGAAAGACTTGGGAATCTTCTTCACATAAGTCGCTTCCTCATGATTCTGAGGCGTTCTTTCCAGTGTTTTGTTCTCCAGCTTTTCCAGTGTGGACAGAATCAGCTCGCCGCCAAGCAGGCTCAGACGCTCAAAAAGGCTGCCCCCGGTCTCCTTCTTTTCAAGGGCAATCACCCGCTTCTCCAGCATATCTCCGGTATCCATGCCCTCGTCCATCAGCATCGTGGTGATACCCGTCTCCTTATCACCGTTTAACACCGCCCACTGAATCGGTGCAGCCCCCCGGTATTTCGGAAGCAGGGAAGCATGAATATTGATACAGCCATGCACCGGCACTTCCAAAAGTTCCTTTGAAAGAATCTGCCCGAAGGCAATCACCACCATCACCTCCGGCTCCAGATCCCTCATTTCCTGGATAAAGGCAGCATCTCTTGCCCGCATCGGCTGATATACCAAAAGGCCATGACGCAACGCCGTCTCCTTCACCGGAGACATCGCAAGCTCCTTGCCCCGTCCCTTCGGCTTATCCGGCTGCGTCACCACTGCCACCACCTGATGACGGGAGGCAATCAGAGCTTCCAGCACCGGAACCGAGAAATCCGGCGTTCCCATAAATACAATCCTCATGTTTCCTCTGTTTCCTCCTCATTATCCATCAGCTCGCTTTCCATCACATCCACATACAGCTCACCTTTCAGATGAGCGCACTCATGGCAGATCGCACGTGCCAAAAGCTCCTCCCCCTCCAGCTCATACTCCTGCATGTCTTCATCCCATGCCCGCACCTTCACATAAGCGGGTCTGGTTACAATCGCGTGCTTACCGGGAATACTTAAACATCCCTCCGGCTCTGTCCGGCTTCCTTCTTCTTTCAGAATCTCCGGGTTGATCAGCACATACTGATTCCCGTCATCCACATCAATCACCACGATCTGCTTTAACACTCCCACCTGAGGCGCCGCAAGCCCCACACCGTTGGCCTCGTACATCGTCTCGAACATATCCTCAATCAGCTGCTTTGTCCGGCTGCTCATCTCCTTCACCGGCTTGCATTGTTTTCTCAAAATATCATCCCCAAGGGTTCTGATCTGTCTGATCGCCATATCTGCCGATACTCCTTTTCTCCAGGCGCCATCTCCTGTCCGCCCTGGTAATTTTCATCCGCAACTGTGAAAAACCCTTCAGCCGCTCCTGCTTCCTCAGCTGAAATCATACTGGATGGTCAGCTGCCTGCAGTCCTCCGTCTCATCCCACCGTTCCTGGACATATTTCCGGATTCTTATTAGTATATCATAATTTTCCTGTTTCATATATAAAATTTTTCTATAAATATCATTAACTTTATAAACCGGCGCCGGAACCGGACCAATGACCTCCACGCAGGAGCCAAAATGCCGCATTACCGAGTCCCGGATCAGGTCCATCATATGGCCCGCCAACTGCTCGTCCCTTCCTGCAACCTGCAATCCCAGCATGTGACTGGCCGGCGGATAATGCAGCAATTGCCGGTATCCCATCTCTCGCTGGTAAAACGTCTCATAGTCCTGGGCCGCAGCTGTCTGAATACCGTAATGCTCCGGCAGATAGGTCTGAATCACAGCGATTCCCGGCCTTTCTCCTCTTCCGGCCCGGCCGATGGCCTGCACCAGAATCTGGAAGGTTCTCTCCGCACATCGAAAATCCGGTGCATACAGGGACTGATCCGCAGCCAGGATCCCGACCAGGGTCACCCCCGGAAAATCATGGCCTTTTACAATCATCTGCGTGCCGATCAGGATATCTGCCTCCCGCCTGGCAAATGCTGCCAGAATCGCCTCATGGCCACCCTTTTTCGATGTCGTATCCAGATCCATTCTCAGAATCCGGGCCTGCGGAAACATCTGTGCCGTCAATTCCTCGATCTTCTGCGTTCCCACCCCAAATCCGGCCAGATATTCCGAGCCGCATTCCGGACAGGCTCCTGGCAGAGGAATCGTGTATCCGCAGTAATGGCAAACCAGCCGGTTCTTGTTGTGCAGGGTCAGCGAAACGTCGCAATGCGGACATTTCACTGCCTTGCCACAGCTTCGGCAGGACACGAAGCTGGAATATCCCCGACGGTTCATAAACAGCATCATCTGCTCTTTCCGGTTCAGGCGATCCGTAATCAGATCCTGAAGACGACGGCTGAAGACGGATTTGTTGCCATCCTCCATTTCCCGACGCAGATCCACGATAACTGTCGCTGCCGGAACGCTTTTCGCATTTGCACGGCTTTTCAGGGAAAACAGCCGGTAAAGCCCGGCCCTGGCACGGGAATAAGCTTCGATGGACGGAGTCGCTGACCCAAGCACAAGCTGAGCCTCGTGCATACGCGCCAGCTGCTGTGCTACCTCTCTGGCATGGTACCGGGGCGCTCCCTCACTCTGGTATGCCCCCTCATGCTCCTCATCAATCACAATCAGCCCCAGTCTGGCAAAAGGGGTAAACAATGCCGAACGGGCTCCAATCATAATCTCAGTATCCCCTCTCCTTGCCCGCTCGAACTGATCGTAACGCTCTCCGGCTGACAACCGGGAATGCATCACGCAGATCCGCTCCCCGAACCGTGCATAAAACCGCATCACCGTCTGGTAGGTCAGGGCAATCTCCGGGATCAGCACAATAACCTGGCGTTTTTTCTTCAGCACATGATCGATCATTGCCATATAGACCTCGGTCTTTCCGCTCCCGGTAATCCCGTGAATCAGATAAGGAATCCGCTTTCCCTGATCATAATCTTCACAGAAGCTGTCCGCAATCTTCTGCTGCCAGGGATTCAGCCGGAGCGGTCTGGCTGCCAGCGATTCTGGAACCATGGACTGTACCACCTGCTTATTCCGCGCCTTTACCCGGCGTTTTACCGGCAACACGGTCTTTAATGCCTGGTTCATGGTTGAGCCGTACCTCTCCTTCATCCACCATGCCAGGGCAATCAGACGGGAATCTGCAGTGACGCTTCCCTCTACCAGCCCGGATACCTCCTTGATACGGCTTTCCTCATAATCCGCCTTTTCTGTTATGTCAACCACATAGCCCTTCCGGGTCCGGTTACCGGAACCAAAAGGAACGCAGACCTGACTTCCCACCCGGATCTCAGTCAGCAAATGCTCCGGGATCCGGTACTGGAAAATCCGATCTACGTTTTCATGGGAAATATCTATGATTATGCTGGCATACCTGCTTGCCATATGCACGCTCCTATCCTTTTTTGAATCGCCCGATATATAGCACATCACTCCTGCGCACTCTGACTCTCTGTCTTCCGCAAACGCCTGGCCACTTCTCCCAGCTTCATACTGTTGGACCCCTTCAGCAAAACGCAGTCTCCGGGCTGTAAAAGCTCTTTCAGGCTTTTGTACAGGCCGTCCAGATCCTCCGCGGCAAAATGCAGACATGCTTTTCCGGATTCCATTGTTTGGGAAAGCTCCCCCAATGTCAGCAGCACATCGACCGGGTGCTCTTTCAGCCATTCTCCGATTTCCTCATGATAACGCTCTGCTTCCGGCCCCAGCTCCTTCATATCTGCCAGAACGGCGATTCTGCGTTTCGCCGGTTCCATTGACTCCAGAACCTGAAGCGCTGCCAGCATGGACACGGGACTGGCATTATAGCTATCGTCAATCAGCGTTACCCCATCCCGCTCATAGATCTGCTGGCGTCCCTCAAAGCCATGGAATTCCGCTAATTTCTCTGCCGCCTTTTCCATGGGAATACCATAGAGATCCGCCACTGCCAGTGCAGCCATGGCATTGCCTATATAATGACGGCCCATCACCTGAAGCTGTACCGGAACGCGCTTTTTTCCACAGACGGCCGTAAACCCCGGGCATCCCTTTGTCAGATGGATGTCCTCTGCCCGGTAATCACAGTTGTCTCCGGTTCCGAAGTAAACCGTACGGCAGCCTTCCTTTGCCCTTGTATTGCAAAGCAGAGGGTCGTCTCCATTGAGCAACAGAACTCCCCCTTCCTTAAGGCCGTCCTGAATGGTCAGCTTCTCGCGGCAGATATTCTCCTGGCTTCCTAACTGCTCGATATGAGTCACTCCCACGTTGGTAATCAATGCCATATCCACCCGGGCAATCTGCGCAATCACCGTAAGCTCACCCGGCATACTCATCCCCAGCTCCAGTATTCCGATCTCATCCTCAGAGGTAATCTCCGACAAAGTAATCGGAACTCCCACCTGGCTGTTTTTATTTCCGGGAGTTTTGTATACCTTCTTTTCCGCAGACAGGGCAAATGCCACCATCTCCCGCGTTGTAGTCTTCCCCACGCTTCCGGTAATCCCTACTAACGGCAGAGTCAGCCGGTTCCGATAATAGGAACCGATCGCCTGCAATGCCTTTCTGGTATCCTCTACCCGAATCCAGGGATGTTCATCCTCCATAGCATCATGCCCGGAGGTTAACACGGCTGCCGCACCCTTCTCAAATGCCTGCCCGATGAAACGATGCGCATTTACCCGCTCCCCTATCAGCGGCACAAACAATTCCCCTCCCTTTATGCTCTGGGAATCAATACTGATATGTACCAGAGGAACCGCCTCATCCCCGCACAGCAAAGTCCCGCCGGTCGCCTCCACAATCTCTTTTACTGTCATCTGTTCCATAACGTGTTTTCTCTTTTCCTCTTTATATCTATGGATTGGGACTGTCGGATATACCTCATTCGGATCAAATCCCCGCAAGAAGCACCTGCGATATCCCACAAACTGTGACGCGCATCTGACGGAAAGCAATTCTCAGACAAGATTCAGCCCGGCAACCACTTCCTGCACTACGGCCCGATCCAGAAACGGGTGACGAACCCCTTCAATCTCCTGATAGTCCTCATGTCCCTTCCCGATTATCGCAATCATGTCCCCGGTCTGCGCATGACGGATGCTATAGGCAATGGCCTCCCTCCGGTCCGGAATCTCGATGAATTTCCCGCCTGTTTTCTCGATGCTTCCGCGAATATCCGCAAGGATATCCTCCACCCTCTCATACCGGGAGTTATCCGCAGTCAAAATCGAAAAATCCGCCATCCTTCCGGCAATCTCTCCCATCGAGTAGCGGCGCTCCTTCGAGCGGTTACCGCCACAGCCAAACACACATACCAGGCGTCCCGGCCGGTACTCCCGCAACGTCGTAAGCAGGCTCTCCATGCTGACCGCGTTATGGGCGTAATCTACAATGACGCAGCATTTCTCTGAGGTATATACGATCTCCATCCGTCCGTCCAGCCGCAGATGCTCCAAAGCATGGCAGAGTTCTGTCTCGCAAACCCCGGCCTTCAAGCAGACGGCAGAGGCTGCCAGGGCATTGCTGACATTAAACCTTCCGGGAATATTCACCCGCACCGGAATCCGGCCTTTTGCTTTATCCGGGCTTTCTGCCGACGCACCATTCCGGATCACAAACTCCAGCCCCACAAAGCCAGCCTCCGTCACATAGCGGATCTCTTCCGCCTGATACTGCGCCGGCTTTTCCACCCCAAAGCCTTCCCACGGACAGGAAATCCCTTGGGTGATCTCTTCTTCATGCTCATCGTCCATATTCACCAGAGCAAAGCTGCTCTGGGCAAAAATCTGTTTCTTATAATGCAGGTATTCCTCAAAGTTTTCATGCTCATCCGGGCCGATATGATCCGGAGAAATGTTGGTAAACAATGCATAATCCCAATGCAGGCCGCACACCCGATGCATCTTAAATGCCTGAGAAGAGACCTCCATCACACAGCATTCACAGCCTTCTTCCACCATCCTGGCAAAATACCGGTGCAGATCATAGGATTCCGGTGTCGTATTCACCGTAGGATAATGTTCCTCTCCAAAGGACACGCCGTTCGTCCCGATTATACCCGTCTTTCTTCCGGACGCTTCCAGAATCGCCCGCACCATATGGGCCGTGGTGGTCTTACCCTTGGTTCCCGTGATCCCAATCATCAGAAGCTTTCTTGCCGGATACCCGAAACGGGCCGCTGAGAGAAGCGCCAGCGCCTCTCTTCCCTGCTTCACCAGAATCAAGGTAATCTCTTCTGGTACTGCAACCGGCCGTTCCACCACCAGCACCCGCACACCTGCTTCCAACACCTGGGGAATAAAATCATGCGAATCCACCCGGGTTCCCGCCATACAGACAAACACTGCCCCCGGCGCCGCTTTCCGGGAATCATATATCACCTCGTTTACTTCCGTATCCACACTTCCCTGCAGCAAGGTATACTGCAATTCACATAACCAGTCCTTCAACATTACAGCCTGCCCTCTTTCTTTCAACACTCTCTAGAACAACCCGGTAATCTTCCCTTCCTCATTGACATCGATCCCGTCGGCCGCCGGCTTCTTCGGCAGCCCCGGCATCGTCATGATCGCACCGGTCAGCACTACTACGAAGCCAGCTCCGGCCGATACATAGACATCCCTGACATTGATGGTAAAGCCCGTCGGCCTTCCTAACTTGTTCTGGTCATCTGACAGAGAATACTGTGTCTTCGCCATGCAGACCGGCAAAGCCCCAAAGCCCATCTCCTCGATACGAGCCATTGACTTTGCTGCTGCCGGCGTATAGCTGACATTGTCTGCGCCATAAATCTCTGTCGCCACCACATTGACTTTATCTTTCAGACTCATATCATCCGGATAGATCGGATGATAATGGCTTTCCTTCTGCTTTAACGTTTCCAGTACTTTTGTAGCCAGAGCCTCACCGCCCTCGCCGCCCCTGGCCCAGACCTCGGACAGAGCAAACTCACAGCCGCGCTCTTCACAGAAGCCGCGGATCAGCTCATACTCGGCCTGCGTGTCGCTGACAAAGGAATTCAGAGTCACCACGACCGGCACCCCGTATTTCTGAATATTCTCAATGTGTTTCTCCAGATTAACAATTCCACGTCTCAGCGCTTCCAGGTTCTCCGTTCCCAACTCGGCCTTGGGCACCCCGCCATTATATTTCAGGGCACGCACGGTTGCTACCAGAACCACCGCATCCGGCTTCAGTCCTGCCATCCGGCACTTGATATCCAGAAACTTCTCTGCACCCAGATCTGCGCCGAAGCCGGCCTCTGTCACCACGATATCCGCCAGCTTCAGAGCTGTCTTTGTTGCACGGACACTGTTGCAGCCGTGGGCAATATTGGCAAAGGGACCCCCGTGAACCAGCGCACCGGTATGCTCCAGAGTCTGAATCAGATTCGGCTTAATGGCATCCTTTAACAGTGCTGCCATGGCACCCACTGCATGAAGCTGCGCTGCTGTCACCGGTTCCCCTGCATAATTATATGCAACAATGATTCGCCCCAGCCGCTCCTTCAGATCCTTCATATCATCTGCCAGGCAGAGAATCGCCATGATCTCCGAGGCCACGGTAATCACAAAATGATCCTCACGCACCACACCGTCCGCTTTGGCTCCCAGTCCTACCACAATATTCCGCAGCGCCCGGTCATTCATATCCAGGCAGCGTTTCCACAGCACCTGCCGGGTATCAATCTGCAGTGCATTGCCCTGCTGGATATGATTGTCCAGAAGCGCTGCCAACAGATTGTTTGCCGAAGTGATCGCGTGAAAATCGCCAGTAAAATGCAGATTCAGATCTTCCATCGGTACCACCTGTGCATATCCGCCGCCTGCCGCTCCGCCCTTGATTCCAAAACATGGACCCAGAGACGGCTCGCGCAGCGCCAGCATGGTCTTATTCCCCAGACGGCTTAACGCATCTGCCAGCCCGATACTGGTCGTGGTTTTTCCTTCCCCTGCCGGCGTCGGGTTGATCGCTGTCACCAGCACCAGCTTCCCGTCCGGATTCTTCTCCACCTTCTGCCACAGCTCATCCGTCAGCTTTGCCTTGTATTTCCCGTAAAGCTCCAGGTCATCCTCGACGATCCCGTAAGCTGCCGCCACCTCCTTTACCGGCTTCATTGTTGCTTCCTGTGCAATCTGAATATCTGTCTTCATCTTTTTCCTCCTCAGTTTTCAATACCCTGTTCCACACTTCCTTTGCTGCAATAGTTATAACTTTTGTTATCTCTTCCGGGCTTACTCCTCCCAACTCAGGATTTCTTCGAATTCCTCCATGGTAACCAGAATTTTTCTGGGCTTTGTCCCCTCTTCTTCCCCTACCACTCCGGCATCTGCCAGCTGATCCATGATCCGCGCTGCCCGGTTGAACCCGATCTTAAACATCCTTTGCAGCATACCGATAGACGCCTTTTCTTTCTCTATGATAAATCTTCCGGCCTGCTCAAAATATTCGTCTCTTCCGTTTTGACTCCCGCCGCTGCTGCCTGCACATCCGGCAACAGGCGCTGCGTTCATCTGTTTCTCCACATCAGGATTATATTCGGCAGTCAATCCCTGATCCGCCAAAAACTCCACTACCTTCTGCACCTCTGAATCCGAGACAAACGCCCCTTGTACCCGCTGCGGCTTTGGAATCCCGGACGGGAAGAAGAGCATATCCCCCTTTCCCAGAAGCTTTTCTGCCCCATGCATGTCGATGATAGTCCGGGAATCCACCCCCGAAGATACGGAAAACGCGATCCGGGAAGGCACGTTGGCCTTGATCAGCCCGGTAATTACGTTCACCGACGGCCGCTGAGTGGCTATCACCAGATGGATCCCCGCCGCACGTGCCAGCTGAGCCAGACGGCAGATGGCATCCTCCACTTCTCCCGGCGCTACCATCATCAGATCTGCCAGCTCGTCCACGATAATCACAATCTGCGGCAGCTTCTTTGGCTTTTCTTCCTCCGGCACATCCCCAAGATTCTCAATGCGGCTGTTATAGCCTTTTAAGTTTCTCACATTACACTCAGCGAATTTCTTATAGCGATCCTGCATTTCCGCCACTGCCCAGTTCAGCGCCCCGGAAGCCTTTTTCGGATCTGTCACCACCGGTATCAGAAGATGGGGAATCCCGTTGTACACACTCAGTTCCACCACTTTGGGATCCACCATAATCAGCTTCACGTCCTCCGGGCGTGACTTGAATAAAATACTCATAATCAAAGTATTGATACACACGGATTTCCCGGAACCTGTCGCTCCTGCAATCAAAAGATGCGGCATCTTGGCAATATCCGTCACCACTACCTGACCCCCGATATCCTTACCAACCGCAAATGCCAGCTGCGAGGGGTGATTCCGGAAGGCCTCTGATTCCAGCAGTTCTCTTAAATATACGGTCGTATTCTCCTTATTCGGCACCTCGATTCCCACCGCGGACTTGCCGGGAATCGGTGCCTCGATCCGGATATCTGCTGCTGCCAGGCTCAGCTTGATGTCATCGGCCAGGCCGACAATCTTGCTGACCTTCACCCCCTGCTCCGGATGCAGCTCATACCGGGTCACAGACGGGCCGCAACTGATATTGGTAACCGTCACCCCGACTCCGAAATTACGCAACGTCTGCTGAAGCTTGATCGCCGTATCCTTATACTCCTGTTGCGAGTTTGCTGAGGCCAGCAGATTCCCCCTCTTCAGCAAAGAAACAGAAGGAAACCGATATTCCCGTTTCGGCTGAGCCTCCTTCTCGCGGATCTGCTGCTGGACACTGATCTCTCCTTCCTCCCTGGCCTCCTTTGCTTCCTGGCGTTTTGACTCCAGACGCTTGTGAAGCGCCTCAGTATCCGATTCGATCACCTTTCCGGTAGCTGTGACTACCCGCCTGGACTCCTCTGGAATCACAAACTCACCGGAGTTGTCATTCTCCCGGGCCTCCTCTTCCTCATAATCGCTTTCGCAGCGCTCCTCGTCCCATGAATTCTCTACTTCCTGCTCTTCTCCCGGAGGATCCGCCTGATAACGTACTACTGCCGGCCTTTTTGCCTCTGTCAGTACATCTTCTTCCGGATAATCCTTCTGTTTCGAGACTTCCTCCTCACCGTCCGGAAATTCCTCTGTCAGTTTCCACATCTCCGGGGAGTATTCGGATAACGACGGCTCTCCCGGCCGGCCCATGAAGATCTCGTCTTCTTCCTCCTCTTGGTAGGAAAAGCCCGGTGACATAAGCCGCAACGGTTCCAGCGAATAAGAGGATTCGTCCTCCGTCTGTGTTCCTGGGGCATCGGCGGCTTCCGACTCTGCTTCCAATTCTTCGGTTTTCTCCGGCCCGCCCTTTTCTCCCGGCTCCTTTGTCCCTTTCACAGGCTCATCAAGCACTGCTGCCAGTCCGTGATAGGCTGGCTCTGACGCCGGTTTGTGGAAAGCCGGCGGTTCGACCGGCCTGCCGAAGCTTCCTTCATAATCACTCAGTCGTGAGATTCCCTCTGCCACCAGAAGCTGTGCCGACTCTGCCGGAGACAAAACCTTGTCTGCCTCAAAGGGTGCAAAATCCTCCCCCTCATAATTGCCCGCCATCATGATCTCACCACTAAATACATCTGCCGGATCCACAGTCGGCTCTGGATCCGGCTGTGTGGATGCCTTACCCTCTGCACGCTCCCCGGCAGACAAAAATCCCTGCTGCGACTCCCGGGATTCTCCTGTTTTTGCATCTGCGGCTCTGATATTCCTGCCCTTGCCGGCTTCCTTTGTCAGACTGCTTTCCTCCTGCCCTGCTGCCTCGTATCCCACAGGCTGTCCGCTCCTGTTCCAGCCGGCCAGAACTTTCTCCTGACGGATTCTCTCTGCTTCCCGGCCATTCCAGTCAGCCTCTTGCTGCTGCCTGCCTGCCTGCTCTGCAAATCCTCCGTCCGGTACAGGTTCCTCATAAAAATGTTCATTGCCCTCATTCTCCTGTGCAGAGAAATCCGTTGCCGCCAAATCCACTCCCCGCACCCGTTCCTGACGCAGACGCCGCCTTTCCTCCTGGCGTTCTGCATGCCGCTCCTTCCGCCGGTCCATATCCTCTCTGGCATACCGGTAAGCGGCATCCCCCTGCCGCTTCACCGCATTCACAAGAGAACGCTCTGTGATACAGACTACACTGACCGCCAGACAGACGATCAGTACCAGAAAAGTTCCGATATTTCCCAGTACTGCCCTCAGCCCGGTACAGATCAAGCCGCCGATCAAGCCGCCGCCTGCACCCTTCTCGGATGACAAATGGTAATACTCCATCAGTCCCGTTCCTTCTTCCGGACTCTTGCCCAAAAGCAGCTGCACCAGACCACACAACACCAGAACCAGCGCAATCGATGCCAGAAGCTTGCGCATTGCTGTCAGATTCTCCCGGTTGGAGAGATAAAAGCAGGTCCCTGTAAACAAAAGCAGTGGGGCAATGAATCCCACCATACCAAAAACTCCCAGTTGAAACGAGCGCAGATATCTCCCGGCTGCCCCGCACAGATGAAAATTGCTTAAAAATAACAGCACGGCTACAGCAAAGGAGGAAAGGATCATCACTTCCGCACCAATAAAATCCTCCGGTTCATTCTCCGGCGCCGGTGCGGCGGCGTTCTTTCTTCCTCTTGGAGCAGCTGTTGCCGCACTTCTGGGATTATCTGCCTTTTTTCTGCTGTTCCTTCCGGCATGCTCTCCTCTGTTGCTTCCTCTGCCTGCTGCTTTTTTATTGGTTGTTACTGCCACTAATCTATGCCTCCTGTTCTCCAATGAGGATAGTATACAAAAAAATGGCAGGAATTGCAACCATGGGGTTGTGAAATCTGTTTGGAGGGGCGTCTGCATTGTTACTTTTCACCGGATGGGGTGAGGTTCCAGAGGGTACCTTTCGGCCCCCCGTGAAACAATGTCAGTAAGTTAAGCGTTTCTGAAAGGTACGCCAAGGAAACGGGGAGAGAAGCCATAACTTACTGACATTGCCCGTGAAAAGCAACGCTGCATTATTGATATGCTCTTTTGTTATCGATCAGGGCATACAGTTTATGCAATGCTTCACGGATTCCGCCGACCTCGTTAATCAGCCCTTCTTCCACCGCCTGTACCCCTACCAGTACGGTTCCGAGATCACGGGTAAGCATTTTGGTATTGTGCATCAGGGCTTTTACCTGATCATATTCCATCTGGGAATGTGTGCTGATAAAGCTCAGAATCCGGTCTTGTATCATATTGAAATATTCGTAAGTCTGGGAGGCACCGATCACCATGCCGGTCATACGGACCGGATGTATCATCATGGTTCCGGTCGGGACGATAAAGGAATAATCCGTGGATACTGCCAGAGGGACTCCGATCGAATGGCTTCCGCCCAGAACCAGGGATACCGTAGGCATTGTCAGTGAGGCTATCATTTCTGCAATTGCCAGTCCGGCATCCACGTCTCCTCCGGAGGTGTTTAAAAGCACCAGTAATCCGTCCACACTGTCATCATCCTCCAGGGAGGCCAGTTTGGGAAGTACATGGTCGTATTTGGTCGCCTTGGCATTGCCGGAGAGATTCTCATGCCCCTCCACCTCTCCGATGATGGAGAGTAAATGGATCTTACGTTTTCCCTGATTATTTTCCAGTGTCAGCTGTCCGTACTCCTCCAGCTTTTCGTTTTCCTTCTGTTCCAGATCCTTTTCTTCCTTTTTCTTCTCCCTCTCGGAATTACAGGCATTATCGCTATCTCTTGGGGTTGACTGTGTCTCATGCTCTGTGATTTCTCTGCTATTATTCTTCATCATCGCATACCCTTTCTGCTGGTTTTTCTTCTTATTATGTACAGAGAAATCCTGATATAACCAAAATTAAATGCCTTTTTGTTGTAACAGTTCCGATAACCCTTGAACTGTTGCTTTTTGTTTCAGTGAAGATGTTTTTTCTGGTATGACCCGCACTAATTAACCATATGTTTCGCACAGGATAAATTTTCAGCCTGCAAGGCGGAAGAGGGAGGCGATGCGGTGACATCGTTGACCGATGACAACGAAGCTGATGGAAATTTAGACAAGTGGAACATATGGTTAATTGGTGTGGGTCATACCAGTACTCCATATATTACAACATAATAGAAGCATTTCTTACATCTGTGCCTTTAAGTTCCGCCTTTTCTTGTACATTTCCAATATTGCAGGTACTGCTATGCAACTCCAATCCGCTGGAAAAGCGCTCCAAATCAATCCAAAGATAAGTATATTCTTTACCCAATTCTTCATTGGCAAAGCATTGTCCTGCATCCACAGGACCAAAACCGCAGTAAAAAGCGGATACATAACACTTGTCTGATTAAAAATTCACAATTTTTCTGTTGATGAATATTCTTTCCTCCCCCGACAGTCCGGAATCTGCAGACCTTCCCGGTATTTTGCCACGGTCCTGCGGGAAATCGTGATCCCGCGGCTGGCCAGCTGCAGGGCCAGCTTCTGGTCACTGTAGGGCTTTCTCTTATCTTCTCCTGCAATAATCTCCTTTAGCACCTCAAGGATCTGGTCTGTGGCAATCGTCTCACAGCCCTCCTTCTCCCCCAGGCCTCTGGTGAAGAAATACTCCAGCGGGAACACTCCCCAACAACACTGAAGATACTTCTCCTTAACTGCACGGCTGACGGTAGATTCATGGATCTCCAGCTTTTCTGCCGCATCCCTCATCCGCAGAGGATGGAGATGTCCCTTGCCGTGCTGGAAGAACTCCTTCTGCTCTTCCACCAGAAATCTCGCCAGCCTGGTCAGTGTCCGGTTTCTCTTGGTTATGTAATCCTGTACCTGTTCGATCTGTTTTACCTTCTCTGACAGATACTGCTGTACTTCCTTTTCACATTCTCCGCCGCGTAACAGCTTCATGTAATCCTTGTTGAGACGAATCTGAGGCTGGACATATTCATTCACCATGATCTCAAAATAATCCGCCAGTTTGACCACTGTCACATCAGGTGTTATATAACGGAGTCCTCCGCGATCCGCATAACCGCTCGCCGGCTTCGGATTCAGGCCCTGGATCACCTTCTTTGCCTTCTGGATGCGTTCTATTGGGACCTCCAGCCGCCTGGCAATTGCCGGAAGCTGGTTCTTCCCCAAAAGCTGCAGATATTCCCTGACAATCGCCTTCTCAACAGACAGTTCCTCTGCTCCCTCCCTGCGCTCCAGCTGAAGATACAGACATTCCGAAAGATCCGCGGCACATACGCCCGCCGGCTCCAGGGTCTTCATGACCGCCAGACATCTGGCCACGTCGGCTTCCCCCACTCCCAGATGGCAGGCCGCCTCACTGACGGGATCCACAAAATACCCCCTGCTGTCCAGACTCTCCGCAAGATAACGGAAGATCTCCATCTGAATATCCGTATAGGGACCGCCCAGCAGCTGCTGCAGCAGGCTTTCTGACAAGGTTTCCTCCTCTTCTTCCCATCTGTCCGCGATTCCACTCTCCTCTGACTCTTCATGCTCCTGCCGGTAATAAATCCGGTTCTGCTCATCCATGTCCGACAACCACTCCAGCTTGCGCAGACGTTCCTGATCCGGACTCTCCGGCTCCGGATCCTCCAGATCCATCAAAGGATTCTCCATGGACATCTCTTTCACATATTCTGTCAGCTCCTGCGCACTCATCTGCAGGACATTCACCTGCTGTATCATGTTCTGCGAAATCTTCTGTACCTGACCGATCTTAAGTTCTAACCCCACTTTATGCCTCCTTGTATCACATCAGCCGCAACACATATTGCCTTGCCACACCTGCGCCCAAACAACTGCCTGAAATTCTTCGTCAGCTCCGGAACATACAAAAACTGCGCCTTTTCCGGTTCCTGATACTCTGTCTGTTTCTCATTCTACCATCTTACCTTTCTTTTTTCAACCATTCCTGCCTCACAACCCCATCCCACCGGTTACTTTTCATGAGGATAAGGTTCCTAGGCTGAACATCCCATTCCCCGTTCTTTCGGGTCTAATAAATACCAGCTCTGGAAAAAGCGGCAGACCCTTTCCGATGGCTGCTCTCCCCGTTTCCCTGGCGTACCTTTTGGAACAAACTTAACTTACTGACATTGCCCGTGAAAAGTAACTCAAGACGTACCTTTCAGTAATTGCAATTTTCTCTTCCTTTTGCTATAATAGCCCTGTAAAGATAAAGGAGGCGATCATATGAACATTCCTGCATTGTCTACCACACTGTCCACCCTGGAACTATCCGGTGAACTGGGGATTGCCATCATGTCCAAAGCTCTGGACACTGCAGAGGTCACCGGCGACGCCATCGCTCAGATGATGGAAGCCGCCGTCACTGGTCTCGGACAGAATCTTGACATCCGGGTATAGAAAACAGCAGCTGTCCAAAAGACAGCTGCTGCATTTTTACTCACTGTTCCGACAGCCGGATGCTTTCGAGAGACATTACATCAACGGTGCGAACAGACGCAGCCCGGCCCCGGCCAGCTGCTTTAACAACGGGTATCTCCGGCAGTCCTCCATCGTGATCTCCTGGCACTGCTTTAATGTTTTCTGGAAGTCCTTCTCCACATCCTCTACTGCCCGGTTCTGATACAGATAGACCGCACACTCAAAATGCAGATACAGGCTCCGGTAATCCAGATTCACAGAGCCCACAACCGCCTTCTCGCCGTCGCTTGTGAAGACTTTTGCATGAACAAAGCCCGGGGTGTACTCGAAAATGCGTACCCCCGCTGCCAGCAGCTCCTGATAATAGGACCTGGCCAGATAATAAGCATAGATCTTATCCGGCACATGAGGCATGATAATGATCACCTGGACTCCCTTCTTTGCCGCAAAGGTCAGAGACGTGATCATATCACTGTCCAGAATCAGATACGGCGTCATGATATGTACATAATTTGCCGCGTCATTCAGAATATCCAGATATACACTCTCACCGACAGCTTCTTCGTCCAGAGGGCTGTCTCCATAAGGCATCACATATCCGCCCATATCCAGATCCAGGGGATAACGATAGTCCGGATCTCTCAGATACCTTCCATAATCCTCTTCTTTCCGCTCCGACACATTCCACATCTGGAGAAACATCATCAGAAAACTGGTGACTGCCTCTCCCTTCAACATCACTGCCGTATCCTTCCAATGTCCGAAACGCACGATCTCGTTGATATATTCGTCAGCCAGGTTAATCCCCCCGGTAAATGCCGTATGTCCGTCAATCACCGTGATCTTCCGATGATCCCGGTTATTCTGATAGCTGGTAAGCGCCGGTTTCACCGGAAAAAACACCTTGCAGTGAATCCCCATACGCTCCAGCCGTTGCGGATAGTGATAGGGCAACAGCGTCAGACAACCCATCCCGTCATACAGAAAACGGACTTCCACACCGTCTCTGGCCTTTTTTGCCAGAATCTCCAGCACAGAATCCCAGAATCTGCCCTCCTCCACAATGAAATACTCCATAAAAATGTATCTCTCTGCTTTCTCAAGCTCTTCCAGGAGTCTTGGAAACAACTCATCCCCCAGAGGGAAATACTCCACATACGTCTTGTCATAGATCGGATAACCGCCGTATTTGCCCATATAGCCGGCCAGATGCGCAATCCTTTGATTCTCCCGCGAAAGCCGCGCCATCACCATCTCATTCTGCTCCAGCCAGGGCTTTGTCTGTTTCAGAATCACCTCCAGCCTCCGGGCAATCCTGCGGGTTCCCACCTGAAGCTCCAGAAAAATATAAAACATCGCTCCAAATACCGGAAATATCAGCACCGGAATCACCCACGCCAGCTGATAGATCGGATTCTGGCGTTTATTGATGATGTAGATTACCACCACGGTACTGAGCAGGGTAAAGCCGCCATATACGAAAAAGATATGCTCGCTCAGCCATTGAAAAGCCCCGAACAACACAGCGATCTGAATGAGCAGAAACAGCATCACAAATGCAGTCCTGCCGAAGATTATCCGCAGGAATTTCTTCCATTTTTTTCCGTTCATTCGCTTTATACCTCCTTCGGACCATTGATATTCTCAAGATATCCAAAGGTCTGCCCGCACCGGACATTTTAATGATTCTCCAGTGCCTGTTTCAGATCCTCGATAATATCCTCTGCCTTCTCAATTCCCACACTGAGACGAATCAGGGATGGATCCACGCCTGCTTCCACGAGCTGCTCATCGTTTAACTGGCGATGAGTATGGCTGGCCGGATGCAGCACCGAGGTTCTGGCATCTGCCACATGAGTCACGATTGCCGCCAGCTTCAGCCTGTCCATGAACTCTGCCGCCGCTTTTCTGCCTCCTTTAAGACCAAAGGAAATTACGCCACAGGTGCCGCCAGGCATATATTTCTGAGCCAGTTCGTAATATTTATCCCCCTCCAGCCCGGGATAGCAGACCCAGGCCACATCCTCACGCGCCTTCAAATATTCTGCCGCACGCTTCGCATTTTCGCAGTGGCGCGGCATGCGCAGATGCAAAGTCTCCAGACCCACGTTCAGCAAAAAAGCATTCTGCGGCGACTGAATCGATCCCATATCCCGCATCAGCTGCGCGGTTGCCTTGGTGATATAGGCGGCTTTTCCAAACTTCTTAGTGTAGACTACTCCATGATAGGAATCATCTGGGGTAGTAAGTCCCGGGAATTTATCTGCATGGGCCTCCCAGTCAAAATTACCACTGTCCACAATACAGCCGCCCACGCACATAGCATGACCATCCATATACTTAGTCGTGGAATGTGTCACAATATCTGCCCCCCATTCAAAGGGCCGGCAATTGATCGGCGTCGCGAAGGTATTGTCCACGATCAGCGGCACCCCATGCCGATGGGCCAGACGGGCAAATTTCTCGATATCCAACACCACAAGCGCCGGGTTGGCAATCGTCTCTCCAAATACGGCTCTCGTGTTGGGACGGAAGGCTTTCTCCAGCTCCTCCTCCGGCGCGTCCGGATCCACCAGGGTACATGCAATCCCGAAACGCTTCAGGGTTACCGTAAACAGATTGGAGGTACCGCCGTATATCGTAGCTGCACTGACCACATGATCCCCGGCGGAACAGATATTCAAAACCGCATACATATTGGCAGCCTGCCCAGACGAGGTCAGCATAGCCGCCGCACCGCCCTCCAGAGCACAGATCTTTGCCGCTACAGCATCATTGGTCGGATTCGCCAGACGGGTATAAAAATATCCGTTCTCCTCCAGATCAAACAGCCGTCCCATCTGTTCGCTGGTCTCATATTTAAATGTGGTGCTCTGGTAAATGGGGAGCACCCGTGCCTCTCCGTTTTTCGGCTGCCATCCGCCCTGGACACAGACCGTTTCCCTTGACAGGTTCTGATTCATGTTCATATCCTCCTTTATCATAGCATATAGTCTATCACAAACAAAAAAGATTCTCAAGAGACGGAATAAAGAACGGCAAAGCACGCATTACTTTTCCCGGGATGGGGTGAGGTTCCTGAAGGTACGCCGTTCTTTCGAGGCCCAAAAATACCGGCTCTGGAAAAGTAACTACGGATTTTCCGTATACAACCGCCGTGCCACCCCCAGGGATATCTTATCACGGCCGATCTGCTGAACCGTGATCTCCTTGTCCGGATCCCACAGCTCGTCATCTGCCGTCAGGCAGTCGGAACTGACCAGGACCGTCTCCGCCGGTTTGCCATCGACACAGATCACGGAGTACTGGTTGAAATTTTCTCCATATACCAGAATCCGGCCCGACTGATGCACAGCCTCTTTCTGGAGGATCGGCACGGTTCCCATCTCCAGCTTTGTCGCCTCAAACGGACAGACTCCGCCGTATACCTCCTGCTTCCCATAAAGAATATCATATTCTAAAAGTTCCATGGCCTCCAGATAGTCTTCCCTCTCTGCGCTGCTCCGTTTCAGATAATGCTGATGAAAACGAGGCATCGTTCCCTCATGGATATTCAAAAGGTTTAGCACCTGCGAGGTCAGCTGATACGCCTCAAGATCACGCTTCACGTCAGGCAGATCCAGATTATTCCAGATGACATATTGTGTCTGGTACAGAGAACGGTTCTTCATTTCCTCGGCCGTCCATTCAAATCCCGGCAGATGATCCCCATAAAGCACCAGAACTGTCGGCTCCCGACGGCGAGCCAGCCGGTAGACAAGCTTTTTGATAAAGCGGTCCATATCATGGATCTGTTCACAGTAATATTCAAAGGAAGGGTATTTTCCATGGCCCTGTACCGAGATCGTATAGATAAAATCCTGTCCCACCGTGGAATCCAGCGCCTTAAAAATCTCATCAACCAGTACCTCGTCCCGGCACCATCCGGTAGGATTTCTCTCAATCCGATCCATATATTCGATCGGAGTGAAGGTCTCAAATCCCAATTGGGAAAATACCTTGTGGCGGTCATAAAAGGTCCCCTCGTTATTATGGATCGCATGGGCCCGGTATCCCAGGGTACGCATGGTAAACGCCATGCTCTCACAGGAGGTCTTTTGCAGTACAGTCTTATAGGGATATTCCCCTGGACCGAAAAAATCCAGATTCATGCCAGTAATACACTCAAATTCCGTGTTCGCCGTTCCCGCCCCCACGGAAGGCACGCTCAGATAACCGGAAGGATAATCCTGTACCAGATAGCGGAAAAAGGGAATGGGATCCTCTCTCACCGGATTTCTCTGCCAGAGTGTAGGATCAAAAAAAGATTCCAGCTGCACCATGATAATATTAGGCGTCTTATTATTTTCCAGCGAATACAGCTTCTCCGGCTTCAATGCCGTGGATTCCAGCTCTGCCACCACCTCACGGTCATAATCATCCGGCCTGGCAATCCCGGTATTAAATAGAGAGTTGGCAAAACAGTAGGGAAAACCATAGGCCTGGTAAGCCTGTCCGATATTGCCGAAATGGACTGCCACCAGGCCACTCATCATCGCCAGATTTAAAGAGCCCCAGATTACGGCCAGGCCCACGGCCGCCACACAGGCCGACTGGGTCAGGTTCACCGGTTGAAAATCTGCCGGAGCCTTCCGAAAAATCAACACAACAAGTGCTGTCGCAAGCAGGACTGCAGCCAGCCCCAACAGAATCTGCGGCCAGGTCAGATAAGTTGTTGACAGGGCCAGGGCATATTTCACCAATCTGAAATCCGTCGCCGTAAAAGGGGTTGTGCGGAACATCAAAAGCACCCCGTTGGCAATTCCTGCCGCAATCCAGCAAAACGCCGTCACTGCCGCCGCAAAGTACTTACGCCGCACAAAAAACACCCATAAAAAGGGCGCCAATACCAGCAACGTATTCGTCAGAAACACCAGAGGGTTCCCCAACACATACCCTGCCAGAGATGACAGTGATTTGCGACTGGCGAATTCAATGATGATGTTAACTGCCAACGCTGTGATTGTCAGCGCTCCCAGCCATTTCCACAGATGTTTCATCCTGATATCTCCCCCTCGGCCTGTTCCTCACGGCCTTTGACAAAATTTTCTTAAGTCTACCATATTTTTTGGAAAAGAAATATCTCCGATTTTCACAAAATTCGTCGGAAAATGGGATAGCCATTGAATTTTTTACCAATATCGCATATAATGTTAAAGCTTTCGCTTGTTTTAAGCGAGTCCGGCCTTGGCTCCTTGCCATCACTGGAATTAAAAAAGAGAAGAGGACTTATTTATGACAGATTCCCTGGTACAATGGCTCACTGCTGCTCTGGGCCAACGGGTCTCCAAAGAGGCCATCATCTTCATCATCTCCATGATACCCATTCTGGAGCTGAGAGGCGGGCTTTTGGCCGCTTCCCCGGCTCTGCTTAATGTGCCGATTCTGCGGGCGATTCCGATCTGCATCATTGGCAACCTGCTTCCGATTCCCTTTATCCTTTTACTGATTGAAAAGGTTCTGGATATCATGGAGCAGATTCCGGTTCTGGACCGGATCGCTCTCTGGGTGCGGGAAAAGGCAGATAAGCATAAAGGACAGGTGGAGACCTACGGCTTCTGGGGACTGGTTCTCTTTGTGGGGATCCCTTTGCCTGGCACCGGCGCCTGGACCGGGTCCCTGGTTGCCTCTCTTCTTCATATGAAGATCCGCCAATCCTTTCCCGCTATTTTGCTGGGGATCGTCATTGCCACTGTGATTATGTCTTTGCTGTCTTACGGATTATTGGGGGTTTTGTTCGGATGAGGTTTACAAATACTGATTCCTGGTATATAGTAGATATCATCATTTTTTATCAGGAAAGGACACTGTCATGAAAACAGAAAAAACACCTCCTGCCTCGCAGTCGCTTCATCAGAACGGCGGTTTTCAGAATTCTTTTGGCTTTGTGCTGGCTTGTGTAGGCTCTGCCGTAGGCATGGGCAATATCTGGCTCTTTCCTTATCGTCTGGGTCAGTATGGCGGCGCTGCCTTTCTGATCCCCTATTTCTTTTTTGTTGCCTTATTCGGACTGGTGGGGCTTTCTGCAGAATTTGCCATCGGCCGACGGGCCGGAACCGGAACATTAGGCGCCTATGAATATTGCTGGAACCGCATCGGCAAGGGAAGACTGGGATATCTTTTAGGATGGATCCCCCTGCTTGGATCTCTGGGCATTGCCATCGGCTATTCCGTCATCTTAGGCTGGGTGCTGCGTACATTGGGAGCGAGTATCACCGGCTCCCTGTTTTCTGTGGAGCCGGCTGCCTTTTTTGCTGACATTTCTTCAGCCTTTGGCAACATTCCCTGCCACGCAATCATAATCCTTCTTGCCTGTACCCTGCTGATTACCGGAGCCACCAGGGGCATCGAGAAGATCAATAAGGTTCTCATGCCTTCCTTTTTTCTGCTGTTTGTCTTTCTGGCACTGCGGGTATTCTTTCTGGAGGGTTCTGGCGAAGGCTACCGCTTTTTGTTCATCCCCAAATGGGAATATCTTCTGCAGGCGGATACCTGGGTAATGGCCATGGGACAGGCTTTCTTCTCCTTATCCATCACGGGCTCCGGCATGATCGTCTATGGATCGTATCTGGGCCGGGAGGAAGATATTCCCATAGCGTCGGTCAACACAGCTGCCTTTGACACCCTGGCTGCCATGTTAGCAGGTCTTGCCATCATGCCGGCTGTCTTTGCCTTCGGCATTGAACCGGCCAGCGGACCGCCTCTGATGTTTATTACTTTGCCGCAGGTGTTTGCCCAAATGCCTCTGGGCAATCTTTTTGCGATATTTTTCTTTGTCTCCGTTGCCTTCGCTGGCATTACCAGCCTGATCAATATGTTTGAAGCTGTATGCGAATCCTGGCAAACCCGCTTCGGCATGTCCCACTCTTTCATGGCTGCCGCGTGCGGGGTAATTGCCTTTGGAGTCGGCGTGTTTCTCGAAGATGGCAACAAGGTCGGATCCTGGATGGATTTTATCACGATTCTTGTAGTGCCTTTCGGCGCGCTTTTGGGCGCTGTATCAATCTATTATATCTTGGGATGGAAGGAAATCGGAGAGGAACTGTCCGCAGGCCGCAGACAGCCTCTGGGCAAATGGTTCTGCTCCCTTGGTAAATATGTATATGTTCCTCTGGCAATCTTTGTCTTTATTTTAGGAATTATCTATGGAGGCATCGGATAAAAATCAGACCTGTTGTCTTGAAAACCTTGCAGGAAAATTCAAGGCGCAGACATAGCTTCATCGAAGATTTCCGCCAGTTCCTCCTGTTTTCCGTATTCGAATCCGATACGGCCCTCATAGGTGATGGAATCACAGGAATCCGCAGCAACAAACATCTGCAGGACCTCCCCGTCTTCCCTGGTCAAGTCCAGGATTCCTGTATAAGGACATCCGCTCATCACTTCCGGTCCACGGATAGCCTTTTCCAAAAGACGGGATAAGGCTGCCAGCTTTTCCGGTTCCTCTATCGTCTGGACGCAGGTCTCCCATTGGATACTTCCGTCCTCCCGTTCCTTTCTCTGGGGGAACCGGAGGGAAGCTTTTGTCAGTGGTATGGCAAACCAGTCATCGGTAAAGCTTCCATAGTCCCGTCCGGTTACTTCATGAATCCGATCTGTGACGTATTGCCAAGCCTCTTCGTTGTCCTCCAGACGCAGATCGGCCTGTGAATCCTCCTCCGTTACCATCCAGGACAGGAGCCAGCCTTTCTTTTCTCTGTTTCCCAAGAGCTGATAGTTTCTCTCTCCCAGACAGAAGCCGGCTCCTGTGGTGCGAAGGGATGCATCTGTTTTCTGCAGATAAGCGCAAGCCTCCCCGTAATTTTCAAATATTTCCCGCTTGTTTTCCGATGGAACGTTTTCTAAAAGCTGCGATAAGCTCCGGATATCCTCTTCTTCCAAAGGAATGCAGCACGGATAAGGCTCTGACCAGAATGCAACCGTATCTTCATCCTGGTAGAAAAAATCGATACAGGGCTTTTTCTCCTCATGGAAAGAGAGTCCTTTATGTTTTCTTATGAACCGCAGCTGCTGTCTTCCTCCTTCGGTAAATGCCAGGTCAAAGCCCGGATCCCTCTCTTCATTGGGGTGAAAGCAAAAAACATCCAGCGAGGAGGGAGATTCCATGGTTTTCTGTTCCAGATCCGGAACCGTGACTGTCCATCCCGATATTCTATAAAGAACCTCTTCCGTAACATTCTCGCCAAAGGCTTTATCATATCCGATCTGGCAAACATCATCCACGCTGCCGACAGACAGCGTATTAAAATCATCATAGACCGGTGCATCGCTCCGGCGCACTGCCAGATAGTAAGACCTGCCCTCTCCGGCACTCCTGCCTGCCACCTCATAGTGGCCAAGCAGCATTTCCTCCAGCTTCTGCCCCTGCCCGTCTTCTATTGCTTCAAAAGAAACGCCTTCCGCACAACCTTCCACCAGAGCAGCATATTGCTCGCAATAATCCAGAAGCTCCGGCTTCACAAGCTCAGGTTCGCGAAACCAGCCGGCAAAGGATTCCTCCTGCACATCGGATCCCTTTGATTCCTGCACTTCCAGGATCCTCGTTTCTTTTGTCTCTGTTTTTTCCTGTTCTGTCTCTGCACATCCCCCGGCTCCCGCCAAAGCGGACAAAAGCAGAACCGTCATGATTTTTTTCTGAATTGTCATTTATCGCCGTTCCTTTCCGAATTTCCCTGTATTTCAAAAACAGACAGGCTGCTGCAAAATTCAGATCTTCCTCCTTTTACAGCAGCCCGTCCGACATCTTTTATGAGCACAAATCTATAATTACCTGCGCAAACATCTTGGCACTTGTCACCAGCTCTTCTACGATAGCAAACTCATCTGCACCATGCATCCGGTTATCCGTTCCTGGCATGGAAGCGCCAAAGGCAACCCCGTTCTTTAAGTTATGCACATAAGTTCCGCCGCCAATCGAAAGACACTTTCCCTCCCTGCCGGTATAATCCTCATAAACCCGCAAAAGTGTCTTGACAAACAGGGATTCTCCGTCCACCATATGCGGCGGTGTCATGGAATCGTTGTGCAGGCACAGGCCAACAGATGCCATTCTTTCCCGGATTACCTTCAACACATTATCTTCATTTCCGCAGACCGGCACCCGACTGTCAAACTGTCCGTCCAGTCCAGATGCCTCGATCTTCAACATGGAGAATGCCAAGGTCAGCAGGCCGGATACTTCATCCTCCATGGCCACTCCCAGCGACTTGCCATTCACATCCCCATGCGGCATCAGGGCCAGCAGCTTCTTTATGCATTCTGTCTGAGGACAGGCAGCAAGCGGCAGACGGCACAACAAAGTCAGCAAACCCGTGATGGCATTATTCCCCTCCTGTGGTCTGGCTGCATGCGCCCCGACCCCCACTGCCGTAATCTCACAAACCGAATCCTGAAAAACAAGCTCAAATTCAATTCCGGTCTCTTCCTTTACCTCAGCGGCGGTTTTCTCCAGCAGAGAAAGCTCCATTCCCTCTACCCTGGCTTTTGCCTTGCCCGGAACTACATTCACCTTGGTTCCGGCCTCCAGTCCTGCCAGCCTCGGCAAAACATCGGATGCCTCGAATTCCGCGGTAAAATGGCCTTCCAGCCTTCCCTTCTCCACATTGACTACCGGATACTGTCCGTCCGGAGAAAATGTCATCGGCGCCTCTGCCTCTATGGCATAATAGTGACGGATATCAGAACTCCCGCATTCCTCATCCGTTCCCATAATCAGACGTACATTTTTCTTCAACGGAATTCCCAGTTCCTTCACGGCACGCATGGCATAGAGCGCCGCCACAGCCGGTCCCTTATCATCTGCCGTTCCCCGGCCGTAAAGAATCCCTTCCTTCAAAACCGGCAGAAAGGCTTCTGTCTCCTGCCATCCCTCACCGGCCGGCACCACATCGAGATGCGCCAGAATATCCAACTGGCGGGGAAGCGTGCTGTCAAAATCCACGCATCCCACATAGCCGTCATAATCCTGCACCTCAAAACCATATCCCTCCGCCATATCCAAAGCCGCGTCCAGACATTCCGCCGCCCCCGGGCCAAAGGGCATATCCTCCTCCGCCGGCATCCTCTCACTGTTAATCCGACACAGCTCACAGATATCTTCCACCATCTCCTGTGTGTGAGCCTGCATATAAGCTTCTAGTTTTTCTTTGTACATTTCATAACCCTCCTGATTATTTTTGATATCCCTGATTCTCCACGGTTTTACGGCGTTTCCTGCTTTTTCATCATCTGTGCCAATGTCTCATTCACCATCTTACCGTCAGCCTTTCCCTTCACCTTCGGCATCAGCACCTTCATAATCTTCCCCTTATCCGCATTGGCAGGCGTCTCAATGCCCAGTTCCGCCAGCACCCCGGCAATGACCTCCCGGATCTGTCCCACATTCATATCCTCCGGGGCGAACTCCCGATACACGGCAATCCGTCCTGCTGCCTCTGCCCGGATATCCTCCCGATCCGCAGGAGCCGAATCATACGTCTCCTGTGTCTGACGAATCTCCTTTTTCACTATGGCATTCTCCTCTTCTTCCGTCAGATCCTCCCGCTTGTCGATCTGCGCATTCTTCAGGACAGAAAGCAGCATGGACAAAGCATCCTTCCTCGGCTTATCCTTCGCCTTCATTGCCTCCACCATAGCCGCTCTGACCAAATCAATCTTACTCATGGCAATTCATCCTTTCTATATTTAGTTCCTCCCGAAATTCTCCAGCACCAGTCCCGGATTTCTCTCCAGAACCATCCCCACACTCCAGCTGTTCACAAACAGTAAAAGCGGGTTATCCTTCAGATCCTTGATCCGCTTCATATCCGAGGTTCCCTGAATTTTTTCCACATCCACCTCTTCCTTATTCCCGATCCAGCGGATATATTCATAGGGCAGCTTTTCCAGCTTCACCTCCACATTATATTCATTCTCCAGACGGTAGGTCAGCACCTCGAACTGCAGCTCCCCCACCACCCCGACAATGATCTCCTCCATACCAGTGTTGAACTCCTGAAAGATCTGGATCGCGCCCTCCTGGGCAATCTGGCTTACTCCTTTTAAAAACTGCTTTCGCTTCATAGTATCCATCTGCCGCACCCGGGCAAAATGTTCCGGCGCAAAGGTCGGAATCCCCTCAAACTCAAACTTTTCACTGGAGGAGCACAATGTGTCTCCAATGGAAAAGATCCCCGGATCAAACACTCCGATAATATCTCCCGCGTATGCCTCTTCCACGATCTTCCGGTCCTGAGCCATCATCTGCTGTGGCTGGGAAAGGCGCAGTCTTTTGCCGCCCTGAATATGGTTTACCTCCATTCCTGCCTCAAATTTGCCTGATACAATTCGCATAAAGGCAATCCGATCCCGATGAGCCTTATTCATATTGGCCTGAATCTTAAATACGAAAGCCGAGAAATCCTCCTGGAAGGGATCTACGGTTCCGGTCTTTGTCTTTCTGGCCAGCGGCGAGGTTGTCATCTTAAGGAAATGCTGCAGAAATGTCTCCACGCCAAAGTTCGTAAGCGCGGATCCGAAAAACACCGGCGACAGATTACCGCGGCTGACACGCTCCTGGTCAAACTCATCACTGGCTCCGTCTAAAAGCTCAATCTCGTCCAGAAGCTGCTGATGATAATCTGCCCCGATTATGGATACCACATCCGTACCTTCCAGATCAAAAGTCTCGGATGCCACCTCCTTCTGACCGCCCATAGCCGCCGTAAAAGTGGTGATCTTTTTGGTATTACGGTCATATACTCCCTTAAAGTTCTTCCCGCAGCCAATCGGCCAGTTGACCGGGCAGGTACGGATACCCAGCACATTTTCGATCTCATCCATCAGCTCAAAGGGATCCCTGGCCTCCCGATCCATCTTATTAATAAAAGTAAAGATAGGGATTCCCCTCATCACGCAAACCTGAAACAGCTTGATCGTCTGTGCTTCCACACCCTTCGAACCGTCAATTACCATCACCGCACTGTCCGCTGCCATCAATGTCCGGTAAGTATCCTCTGAGAAATCCTGGTGTCCCGGCGTATCCAGAATATTGATGCAAAAACCGTCATATTCAAACTGCATTACTGATGAGGTGACGGAGATGCCTCTTTCCTTTTCAATCTCCATCCAGTCCGAGACCGCATATCTGGCTGCTTTTCTCCCCTTAACCGTGCCGGCCAGATTGATCGCCCCTCCATACAGAAGGAACTTTTCCGTCAGTGTGGTCTTACCGGCATCCGGGTGAGAAATGATTGCAAAGGTTCTTCGTTTTTTAATCTCTTGGTTTATAGTTGGCAAGGGTATTGCTCCTCCTAGAATAATAATGTAGTATGTCGTCGGAAGGCATCTTGAAAATGCTTCGCATTTGCCTTTCTCCTATTGTCCGCTCTTCCCGGGACCTTCTGTCTTCTTCCATCGCTGGTTCTCAATCCATGATTGTACCAGCGAAACCCAGCTTTGGCAGCCCGGTTCCAGCCAGTAATCCTGAGAACCTGCAGTCTCCTCTGCAGCCAGCGACAGCCCGTGGCAGCCGGACGGATAGATATGCATCTCAAAATTCACACGGTTCTTCTGCATGGCGCCAGCCAGCAGAAGGCTGTTCTCCACCGGCACTGTATCATCCGTCACTGTATGCCACAGAAATACCGGCGGCATCTGATCCGTCACACGCAGCTCCAGGGAAACTGCCTGTCCCAACTCCGGCTGTGCATCCTCTCCCAATAGTTCTTCGAACGAACCTGCATGGCAATATTCACCGGACGTGATCACCGGATAGCAGAGGATCAGACCGTCCGGACGTACCTCCTCGGCTTTTCTTCCGATGCCCTCATAAGTCACGGAACGATTCCAGAAAGTTCCGATGCTGCATGCCAGATGTCCGCCGGCCGAAAAACCGCAGACCAACACTGACTCCGGATCTACATGCCAGTCCTTTGCATGATCCCTCACTGTCGCTATGGCCAGTGCCAGCTCCCGAAGCGCTACCGGAAACCGATTCGGAGATACACTATAATCGAGGATACAGGCATGGCAGCCCATTGCCAGAAATTTCATCACAATCGGCTCCCTCTCCCGGTCCGAACAGTATTGGTAACCGCCGCCTGGCACCACAATCACCAGCGGTCTTGCCCGCTTCGGCAACACACTGACCGGATCCAAAAGGTATGCCGTCAGTCTTGCCTCCCCTGTCTTCTGTCCCTGTACCGTCATGTTGATTCTGTCATATCTCATAACCTTATACTCCCATCAACCCTTATTTTGCTTCCTAAATTCGGCCCTCCGCTGCAAGCAACGGACATCAACAATCCTTCCTTTCCCGATTCCCGGCATTAACCGGATCCCTCTCGTGATCCCGGCTTCCTTCGTCAGCACCGAAAATTCGATCCAAAATCCGGTGCGCTACCTGGGACTTCGGCATCTTCTCCAGTTCCTTTATCCCGTCCCGGGTAATAACAGTCACCACATTAGTATCCGCACCAAAGCCGGCCCCCTCCATCCTCAGGCTGTTAGCGACAATCATATCCACATTTTTCTTCTCCAGCTTGGCCCGTGAATTCTCCAGTACATGCTCAGTTTCCATAGAAAATCCGCATAGAAACTGTCCTTCCCTGCGATGCGCCCCCAACCAGGCAAGAATGTCATCCGTCCGCTCCAGGGAGATATTCATCTCTTCGTCGCTCTTTTTTATCTTCTCCGTACCTACCACGGCCGGGCGATAATCCGCCACTGCCGCTGCTTTGATGATGGCATCCTGAGTCCCTGCAGCGGCAATCACTGCCTCAAACATCTCTCTTGCGCTCGTGACCGGCACTACCCTTACCCCCAGCGGAGGCTTCAATTCCACCGGGCCGCTGATTAAAGTCACCTCAGCTCCCCGCCAGGCTGCTGCCTGCGCTATCGCATAACCCATCCTACCAGTAGAGTGATTGGTAATGTAACGAACCGGGTCAATCGCCTCCCGGGTCGGACCTGCGGTTACCAGGATCCTTTTTCCTGTCAGATCCTTTTTACAGCCGATCTCCTGCCGGATATGATCCAGAAGCTCGGCCGGCTCCGGCATCTTCCCGGCTCCCACATCCCCACAAGCCAGATATCCCTGCGCCGGTTCAATGATTCCCATTCCATACTTCCTGCAAATCCGCAGATTATCCTGAGTAATCGGATTCTCATACATCCGTGTATTCATGGCCGGCACGATCAGCTTCGGTGCCTGACAGGCCAGAAAGGTGGTAGTCAGCATATCATCCGCAAGCCCGTGTGCAATCCTGGCAATCACATTGGCAGTGGCAGGAGCAATCATAAACAGGTCCGCCCGCTTGGCCAGCTCCACATGCTCCACCTGAAACTGAAAATTTCGGTCAAAGGTGTCTACCAGACACTTGTTCCCCGTAAGAGACTCAAACGTCGTAGGGGTAATAAAATGACAGGCATTCCCGGTCATAATCACTTCCACATTGGCATGAAGCTTTTTTAACATACTGGCAAGATTGGGGATCTTGTAGGCGGCAATCCCGCCGCTTACTCCCAGCACCACAGTTTTTCCTTGCAGCATCGCATCCTCCTTTAAGACAAAGCATTGTCTTTTTTTTGAAAATATGATAGAGTGTATATGCCCATTTCGAATCACCTGCGGTGATGGGGCATATTTGGGCGCGTGTGAATAGTATAGCACATATTTTTTCCATTTGAAAGGAGTTCCCCATGATTTTAGCAATTGATATGGGCAATACCAATATTGTTATCGGCGGAATCGACTCCACCCAGACCTATTTTGTGGAGCGTATCACGACCGACCATGTGAAGACCGGACTGGAATACGCCGTTAATATTAAAAATATTCTGGAAATCCACGATATCGACAAATCCCGGGTAGAGGGCGCCATCATGTCCTCGGTGGTTCCTCCCCTCAATGCCCCCATCTCCTCAGCCATCAACAAGCTTTTCGGTTTCCGCCCCAGACTGGTCGGATCCGGCATGAAAACGGGCCTGAATATTATTATGGATAATCCCAAGACGGTGGGAAGCGATATGATCGTAGATGCGGTAGCTGTCGTGAAGGAATACCCCCTGCCAGCTATCGTCATTGATATGGGAACTGCCACTACTATGTCCGTGGTCGACCAAAAAGGTAATTATATCGGTGGTGTGATCTTCCCGGGGCTGCGGGTGTCTTTGGATTCCTTAAGCAGCAAAGCCGCGCAGTTGCCCTCTATCAGCCTTGAAATCCCCAAAAAGGTAATCGGAAAGAATACCATCGACTGCATGCGCAGCGGAATCATGTACGGCAGCGCCGGAATGATCGACGGGATCATTGACCGCATGGAAGCGGAACTTGGCAAGACGCCCTCCGTGATTGCCACCGGCGGACTTTCGCGGTTCGTGGTGCCGCTCTGCCGTCATAAGATCATCTATGACGAGGCGCTGCTGATGAAAGGGCTGTGGATCCTTTACGAAAAAAATCATTAAATGCAGGGAGACCTCTTTTCTCGCTATTTTCTTCACCGGTAATGTCCGTTAGATAAGCGTTTCTGAGAGGTACGCCATGGAAGAAGGAGCGGGAAGAGCCCGCTCCTTCTTCCATGGCTGGATATTCTCAGAGCTAAGCTAACTGACCTGATATCTATCGGCCTCGAAAGGATCTTCTGTCTTTTCTATTTCTGCTCCTCCACCTCAATCTTTCGGATCTTCTTGGTGCGGATCTCCTCGCAGATCTCACCGATAAAGGCAGCCAACACCTTCTGTCCTTCATCGCCCAAGTAGCGGCTTCTCACAGAAACCACCTTCTCCTCCTGCTCTTTGGCTCCGACTACCAGCATATAAGGTACCCTGTCCAAGCGGGCCTCGCGAATCTTATAGCCCATCTTCTCGGATCGCTCATCTACCGAGCAGCGGATTCCATTCTTTTTCAGCTCTTTTTCCACCTGCGCCGCATACTCGTGGAACTTTTCGGAGATGGGAATGACACGAACCTGCTCCGGGCACAGCCAGGTGGGGAACAGGCCGGCATATTTCTCAATCAGCCATGCCAGCGTCCTCTCATAGCACCCCATGGAGGTTCTGTGGATAATGCAGGGACGCTTCTTGTCACCGTTCTCATCGATATAATACATATCAAACTGTTCTGCCAGCAGGGCATCCCACTGAATGGTAATCATGGTATCCTCTTTGCCGTAAACATTTTTGGCATTAATATCCACCTTCGGCCCATAGAAGGCAGCCTCTCCCACATCCTCCACAAAGGGAATGTTCAGCTCCTGCAGCATGGTGCGGATATGCCCTTCTGTCTCCTCCCATACTTCCGGGGCGCCGATATACTTCTCCTTATTTTCCGGATCCCACTTGGAGAGATGGTAAGTCACATCCTCTTCCACCCCCAGAACCTGCAGACAATGCTGGGCCAGGGCAATACAGTCCTTAAACTCTTTCACCATCTGATCCGGCCTTACGATCAGATGGCCTTCCGTAATCGTAAACTGGCGCACCCGCGTCAGACCATGCATCTCGCCGGAATCCTCGTTGCGGAACAGCGTTGAGGTCTCGCCATAGCGCAGAGGCAGATCCCGGTAGCTGTGCTGCTCCGCTTTATACACGTAATACTGGAACGGGCAGGTCATGGGACGGAGGGCAAATACTTCCTTATCCTTCTCCTCATCTCCCAGCACAAACATTCCATCCTTATAGTGATCCCAGTGCCCGGAGATCTTATAGAGATCACTCTTGGCCATCAGCGGCGTCTTGGTGCGGACATAGCCCCACTCATTATCTTCCAGATCCTCTATCCATCGCTGCAGCTCTTTGAGGATGATCACACCCTTTGGCATCAAAAGCGGCAGCCCCTGGCCGATCACATCCACGGTGGTAAACAGTTTCATCTCACGGCCCAGCTTGTTGTGATCCCGCTTCTTTGCCTCTTCCAGCATGTTTAAATGCTCCTCCAGTTCCTCTTTGGAGCCGTAAGCCGTTCCATAGATACGGGCCAGCATCTGGTTCTTCTCGTTGCCTCTCCAGTACGCACCGGAAGAGGAAATCAGCTTAAATGCCTTGACACCCTTGGTACTCATCAGATGCGGCCCCGCGCACAGATCCACCCAGTCACCCTGGGAATAGAAGGAAATCTCCGCATCCTCAGGAAGATCCTCGATCAGCTCCACTTTATAAGGCTCATTCCTTTCCCTAAAAAATGCAATGGCCTCCTCTCTGGACTTGGTAAAACGCTCAATCTTGGCACCTTTTTTGGTGATCTTCTTCATTTCCTTCTCTATGGCATCCAGATCCTCTCTGGAAAACGGTGCGCTCTCAAAATCATAATAAAACCCGGTATCGATCGAAGGCCCGATGGTCACCTTTGCATTGGGGAACAGGGTCTGCACCGCCTCCGCCAGCACATGGGATGCCGTATGGCGCAGAACTGCCAGCCCCTTTGCATCCTTTGCCGTAAGGATATTCAACTGGCAGTCCCGGTCCAGTACGGTGCGCAGATCCGCCACCTCGCCGTCCACCTCACCGGCACATGCTGCCCGGGCCAGCCCCTCACTGATATCATACGCAATATCAATGATGGATTTTGCCTCGGAGTATTCCTTTGTTGAGCCATCTTTTAATGTGATAATCATATTCTTTCCTTCCTTTCTTCCAATCTTCCAAACAAAAAGCCGTTGCCCCACAGATTCCACAGAACAAACTTTCCTAATGATACAAAAAGCCCGCCCCCTGCAATTCCGAAGAATCACAAGGGACGAGCTAATCCTCTTAGCCGCGGTTCCACCCTTTTTGCCCTTTGCCTGCGCAAAAAACCACTTTACGGATGATAACGGAATCACCGGACCCTGTTAAGGTCACTCGGAGGTGGTCTTCAAATGCTTTGGCAATAAGACGCTTTCACCACCAGGCCTGTTCACCCCCGGGCGTCCCTCTCTGAAATGTCTCTGCATTCTACTCGTCTCGTCAGCGTGTTGTCTTTATCTGTGTTGCTTTTCTCCTTCATTATAATCCAAAAGAATAAAATGTCAAGCTTAAACTTTTTGTGACGCAAACAGTTGATTCCCCCATTTCCCTTGTGGTATAATGGGTTTTATCAATTCTCAGGAGGAAATCACCATGCTGGTCTCAACAAAAGGGCGGTACGCTCTTCGCATCATGACGGATCTGGCCGAGCACCAGTCCAAAGGCTACATTCCCTTAAAAGCAGTTGCCAGCCGTCAGGGAATATCAGAGAAATATCTGGAAGGAATCATAAAGCTTCTTGTGCAGAATAAATTTCTGGTCGGTGTGCGGGGAAAGGGCGGCGGCTACCGCCTCACAAAATCCCCGGAACAATACACTCTGGCCGATATTCTAAAAGTGACCGAGCAATCCCTCGCTCCGGTCTCCTGTCTGGATCCCTGGCAGGACTCCTGTCCCAGAGCCCGGTTCTGCCGGACTCTGCCCGTATGGCAGGGGTTAAACCAGGTTATCCAGGATTATCTGGATCGTATCACCCTGGCCGATCTTATCCGCCCTGACCAGCCAGGCGATGATTACATCATCTGAAAACACCTCATACTGCTTCTACGGCCCGCCGCAGAGCAGATCCTTGCCTTTGCTTTTCCTGTGGTCAAACCTCTAAAGCGCCTGCACCTGGCTCACCATCCGGCAAAAGCCCTCCTGAAGCTTCTTCTGCGCCTTGGGAGAATAATAAAAATGGCCGGATTTCTTTAGCATGGTAACGGTCACATATGGATTTCCTGCCCACAACTTTCCGCTTTTTGGCGATACCATCTCGTCCCGACAGGACAGATACACCTGGCAGCGGGTCGTCAGCCCGGAAGCAGTTCGCAGACATGCCCGGGTTCTTCTGATCTCGGAAAACAGCTCCAGATATCTGGGAATCCAGCCCAGATACCTCAGAATATGCAGATCCGGATCCATCCCATATGCCCTCTGCGCTGCAAGTGCCCACTCATCCTCTGGCCGGATATTCCCCCAAAAAACCTTCCAGGCTATCCGGAAAAGCTCCGGCCGGATACGTACCCTGAGAGGGACATTGATGAGGAATAATGCTGCTACCGGCCTTTCCCTCGCCTGCTGCAAGGCAAACAGGGTACCCATGGAATGGGCAGCGATAACCACCTTGTCATGAGACTCTGATAACGTCCGAAGCGCCTCATCCACCTGCTGCTTCCATTGTGCCATGGAAGCATGGGAAAAATCCCGGACGCCCCTTCCATGTCCCTTTAAAAGTATATTATATACAGACCAATCCGGGGGAACCAGAGAAAGATACGGGCGGAAATACTCCGGAATCCCCAGAATCCCATGAATAAAAAGGATCGCGGTATCTGCATTCTCAACATATCGGATCATCTGCTTTTTTTCCAAAGGCCTGTCCCCTTTCTGCTCCGGACATAAACAATTCTCACATTTTCCGCCTTACCGGTATGGATTCGCCCCATGATATCCGCCCTTAAAAACGGTCTCCGCCAGCTTTCTGGTCCGTGAACCCTCCCGATAACAAGCATTGATAAATAATAATCCCATAATATTCTCTCCTCCTGCATTTTCTTCCATAGTGCCAAATATTCCAAGCCCCAAGTCAAATATCCCGCAGCAAGCCGCAAAGTATTTACCCCCATGGGCAGGTCTCCGATTCGGTCGGTGCTAATCGTGCGCTGCCGGGCGCACCAGCACCGCCAAAGTCAAGCGAGCCAGATCTCAGCTCATTGCCATCATGTAAATAAAGAAGTGCTGAGATACCGGTCTCCGGTATCCGGCAGCAGCACTACGATGGTCTTGCCGGCATTTTCCGGACGCTTTGCCAGCTCAATGGCAGCCCAGGCAGCTGCGCCGGAGGAAATTCCCACCAGCACGCCCTCGGATCTGCCGATTCTCCTTCCCACGGCAAAAGCATCCTCATTGGCAACAGGAATTACCTCGTCATAAATCCTGGTATTCAACACCTCCGGCACAAAACCGGCCCCGATTCCCTGAATCTTGTGGGAACCGGCATGCCCTTCGCTGAGAACAGGGGAATCCTTGGGTTCCACAGCCACGATCTTTACATTGGGATTCTTCCCCTTGAGATATTCTCCCACACCGGTAATGGTGCCGCCGGTGCCGACGCCTGCCACGAAAATATCGACCTTCCCCTCCGTGTCTTCCCAGATCTCAGGACCAGTAGAAGTCCTGTGCGCGGCCGAATTGGCCGGATTGACAAACTGGCCGGGAATAAAGCCCCCGGGAATCTCCTCTTTCAATTCCTCTGCCCTGGCAATGGCGCCTGTCATTCCTTTTGAGCCTTCGGTGAGCACAAGCTCTGCGCCGTAGGCTTTCATCAGCTGGCGGCGTTCTACGCTCATGGTTTCTGGCATTACGATGATAATGCGGTATCCCCGGGCAGCTGCCACAGAAGCCAGACCGATGCCCGTATTGCCAGAGGTGGGTTCAATGATAACAGAATCCTGATTCAGCAGCCCCCTTTCCTCCGCATCATCAAGCATGGCCCTGGCAACCCGGTCCTTGACCGAGCCGGCCGGGTTAAAATATTCCAGCTTCCCCAGAATCCTCGCCCCAAGGCCATCCTCCTTCTCAATATGGCTCAGCTCCAACAGCGGAGTCCTGCCAATCAGCTGATCCGCAGAAGTATAAATTTTACTCATAATCCGGTTCCTCCTTGTTCATCCCTTTTTATAAACCAACCTTTTCAATGGGTTAATATGGATTATAGGCTCCTGTCTGGAAATTGTCAATGACTTTTACCATTTCCTTCTATATTTGCAATGCCCCTCAGGTAACAGTTCGGATATCCCTAAAACGGTTACCTCCTTATCCTATATATGCACACATTTTTATAATACCCGTTTTTGCAAATGCTGCTTTTATATACTCCCTCCTGCTTAAAATGGCATTTCTCAAACAGCCTGCGGGAGGCTGTATTGTCCTCCAGAACATTAGAATAAATGCAGTTGATTCCCTGTTCGCAAAAAGCATGAGAAACCAGAGTATTTACCGCATCCTCTCCATAGCCTTTTTTTCGGGCAGAGTTCATCAGCTTAATGTAAAGCTCCCCTTTTCCTCTTTCCTCCTTATCATGGGAAAGTATGATAATGCCCAAAGCCATCCGGGGATTGTCCCTGTCAGCAATAACCTCATACAGACTTTCAGGAGAATTCGACATAGCACGAAGCCAATTCATTTGAAGATCACCGGAGCTTGTCGAAAAATACCCTCCTGTAACCTTCACAATCTCCGGATCTGCAATCAGATTCATCAGCATCTCCCGGTCCTGCTCTTCCACTGGCCGAAGAACCACCTTATTCCCTGCGATCTCCATCCTTTTCTCCTTTGTCCGGGGAGCTTACGAGTATTCCGGCCCGTTCCCGCTGTCCTCTGGATATGCCTTATCCTTCCAGTACCACCACTTTAATTTCTCCGGCTCGTGCTGCTCATGTTCTGCAAAATACACGGCACAACGATATACATACAACGCACAGTGGTCCTCCTGAAATCCCTTTTTCAAACAGTCCTTATGATATAACTCCTCCGGGTCCTGTCCAACCAGATCAGCAACACATCGGATTCCGATATTCTGCAGATAGCGCTCCATATTAGCTCCCACGCCTGGTATCTTTCTCAAATCACTCATTCCATTCCCTGGCTCATCTCCCATACTAAACCTCTCTCCTTCCTAATTCCGTTTTCAGGCAAAATATACCCTCAGTGGACAAGGGAACACTCGCCCCAAGTACCGTCTTTTGGCGGCTGGCGGCGTTAACGTCAATCTCTCCCTCTTTGCTTTCAGCATGGCATCCGCTAAAATTTGCTTTCATTATACCATTTTTCAGGAAAACATTCAAGTTGTCTGAAAATTTCCCAATCCCGATTTGCGAGATCCTGGTCGAGTTGTGTGAAAATATCCCGACCAGATATGCCAGAAAAAAATCCGGGCGGTGTCATGATCTGGGAATTGACCCAGGACACCGCCCGCAAGAACAAAAGCCTTCTGCAAACCATTGGCAGCAGCTGCCAGTCTTCCTAAAAAAATCGTTCAATCACCTCAGCCACCCCGTCATGGTCATTGTCCCTTTCCGTAATATAATTGGCCACATCCTTGACCTGCTCTCGGGCATTGGCCATGGCCACCCCCAATCCGGCGTAACGAAGCATAGAAATATCATTAAAGCTGTCTCCGCAGCAGACCATCTCCTCCCGTCCGATTCCCAGTATTTCCAGCAAATGCTTTAGACTGTAGGCTTTGTCCACATTTTTCGGAACCACCTCCAGAAAGCATGGCTCCGAGCGGAAAATCTGCGTTTCATGAAAATACCGGTGAGATAATACCGGCTCTATGGCCTCTATATCTTCCGGCAGGCCAGTAAACAAACAACCATTTACCGGAAAATTCACAAACCGGCCAAAATCCTCATGATACGCAATGGGAATATGGCTGATACGCAATTCCAGTGCCATATAGCTGTCAGGCTTTGTTCCCGCAATCAGCTCATCTTCTGTATAGGTTAAGATACCCAGCCCATACTTTTTCGCATCCTGCCACAGCCTGACCGGAAGATACGAGGGAAGCGTTCTCTCAAAGACACAGGTATTCTGCCTTACATTAATGATCTTTGCCCCGTTATAGGCAAGAATAAAATTACCGGATTGATGAAAATTCAAAGTTCTGGCAATCGGCAGCACTCCCCGGGGATGGCGCCCGGAGGCAATCGCCACCCGAACCCCCTTTTCCTCCAGCTGAAGAATCGCCTTCCTTGTTCTTTCTGTCACTTCCTTTTGCGAATTGGTCACCGTCCCGTCAATATCCAACACCAGCAATCGATACCGCGTCATTGCCTACAGCCCGGTTTCCCGGTAAATTTTCTTCATTTCCTCCGGAACCATGCTGCCGCCGGTTGCCCAGGCGATATGCGTAGCCTGACCCATCTTATCGTTCAGACCCCTGGATTCTATATATTTCTTCATCACTTCTCCCTGAATCAATGCCGCAAAGGCCGCACAGGAACTGGGCTCAATAAAAATGTGTTCCTCATGCAAAAGCCCCCTCATCAGATCATACAGCCTTTCATCACGGATTGTGGCAATACCGGACAGAACCGGCTCCACCACCCGGCCCACAAAGGCCGAGGGACGGCCAACGGCCAGGCCGTCCGCGTCGGTCCTGCCGTCAATTCCAAAATCTTTCACGCTCACCCTGTCATGGAGGCCGGTGGCCATTCCCAGCATCATACAGCAGGCATGGGTCGGCTCTGTAAAGAAGCAATGCACATGATCTCCGAAGATCTGCTTCACCCCATAGGTAATTCCTCCCGGAGCGCCCCCGATTCCACAGGGAATGTACAAAAACAGCGGGTGATCCTCATCCACCGGAATCTGCTGCTGCTCAAGCTGGGTTCTCAGACGCTCTCCCGCAACACTATAACCCATGAACAAAGCCTGGGAATTTTCGTCATCCACAAAATAACTCATGGGATCTGCATCCGAATTCTTCCGTCCTTCTTCTACCGCTGCACAATAATCATCGGCATATTCGATCACCTTCACTCCTCTGCTGCGGAGCAAATCCTTTTTCCACTGTTTGGCATCCGCAGACATGTGCACAATCACACAAAAGCCCAGCTTTGCACTCATAATGCCAATACTCATCCCCAGATTCCCCGTACTTCCTACCTGAATCGTATAACGCCCGAAAAATTCCTGAAACTCCTTCCCCGCCAGAATGCTGTAATCATCAGAAAGCTTCAGCATGCCGGCCTCAAGCGCCAGATCCTCCGCGTGCTTTAACACCTCATAGATCCCTCCTCTGGCCTTCACTGAGCCGGATACCGGAAGATCACTGTCCATCTTCAGCATCAGTCTTCCCTCGATTTTGCTTCCATAGGTCTGCTCCAGCCACGCCTGCATGGCCGGAATGGCGCGCAGCTCCGATTCAATGATCCCCCCGGTCTTCTCCAGCTCTGGAAATACCGTTTTCAGATATGGGGCAAAACGCAAAAGCCTCTGGCTGGCATCCTGAATCTGCTCCGGATTCACTTCCTGGATCTCCTTATGTCCCCCGGTTCTCTGACGGCCGTTAAGCCAGAAAGTCTCCTTCAGCTGTACGGCATCTGCCACTGCCGGGATCGTCTCTCTATATTTCTGCAAATCACTTCTCATTGGTCCGCTCCTTTTTCTTAATATATAAAACCTTTCTTATGGATCAGAACTGCGGCGCTTTGTGTCACCTGCCTACTCATCGGAACGCATTTTGTGCTGTGAAGTTTTGTTTCACAAACGTTCCTCCTCTCTGATTCGGGTGAATTCCCGGACAAGCCCACGAACCTCCGGCCCCAGTATCAGCAGTGCGGCGATGTTGGGAAGAATCAGTATTCCCAGGGCGCAGTCCTGAATAAACCATACCAGATCAATGGTGCTCAGGCTTCCGAAGATAATCATCACCGGAAATAACATCCGGTACATGAAAGCCAGCTTTGGCTTTCCCAGATAGGTCAGACTGACATGTCCAAAATACCACTGACTCATCATAGAGGTTCCTGCAAACAGAATCAGGCTGATATCAATCAGCTTATCCATTCCCGGAATCACACTGCCAAAAGCAGCGGCCGCTAACGTAGAGGCATTGGCATGGGTCTTGTCTGCCCCGGTAAGCAGCACGGCAAAACCGGTTGTGCTGCAGATCACCATAGTATCAATGAATACCTCCATAATCCCATAGAGTCCCTGCCGAACCGGATGATCCACCTGGGCAGAGGAATGGATAACTGCCGCCGATCCCTCTCCTGCCTCATTGGAATACAGGCCTCTGGCAACGCCAAAACGCATGGCCTCCCTCATCGTCAGTCCCAAAACAGCCCCGGTCCCGGCTTTTATGGTAAATGCTCCCTCGATAATCGATCGCAGCACAGCCGGTAGCTGCGGCATACGCAACACCAGGACAATCAGCCCGCACAAAACATACATGCCTGCCATAACCGGGACAATTTTTTCCGCCGCGTGAACCAGGCGCTGAAAACCACCGCTGATCACAAAGCTCATCACCAGAGCCAAAAGGATTCCCGTTACCCCATAGGGCAGCAAAAACACCTCCTTTGCCACACCGGAAATCGTGTTGGACTGAATCAGCGTAGCACCGGCATTCTGAATAAACAAGAGCACTGCCACCAATGCCCCCATCCACTTTAGTCTCCAGGCATGGGCGATGTAGTACATCGGCCCGCCGATCACCTTGTGTTCCTTATCATAGCCCTGGTAACACATCCCCAGGGTGATCTCCCCTAATTTCGTTGCCATACCCAAGAATGCCGCCACCCACATCCACAGCAGCGCTCCTGGTCCGCCCGCAAGAATCGCCGTAGAGACTCCCACAATATTGCCGCTTCCCACACAGCTGGCAACCGCCGTACAAAGAGCCTGGTAAGAAGAGCATTTTCCTGTACCGGCCTTTCCTTCCTTCTCATTTGCCCTTCCTGCCTCCTTCGCAAACCGCCGGACGATGTAGGGGAAAAAACGAACCTGCGCAAACCCTGTCATACCGGTATAATAAATGCCAAGGCCCAGCAGAGCGACTAACATCCAATCCCCCCACAGCCAGGCCGACGCTTTCTCAAAAAACAGCTCTGTCCTTTCCACGGATTCCCCCTTACCCCAGAGTGTGTCTGAAAATTCATTCCCGCCATCTGCGCACCCCACTTCGCGGTATATTTGAGCCAAATTCAGGTTACATAGCCCGCTATGCGCCCTTCATTTGGCTCAAATCTCCCCAAAATTGTGACGCACATCTGTCAGAAAGCAAGTTTCAAACACGCTCCAGCAAATTCCTTCCTTCAGCCTCCGGCAGGGCAAAACCCATGATATGTGCCAGGGTAGGCGCAACATCAATCAGACGCACATCCTCAATATATCCTCTGGCAATCCCCTTCCCAGACAGCATGAAGGAAGCACGCATTTCCGGGAATTCCTCGCTGTAGCCGTGCTGGGCCTTCTGAGTAATGCGCGTGCGGCAGTAATCCCCGTCTACGTCATCCCGCAGCTCATAGCCCTTTTGAGACACCAGCACATAGGCAGCCTGGGGGAACCCTCCCCGTTCTCTTGCCGCCTGATTGTCCAATACCTCCAGAATTCCCATATCCTCAGACTCCGCCAACCGGTCCATCACTGACTTCAAGGCTGCTGCCGCCTTTTCGTCCGTCGGATCTGCCAGACGAATCTCTGCCGTTCCGCCGGCTCTCTGGCTGAATGCCTTCCAGGAAACCACCTTTCCCTGTCCGTCCGTCTCGATCAGGCCGGCCTCCTTAAGCAGTACATTGGGAGAAATATTGTGGGTATTATCCAGCGTGCCATGATCCGAAACCACACATACCACCAAATGATCTCCGGTAATCCTGCGTGCCTCCCCGATCAACTCCCCCAACATCCGGTCAATCTTTATCAGGCTCTCTGCCGCTTCTTTACTGTATACCCCATTCTGATGGGCACTCTCGTCAAAGCTGGCAAAATAGGCAGACAGAAAGAACGGCTGCTTCTCCACACGGGGAGCCAGCTTATTCTTCAGCATCCAAAGCGCCGCCTTTCCTCTCTGGGCATCACCGTTGTCTGACAGATCGAGTCCTCCCGCATAGGTTCCGATTTCCTTCTCCATCTCCCGTATCAGCCCCTGAGGCTTTGCCACCGCGTCGATGAACCGGCTGTCCAGCGCAGACCCGTCCCACCAGAATTCCGGGGCGATAAAATCCCCCTTCGCTCCCACAGAGGTGGGAAATGCCGTACTGGCCGAACAGTAGCCATGCTCCTTCGCAGCCTCCCACAAGGTCTGTACCTTATCGCTTGCAAACCAGTGCCAGGCGCCCAGGTGCTCTCCTGCAGGATCAAATATCCCGTTATTCACAATCCCATGGGTTGACGGATTCGTCCCGGTGATCATGCTCTGATGGCATGGATAAGTAAAGGTGGGAAACACACTCTTCATCCCCTCCCGTGCCGTGAGCCCGCCCTCTACAAAATACCGGGTAATCGTCGGCAGACAGATTCCCAGACGCTCCTGTTCAAAGACAAACTCCGGCTTCAATGCATCCACAGAAACCAAAAGGACGCTTGGCCTTTCCGATTTATATTCGGCTTGTACACTCATCATATTCTCCTCCATCATGTGATACTTGTTTTACCGTTTTCTGGAAACCACCACCGGTATTCCAGCTTCCTCAAAGGCGGCAATCTGTTCCACGGCTGCCGAAGAATCCGTAATAATCCTCGACACCTGCTCGATTCCGCACATTCGGACAAGAGAGTTCACGCCCAGCTTGGAACTGTCTGCAATCACAATCGTCTCATCAGAGGCCTCCATAAACTTATCCTGTACCACCAGATCCTCCATCCGCTGATACGTAATCCCCCGGTTGACTGATATCCCGCAGGTGGTAAGAAACAAAATGTCAATATTGATCCGCGATAAAATCAGGGTGGCCATATCCGACAGGCATGCCTTCTCCTCCGGGCTGTAGATCCCCCCGGTCAGAATCAGGGTAATCCCTTCTGCATCCGCCAGCTCATTGGCAATGCTCAGGGAATTGGTAACCACGGTAAGCCTGTGAAAACGGCTCTTAACCACCCTGGCCAGCTCAAGGGAGGTGGTCCCGGAATCCAGGGCAATCACCTGTCCCTCCAGAATATAACCAGCCGCCTCCAGAGCCACCTCTTCCTTGCTCAAAGAATGCTCCTTCCTTCTCTGGTCAAAGGACGTATACACTGCTGTACTCTCCTGGACAGGCTCCACGCTTCCCGGAGAAGAATCCAGCCTCATGGCCCCGCCGTGAATCCGTTTCAGCATCCCCTGGCCCTCTAATGCTTCCAAATCCCGCCGGATCGTCTCCCGGGAAGCCGAAAACAGGCCGCACAGCGTGCTCGTCTTCACACTTTTTTCCTTCATCAATAATTGAACGATCTCTTCCTGACGTTGTTCTAACAGCATAACATCTCTCCTTTTCGTTAAATCCATTCCCTGTCTATGACTATACCACAAATCACGCAAAAGTGCAACTCGTTTTTTAAGAAAATGCAATTAATTACACATAAACGCAACTTAATTTCTCGCTCTTTTTCTTGTATTTATAAGGAAGTCACAACTTTTTGCACATAAATTGCACAAAATCGCTTGACAATACACATAAATGCAACTATACTAAGAGCAAGCTAAATCCATTTCCCAACCAACCCTCACGCGCCCTATAAGGCGCGCCGCCATGAATATGCCAGCATACCATGGCAAAAGCTCCCGGTCCATGGGACATAACCCATATCCCAATCGCTCCGGAAGAAAGGACTTTCCGAATAAGCCGCCAGGCGGAGCTATCCTTAATAAGCTACCAGGCCGGCAATAAAACGAAAAATGAGGTGACAAACCATGTCAGAACAACAGAAAAAAAGAATGGATAAAAAATGGATATCCTTCGGAGCCCTTATGCTGGGCGCCGGAACGATCTACAAGCTGGGGTTTATGAAGGACGCCTTTTACGTTCCCATGCAAGAATTCATGGGACTCTCCCATACCCAGATCGGCGGAGCCGTAAGCATCGCCGGGTGGATTTCCACCTTCGGGTTCCTGGCGGCCATCCTGGTAGTTGACCGGATTTCCAAGAAAATCATGATCCCCGCCTCCCTGGCCGGTATCTGCCTGTGCGGTCTGTGGCTGTCCACATTTCCGTCTTATCCGGTCTTCCTGCTGATATACTGCCTGCTGGCAGTCTTTGCCGATATGCTTTACTGGCCCACTATGCTGAAAACCGTCCGCCTTCTGGGAAATGAAGACGAGCAGGGACGGATGTTCGGCATCCTGGAAGCCGGGCGCGGTCTTGTGGACACCATTATCGCCTTCTGCGCGCTGGGTATTTTCTCAGCCCTGGGAAGCAATGAGGCCGGGCTGCGCGCCGCTATCCTCTTCTACGCTCTCGTGCCGGGCGTGATTGCTATTATCGCTTATTTCCTGTTAGAGCTCGATCACGCAGAAAACACCGAACCAGCGCAAAAGGAAACTCCCGCAAAAGAAAAATCCGAGGGCACCATTATGCGTGCATTAAAGAACAAAAACATCTGGCTGGCATCCCTCAATGTATTTTTCGTCTACAGCGTATACTGCGGATTAACCTACTTTATCCCCTTCCTGAGCGAAGCCTATGCTATTCCCGCTGTCATGGTCGGCGTATACGGTGTCATCAACCAGTACGGTCTGAAAATGCTGGGCGGCCCTGTAGGCGGCTTTATCACTGACAAGGTTTTGCATTCTGCCACCAAATACTTACGGATCTGCTTTGTCCTTGTCGCCGCTGCCCTCGTCCTCTTCTCACTCCTGCCCCATAAGCAGCTGGGAGTGATCCTGGGAATGGTTATCACCCTTACCATCAGCGCCTTCGTGTTCAGCATGCGCGCCGTATTCTTTGCCCCCATGGACGAGGTCAACGTCCCCCGCGACATCACCGGCTCGGCCATGTCCATCGGATCCTTTGTCGGTTATCTGCCCGGAGCCTTTATGTATGCGGTCTACGGCGCAATCCTCGACCACTATGAGGGCCTGGCCGGCTATCGGATCGTATTCATTACCATGGCCGTCTTTGCTGTGATTGGGTTCTTTTTGAGCACTTATATTCTGGGTGTTATCAAGAAGGAGAAGGCAGGAAAGGCATAGCTGGCTTTCATCAACCGAAAAACCGCCGCAGGCGGTTTTTCGGCATTCACCGCCTCTTCTGCGTAAACCTGTTCTATTGCTGCTTTAACGGAAATTCAACACCCACCGCCCCTCCGATTGATAATAAATAAGCCAGGCCCGAATCTCCCGGTTCTCCCAAAGCAGCGTACAGTCATATTCCATCGACGGAACCCCGGCATACATCCTTTTTTCCTGAGAGTGCACCCGGATATGGCGAATCGTCTGAATCTGTCCCTCCTCATCCTCTATCTTCAGCATCAAAGGCATGATTTTCCCTGTGCTGGTAAACCAGCACTCACACGCAATCTTTTTTTGTATTCCCCGGATACTGCCTCCAAAAGGCTGCCGGGAATTGACGCCAATTCCAAATGCCATGATCTGTCCTCCTCCCGCAAAGAATCGTCCACTGACCGTTTCTCCCTTGAGATTCCGCCGCTCATATGGTCAATCGGCTGGTTCAAAAATACGGCGCGCTTCACAGAATCTATCCCAAAACAATCCCGGATCCGATCCACTGCCCCATCCAGCCTGAAAAGCTTCCCATAATCCGACGAATCGAAAAAATCCCCCTGCCTCCAGGACTCTTCCCCGTCTATCCTCGTTGTATGGATTGCCAGATGCCGGACCGGCATGCCGTTCCACACCTCCCGGAACAGCCTGCAGGCTGTCTTGTGGATCTCTGTGGTTATGTTTGTGGGATTATAGAATCCTCTTTGGTGGGAAACATAAGAAAAATCCGCATACCGGATTCCCACCGAAACCACTCCCGCCTGTACATGATCCGCACGCAAACGATGTGCCACTGTTTCGCTGAGAGCCAGCAGCACCCGATCCGCTGTCTCCTCATCTGTTACATCAAAGGGTATGGTGGTGCTGTTCCCGTAGCCTTTATTCGCCTCCGGCTCAGCCAATACCGGGGAAAGGTCGATTCCATTGGCAAATGCCCAGATTACTTCCCCCTGCTTTTTCAAAATCCCCTTCAGCCATGCCGGATCTGATTTTGCCAGTTCTCCTATGGTCCGGATTCCCATGGAACGCAATTTCCCGGACGTGACCCGCCCCACGAAGAACAAGTCGGATACGGGAAGCGGCCACATCTTCTCACAGATTTCCTCCGGGTACAGCGTATGGACGCGATCCGGCTTTTGAAAATCCGAAGCCATCTTGGCCAGCAGCTTGTTGCTGGAGACCCCAACATTCACTGTAAATCCTAAAGTTCTGTAAATCCGCTCTTTTATCTGCTCCGCTGCCTTTTCCGGAGTTCCGAACAGATGACAGCTGGTGCTCATGTCCACAAATGCCTCGTCAATACTGTAGGGTTCCACAACATCCGAATAATCCCGAAGGATTTCCATCAATGCCGCGGAGCATTTCTCGTACAATCCATAATCCGGCGGAACCAGTACCAGCTCCGGACACTTTTTCTTCGCCTCCCAGATCGTTTCCCCTGTCTGTATCCCATACCTTTTGGCCGGAATAGACTTTGCCAGGATGATCCCATGCCGCAGCGCCACATCACCGCCCACAGCAGAAGCCATCTCTCGCAAATCTGCCCTCCCGCCTCTATAAGCCAGACGATAAGCAGCCTCCCAGGACAGGAAAGCTGAATTTACATCAATATGAAAAATGATTCTGTTCAAACGTATGTTCACCTCCTGCAGCTTCATTTTACCAAACGTACGTTTCTTTTTTCAAGCGGTAAATTATGGATAATAAAGTGCGCATCCGCTGAATGAGCACAGGTATCTTGTATTCGAAGAAAGATCATAGTATAATTAAACCTGTAAAAAATTGTATTCTGCAAGGAGTGATTAGATATGACAAAGGTCAGAGAAGATGCAATAAAGCTTTTGGAGCAGATTCCCGATGCTAAGATTATCTTTATTATACAAATTATTCAGGGAATGAAGGGCTTATATGAAAATGACGATATGAAACAAAGGGAAGAAGCTTTCCAACAATTAGAACGGCTAAAAAAAGGTTCCCAATTTAGATTATAAAGAAGAAATTGAAAAATACCGAGAGGAAAAATATGATAATGCGGGTGTTAGTTGATACAAACATTTTATTGGATTACCTGTTGGAAAGAAAACCTTATGAACAAAGATTTCCAGGATTTTGAGGCCGCAAATCATTACTTTTTCACAGGGATCGGAAGGTACGCACTGGCGTACCTTCCGGCAAAGCTCATCTGAATGACGTTCGTTCACACCATATCTTCCCTAAAACAAGCTAAGCTGCTCATACTCGGTTCTTCGTTCCAACAGGCACGGAGTCTTGTGAAGGATATCCCTTGCCCTTTCCTCGTCGAGAATCCAGGGAGCAATCTCATTTTCTTCCAGGATCAGTGGCATACGGTCATGTACCGGCTCCATGGAGGCATTCGCCCTGGTAGTAAGAATCACAAAACGAATCCCATCCTCATATTCCCGGCAGCACCCTGCCATGAACAAAGCCGAGGCGTCCTTTCTGTAAAATGTGTTTTTCTCCTTTCTGAGATTCCACTCATAGAACCATGTGGCAGGAATCACAACACGGCTGTGACGCATACTGTTGCAAAACAAAGGCTTTTCCATGGCAGATTCACACCTGGCATTAAAGATCACCTGCTTTCCCTGAAATCCGGGGAAACCCCATCTCTGCCATCCGCAATACACGCCGCCTCCCCTTCCCGCCAGAACAGGCGCCTGCTCCGCGGGGTGAATGTCCTTTTCCGTGATTCTTCTGACATCCCCCATCGACTGCTGCCATCGCCTTTCATCCACATGCCGAAGCACCCGTTGGATTTCCCGTGCCGTTTCCTCGTCCACATAATATCTTCCGCACATAAGACCCTCCTGAAAATCCTTTCTGTTCTGCTGCCTATTCTGCCCTTTACGGCCAATTTCCACTCGCCATCTTGCTAGTACATCGTTGCATTAATTCTCGAGTAATCAGTACTCGCTGTTTACGCCATTGCTGCGTTGGTCTACGCTCCGCTTCGGTCCGTGCTAAACGTGTGCCACTGGCACACAGCACCGTCAGTCAACGATGCCATCGCATCGCCTCCTTCCTCCGCCTTGCACTGACGCAAACATCAAGCACTGATTACTTCAAGATTAATGCAACGATGTACTAGATTCCGCAAGCACCCCCGCAATTGCCGGAACCGTCCCTGTTATTCTACCACCTTTAGAAGAAAATGTCTTCTCCTCAAGCAATTCCCGCCACGGTAAACGCTAGCTCTGTTGGATAGTTGGAATAGGTGACTTAGAAAATATCCATTATTCAAGGGTTTCCAATGCCCCTATGAATTTGTAATGGATAGTAAGTCGTTGAGTTTTCTGCCCGTCTATCTCTACGGGTTCAGAAACAAGAATTTTTTCTATCAGTTGATTGATTATCTTAAAATTGAGTTCCGTTATTCCTGCATAACCGCTTATCTGCTCCGCAAACTGCTCTATGGAAGATAACTGCTCTTTGTCCGCTATGGCACTTTTTTCAAGTTCCTTTATCTTGGCGGTCAGTTCCTCCTGCTCACTGTCATACTGATATTGTCAATATTAGTTGACACATTTTTCTCAAAGATATCACTAACTATGCTGCCAGCTCCAAAGCCTCATAATACTGCCTGCGTTTTATCATAGGAGGGAGACCGCCATTGGCTGAACAAATCCTCCGGTTATTCCAGTAGCTGAGGAAGTATCTCC
>CAJTEM010000009.1 GCA_910575255.1 Lachnospiraceae bacterium | reverse complement strand
TACCATGATACGGAGGTGTAACTAATGAAATTCACATTACAGCCGGAAGATAAGGTCGAGCTTGAAAAACTTGCCAAATCCGGAATGACACCTGTAATAATAAGCCAACGTGCTAAGATTCTTCTTAAGAAAGCGGAGAATAAATCGAGTACTGTTGTTGCCGGCGAAATTGGAGTCAATCGACATACCGTTGAACTTTGGTGCCAAAAGTACCGTGACCGTGGGAAGGATCAAACCATGCTTGATATCTTAAGTGTATCAGAAGGCCGTGGCCGGAAAGAGGAAATCACAGGCGAGGCAAAAACGTGGCTGATAAGTATTGCCTGTATGAAGCCGAAAGATCTTGGATATGCCGCCGAAACATGGACAACCCGTTCGCTCACGAAACATATAAATAAAGCGGCAAAGGAGGCAGGGTTTGACCGTCTCTCAACTATCACGGAATCCGGGGTATACCGGATTCTTGACAAAGCGAATATAAAACCATTCCGCATACAATACTACTGCGAAAAAAGGGATCCTGATTTTGATGACAAGATGCATAACGTGCTGCTGGTGTATAAACAGCTTTCTCTTCAATTTGACGAAGACGGCAGACTGTTACCGTTTGATGACGGAGCAGTGACGCACATCTTATCCTACGACGAGAAACCAGGAATACAAGCCATTGCAAACAGATCTGATGATTTGATGCCAGTCAAAACAAGCGGTGTCATTAAGCGGGATTATGAATATAAGCGGTTAGGAACCGTATCATTATTGGCGGGGATAGACCTGCAAACCGGTGATGCGATTCCTCTCGTAAGCGATACGCACAACAGTAATGACTATATCGTCTTCCTGAAAATGCTTGATGAAAAGTATCCCAAAGGAGACAAGATACGGCTTATTCTCGATAACCTGAGAGTTCATAGTTCCCAGAAAGTAATGGAATATCTGGAAACATGTCCGGATCGTTTTGAATTCGTATTTACTCCCAAACACGCATCTTGGTTAAACCTTGTAGAAGGTTTTTTTAGCAAGATGACAAAACAGGTACTGCATGGTATCCGGGTTGATTCCAATGAAGATGTCAAAGTACAAAAATTAATATCGTAAATGTATAGTTAATTGAAAAGGATTATACTAGTACAACGAAAATTAAGTTTTGGATAGTTTGACGCAGAAAATTTTCCTGAGAGTGCTGCTTCACAAACGCAGGCGTAGCGGTGGCTACGTCGAGGCTTGGGGAGTAGTGCTATCAGGGAAATAAACAAGTCAAACTGCCAATTACTTAATATTCGTTGTACTAGGCGGGGATAATCAGGAGGATATTAAAACAAAAGATATAAGTTGGGAAAAATTAGAGTGGCTTAGGGAATGGAAAAACAGGTATATGAGAAAATCCCATGTCTATCCAGTGCTTTTTAAGAAGATATGTTTTTACAGCATTGTGAATAGCGGAATGTCAGGCAAGGCATTTTTGTCAAAAATAAATATGCGTGAAAATATTTTAGAAAAATGAGGGAGTGGTATCAGTCACCAGAGAGTGGTTTATGGTATTACCTGGGTGTAGATGGCTATATGCTCACCAGTACCACCACACCAGACGGCTGCACGGTCAACGCTGATGGGGTTTGGGTTCAATAGCACAGATTAATATCATAATCAAGATTTCTATCAGAGCCGCTGGCAGCAAATCGCCAGTGGCTTTTTCTATGCCCTGCCAGGCAGCAAACTGCCCAATTCCTCTCCTGCTTTTTGTGTATACCTGACCATCTTTCTTTTCTCCCCTATTTTTGACTTGCGTTAGTTCCCATTCAGAGTTATAACACGACACAACAAAAAACGCAGTCCCCAGGTTCTTTCCATCAGTGGCAGCGAAATCGAGGACGGACAAATGGCGAAAGGCTGGAATACGAAGTTTGGCATTGTCTATCATGACGGGGAGGTTTACGTAGTAAGGAAGATGTGGGTTCCAGAACAGAATATCGCGGGGGTAGGGCGGATGAGTGACGTGGTCAGCAGGATGTCTGCCGGGGACAGTCTTTGTGTCCCCAGTGTGAAGTCCTTTGCCTGCGGCGCATATGACTTGTTTTGTAAGCTGCAGTACCTGGCAGGCAATGGGATTGAATTCCAGTCAGGGAATGAGCGTTACCTCGGTTTTTCCGCAATAAAACCCATGCCGATCCCAACCAGGGAGACGCTGCGGGATTTCGCTGCACGTGAAGAGGAGTTTATCAAGTGGGTGCAGTCTGGCGGCTGGATGAGAAGTCCAAGACAATGTTGTCCAACAAAATCCGCTGGGAATTTATGGCAAATATCGTGCTGGTGTTTGAGAATAACGGGATCAAGAAGAGGAATTGATTCCCGCTTTCTGAAGGCCCCCACAGCGTCTATACTGCCCTGGACTGGCGTTTTGCCGCTGCCAGGGTAACTTGGGCGGGCGCTGTGCTTTGGGGCGCACACAAGCCGTACGGATGGCCACGTTCCGTGTCACTGGGGTATAATTCAGAGGAATATAAAATGATTGCTTACGACTTGCTGGGTATGCTTTGGGTGATGACGTTTTCTGAACCATATACTTGTACAACCGCTTCACAGATCTGTTCATCCATTCAGGCGTTTGAAAGGCAATATCTATAAAAGTTGTTCCATAAGATTTTTTCTAAGACGTGGCATGAAAAATATCTTTTTCGTTGGAGGTATTTTGCATGTCTGCAGTTTTAGGATCTGTATCATATTCAATCAGTTCTGAGAATACGTTGTTAGAAAGCGCAGCGGACTTGTCAGATATGAAAAATCAGATTGAGGTTAAAAAGCAAAAGGTCAATACATGGACAATTGTCCGTAACTATCAATCGAAGTTTTCTTGTACAGAGGTTATTGAGCGATTGATTAAAATCCATAGTGCTACCAAGGAGGAATAGAGATGGAAACGAAAGCTAAGAGGTTTCATATACATAATTCTTTGCATCCTGACAAATGGAGTACAGGTATTTATGTCAGACTTTCCGATGAAGACAGAGATAAGAAAAGAAAAACAGATTTAAGCCAGAGTATTCAAAATCAGACAGATTATTGCAGAGCCTATATTGACTTCCTGAATGGTCAGACGGAGGAAGAGTTTATCCTTGAGGAATATAAAGTTTATTGTGATGATGACCGCACAGGAATGAATTTTAACCGAAGTGGTTTTCAGGAGATGATGCGTGATGTCCAGGCAAATTTCATCGATTGTATTGTCGTAAAAAATTTATCACGTTTGGGGCGTTACGATACAGAGATGCAGAAGTATCTGGAAAAGGAGTTTGAGCAAAATGGCAGAGAAGTACGCCTGATAGCCATTGGCGATAATTATGACAGCTTATACAAAGAATCAAGTATTGCAGATAGATTTCAGCTATTGATTAACCGGGAGTACTCTGAGCAGCAGCATAGGAATGTTTGCATTGGTATGCATTCTATGCAGCGAAAAGGACTGTTTGTGGGGGCATTTGCCCCCTATGGTTATCAGAAAGACCCTGAAAATAAACATCATCTTATTGTTGATACTACGGCTGCTTTTGTGGTAAAGCGGATTTATGAGGAGTATCTTCAAGGTATTTCTCCAAAGGAAATCGCGGCGGGGCTGACCAGAGATGGAATCGTGAATCCAGCGGTCTATAAGCGGCTTCATGGGTCAAATTTCAGGTGCAGTAAAAAAATTTCTGATGAAGAAATTCATTGGCGCGGTGATGGGGTGAAAAAGATTCTAATGGATGAAACCTACACGGGAACACTGGTACAGCATAAGCAGGTGCAGAAAAAATTAACCGATGACAAGCCGACACAAGTTGCCAAAGACCAGTGGATTCGCTGTGAAGGTACACATGAAGCGATAATCTCCAGGGAGCGATGGAAGATTGCTCAGTCCATGATGAAAACGATTAAGCGGGATAGTACAAAAGAGGATGAGGTGACTATTTTTAAGGGGATTTTGAAGTGCGGAGACTGCCGCCATGCTATGCGGAAAAGGTGGGACTCTTATACACAGATTAAAACTGGCGAAACGGTGAAGTACTTATATTATAACTGCGCGACTTTCCGTGATTACAGCCGGCATAAGAAGAATTTTGGAGAGAATGCTCCAAAGTGTACAAGCCATTATGTGTCAGATAAACTGCTTCGTAAGATTGTCATTGACGATTTGAATAAAATCATCCGTCAGGCAGAAAACTTAAGAGAACTGGCAGAGAAACATCAGCGAACACCAAAGGCAGAGTTCCCTGGGGTTCAGCGTGAGATTGAGAACAAAAACAGGAAAATCCATCAGTACAGAGAGCGTTTGCAAAGTGCCAGGAATTTGCTGTATGACGGAACAATCAGTAAAGAGGAATACGCCAGTGATAAGACAGCAATTCAGGCAGATATTGACCGTTTAAATAATGAAATCAAGCTGCTGAAGAAGTCCATTTCCAAGGTCAGCGATGTGCTTTCTAACCCGTGGGTAGAGCGGCTCTTGGAGAATGGCGAGATCACAGAACTTGATCGTATTACCGTAGTGGAGTTTATTGATAAGATTTATGTGTATGAAGATAAGCATATTGAAATTGTCTATAAGTTCAGCGAAGAGTTTGACGGGGTGTTTATCAAGTCTGTTTAAGCGTGTCGGTAAGATTTTAGATGACTTGCAATACACCAGGCAGAATGTTATACTTATATAGAGGTTGTTTCAATTATGATGAGTTTGTATGATGAAGAAGTTATGCGGTCTTATATTAAGAGTGAGCGTTACGAAGCAGAACAAAATAAAGCAAAAAAACAGCTATTCATTTATTAAAGTTAGGAAAAATGTCTTTAGAAGATATAGCGGAGGCTACAGAGTTACCGCTCGATGTTATTAAGGAACTGGTGTAGGGATTTATGGAAATTGGAAATAGGATTATAACTGCATATTATCCTGATAGAAATAAATGGACATCCGATTTCAAAACCAGAAAGGAGATTTAATTATGGTTTGCTTTACATGTAAAGGCGATGTAAAAAAATCGACCACTACCTATATGACAGAAGTTAACAGTTGTTATATCATCATTAAAAATGTACCTTGTACAAAATGCAGTCAATGCGGAGAAGAATATTTAAATGGTCGTACCATGCAAAAGATCGAAACAATTATTGCTAAAATGAAAAATATGCTAACCGAATTAGCCATTATTGATTTTACCAAAGCAGCATAAATACAAAATCACATAATTGTAGGAGGAATTTCTTCGGAAAGATTATCTTTTACCGCGAAACCATGCAGCTCGAAGTCTATTATACTATCTACAGAAAAAATCCAAATATAATGCTTGTAGGCACTTGTAAAAAGGTTAAGCATATTGAAATTGTCTATAAGTTCAGCGGGGAGTTTGATGGGTTAGAAAGGAGTGTGGGATAGCCATGCCAGAAATGCGCGAAAAGAATGGGATTATTTATTTCGACAAACCTTATAAGACCACATTAGTGTCCTGGGTATTAGAACATGAGTTATGCGACAGCTTGGTTTTAGATAAAGAGGAGTTAATTGACGGTGGCTGTGACGAGTGGATCTATGTCCGTTGTTATGCCAGGAGCAGGGAATATAATAACCGCTTATATTCTGATGTATATTTGTCAGAGCTAAAAAACGAGGGATTGAGAGTGCTGTATGGTTCTGGATGTCAGCAGGAGTAATCTATCTCCTATCTTCTGCTGCAGATGTTAAGAAATTGAGGTGATTAGATGCGGGACAATAGGAAACAAGAAGAAACAGAGGAAAAGATTGCCAAATATACGATTAAAGATAGCGTTTTTTCTGATTTGTTTAAAATGAAAAAATATCTATTACAGTTATACCAGGCGCTTCATCCAGAGGACACAACGGCAACGGAGGATGAGTTGACTGACATAACGCTCAGGAATGTTTTGACCGACAACCTTTATAATGACTTAGGCTTTAGCTATGGAGAAAAAATTTTTATCCTGGTTGAAGCGCAGTCAGTCTGGACATTGAATATTATTATTCGGGCATTACTGTATTTGGCGCAGACATACCATGATTATTTTGAGCGTACAAACCAGAACCTATACAAGAGTAAGAAAGTTAAAATGCCAAGACCCGAATTATACGTGGTGTATGTGGGTAATCAAAAAAACATACCTGACACAATTTCTTTATCAGAAGCGTTTTTTTGCGGTGCTGATGATATTGCTGTTGATATAAAGGTCAAGGTTATTTGTGAAAGCGATACCAACAGTATTATCAATCAGTATATCACATTTTCAAAGGTGTATGATGAACAGAGGATAAAATATGGCAGAACAAAGAAAGCCATTACAGAAACGATCCGCATCTGCAAAGGCAGGAATGTATTGCGTGAATATCTGGAAGATAGGGAAAAGGAGGTTGTTTCAATTATGATGAGTTTGTATAATGAAGAAGAAGTTATGCGGTCTTATATTAAGAGTGAGCGTTATGAAGCAGAACAAAATAAAGCCAAAAAAACAGCTGTCCATTTATTAAAGTTAGGAAAAATGTCTTTAGAAGATATAGCGGAGGCTACAGAGTTACCGCTCGATACCATTAAGGAACTGGCGTAGGGATTTACCGGGCATGTTCCTGGTATGGCTGCTCCATCCCTATCCTTTTTGGTCTGTTCCCGCCTCCTGGACATGGAGGAAATGATCCCGGCAAGGTGGGCGTGGACGGAAGTCTGGAAAAAGATATCAATCTGGAGATTGCCCGGAAGCTGAAACACTATCTGGAGGCGTCTGATGTTACAGTCGTCATGACCCGGGAGGCGGACAGAGGACTCTACGGGGAAAAGGATAGCAGCAAGAAGATGGCAGATATGAAAAATCGCTGTGAACTGATCAATAAGACCCGGCCAGAGCTGGTAGTGAGTATCCACCAGAACAGTTATCATGAGGAGCAGATTTCTGGCGGTCAGGTGTTCTATTATAAGGATTCGGAAAAAGGGAAACGGCTGGCGGAGATTCTGCAGCAACGGTTTGATTATGTGCTGGGGGATAAGAACAAACGTCTGGCAAAGCCGAACGGGAATTATTATCTGCTTTTGCATGTAAAGCAGCCGATCGTGATCGTGGAATGCGGATTCCTTTCTAACTGGAAGGAGGCGGCGGCTTTGAATGCCGAGGAATACCAGGAACGGCTGGCATGGACGATCCATATGGGGATCATGGAGTATCTGAACGGTCAGTAGAGGGACAAAAGGCACTCCTGCCGGCCGTATTAACGGTCGGCAGAGACAGTCTTCTCATATTCTTTCAATGCCAGGGCGAGCTGGTCCGGACAGGAAGTAGGCTTGAAGCCGCAACGGGTTCCCTCCAGGCGCCGGATCACTTCACTGATATCCATCCCCTCCACCAGTCGGGCGATACCCTGCGTGTTGCCGGAACAGCCGCCAATATACTGCAGATTGGTAAGCTTGTGATCCTTGACATCAAAGTGGATTTCTCTGGAACAGACATTGCGTGTTTTATATACCATGATTTTATCCTCCGATTTTAAAAAGAAATTTATTCTTCATTATAGTCACAGGAGAAAGGGATTGTCAAGGGCATTATTTGTGGTATACTTAAACGGTAAGAAAAAGGGTTACTGTTCACAGGCAATGTCAGTAAGTTAAGGGATCGCGATACACAGCCAGGGAAACGGGAAGAGCAGACCCTTTCCGATGGCTGCTCTTCCCCGTTTCCCTGGCCTACCTTTTGGAACGTTTAAACTAACTGACATTGGGTGTGAACAGGAACGAAAAGAAAGCGGAGGTTCTTATGCTGGGAATTATTGGTGCAATGGCAGAAGAGGTAGAGCAGCTGAAGAAGGAGATGGCGCAGCCAGAGATCATCTCTGTTGCTGGTATGGATTTTTATAAAGGAACGATTCAGGGCAAGGAGGCGGTGGTTGTCCGTTCCGGTGTCGGCAAGGTTAACGCGGCGGTTTGTGTACAGATTCTTGTGGATCGGTTTGGTGTGGAAGGCATTGTGAATACCGGAATTGCAGGTTCTCTGAAAGCGGAGATTGATATTGGGGATCTGGTGTTGGCTACGGATGCTGTGCAGCATGACGTGGACGCTACACAGTTTTCCTATCCGTTGGGACAGATTCCCCAGATGGGGGTGCTGGCCTTTGAGGCGGACCGGAAGCTGAGAGAGATAGCAGCAGAATGCTGCCTTAAGGTTAATTCTGACATTCGGGTCCATGAGGGGCGTGTACTGACAGGGGACCAGTTCGTATCTTCGAAAGAAAAGAAGACATGGCTGACAAAGACATTTGGCGGAGCGTGCACGGAGATGGAAGGAGCAGCAATTGCCCAGGCGGCTTATCTGAATCAGGTTCCATTCCTGATTGTGCGGGCGATTTCCGATAAGGCGGATGACAGTGCACAGATGGATTATGAGGAGTTTGAGCGGCTGGCAATTGTACACAGTGTGAATCTGACCCGGGCGCTGATCAGGGCATGTTAAGATTCGGCATGAACTTCACAATCGAATTTAGGTGAACTTTGACGAACGATTCTAGGCTCCCTGAACTTTTCAAAATGCATTCGGATGGCTATAATGATAGCTGTTTGAATAATTCAGGAAAGAAAGGGGAGCTGTTTTTATGCTGCAATTATTAGAAACAGGACAGGCGCTCTATGTGCTGGCCGGCATCTGTCTCCTGGGAATATTTACCCGGGTAATGACCAAAAACCTTTACAAAAGACTGATTAAAGAAAGTGCCAATATGGCTGCTACCAAGAATAAAAGTCTCAGAGAGCTGAGGCAAAGAACCGAGAATGCATACCGAATCAATCAGGGATTGCAGGACAGAGGTGCCTGGCTGGATCATCAGCTGTGTGAGCTCCGGTTTCGGGGGATGACTCTGGCCGGTTGGGCGAATGTGTCCCTGCAGCTGACATGGCTGTGTCTGCTGGTGGGCGGTACAGCGGCATTTTTCTCTTATTGGTATCGTCTGGATACATTTTATGTGGTTATGTATGGCGGGGGCTCGGTGCTGATGGCTATGCTGACTATGCTGTTTGATAATGGGGCTGCAGGCGGAAGGCGGGAACTGCTGGCAGCTATTCTGCAGGATTATCTGGAAAATGTGCTTTGCCCGAGGTTGGAGCGGAATCTGTCAGAGGAGAATGGGGCGGATTCGCCCAGAGCCAAGGTCAGAAGCTTTAACCGACTGAGAGAGCGGGGAAATTCTTCCGAACGCAAGATGAGTGTAATGGACGGCGGACAGGCTGCGATGACTGAGATGCAGGGACAAAAGGAAGGAACAGCTGCACAGGAGGAGAATGCGGCGCAGGGAGAACGGGCCGGACAGGCTGAGAATATCGGGCAGGCCGAGCGAGCCGGTCAAGACGGGCGTACAGAATATCGGGGCGCAAGGGCAGCAGCCGGAAGCAGCAGAAAAAATGGCAGGAACGCAAGAAAGGAATCTGCTGTTGCAGCCGAAGCTGGCAGCGATCCGCACGGGAAAATCCGGGATGTTGACTATCTGAAACGGAGCCTCGAACAGATCGCAGCCAGTCGGGAAAAGGGAAAGGAGGGGGATGAGAGCTGGTTGAAAGAGCTGGGGCCGGACGAGGTTCAGCTGATCGGAGATATTTTGAAGGAATATCTGATATAAAAAATGGTGTAAAAGGTCAGTCAGAGGGCAGATGCTTCCGGAAGGGAGACAGATGCCCTCTGTTTTTGGGTTGTTACGGTTCTTCAATTACCTGCAGTTCCAGAAAATCAAAAGGGATAGTTTCGATAAAGCTATCCTGGGTAAACCGGGTTTTGGAAACTCTCTGGAATTCCGAAATATTGGCATCCAGCCAGATGGGCTTACTCAAATCAAATTTGTAACAGATGTCGTCCAGAGCCTGAAAGACCATGGCAGTACGGGACAGGCGGTAATCTGTGATACAGACGACGGTATCCTGAAGCAAATGATTGTCTTTCCAGATTTTCCCCCACATACGGAACATAAGGATTCCTCCATTCATGAATTCATGAGACCGGTAACTTGCATGTCGGCCGGATTAAAAAAGTATAAGCGATTTCTGCGGCCGTGTAAAGGGATTCTTTTAGCGATAGTCCTTGTCGAGGTGTGTATTCTGTAGTAAACTAAGAGTAATAACAGGTTGCCAGAGGAAATCAGAAGAAAGAAAAGCTCAAAAGAAAGAAGGAAAAAAGGAGGATCGGATATATGGTACAGACCAAGGAGGAATGCCTGCAGTTTCTCAATGGGGCTAGGGATACCCTGGATGAACTGGCGCTGCTGGAGGAACAGGAAAAGCAGCTCAATCAGACAGAGGAGCGGCTGGAAGAGAGTCTGGAGAACGAGAAAAGGCTGATGACTGATACGATCCAGAAAACCGTGAAAAACCGCCGGGAAGAGATCCGTTCTACCTATGAGAAGGAGATAAGCAAGATACACGATCTGTTGAAAAAAGCACGCAGCAGACGGGAAAAGGCCAGGAGTGAGGGTGTCAAGGGGCGTATTCAGGAGGAGACTGCTGTGTTTCATCGAGAGATTCAGGATCTAAAGGCGCAGCTGAAGATGATGATGCGACAGAATCATGTGCCAGGATACTGTCAGAGCGCTTTGTATTACAGACTTTACTTTCCCCGCCATGTCATGGAGTATTTGCAGCTGTTTGTTTATATTCTGATCCTTTTTTTGGCAGTGCCATATGGGGTGTATCTTCTGATACCGGAACGCAAGACCTTGCATCTGGTGCTGATTTATATTGCCGATATTCTGCTGTTCGGCGGCAGTTACATTGCGTTGGGGAACCGGACCAAGCTCTTGTATATGGAAACTCTGCGAGAAGGAAGAAAGATCCAGGATCAGATCCTGGCAAACCGGAAAAGGATCCGGAAGATTACTTCTGGCATCCGGAAGGATCGGAATGAATCCTTGTACAATCTGGAGAAATATGACGATGAGATTGCCCGTTTGCAACAAGAGCTGACGGATATGGCGACAAAGCAGAAGGATGCGCTGAATGCTTTTGAGACCGTGACCAGGAATATTCTTGCTGATGAGATCGAACATAACCACAAGGCAAAGCTGGATCAGCTGCAACAGGAGCATCAGCAGACGAATGAGGAACTGCGGCAGATTACGCAGCAGGTTAAAGAAAAGCGTCTGTATGTGACAGAACATTATGGGACCTGGCTGGGCAGGGAATTCATGGATTCTCAGAGGATTGCAGAGCTGTGTGGGATTGTGCAGGAGGGAATGGCCTCGAATGTGAGTGAAGCGATCACTGTTTATCAGGAGAGGAAGAATGTAGTCGTCAATTGACTGACCCACACCAATTAACCATATGTTTCACTTGTCTAAATTTCCATCTGCTTCGTTGACTGACGGTGCTGTGTGCCAGTGGCACACGTTTAGCACGGACCGAAGCGGAGCGCAGACCAACGCAGCAATGGCGTAAACAGCGAGTGCTGGTTACTCGAGAATTAATGCATCGATGTACTAGTATAACCCGTTTTAAATACCTTTCTGTTTCGGCAAGGATACTTTTCCGAGAGTGCAGAGGGAAAAGCGGAGGCGTAGTGGGGCTACGTTGAGCATTTTCCCTCTGTGCTATCGGGAAAGCAGACTGGCGAAACGGAAGGTTATTTAAAACGGGTTATACTAGCACTGGTACAAATCATGCAGCTCACAACTCTGATTTCTGTCTGAATGGAGCACTGGAGCGTGTTTGAAAGTTGTTTTCTGGCAGATGCGCGTCACAATTTGCGGAAGATTTGACATGAATGAGGGAGCGGCATCGTGCCAGAGATCTGACCGCTGGATTCGAGATGTATAAAATCTCTGCCGTGTGCTTATAATAGAAATAACAAAAAGAGTACAGGCAGGACGGTATGAAGACAGGTTGGTGCAGAAAATGGAAGACGGGACGAAAAATCTACTATTTTGACTCGGAGAGCGGTTTTGAGATCGAAGAATTCGCCTGGACACTTCATGAAATGATCGGAGAGGTCATGGAGGAGGAGAAAAAGGAGGGGGTGCTGGTGCTTTGCATCGGCACGGACCGTTCTACCGGAGACAGTCTGGGGCCGCTGATCGGATATAAGCTGAAGGAGCAGCAGGTTCGCAGGCTTCAGATCATGGGGACACTGGAGCGGCCCGTACATGCCATGAACCTGGAACAGTCGATGGCCCGGATCCGTGTTAAGTATCCTAATCATGTGATTGTGGCGGTTGATGCCTCGGTAGGGAATCAGGATCACGTTGGCTGCATCACACTGGGCAGGGGATCTCTGCGGCCGGGATTGGGAGTGTGTAAGGATCTCGAAGCGGTGGGGGATATTTTTATCACGGGTATTGTCGGAGGTTATGGAAGCTATGATCCGCTGATGTTGCAAAGTGTACGTCTGTCCATGGTGATGAGAATGGCAGATTATATTTGCAAAAGCGTATTTCTTGTCGAACAATTTTTGGAAAAGATGGCATTGGTTTGACAAAATCAGCATTCCGAGTATGTTATGATTCGTCTGTATAGGTTAGCGAGCAGTTGTGAAGAATGATAACAGCGGGGTGAAGATATGGGAGAATTTTATAATCCGTACCCAAAGCTGCCGAAAAATATCCGGCAGATGGGGGAACGGGATTTGAATGTAAAGCTGTATGTGGAGGATTATGTCAATACATATCTGAAACGATTATATCCGACCGGCGGACAAGAGCTGCGGGTCGGGCTTTTGGTGGGAGAGGTTCGGACCCAGGAAGGGACTCCCTACCTTTTTGCGGATGGAGCCCTGGAGATGGAGAATGTGGTTTTGCCAGGTGGAAAGGTGGAATTTACCGAGGAGGCATGGGAACGGGCTTACCGGGCCATGGATCAGATGTTTCCCAAAAGGACTGTTCTGGGATGGTTTTTGTGCAGCGCTCCGGACCGGACTTTGAGTCCGCTGAATTACTGGAAGCAGCACAGCCGGTATTTTCCTGAAAAAAATCAGCTCATGTATTTGAGCTGTGGCCTGGAGGGGGAAGAGGCTGTTTATATGGCTTCCGAGGATGGCTTTTACCGGCTGCGCGGATATTGCATCTATTATGAGAGAAATCAGATGATGCAGGATTATATGGTATCCCGCAAGGATGCTCACCGTGTGGAGGCCGGAACAAGGGATGCGGTGATCCGCGATTTTCGCCAGAGAATGGAGGATAATCAGGAAGAGGCGCGCCGCCGCCGTTCGACCTTGGGGGGATTGCAAACTGCCTGCGGGGTACTGACTGTTATGGTTCTGGCCTGTGGGGTGGCAATGTTTAATAATTACCAGCGGATGCGGGAAATGGAAGCAGTGCTTACCTCTGCGCTTCCAGAGGAGATGGAGCAGAAGTGGTCGGATTTTCTGGGCAAGGAAGAGCCGGATGGTTCTGAGAAAAGCACGGTTTTTGAAGAGATTCCAGGGGAGGTTTATCCTACCCGGGCAGATATCCGGATTGAGCCGGAGAGTATGCCTTCCGGCGGTCAGAATTCTGAGAAACTGGCGGAGAATGGCAAAGTGCAGGAAAGCCCGCTGCCAGGAGAGGCAATGGGAGGACAAGCCGGGGAACCGGATATGGGAGGGATGCCAGGTGTGCCTGGCGTGAATGACAACGCGGATGCACAAGCCGTGTCCGGAACAGGAGAGCAGGCAGGTGCCGGCACAGAGGGGCAAAAAATGTCGGGGGAATCTGGAGAGACAGGCTCCGGATCGGATACAGGGCTGGAATCCGGAGTCAGCGAACAGGAAGAGGGGATGGAGGCAAATGACGCGCAGCCGGTCCAGGTGCCTGCGGATGCCCTTGTCCATGTGGTTGAGGATGGAGAGACTCTTTATGGAATCTGTCTGAAATATTATCATAGTGTGAATAATCTGCCGCGGATTCTTGAGTGGAATCATTTGTCTGATGAAAATCGACTGTCTGTAGGCCAGGAACTGTTTCTGCCGCCGGTCTGAGGCAATTGACCAGGAAAACAAAATCCTTTGACCCTGCAAGGAAAATGATGTATACTATAGCAAACGATTTTTGAGAAGCAGATTTTGCGTTTGCACGTAGCAGGAATCGGCGCAGGAAACGTCATAAGGAAAAGATTTATGTATACAGGCAGGAGATAAAATCATGAGTGATATGAGCTCCATGAGCAGGGAAAGCAAAAAGAAACAGCTTCGCAGCCAGATGATTTCTCCCGGACAGGAATACCCTGCCGCCAGAAGTCGGATCGAGGAAGAAACTATGCAGAAAGCCCGTCAGAAGATTCGACGCAGGCATATGGTTCTGGCAGCAGTGCTGCTGATATCGATTTTTGCTGGTGCAGGGGGGTGGTTTTATTATCAGCAGATTCATCGTTATACAGGCTATGTGACTATGCGGGTGGTGCCTTTGAATGAAGGAAGCCTGGTTGGCTATAAGACTTTTGGCAGTAATGTGCTAAAATATACCCGTGACGGAGCTTCATATATTGACAGCAGGGGCGGGAATGTCTGGACGGAAAGCTATGAGATGAAGACACCGATTGTGGCAGTCAACGGCGATTATGCGGCAATTGCGGACCGGCAGGGCAACAGTATTCTTATCTGTAATACGGATGGTAAGGTAGGACAGGCAACCACTATCCTGCCAATTACCAGAATAACCGTATCTGGTCTGGGAATGGTGGCGGCGGTGGTGGAGGATTCAACATCGAGCTATATTTATTTTTTCCGCAAGGACGGGAGTGAGCTGAAAATTAATGTGAGGACGAATATGTCCGGGGACGGCTATCCGCTGGACATCTGTCTGTCGCGGGACGGAACGCAGCTGATGTGTTCCTATGTTCATCTGGAAGGAGGGGAGGCGAAGACGCGGGTGGTTTTTTACGACTTCTCGGAGATTGGCAAGAATGTGCCGACCCGTTTGGTAGGCGGATTCGACGAACAGTTTACGAATACGGTGGTGCCGAGAGTGGCTTATCTGAAAGAACCTTATTCCTGTGCGTTCAGTACCAATGGACCGGTATTTTTTTCGGCCAGGAATCTGGCGAATCCGGAGGTTCTTCATCAGTCTGCCATAGAAGGAGAGAATATATCCGGCGTCTTTTATTCAGACGAATATGTAGGGGTGATTTTGTGGAACAGTGGCGGAGAGAGCGAGAAACGTCTGGAGGTGTTCCGGGCCGACGGGAGCCATATATTGAGCAAGGAATTTGCCTATGATTATACCTGCGCGGATATTGACGGGGAAATGATATTTTTGTATAATGATAATTCGTGTAAGGTATTTAACATGGCAGGAACAGAGAAGCTGGATGCCACTTTTGATTTTGCTGTGACCAAGATTCGCAAGGGGCGGATGCCGAACACGCTTTTGGTAATGGGGCCGCAGGAGATGCGGGAGATTAAATTAAAGTAAGAGAAAGCAGGAGGATACGAATGAGCCAGTTAGACACGATGTCAGTTAACGCGATCCGCATTTTATCTGCGGATGCAATTCAAAAAGCGAATTCCGGCCATCCGGGGTTGCCGCTGGGATGTGCCCCTGTGGCCTATGAGCTTTGGATGAATCATATGAATCACAATCCGGCCAATCCGGACTGGCCGAACCGGGATCGGTTTATCCTGTCCGGAGGACATGGTTCGATGCTTTTATATTCTCTTCTCCATTTGTTTGGATACGGGAATCTGTCAAAAGAGGATCTGATGCAGTTTCGTCAGATGGGCTCCCGGACACCGGGTCATCCCGAGTATGGACACACGATCGGAGTGGAGGCGACGACCGGTCCTTTGGGGGCAGGGATGGGCATGGCAGTCGGGATGGCGATTGCAGAGACTCATCTGGCATCCGTATTTAACTGCGAGGATTATCCGGTGATGGATCACTATACCTATGTTCTGGGTGGGGACGGATGCATGATGGAAGGCATTTCCTCCGAAGCCTTTTCTCTGGCAGGAACATTGGGACTGTCAAAGCTGATCGTGTTATATGATTCGAATCAGATCTCAATCGAGGGAGATACTCAGATTGCCTTTCGGGAGGATGTGGCAAAACGGATGGAGGCATTTGGCTTCCAGACGCTTCTGGTAGAGGATGGCAATGACTTAGCGGCGATCGGACGGGCGATCGAAGAGGCAAAGGCAGATACCAAAAGACCATCGTTTATCACGATCCGTACCCAGATCGGTTACGGCTGTCCAGCCAAGCAGGGAAAGGCCAGCGCTCATGGAGAACCTTTAGGAGCGGAGAATGTAGCGGCGTTGCGGGAGACGCTTGGGTGGAAGGACGCAGAGCCGTTTTCTGTGCCAGAGGAGGTGTACGCGCATTTTCAAAAGGCAGCAGCAAAGAAGGCAGAGACAGAGGCTGCCTGGAGGGCGATGTTTGCCGCTTACTGCGAGGAATATCCGGAGAAGGAAGCATTATGGAACCAGTATTTTGGCGAAGATGCGCGAAAGCTGGTTGAGGCGATACTAGAAGATGAGACATTCTGGAGGAGCAGCGGGAAGCCGGAGGCCAGCAGAAATGTTTCCGGCAGGATCCTTAACCAGCTGAAGGATCGGATCCCGAACCTTGTGGGAGGATCCGCGGATCTGGCGCCGTCGAACAAGACGGCGATGAAGGATGTGGGGGATTATTCTGATATAAACCGTGGAGGCAGAAACCTGCATTTCGGAGTCCGGGAACTGGCAATGACCGCGATCGGCAATGGTCTGCTTCTGCATGGAGGGCTGAAGGCGTTTGTGGCCACCTTTTTCGTGTTCAGTGATTATACGAAGCCGATGGCTCGCCTTTCGGCGTTGATGAGGCTGCCTCTGATCTTTGTATTTACCCATGACAGCATCGGTGTCGGTGAAGACGGGCCGACGCATGAGCCGGTTGAGCAGCTGGCGATGCTGCGGGCGGTTCCGAACCTGCATGTATTCCGGCCCTGTGATGATGTAGAGACGGCCGCTGCCTGGTACAGCGCCGTGGCATCGGAAAAGACGCCGACCGCTCTGGTACTGAGCCGGCAGAATCTGCAGCCGTTGTCAGGCAGTGGCAAGGGTGCACTGCGGGGAGCCTATGTATTGGAAGACTGCGAGGGAGAGCCGGATCTGATTCTGATTGCATCCGGATCCGAGGTGAGCCTGGCAGTAAAAGCCAGGGCCGTGCTGGAGCAGGAAGGCAGGAAGGTGCGAGTGGTTTCGATGCCATCGATGGATGTGTTCGAGGAGCAGAGTGAGGAATACAAAGAGTCCGTGCTCCCGAAGTCTGTGCGTAAGCGCGTGGCCGTGGAGGCACTGAGCGGATTTGGCTGGGAGCGGTATACCGGTCTGGACGGATCCCTGGTGACCATGAACGGATTCGGCGCAAGCGGTCCGGCAGAAAAGTTGCTTGAGCATTTCGGGTTTACCGTAGATCATATAGTTGAGGCAGCGAGAGCGCTGTAGGAGAAAGAGGAGGCCTGATTTTCTGCGAAGAATGCAGAAAATCAGGCTTCATTTTCATGATTTGCTTGCAAACAAATATACTTTCTTTTATACTACAAAAAAGGGAAAGATCTTCCGGAAGGAAGGTTTGGGATATCCCGGGAGTGGGTACGAGCACTCAGGAACGAAAAGGAGGATAACAAGAGAGACGATGGAAAAGACGTGTATTGGCATTGATATCGGGGGAACCACGGTAAAGCTGGGGCTTTTTACCGTGAGCGGTAAGCTGCTGGACAAGTGGGAGGTAGTGACCAGAAAGGAGGAGGAGGGCAGATTTATCCTTGAGGATGTGGCTGCTTCCATAAAAGGCGTTCTGGCAGATAAGGGAATCGATATTTCGGATGTGATGGGAGTCGGTATGGGAGTTCCGGGACCCGTGATGCCGGACGGCTATGTGGAAGTCTGTGTGAATCTGGGATGGAAGGACAGGAACCCACAGCAGGAGCTTAGCAGGCTTCTGGACGGAATGCCGGTAAAGAGTGGCAATGATGCCAATGTAGCGGCTCTGGGCGAGATGTGGCAGGGCGGAGGAAAAGGATATACGGACATTGTGATGGTGACGCTGGGAACTGGTGTGGGCGGCGGCGTGATTATCGATGAGAAGATCATTGCCGGTAAGCATGGACTGGGTGGCGAGATCGGACATATTCATGTGCGGGACGAGGAATGGGAGCACTGTAACTGTGGGGGCGTGGGCTGCGTGGAACAGATTGCAAGCGCAACCGGGATTGCCCGAGAGGCTAAAAGAAAGATGGAAGCTTCGGATGTTCCATCTTCTATGAGACAGTACGGGCAGGAGATTACAGCGAAGAACGTGCTGGATGAGGCAAAGGCCGGTGATGCCATGGCGCTGGAGGTTGTGGAGATTGTGGGACGCTATCTGGGATTGATGATGGCTCAGATCGCGCTGACCGTGGATCCGGAGATGTTTGTCGTTGGCGGAGGAGTATCCCGGGCCGGGCAGTTTTTGATTGAGAAGATCGAGAAATATTATGACTACTATTCCCCCATTTCTCAGAATAAGGGAAAGATCGGTCTGGCATTGCTGGGCAATGATGCCGGGATATACGGAGCGGCGAGGCTGGTGCTGGGTTAGAGCGGGCATCTGGATGGAGGGGGCAAAAGGGTACGCCTTGGAAAAAGGGGAGAGATGTCGCCGGAAATGGTCTGCCGATTTTTCCGGTTTCGAGATTAAGAATTCCTAAAACTTTTGATTTTTGTTAAATACAAAACGAAAAATTCAGAAGTTTAAGGACTTCTAAATCTCTGTAAAGTCAAAATCGGCAGACCATTTCCGGCAACATCTCTCCCCTTTTTCCAAGGCTGAATATTCCTCCTCCTAAACTTACCTATGATATTACAGTGTGTTTGAAAATTCATTTCCATCATTTGTGTGCTTCAATTTGTGGTATATTTGGCTCTTATTCGATTAACGTAACCACTACGTTTCCCTCATTCTGACCAAATCCCTGCAAGGGGCGCCTGCGGTGTCCCACAAATTGTGACACACATCTGACGGAAAGCAACTTTCAAACACGCTCTAGTATAACCCGTTTTAAATAACCTTCCGTTTCGCCAGTCTGCTTTCCCGATAGCACAGAGGGAAAATGCTCAACGTAGCCCCACTACGCCTCCGCTTTTCCCTCTGCACTCTCGGAAAAGTATCCTTGCCGAAACAGAAAGGTATTTAAAACGGGTTATACTAGTGCTCCATCCGGACAGAAATCAGAGTTTTGAACCGTCTGATTTGCGCCATTGCGTCGTTAAAATTTCTAGACAATGCCACCGCATCGCCGTCAAAATTTTGCCTGGCACTGGTACAAATCATGCAGATCATAACTCTGATTTCTGTCTGGATGGAGCACCAGGCAAAAGGGTGGTTTGTGCAGAATGCCGGAAAGAGATGGGATTTAACAGGGAGTAAAATGAGGAGACCCCGGTGGACTCTCGTCCAACCGGGGCAATTATGAAAAATCTATGTGCAATTTGACTATTGAACTTGGTTGTTTCATCAACTTCCTATACAAATAGTATAAAAACAATATATGAACAGAATATGAATACAATGTAAACAGATTGTAACGCTTCGCAGACAAAATATAATTCGATAAACGCAGGCTTTTGTCTATCAGCCATTGGTAGTGTTTAGCTCTGGAGGAGGGGAGGGAGCCGGGAGGTGTGTTTTAGAAAGAGGGTTCCCCGGATTGCGTTTGCAGGAGGCATAGAAACTCTTAGCTCGCAGGAATCTGCGTCAGGAGCAAAAATGCAGCTGTCTGAGCGTAGCGAGTTCTGCATCTTTGCTCCTGTTTTTAGCAGATTTCTGTAAGCTTAGAGTTTCTGCATCCGAAACCCGAGGTCCGGGGAACCCTCTTTCTAAAACACACCTCCCGGCTCCCTCCCCTCCTCCAGGGCGGACCTCCCGGCTCCCAAAAGCTTGCGTTTGCCGTGAAAATATTATGGAGAAGTATTCCATTCCAGGGTTAAATCCTTTATAATAGGTTTGGAATGCTTTATAATGGCAGCGACAGACAGATTGCTGCAGGAAACGGGAGGATATGATGTCGGAGGAGAGGATAAGAAAAACTGTGGTAATCGGACACAAGAATCCGGACACGGATTCCATCTGTTCTGCGATTTGCTATGCAAAGCTGAAAAAAGAGGTAACCGGCAGAGCGTATGAACCAGGCCGGGCCGGGCATATCAACGAGGAGACTCAGTTTGTACTGAATTATTTTGGTGCTGAGCCTCCGCGCCTGATTGAGAATGTGAAGACACAGGTAAAGGATATCGAGATTCGGGAGACGAAAGGCGTGGAGCGGAGTATTTCTCTGAAAAAAGCCTGGAATCTGATGCAGGATGCTAACGCCGTGACACTGGCAGCAGTCAATAGCAGTGGAATTCTGGAAGGTCTGATCACAGTAGGAGACATTACCAAGTCTTACATGAATGTCTATGACAGCAGTATTCTGTCAAAGGCGAGGACTCAGTACAGCAATATTCTGGAAACCCTGGAAGGAGCTTTGATCGTGGGAGACGAGAACGGGTATTTTCAGGAGGGTAAGGTACTGGTGGCGGCGGCGAATCCGGATATGATGGAATATTACATTTCCCCGCATGATCTGGTGATTCTGGGGAATCGCTATGAGTCACAGCTCTGTGCAATCGAGATGGAGGCGGATTGCATTATTGTCTGTGAGGGGGCCGCTGTGTCTATGACGATCCGCAAGCTGGCGCAGGAGAGGGGCTGTACAGTGATGACTACGCCCTATGATACGTATACGGCGGCGCGTCTGATCAACCAGAGCATGCCCATCAGCTATTTTATGCGCACAGAGAATCTGATTACTTTTGAGGATACCGACTATATTGATGAGATCAAAGATGTGATGGCCAGCAAACGACACCGCGATTTTCCGATCCTGGATAAAGATGGGAAATATAAGGGGATGATCTCGCGTCGGAATCTTCTGGGTGCTCGCGGCAAGCAGATTATACTGGTGGATCACAATGAGAGAAATCAGGCAGTGGAGGGAATCGAGAACGCTGAGATTCTGGAGATCATCGATCATCACAAGCTGGGAACCGTGGAGACGATCTCGCCGGTATTTTTCCGCAATCAGCCAGTGGGCTGCACGGCGACAATCATTTATCAGATGTATAATGAGAACAATGTACAGATCGATTCCGTGACTGCCGGCCTTCTGTGCAGTGCGATTATCTCAGATACACTTTTGTTTCGCTCCCCAACCTGTACACGGATTGACGAGCTGGCAGCGCTGGCTCTGGCAGGTGTGGCAGGAATTAATATTGACCGTTATGCGGCTGAGATGTTTGCCGCGGGCAGCAACCTGCGCGGGAAGAGTGACGAGGAGATCTTCTATCAGGATTTCAAACGCTTCAGCGCGGGGAAGGTTTCATTCGGGGTGGCACAGATCAGCTCTTTGAATGCCGATGAGCTGGCGGATCTGAAAGAGCGGATGCAGGCTTATCTGAAGGATGCGCATGCGGAGCATAAGGTGGATATGCTGTTCTTTATGCTCACGAATATACTGACCGAGTCCACAGAACTGCTCTGTGAAGGCAACGGGGCAGAGAATCTGATACGGGCAGCATTCCATCTGGATACAGAGGACGGCGCGACGCCGGTCGGGAGCAGGATTGAGCTTCCGGGAGTGGTGTCAAGAAAGAAACAGCTGATTCCGGCAATTATGATTGCCTGTGAGGCGTAGTACAGTTCTGGAGTGTGTTTGAAGATTGCTTTCTGTCAGATGTGCGTCACAATTTGTGGGAGATTTAGTCCGAATGAGGGAGGAGCCAGGATGAGAACAGAAAAGAGCACAAGAGAATACTGGAAGCCAGGCAATATGTTGTATCCGGTTCCCGCAGTGATGGTAAGCTGCTGCCGTTCAGGAGAAAGGCCGAATATTATTACCGTGGCCTGGGCCGGAACGGTATGCTCGGAACCGCCCATGCTGTCGATCTCTGTGAGAAAAGAGCGGTATTCTTACGATATTATCCGTGAGAGCGGGGAGTTTGCAGTCAATCTGGTGAATCGTGATCTGGTGCGGGCTGCGGATTACTGCGGAGTGAAATCCGGGAGGGATGTAGATAAGTTTGGGGAGATGGAGCTGACTCCGATGCAATCGCAAAGGATTGCGGCACCGGGGATTGCAGAGAGTCCGGTTTGCCTGGAATGCCGCGTGGTAAAGCAGCTGCCTTTAGGAAGCCATGATCTGTTCCTGGCAGAGATTCTGACCGTGTCTGTGGATGGGCAGTATCTGGATGAGAAGGGAAAGTTCCATTTAAACAGTTGCGGCCTGACGGCATATTCGCACGGAGAATATTTTGCGTTGGGAGAAAAGCTGGGAAGCTTTGGATATTCTGTGAGGAAGAAAAGAACATGAAAACGAATATTACATTAATCGGAATGCCGGCTTCCGGGAAGAGTACGATCGGTGTGCTGCTGGCAAAACGTTTGGGATATTCTTTTGTGGATGTAGATATTGTGATTCAGGAAAAGACCGGAAAGCTTTTGAAGGAGATCATTGCCGAGGAGGGACCGGAGGGCTTTTTAAAGGTGGAGGAGAAGGTGAACCGGGAACTGGCGGCGAAGCGCTGCGTGATTGCTCCGGGCGGCAGTGTGGTATATGGGCAGAGTGCGATGGAGCATCTGAAGGAGATCAGCGAGATTGTATACCTGAAGCTGAGCTATGAAGAGCTGGAACAGCGTCTGGGAGATCTGACCGATCGGGGAGTGGTCCTGAGGCCGGAAATGACACTGCGGGATCTGTATGAGGAAAGAAGGCCTCTGTATGAGAAATATGCAGATATTACGGTCAGCGAGGGAAGGCGGGGGCCGGGAGCAGTCGTGGATGAACTGCGTAGTATCATAGAAACTGCTAGTACATCGTTGCATTAATCTTGAAGTAATCAGTGCCTGATGTTTGCGTCAGTGCAAGGCGGAGGAAGAAGGCGATGCGGTGGCATCGTTGACTGACGGTTCTGCGTGCCAGTGGCACACGTTTAGCACGGACCGAAGCGGAGCGCAGACCAAAGCAGCAATGGCGTAAACAGCGAGTGCTGATTACTCGAGAATTAATATAATGGAGTACTGGGAGAAACGAAAAGTCAATACAGCCATGAGGCGGGAAGAACAGGGAGGATATCATGAAGTATATTGTAATGCTGGGGGACGGAATGGCAGATTATCCGGTGGAAGCGCTGGGGGGGAAGACTCCTCTCGAGGTGGCAAAGAAGCCTAATATCGACAGACTGGCAAGACATGGAGAGCTGGGGATGGTAAAGACCGTTCCGGATGGTATGAAGCCGGGAAGCGATGTGGCGAATCTGGCTGCCATGGGCTATGATCCGGTGCAGTGCTATACCGGGCGCTCCCCGCTGGAAGCAGTCAGCATCGGCATAAGCATGTCAGATACGGATGTTGCTTTTCGCTGCAATCTGGTCACTCTGTCTGACGAGCCGGAATATGCGGATAAGACTATGATGGATTACAGCTCCGGCGAAATCACAACTGCAGAAGCAGCGGAGTTGATCCGCACAGTGGATGAGGCTTTCCGTACGGACAAGCTGTTGTTCTATCCGGGCATCAGCTATCGTCATTGCATGATCTGGCACGATGGTCCGACTGGTCTTAATCTGACGCCTCCACATGATATTTCTGATCAGAAAATAACAGAATACCTGCCAGGAAATCCGGTGATTCTGGATCTGATGCGCCGCAGCTATGAGGTATTAAAGGATCATCCGGTGAATCAGGCACGCCGGGCACGAGGCCTGAATCCGGCGAATTCCATCTGGCTCTGGGGAGAAGGAACCCGACCGGCGGTATCGGGCTTCGAGGCAGTCTACAAAGTGAAAGGCTCGGTGATTTCCGCGGTGGATCTGATCAAGGGAATCGGTATCTGTGCCGGGATGAAGGTGATCGAGGTAGAGGGAGCTACCGGCAATATTGATACGAACTTTAAGGGAAAAGGCGAGGCTGCTTTGCGGACCTTGCTGGACGGCCAGGATCTGGTCTACATTCATGTGGAAGCTCCGGACGAATGCGGACATCACGGGGATCTGGAAGGAAAGATCCGGTCGATTGAGCTGATCGATGAGCAGATTGTAGGGCCGCTTCTGGCGGGGCTTGAAAAGGCGGGGGAGGATTACTCCATCCTGGTGATGCCGGATCATCCGACCCCGATTGCAATCAAAACCCATGTGTCGGATCCGATTCCCTATCTTCTGTACCGCAGCACAGGTGCGATTGGAGAGGGGGCAAATACCTATACCGAGAAGACTGCAGCAGCCGGGCGTTATGAGGAACATGGATACGAGCTGATGAAGCGGCTGCTGGGAAAGGTATGAATTTCAGAAAAATACAGATAATAGATGGGGTTACCATGGGGGGACGGAGGCTCTATGATTAAGAAGTACAGGCACAATGTGATGGTGCGCAGGATGATTACGATTTTGGCAGTGACGGCATCTGCTCTTCTGCAGACATTTGTAATTCAGTCTTTTCTTCGTCCGGCGCAGCTTTTGTCCGGCGGTTTTACGGGGATTGCGATTCTGATAGATGATATTGCATCCTTATATGGCAGGAGCTTTTCCACGTCGTTGGGAATCCTGGTGCTGAATATTCCGGTGGCAGTGCTGTGCAGCAGAAGCATCAGCATGCGGTTTACCTTCTATTCCATGATACAGGTGTTTCTGGCGAGTCTGTTTTTAAAGCTTTTTCATTTTCAGGCATTGTTTGACGATCTCATGCTGAATGTGCTGTTCGGAGGCTTTTTGTATGGGATAGCGATTGCCATGGCACTGCGGGGGAATGCCTCCACTGGCGGTACGGATTTTATCGCTTTGTATGTGTCCAATAAGACAGGGCGTTCCATATGGGAGTATGTATTTGCGGGAAATGTATTGATTTTATGTGTTTTTGGGTATATGTTCGGATGGCTGTATGCAGGATATTCGATTCTGTTTCAGTTCGTGTCTACCAAGACGATCTCGGCTTTCCATCACCGCTATGAGCGGGTGACGCTGCAGATTACCACAGCCAAAGCGGAAGAGGTGATACGGGCCTATACGGCCAACTGCCCTCATGGGATTTCCTGCGTGGAAGCGATCGGCGGATACAGCCATAAGAAAATGCATTTGCTTCACACCGTGGTGTCTTCCTATGAGGTATCTGAGATTGTGGCATTGCTGCGGGAACAGGATCCGCAGATAATCATTAATATGATGAAAACCGAGAATTTTTATGGCGGTTTTTATCAGGCGCCTATGGAGTAGTCAGGGAATGGTCTGGTGTTTCTGAGTGCAAAAAGAGAGTGTCGGTAAGGGACACTCTCTTTTTGCTGTCGGGCGTTTCTGGCGGAATAAATGTGTAAGAAGACTGTGTGCCTACAACATCTCCATATAGACAAGGAGCTGATCCAGAAGTTCCATTCCGATGTGAATCAGAATGGCGAGTATGATGATACCGATAATCAGGAAAATCAGCTTGTATAGCAGATACGCTCTTGCAAAGCTTTGACGGTCCAGATACTTTTTGTTAAAGGCCAGGTAGAACAGGTAAAACCACCCGATGACAGGGATGTTTATCCACATAAAGGTAAAAAACCAGTGGTGCACAGAAGCCTTTTGTCCAGAGGAAACAGGGACACCGGTTTCTCTGGAAGGATTTTCAGGCAACTGTCCGTGGCCGTCAGCCTTACTGTCAGCGGCTTCATTGTCAGCAATCTGTTCGATTGCTTTTTGTATGGTAGAGGTGTCTTCTGCGATTGAAGTGTTCAGGGTATATTCCATAAGCGGTTAATCCTCCTCTCCTGCCTGAATTGTCGGACTGGGGTGCACCGGCGGCTGAGAACCGGCAGCCCATTTTACCTGTTCCCGGTTCAGCGTGGCATAAAGCTTCTGCTGCTCCAGCGAGATCTGCTGCCGGACTGCCTCCTGTTCCCGTGTTTCTGCGGCCTGCCGTTCGGTTTGCGTACGCTGCCAGGTTTCTGCGGTGGGCAGAGAGGAGATGCGGGTGATGGCGGCATTCAATCTCTGGCTGTAGGAGGCGGCCTCTGCATAGTCGGCAACCAGGGGCAGCTTGTTGATAGCTGTCTGTACCAGCGCCTGCGCGTCGGGCGACTGATACTCCAGTGCCTCGACATCTTGCAGGGCGGTCAGAAATTCGTTCTTGCGGGTTTCAATCTCCAGAAGATTCCGGCGTTTGACGGCTTCCTCTTCTGCCAGCTTCTGTGCCTCGGCCTGTTCTCTGGCCTTCTGTTGCTCATAAAGTGCAATGGTCTGCGACATCTCCCGGATGGTGACCGAGAAGACCTCATAGCGGGAGGTTACCCGCTCCAGAAGCTCACCCCGCAGAGTACCCTCATCCATCAGATTGAGCTGGCTGACCATAGTCTGATACTGTTCCTTCACCCAATAGGTGTCCTCCACGGTTTCGATGGTTTTCTGCTCGAATGCAGCTACACCGTTTATCAGGGATTCTTCCAGGCGGCGCTGCTCTTTGTCATGGAGACTTTGCTGTGCCCGCAGCTCGGCGGTTGTGCTGACCAGATCGGTAATTCCGGTCTTGGGATCCGGCCTCAGCTCTACTGTGGAGGGCTGTTCCCAGTCCCAGGGCTCCTTTCCGGCATGAAGCTCATCCATGGTTCTTTTCCAGATTCGTCCGGCATAGGTACTGCCGAAGATGCCTGGCATGGAGCGGGGAATATCATAGCCCACCCACACCGCTGTCGTATAGTAGCGGGTGTAGCCGCAGAACCAGGTGTCCTTACTGCTGTTGGTAGTGCCGGTTTTGCCGGCAGCCGGCATGTTCCCGGACAGCGCCAGACCACGTCCGGTGCCGAAGGGCTCATTCAGGGTGCCCTTGAGGATATCTGTGATCATATAGGCAGTGTCCTCCTGATAAACGTGGCGGGCTTGCGGTTTGATGGCACGGGTCAGATCCCCCTGTTGCTCGTGCTCAAGCCGTACGATGCAGGTGCGGTCGTCGTAAATTCCGCAGTTGGCGAGCGTGCTGTAGCCCTTGGCCATGTCAACGACCCGGAGGCCATTGGTAAAGCCGCCGATACTCAGGGAAGGAATATTGTTGTCAATATAGGTGATCCGCTGAAAATCCATCTGCCCTAAGTATTCCAGGCCGAAGTTGACTCCGATGTCAGAGAGTATCTGCCAGGCTACGGTATTCAGGCTGCGGTTTAAGGCTTCCCGGACAGTGACCTCGCCATGGTAGGAGCCGCCGCTGTTGGAGGGTCCGTCCTCCCATTTGTGGTCGTCCACAAGCCTGGCCGGGTAATATTCTCCGGTATCAAAGGCCGGGGCATAGTCGATCAGAGGCTTGATGGTGCTGCCGGGCTGGCGGGCACTTAAGTAGGCGCGGTTAAAGGGATCATCCTCGCCGCGGCCGCCTACAATGGCCACGACATAATTGCTCTGGTTGTCCACAATAACGCCGGCTCCCTGGAGCGCATATTTGCCATTGTCCTGCAGCTCGGTGTAGGAAGAAAGTCCGCTGTCAATCTGGGCCTGCAGGATCTGCTGAATCGCAGGATCCAGAGAGGTATAGATGCGGTAGCCGCCGGCACGGATTTGATCATTCTTTTCATTATAAAGAGTCTGATAACGTTCCATATAGGAGGTATAATCCTCCTTGTCCTCATAGGTGTAACGGAAATCAAAGCCTTCCAGCTTCATAAGCTCCAGAGAGGCACAGTGGATCGCATAGCTGCTCATATAATTTTCATCCGTGCCTTCCAGTTCCTCCTGAACGACCTGTAAGGGCTGGGAAAGACAGCTGTAGTATTCGGATTCTGTGAGATAGCCGACTTCATACATGCTCTCGAGGATGCTGTCACGCTTTTCCCGTGCGGCAGACGGATTTTTTACCGGATCATAGGCAGAGGGGCTGTTGCTGATGCCAGCCAGAACGGCAGCATCGCAGACGGTCAGCTCGGAGGCGTCCTTGCCGAAGTAGTAACGGCTTGCGGCCTGTACTCCGTAGCAGTGATTGCCGTAAAAATTGGTATTACAGTAGAACTCCATGATATCCGCCTTGGAATATTTTTTTTCAATCTCCGGAGCCAGAAGAATCTCCACTACCTTGCGGGTAAAGCTCTTCTCCTGGGTCAGATAGGTGTTCTTGATGACCTGCTGGGTGATGGTGCTGCCGCCCTGAGTGATGACACCACGGTTCTTGACCAGGGCGAGGGCCGCACGAGTGGTGGCGATCCAGTCCACGCCGGTGTGGCTCTTGAAGCGGCGGTCCTCCTGGGCTATGTAGGCATTCTGGACATTAAGGCTGATCTGGCTGATGGGAACATATTCGTAGTGTCCGGCATTAATGAGGCCGATCAGCTGTCCGTCCTTGTCGTAGATCTCGGTATCTGACAGCATGCGAAAGTCCTCACGCTCCATGTGAGCAAGCTTATCATAGGCGATCTCACGGCAGTGATCCAAATCCGGTTTTACCTTGCTGTAGATGAAAATGGCAGCTACGACGGCAATGACCAGTCCTACGGCAAGCAGTTGCAGGATGCTTTGGAGCAGCCAGCCCAGGATACCGAAAAGGCTGACAAAGAAGCTTGCAAGATATTTCAGTATTTTGATTAAGATTTTCATATTCTTTCCCGAATCCTTTTTAGCACAACTCATGGTTTACGTGGATAGTATAATACAAAACGATAAAAAGTGATAGTAAAAACAGCAGAAAAATAGCAAAACCGGAAGAAATTGTTGACTTTCCCGAAAAAAAGAAGTAAAAGTAAAGATAATCAGAGCGCAGGTGCAAAACCGGCTGTTAACATGGATAGAAAAGGATGGAAAATTATGTATCAGATCGACTTTAAGAAACAGAAAAAGATACACTTTATCGGGATCGGCGGAATCAGCATGAGCGGGCTGGCAGAGATCTTATTGCAGGAGGGATTCGGTATCAGCGGTTCAGATGCCCATGAAAGTGCGCTGACCGGGCATCTGGAGGAGAAGGGGGCGGAGATTTTCTATGGACAGCGTGCCGGGAATATCCGGGATGACGTGGATCTGGTGGTGTACACGGCAGCTATCCATCCGGACAACCCGGAATACAAAGAGGCACAGCGCAGAGGGATACCCATGATGAGCCGGGCTGAGCTTCTGGGACAGATGATGAAGAATTACCATCACGCCGTGGCAGTTGCCGGCACTCACGGAAAGACAACCACAACCTCCATGCTGACAGAGATTTTGCTGGCGGCGGACCAGAATCCGACGATTTCCGTGGGGGGGATTCTGCCTTCGATCGGCGGCAATATCCGGATTGGCGGCCAGGAGCTTTTTGTGACCGAGGCGTGTGAGTATACCAACAGCTTTTTGTCGTTTTATCCGACGATCGGAGTCATTCTGAATATCGAAGCAGATCATCTGGACTTTTTTAAGGATCTGGAGGATATCCGCCGTTCCTTCCGCAAGTTTGCCGAACGGTTGCCAGAGGATGGGCTTCTGATACTTGACGGAGGGATTGCCCGGCCAGAGGAGCTGACGCAGGGGCTTGCTTGCCGCGTGGTGATTGTAGGACACGGGGTATCCGGGGATTATGGGGTGTCGAATATTGTCTATGACGAGCTGGCGCGTCCTTCCTTTACCTTAATGAAAAGAGGGCTCCCGGCGGGAAAGATCTGTCTGGGAGTTCCGGGAGAGCATAATGTCTATAACGCCCTGGCGGCGATTGCCGCGGCAGAGGCGTTGGAAGTGCCGATGGAGAGGATTGCTGCCGGATTGACCGGATTTGCAGGTACAGAACGTCGGTTTGAGAAAAAGGGCACGATCGGCGGAGTGACCATTATCGATGATTATGCTCATCATCCGCAGGAGATTGCCGCAACATTAAAAGCAGCACGCCATTATCCGCATAAAAGGCTGTGGTGCGTATTTCAGCCGCATACCTATTCGCGTACAAAGGCATTTCTTGAAGAGTTTGCCAGGGAGCTGGCAGCGGCGGATGAGGTGATTCTGGCCGGGATCTATGCAGCCCGTGAGACAGATACCCTGGGAGTGAGCTCTGATGATGTGGCAAAGAAGATTGCCGGACTGGGTACACCGGTGCACTGTTTTCCCACATTTGATGAAATTGAAACATTTATTTTAAAAAATTGTTCCCCAGGTGATTTGTTGATAACTATGGGGGCCGGAGACGTTGTAAAGATTGGGGAACGGCTTCTGGGACAGTAGTTATCCACAATATCCACATAGTTTTCCACTTTTTGCGACAGGAAACTATGTGGATTTTTTGTTTTCGCTTGACAGGAATCCCCAAAAGCCAGAAAAGCTTGCAGCTGCGCACGAAACGACGCTTTTCGACTGGATTTTCAGAAGAGGTATCCGTACAATTATCCACGTTATCCACATTATCCACAATCTGTCTGGTGGATAAATGCCCCTATTTTCTTTTGAAAAAGGATGTGTTAAAATAGAAAACAATGGAGAGGATGGGAAGCGATGGATATAATTTGTAGTTTTCGAATGGAAGCAACCCTGGTAGCGAATACGTTTATTGACAAGTATATGGCAGCAGCCAGCGGGGAATATGTGAAGGTATATCTGTATCTGCTGCGTCATCAGCAAGAGACGGTGGAGATCGGGCAGATTGCAGATGCACTGAATCACACAGAGGCAGATGTAAAACGGGCGCTTGCCTACTGGGAGAGGGTGGGAGCTCTTGAGACAGGGGCCGGTACCAAAAAGCAGCAGGAGCAGGCAAAGCGAGCAAAGCGAGAGGACGGAGTACAGATTGCATCAGAGGGCGAAGAAAGCTGTGAGCAGACAGCGGCAGCTGCCCTTGCGGGAATATCGGTTCCCGCGAAACGGCCTCTTTACAGTCAGGAGCAGGTGAACCGGCTGGCTGACGACGAGGATTTTACACAGCTTCTTTACATTGCTCAGAAGTACATGAACAAGGTATTTACGCCCAGAGAGTGTGAGGTGTTCGCCTATCTTTATGACGGATTGCACATGTCGACGGAGGTTCTGGAGTTTCTGGTAGAGCACTGCGTACAGGGAGGGCATACCAGCATTCGCTATATCGAGACCGTGGGGCTGAACTGGCATGAGCGGGGGCTGGATACCGTGGAGGCGGCAAGAGCCTATGCCAGTGGCTTTACGAAGGATTCCTTTGCGGTGATGCGTTGCTTTGGCCTGACAGACCGCAAGCCAGGGGATTCGGAGAAGCAGATGATCGAGAGATGGTTTTCTGCCTATGGTTTTACACGGGAGCTGGTTTTAGAGGCGTGCAACCGGACTTTGGAGGCTACTCATGCGCCCAGCTTCCGGTATGCGGACAAGATACTGACGGAATGGAAAAAGGCCGGGGTGCGCACAGTCCGGGATGTGGCTCTGCTGGATGAGAAACGCCAGGAAAAGAAGAGCCAGGAGAAAAAGGAAAGCCGTACGGCCAAAAAGAGCACCAATCAGTTTCATAACTTTGAACAGCGAAGTACAGATTATGATGCTATCATGCTGAATCAGGTAAAATCATGGATCGGCAAATGATATTCTGAGAAGGCAGAGGAAAGCAGGAGGGAGCAATGGCACTGAACAATTCCCAATATAATGAGGTAATGAGGGATTATGAGCGGCAGCAGCTTAAGAACCGCCATGAACAGCAGCGACGGATTGAGGAGATCTATGAGCGCATACCGCAGATCCGGGCGCTGGATGAGGAGATTCGCAGTCAGGGTGCAGCCAGCGCCAGACAGGCATTAGGCGGTGACCGAAAGGCGGGCAGCCGGTTCCGGTCCGTACTGGCGGATCTGCGGGAACAGAAGCAGGTGTTGTTAGCTGCTGCTGGCTATCCGACAGATTACATGGATCTGCAGTACCGATGTCCGGAGTGCCAGGATACCGGATATGCAAAAGGTCACCGCTGCCATTGCTTTGAGCAGGCCAGGACGCGGATTCTGTATGCCCAGTCGAATATCCGTCAGATCCTGCAGCGGGAGAACTTTGACACGCTTTCCTATGAATGGTATGACAAAAAGGAGCGGCTGGAACCGCTGGGAGCGACACAGCTGGACTATATGCGGACAGTAGTGCGCCGATGTCAGGAATTTGCTGCTGATTTTCCCCGGGGCGGACAGAATCTTCTCTTCACCGGAAGCACGGGGGTCGGGAAGACCTTTCTGACCAATTGTATTGCCAAAGCGCTGATAGACCGTTATTTTTCCGTGATTTATCTAACCTCTCAGGATCTGTTTGAGATGACGTCGCGCTATAAGTTCGGCCGGGAACCACAGGAGGGGGCAGAGGAGGCCTTTCGGCAGATTTTGGAATGTGATATGCTGATTATCGATGATCTGGGAACAGAGGTGAATAACACCTTTGTATCCTCTCAGCTGTTTTATTGCATCAATGAGCGCATTAATCGCCAGAAGGGCACCATTATCTCCACCAATTTGTCCATGGGAATGCTGCGGGATACTTACTCTGACCGGGTGACATCGAGGATTATGAGCCATTATGCGGCAATTCCGCTGTACGGGGAGGATATTCGTATCAGAAAAACCTATGGCAACAGTTCCAATAGGTCTGCGCGTTCACCGCGCTGACCGTAAAAAATGAAATGGTCGCGAGCATACGGCCCATCGCGGAGCGATTCTAAATGGCCGTTTGCCGAACGGTTTAAGAGTTATCTGAATTGTTACAACCTATGGAAAAACTTCCGGAGATTAGCTTGACTTGCGTGCGGCATAATGATATAAAAGAAAAGTCACCAGATTCATCACGACCAAGCATGGAGGAGAAAGATGATATACGAAGAGAAAACAATCGAGACGATTCCGGTAGGGCCGCTGGGACTGATTCCCCTGAGAAGCTGTGCCGAACTGGGGACGAAGGTGAACGAATGGCTGGTAGCCTGGAGAAAGGAGCGCGAGAGCGAACACAAATCCACGATTGCGTTTGCCGGGTACCAGAGGGATTCTTATATTGTAGAGGCAAAGACGCCGCGTTTCGGCTCCGGGGAGGGCAAGGGAACCATTGAAGAGTCAGTGCGTGGAGATGATCTTTATATTATGGTGGATGTATGTAACTATAATCTGACCTATTCTCTGTGCGGGATGACGAATCGGATGTCGCCGGATGACCACTTTCAGGACTTAAAACGGGTAATCGCGGCTGCCGCCGGCAAGGCCCGCAGGATCAATGTGATCATGCCCTTTCTGTATGAAAGCCGTCAGCACCGCCGTTCCAACCGGGAGTCGCTGGACTGTGCGCTGGCACTGCAGGAGCTGACGAATATGGGGGTGGAGAACATCATCACCTTTGATGCTCATGACCCGCGGGTACAGAATGCGATCCCCCTGAAAGGCTTCGAGACCGTGCAGCCGATCTATCAGTTTATCAAATATCTTCTCAAGGAGGAGAAGGAGCTGAATATTGACAGTGACCATATGATGGTTATCAGCCCGGATGAGGGCGGCATGAGCCGTGCGGTATATTTTGCCAATGTACTGGGGCTGGATATGGGGATGTTCTATAAGCGCCGGGATTATACCCGCATTGTGGACGGAAGGAATCCGATTGTTGCCCATGAGTTTCTGGGTTCCAGTGTGGAGGGTAAGGATGTACTGATCATTGACGATATGATCTCGTCGGGAGAAAGCATGCTGGATGTGGCGAAGGAGCTGAAGCGTCGGAAAGCACGAAAGGTATTTATCTGTGCTACCTTTGGACTGTTTACCAATGGGCTGGCCAAGTTCGACGAGTATTATGCCAACGGACAGATCGACCGGATTCTTACGACAAATCTGGTCTATCAGTCACCGGAGCTTCTGTCCCGTCCCTATTATATTAATGTAGATATGAGCAAGTATATTGCTCTGATTATTGACAATCTGAATCATGACGATTCTCTGAGTGACCTGCTGAATCCAACCAGAAGAATCAATAAGCTTCTGGAACGGTACCGCAATGGTCAGAGCTGATCCGCAGCCGCTGATGTCTGGTCAGTCATCAGGGAAGGATTGCAGGGAAAGGAGAGGAAGGATAGCCATATGAGTGAGGACAGAGAGTATCAGGAATCGGAGGATAGAAGCGGAACCGGAAACATGGCGGCAGAGACGGCCGGCTCTGAGACCATGGAATCAGAATCTGCGGGATCAGAGACCGGGGAGTCCGAAGGCTGGCAGATTCCCCAAAAAGAAAAATTCAACTGGAAAAAGGAGCTTTGGGAGTGGGTGAAGATCATCGTATCAGCGGCAGTGATCGCCCTGGTACTGAATACCTTTATTATTGCGAACAGTCAGGTTCCCAGTGGCTCTATGGAGAATACCATTATGACGAATGACCGGGTGATTGGATCCCGCCTTTCCTACCTGTTTGCAGAACCGGAACGGGGAGATGTGGCGATCTTCCGTTTTCCGGATAACGAGAAGATCTATTATGTGAAGCGGGTGATCGGTCTGCCGGGGGAGACGGTGGACATCCATGACGGCCATGTATATCTGAACGGATCCGAAACCCCGCTGGAAGAACCGTACATCCGGGAGCCGATGATTCCGGAGGATCCGATGCATTTTGAGGTGCCGGAGGGGTGTTATCTGATGCTGGGAGACAATCGCAATTATTCCGCTGACGCCCGTGTCTGGCATAATACTTATGTCAAAAAGGAGAAGATTGTGGCAAAGGTTTTGTTCCGATATTTCCCGAAGATCAGCAGGATCCGGTAACGGGAGGGATCCGAGGGGTACGCCCAGGAAAAAGGGTTCCCCGGCTTGCGCGTTTCCAGGCATCCTGCAAACGCAAGCCGGGGAACCCTTTTTCCTGAGCGTACTTTTGGGAACGGCGAAAAAGAGTTCCACGGATACTGTATTTGAAATTTACATTTACACAATATTATGTTATAGTGAAAAGTAACCAGGACTGAAAAGAGTCTGATAGAAAGGATAAAATGTAATGAAAAATACGACACTGGTGATTATGGCTGCTGGCCTTGGCAGTCGGTTCGGCGGTGGCATCAAACAGTTGGAGCCGGTGGGGCCGAACGGCGAGATTATCATGGATTACTCGATCCATGATGCGCTGGAAGCAGGGTTCAACAAGGTAGTGTTTATTATCCGCAGGGATCTCGAGCAGGATTTTAAGAGGATTATCGGCAGCCGGATCGAGAAGGTAGCGGATGTGGTATATGCCTGTCAGGAGCTGGGGGCGCTGCCGGAGGGATATACCGTGCCGGAGGGACGAAAAAAGCCATGGGGAACCGGACAGGCGGTTTTATCGGTAAAGGGAATCGTGAATGAGCCGTTCGTGGTGATCAATGCGGATGATTACTATGGGAAGGAGGCATTTCGCCATATTCATGATTACATGGTGCAGAGGATGGATATCGGGGCCGGGGTGTATGATATGTGTATGGCCGGTTTTATTCTGGAAAACACACTCAGCGAGAATGGTGCGGTGACGCGAGGCGTCTGTTGTCTGGGAGAGGATGCCGCCTTGCAGAGTGTGACCGAGACCTATAATATCGAGAAAAAGGGAAAAGGAATTTTTGCCAGTGACGAGGCGGGGAATCCGGTTCTTGTAAACGCAGATCAATACGTCTCCATGAATATGTGGGGGCTGCCGCCGTCATTTCTTGAGGAGCTGGAACGCGGTTTTCCGGAGTTTCTCGATCAGGCGGCGGGGAATCTCAAGGCAGAGTATCTGCTTCCCCGGGTGATTGACAACCTGATCCGGAATGGAAAGGCGCGGGTAAAGGTGTTAAAGACTCAGGATAAATGGTTTGGGGTGACCTATCGGGAGGATAAGGCAACTGTGGTGGAGGCCATCCGCAGGCTGATCGAACAGGGCGTATATAAGGAGAGGTTATTTTAGCGGCAGAGGGTGACATAAGACAAAGAAAGGTGGCTGGAGAGTGCGACAGTATAAGATCGACAACAGTGACAGGAAAGCATATCCATTTGGGCTCACGATTGTAGAAGGGGGGATTCATGTCTCGGTGGCAGTTCCGGCAGCAACCTGCAGCCTGCTTTTGTTTCTGCCGTCATCGAAGCGGGATCCGATCCGGATTCCCTTTCCAGAGGGCGGAAGGATCGGTAATGTATGGGAAATGACAGTGCTGGGCGGGGATCTGGATCGTTATGAATATGCCTTTGAGGCAGACGGAAAGTGTTTTCCGGATCCTTACGGACATACGTTTACCGGACAGGAGGACTGGGGCGGGACAGAACAGCTTGACACTCTATTGCATAGTCCAATCCATCGGGAGGAATTTGACTGGGCGGGGGATAAGCCGCTGCAGATACCTTATGAGGACTGTGTGATTTACCGTGCCCATGTGCGGGGGTTTACCCGGCATCCCTCATCCAAGGTGAAGAATAAGGGGACCTTTCGGGGAATTGCCGAGAAGATTCCCTATCTGAAGGAGCTGGGAGTCACGACGCTGGAGCTGATGCCGTTTACAGAGTTTTCTGAGGTTATGGTGACCGTGTATCAGGGTGGCCCGACAGAGCACAGGGAAGCCTCCGGAAAGCTGAATTACTGGGGGTATGGCCCGGCCTTAAACGGAGCACCCAAGGCATCTTATGCAGGAAAGAGACATCAGCCGGATGAGGAGCTGAAGCAGCTGGTGAAGGAGTTGCATCAGGCGGGGATTGAGCTGGTGACAGAGCTTTTCTTTACCGGGGAGGAAACGCCCTCTTTTGTGCTGGATATGGTACGACGCTGGGTGAGAGAATATCATCTGGATGGGATCCATCTGGTGGGAAAGGTAAGAACTGATTTGCTGGCCGGCGATCCTTATCTGGCACATACAAAGCTGTGGGCAGATTCCTGGGGGGATGTGGCGGACTCCTCTTCAGAGAAGCATCTGGCAGAGTACAATGACGGTTTTTTGATTGACATGCGCCGGGTTTTAAGAGGCGACGAGGACCGGATGAAGCAGTTGGCATTTTGCAGCAGGCACAATCCGGCGGACCGCGGTGTGATTCACTATATGGCCAATACCAATGGATTTACACTGATGGATATGGTCTGCTATGAACAGAAGCACAATGAGGAAAACGGCGAACAAAACCGGGATGGAACCAGCTACAATTATACCTGGAACTGCGGGACAGAGGGGCCGAACCGCAAAAAAAAGATTCTGTCACTGCGCAGGCAGCAGTTGCGCAATGCCCTGCTTTTGCTGTTTTTAAGTCAGGGAACCCCGCTTTTAATGGCCGGAGATGAGTTCGGCAACTCTCAGGGCGGCAATAATAATGCCTATTGTCAGGACAATGAGATATCCTGGCTCAACTGGAATCAGCAGAGGACCAACCGGGATCTGTTGGAATTTGTCAGATATATCATCAGGTTCCGCAGGGAACATCCGGTGTTTCACGGCAGCAGAGAGCCGCGGTTGATGGATTATCAGGCCTGCGGGCTGCCGGATGTATCCTACCATGGAGGGAAGGCATGGGTTCCGGAATTCGACCATTTTCGCCGCCATCTGGGAATCCTTTACTGTGGTGAATATGGCAAAAAAGCGGACGGAACAAAGGATGACAGTTTTTTCGTGGCTTATAATATGCATTGGGAGCCGCATGAATTTGCTCTGCCGCATCTGCCCGGAGGACTGAGGTGGCATGTAGCCTTTGATACTGCAGACAGCAAAAACAACGGTTTCTATGAACCGGGACAGGAGCCGGAGCGTGCGGATCAGAAGCGCATGATGGCGTCGCCCCGGAGCATTACGGTGCTGATAGGCAAGCCGGCGACAGTGAATGAAGAGAAGACGAAAGAAGAGAACAGGACGGGAGCATTGCAGAAGCAGCCGGAGCCAGGAAGAGAGGAAGCAAAGAATGCATACATTTGAGGAACTGGTATCCGTGGTGGAGAAGCTGCGCTCCGAGCAGGGATGTCCGTGGGATCGAAAGCAGACGATGGAAAGTTTAAAGTCATGTCTGCAGGAGGAGACCAGAGAGGTTCTGGAGGCGATCGATCATCAGGATATGGAAAACTTGTGTGAGGAGCTGGGAGATCTGCTCTTCCATGTGTTGATTTACAGTCAGATAGCCAGGGAACAGGGGTATTTCCGGCTCGAGGATGTGGTGGACGGAATCTGTGAAAAGATGATCCGCCGTCATCCGCATGTCTTTGGCAATCAGGGCCCTCTGACGCCGGAAGAAAGTCTGAATTTGTGGAATGAGATTAAAAAACAGGAAAAAGCTAAAAAACCTTGACAAACAGAGGCAAAACATATATAAATTGTAGAGTACACAATATTCAGGGGGTATCGATAAGCGATACCAGACGATTTTAGGAGGAAATGAACATGAATAAAACAGAATTAGTTGCAGCGATTGCAGAGCAGGCAGATATCTCCAGGAGAGATGCAGAGGCGGCCCTGAAAGCATTTGCTGATGTTGTTTCTGCCGCGCTGAAGAACGGCGATAAGGTACAGCTGGTAGGATTCGGAACTTTTGAGGTTTCTGAGAGAGCGGCAAGAGAGGGCAGGAATCCGCGTACCGGAGAGACCATGCCGATCAAGGCCTGCAAGAGTCCTAAGTTCAAACCGGGTAAAGCATTAAAGGATATGGTAAACGAATAATCTATGAGATTGGATAAATATTTGAAGGTATCTCGCCTGATCAAGCGCCGTACAGTGGCCAATGAAGCTTGTGACGCCGGGCGGGTTCTGGTGAATGACAAGCCTGCCAAGGCATCCGTGAATGTCAAGGCAGGAGATATTATAGAAATACAGTTCGGCACCAGCTCTGTGAAAGTGGAAGTACTGGATGTGCAGGAAACCGTCCGCAAGGATGATGCAAAGGAGCTGTATCGGTACCTGTAAAAGCATCATAAAAGAACAGACCTCCTCATATACTGAAACCAGGTGTTTTGTATGGCAGGAGGTCTTTTGCATGGAGGAAAAATCGGGAAACCGTCCTCACGCCTGTTTTCTGCAGAATCGTGCGGCAGCGAATCTGACGGGAGTGCGGGAAGTGGTATCGTTTGATGAGAATCAGGTGATTATGGACACAGATCTGGGACTTTTGACACTGAAGGGCAAGGAGCTGCATGTAAGCCGTCTTTCGGTGGAGAAGGGGGAGGTGGATGTCACCGGAACGGTGGACAGTATGACCTATTCCTCCAATGAGGCCTACCGCAAGGCCGGACAGTCCTTTTTTGTGAGGCTGTTTAAATGAGGAAAGGGGCAGGAGGATGAGTCCCGGAATTCATTTTGAGATCAGGCTTCTGATTCTGGGGGTGGCTGCGGGCGCCGGCCTGATGGCGCTTTATGATCTGCTGCGGCTGTTTCGGGCGCTGGTGCCTCACGGCTGGCTTTGGGTGGGCGTGGAAGATCTGTTATACTGGATTTTTGCCGGGCTTGCTGTATTTTACCTGCTTTATGAGGAAAATGACGGGGCATTGCGGCTGTATGTCATCAGTACTATATTTTTGACCATGATTGTGTATGATCGCCTGTGCAGTACAATTTTGAGGAAAGTGTTGAAAAAGATCCGAAGATACCTTAAAATAGGTTTATTAAAGCGGAAGAGAAAATAGACAGAGGCGGGTGAGACGATGAGGATATATGGCAACGCCGGGCATAGAAACAAAAAGCATAAAAAGGATCGTTTGGGGAACCGGATGACGATCATCGGAATCACCCTGGTAGTGTTCAGCCTGGGAGTCGTTGTGAATGTCAGAGGCGCATCCATGAAGAAGAGGGACCTGGAATACCAGGAAAGGGAGATACTGCTGCAGCGCCAGTATGACGAGGAGGTCAGCCGGGCAGAGAAGCTGAAGGAGTACGAGGTATATGTGCAGACCAAGCAGTACATAGAAGAGGTGGCAAAGCAGAAACTGGGGCTGGTGAAGCCGGACGAGATACTGCTGAAGCCGATACCGAAAAACTAATAAGAATACAATCCCTTCCGGGCGCATATAATGAGCCTTAGGAGGGGATTTTTGTGTGGAGACGATCAAAACGCCGGGATATGGCGGATGTGAATGTATATACGGCCAGCCGTCTGGGAGAGATGGCGCGTTCTCTGGAGATTCTGGCCAGATCCTGCCAGGATGAAATGGACCGGAAGCGGGGCTTAAGCCGGGAGGATGCCATGGCAGCCATGCAGATGTCAGCGGCCATGGTCTGTGAGGACTGCAGTCGGTGTAATCTTTATAGTGACAGTGAAAAGGAAGACAGCTATTACCTGTATTATCTTCTGCGTGCCTTTGAGCAGAAAGGGCAGGTGGAGTTCGAGGACATGCCGCGCTTTTTTCTGGAGATATGTCGTCGGCGGGAGGAGTACTTAGCCCAGTTAAACCGGCATCTGGGGAGGGCAACCATGAATCTGGAGTGGAAAAACCGTTTCCTGGAAAGCCGGGATACGGTGATGATCCAGTTTCGGGAGCTGGCAGTGATTCTTGAGGAGTTTGCCCACCAGATGGAACAGGCATCGGATATTACCGAAAGCCGGGAAGAGGCGGTCAAACGGGCGTTCCGGCAGTATCATATGCTGGTGGAAAATCTGCTGATCCTGGAGCATGAGGACCGGAAAAGGGAGGCCTATCTGACAGTAAGAACAACCAATGGGCGCTGCGTGACGGCCCGGGAAGCCGCCGAGCTTCTGGGACATGCCATGGGAAACAAAAGCTGGTATGCGCCGAAGGATACGCGGGCGCTGGTAACCAGACAGACGGCAACCATTCATTTTGCAGAGACCGGGAGGTACCGGATGATGTATGGTCTGGCCCGGGTGCCTCGTGAGGGAGAGACGTTTTCCGGGGATAACTTTACCTATTCGGAGGAGGCTCCGGGGCAGGTGATTATGAGTATCTCTGACGGCATGGGGAGCGGAGAGCAGGCATTTGAGGAAAGCCGTCGGGTGGTGGAGCTGGCTCAGCAGCTTTTGGAAACCGGCTTTTCGGCCAGGTCGGCATTGAAAATGGTGAATACAGTGCTGATACTGACCGGCAAAGAACAGCATCCGGCAACGATGGATCTGTGCTGCGTGGATCTGCACACCGGGGTTTTAGAGGTTATGAAGCTGGGAGCAGCAGCGACATTTGTTTTAAATGGCAACGGGGTGGAGGTCCTGGAGGCCGGGGAGGTGCCGGCCGGGGTGCTGAAAACGGTGGAGCCGGTGCTGTTGTCACGAAAGCTATGGGACGGCGACCGGGTGATCCTGGTAACGGACGGTGTGCTGGAGGCATGTCCGGGAGAGGATAAGGAAGGGAGCCTGCGGGAGTACATAGAGGGAATGGAGGTGCACAGCGTTCAGGAAATGGCGGACGAGCTTTTGGAGTTTGCGTGCCGGGAAGAGGAGCCGCGCGATGATATGCTGGTAATGGTGGGGGGGATCTGGAGGAGATAAAGAGGGATTCGAGGCAATATCAGTAAGTTTGAGCTAAGTGTTTCTGAAGGGTACGCCAAGAAAACGGGGAGGGAAGCAACCGGAAATGGTCTGTGGATTTTTACGGTTGCTTCCCTCCCCGTTTTCTTGGCGTATTTTTTGGAGTCTCACACCACACAGAAGGAAAAGAAAATCTTAGGGAAGTCTTGCGTGAGACGGGAGATGGGGGTATAGTGTAGGCAGGAGGAATGGGAAAAAGGACTGACAGGAGAAGGGAGAGCGAGGATGTGGACAAAGGTGTGGGATTTTGTCAGAGAGACGAAGATGCTGCAGGCGGGTGACCGAATTGTGATAGCAGTGTCAGGGGGCGCGGATTCGGTATGTCTTTTGAAGGTATTGACTGAGAACCAGATCGATTTGAGGCTGAGGGCGGTGCATGTGCATCACGGGCTGCGGGGGGGAGAGGCAGACCAAGATGCTGAGTTTGTGAGGGAAATTTGTAAAAGGGTGGGAGTGCCGCTGGAGGTGGTGTACCGGAATGTACGGGAATATGCGGACAGGAGGGGGCTTTCGGAGGAGGAGGCAGGAAGGATTCTGCGCTATGAGGCTCTGGAAGAGGCCGCCGGGCGATGGGAGCAGGAAGCGGAGGGAAGGGGAGAGCAGGAGGCAGAGAGAAGTGCAGAGCAGGAGGCAGGGAGAAGTGCAGAGCAGGAAGCCGGGAGAAGGGCGGGGCAGGACACGGAGAGAAAGTCAGGGCAGGCAGAAGGTGAGAAGGCGGATGAAGAAGGGGAGGCAAAACGGAGTCGGGAGAAGTGCAGCGTGAGCAGACCGGTGTGGATTGCTGTGGCGCATCATCAGGATGATAATGCGGAGACGATTCTGCACCATCTGCTGAGAGGGAGCGGGCTGCGGGGGCTGTCAGGGATGAAGGCAGTGCAGGGAAACCGGATCCGGCCGCTTTTGGGAGTCCGGCGGAGTGAGATCGTGACATATCTTCGGGATTCTGGCTGGAGCTGGTGTGAGGACTCGAGCAATAACTCTGGCGCGTATACCCGAAACCGGATTCGCCATGAGCTGATTCCCTATATGACAGAGCACATCAATGTTCGGGCAGTGGAGAATCTGCTGCATGCAGGAGAGCTTTTGGGGCAGGCAGATCAATATCTGGAATGTCAGGCGGATATGGTGTGGAGACAGTACGGGCGTGTGGAAGCCCGGGAAGATGGTCGGAGGGAGCGCGTGATGATTGACCGGGAGGGGTTTCTGGCTCAGGAGCAGCTGATTCGTTCTTATCTGATCCGGCATATGCTGGGACTGGCAGCCCCTGGGCAAAAGGATATTACCGCAAAGCATATCCGGCAGATCGGCAGGTTGGCCGAGGGGGCAGTCGGAGGGCGCTGTGATCTGCCAGGGGATCTTCGGGCGGTGAGAACCTATCAGGATCTTTGCCTGGAGTGTAATCAGGAAAAACGGTGCCTGGAAGAGATGTCGGTGAGTCTGCCGATGCCAGGGCAAGAGTCGGTTCGGTTCGGAGACTGGGAATTTCGGGTGTTTTTTCGGGAGAAAGGAGCAGAAATTCCCAAAAAGGAGTATACGAAATGGTTTGATTATGATAGAATAAAAGATACGCTATCAATTCGATGCCGGCAGTCAGGAGATTTTCTGATTTTGCCGGGAGGAGGGCGTAAGCGACTGAACCGATTTCTGATCGACGAGAAGATTTTACGGGAACAGAGGGACAGGATTCCCGTTCTGACGGAAGGAAATCAGGTGCTTTGGGTGGTCGGATATCGGATCAGTGAATATTATAAGATTAGAGAAGCGACACACACGATATTGCAGGTAGATTTTTACGGAGGAAAAGCATATGGCAGATAAGATCCGGGTATTATTGTCAGAAGAAGAAGTGAACCGCAGAATCAGTGAGATTGCAGCGCAGATCAGCAGAGATTATGAAGGGAAAGCGATTCATATGATCTGTATTTTAAAGGGCGGTGTGTTTTTTACTTGTGAGTTGGCAAAGCGTCTGACCGTGCCGGTCAGTCTGGATTTTATGTCTGTGTCCAGCTATGGGGACGATACCAAATCAAGCGGTGTTGTCCGCATTGTCAAGGATCTGGATGAATCTCTGAAGGATAAGGATGTGCTGATTGTAGAGGATATTATCGATTCCGGCAGAACGCTTTCTTACCTGATTGAGGTGCTGCGGCAGCGGGAGCCGGCCAGTATCCGCCTGTGCACATTGCTCGATAAGCCGGAGCGGCGGGTGAAGAAACAGGTCAAGGTGGATTATACCTGCTTCTCGATTCCGGATGAATTTGTGGTGGGCTACGGACTTGACTATGCGCAGAAATACCGGAATCTGCCATATATCGGAGTGGTAGAGCTGTAAGTGAGGAGGCAACTTTAAGTGAGACAACAGTCGTTTAGAGGGACCGGAGTTCTTCTGGTGGCATTGCTTTTGGTGGCAATGCTCTGGTTCACTCAGGCACTGCAGGGAGGCAGTCAGCAGCGCCTGACGCATCAGTCCTTTCTGCAGGTATTGGAGAATGAGACGATCAGCAGGGTGATGATCAACCAGAATGAACAGACGCCCACCGGAGAGGTGATATTTGAGCTCGATGACCAGGAATTTACTGTCTATGTTTCGGATGTCAATGAGGCCAGAGAGCTTCTGGAGTCAAAGAATATTGACTATCTGATGAATAATGTCCCTCAGGGTAATTACTGGCTGAGCGTGATTCTGCCAGTGGGATTATCCGTGGCTATGGCCGTGGTATTAATCATTATGATGAATATGCGGGCCAGCGCGGGCGGAGGAGCGAATTCCCGGATGATGAATTTCGGCAAGAGCCGTGCCCGCATGACACATAACAGCAGGGTGAATTTTAAGAATGTGGCTGGATTGCAGGAGGAGAAGGAGGATCTGGAGGAGATGGTGGATTTTCTCCGCAATCCTCAGAAATACACCAGTGTGGGAGCCAGGATTCCCAAGGGGGTGATTCTGGTCGGCCCTCCGGGAACCGGTAAGACTTTGTTGGCGAAAGCTGTGGCCGGAGAGGCGGGAGTTCCCTTTTTCAGCATTTCCGGATCGGATTTTGTGGAGATGTTCGTCGGGGTGGGGGCATCCCGGGTGAGAGATCTTTTTGAGGATGCGAAGAAGAATGCCCCCTGTATTGTGTTTATTGACGAGATTGATGCCGTGGCACGCCGACGGGGAACTGGTATGGGCGGAGGACATGACGAGAGGGAACAGACACTGAACCAGCTGCTGGTAGAGATGGACGGCTTTGGTGTCAATGAGGGCATTATTGTTATGGCGGCAACCAACCGGGTGGATATTCTGGATCCGGCGATCTTAAGGCCCGGACGTTTTGACCGCAAGGTGGCTGTGGGACGTCCGGATGTGAAAGGCCGGGAGGAGATCTTAAAGGTTCATTCCCGTCAAAAGCCGCTGGCAGAGGATGTAGATCTGGCGCGGGTGGCAAGAACGACTTCTGGTTTTACAGGGGCGGATCTGGAGAACCTGATGAATGAGGCGGCCATCAATGCCGCAAAAAGTGACCGGGCTTTTATCGTGCAGGCAGATATTGAGAAGTCTTTTGTAAAGGTGGGGATCGGAGCAGAGAAAAAAAGCCGGGTGATCTCGGATAAAGAGAAACGGATTACCGCTTATCACGAAGCAGGCCATGCGATTTTGTTCCATGTGCTGCCGGATGTGGGACCGGTGCATACGGTTTCTATTATTCCGACAGGAATCGGAGCCGCGGGCTATACCATGCCCTTACCGGGAGAGGATGAGATGTTCAATACCAAGGGCAGGATGCTGCAGAACATTATGGTTTCTCTTGGCGGGAGAATCGCAGAGGAGATCATTTTTGAGGATGTGACGACCGGAGCCTCTCAGGATATCAAGCAGGCCAGTAAGATTGCCCGTGCCATGGTGACAAAGTACGGAATGTCGGAGGCTGTGGGTATGATCGATTATGACAGTGACGGTGATGAGGTATTTATCGGGCGGGATCTGGCACATGCGAGAAGCTACGGAGAGGGCGTGGCCGGAATGATCGATGCGGAGGTAAAGAGAATCATTGACGAGTGCTATCAGAAGGCAAAGGAGATTATACTGGAACACCATTCGGTTCTGGATAAATGCTGTGACCTGCTGATTGAGAAGGAGAAGATCGGACAGCCGGAATTCGAGGCATTATTTGAGGCAGAGGTATGAATGTTGTGAAAAAATCCTGCGTTTCGGAGAAAAAGGAACTCAATGGAATGTGATTTTGCACAAAATAATTTCTTGAATTTGTGCATGTTTGTGCACACTTATTTGCTGAGTTATGATATTATAATAGACGTAACCCCCCAATACATTATATAGTTTTTGCTACACCCCATAAGAAACGAAATACCTTCTCCTGAAAGAGCCGACTACCCCGTCGGCTCTTTCACTTTGCAAAAGAAAATGAAGAAACAGGTTGTAACTTGGGCCAGGATCATTTAAAATAGAAAACACCAGAGTTTTGAAGTTAAGACATTGCTGAGAGGATGTTTTTTAAATATGGACGAGCGAATGACAGAATTGAATCGGCGTGCACTTTTTACAGACGAGACACTGGATTACCGGAGACCAGAGGAGCCAGATGCCGGAGACCGGGTAGTATTGCGGTTCCGGACAGAAAGAGACAATGCAGATCGTGTCTACTATGTAGAGGAAGAGAGAAAACTTGAGGCCCGGATGCTCAAGGTATCATCCGTTGGCAGGTTTGATTATTACGAATATGTGATTGTAGCAGATAAGAGGCCGAGGCGCTATCATTTTAAAGTAGTCAGGGGAGAGGAAAGCTGCTTTTTTAATCGGCTGGGTGCGGTAGATGCACATGAGGATTGCCATGCATTTCGTATTACTCCGGGATTCCATACCCCGGAGTGGGCAAAGGGAGCCGTGATATATCAGATTTTTGTGGATCGTTTTTGTCGGGGAGATGCCGGGAATGATGTACAGTCTTGTGAATATGTATATATCGGACGTCCGGTCTACCGCGTGGAGGACTGGGGAAGGAATCCATCCACCATGGATGTGGGATGCTTTTATGGCGGGGATTTGCAGGGGGTATGGGATAAGCTTGATTATCTGCAGGATTTGGGAATAGAGGTAATTTATTTTAATCCGCTGTTCGTCTCCCCGTCTAACCACAAATACGACACTCAGGATTATGACCACATTGATCCTCATTATGGTGTGATCGTAAAGGATGGCGGAGAGTTGGTGGCAGAGGATGCCGCCAATAATGATCAGGCTACCCGTTATCAGATTCGGACAGCTTCTCAGGAGAATCTGGAGGCCAGCGATGCCTTTTTTGCCCGATTTATGGAAGAAGTTCATAAGCGGGGGATGAAGGTGATCATTGACGGGGTATTTAATCATTGCGGATCTTTTAACAAGTGGCTGGATCGAGAGCTGATCTATGCCCGTCAGGGGAAGTATGAGCCAGGGGCCTATGAATCAGAGGACAGCCCTTATCGGTCCTTTTTCCGTTTCTATGAGGAGGAGTGGCCGTATAATACGCATTATGACGGATGGTGGGGGCATGATACTCTTCCCAAGCTGAATTATGAGGATTCGCTCAAGCTGTATCAGTATATCATGGAGATTGCCCGTAAATGGGTACTGCCGCCGTATTGTGTGGATGGTTGGCGTCTGGATGTAGCGGCCGATCTGGGACGCAGCAGTGAGTTCAATCATCAGTTCTGGCGGGATTTCCGCAGACAGGTGAAAGAAGCGAATCCGGAAGCGATCATTCTGGCGGAGCATTATGGAGATCCCGGAAGCTGGCTGCAGGGAGACCAGTGGGATACGGTTATGAATTATGATGCGTTTATGGAGCCGCTGACCTGGTTTTTGACAGGGATGGAAAAGCACAGCGATGAGTATAATGGCGATCTGTTGGGAGACGGGGACTGGTTCTTCCGGACGATGAAATACCATATGAGCCGGATGCAGACTCCCTCCCTGATGGTGGCGATGAATCAGCTGTCCAACCATGACCACAGCCGATTTCTCACCCGTACGAACCGGACCGTTGGCAGAATCGGCAGTGCGGGCGCAGAGATGGCGAATGCGGGAGTCCGCAAGCATGTGCTGCGGGAAGCGGTGCTGGTGCAGATGACCTGGCCGGGGGCGCCGACCCTGTATTACGGAGATGAGGCAGGGGTGTGCGGCTGGACGGATCCGGACAGCAGAAGAACCTATCCCTGGGGGCAGGAGGATTATGAGCTCATTGAGTTCCATCGTTATATGATTACCCTTCACAAGGCGCTTCCGGCGCTGCGGCGGGGTTCCGTAAAGCAGCTTTTGCAGGACAGGCATCTGATTGCCTATGGACGTATGAGAGGCGCCAATAAGTGTGCGATAGCTCTGAATAATGCGGATGAGGCGCGCTGGCTGGAGCTGCCGGTCTGGGAGCTCGGGGTGGCGGACGGCCAGAAGATGGTACGTCTGATGCTGACTCGGGCGGATGGTTATAATGCCGGGATGGAGAGCTATGAGGTGAAGGACGGTAAGATTTCTCTGGAGCTGCCTGGCGGGGCAGGGATTCTGCTTTCGATTGGGGGGAGGGCGTGAGGTGTTTTCCTCTTTTCCAAGAGATACGCTCTGGAAAAAGGCTTCCCCGGCTTGCGGGTTTCGGATGCAGAAACTCTAAGCTTGCAGAAATCTGCTAAGAGTTTCTAGGCATCCTGCAAACGCAAGCCGGGGAACCCTTTTTCCAGAGCTGGAATTTACCGGTCTCGAAATGAATATCCCTTTCCAATGGCTGCTCTCCCCGTTTCTTTGGCGTACCTTTTGGAACAACTTAACTTTCTGACATTGGGTGTGAACAGTAACTCGCTCTTGCCGTAAACCGTAAACTGTGTGAGTTTGGGTATTGACAAAATTCGGATTATGGGGTAAGATGTGGAAAGCGGTAAGAAGCCTTGGTAGCTCAGTTGGTAGAGCAGAGGACTGAAAATCCTCGTGTCACTGGTTCGATTCCGGTCCAAGGCATTTTCAAAAATATAGTTGAAATTTTCATTGGTTTATAGTATAATGAAAAAGTGCGCAGATGTAGTTCATTGGTAGAACATCAGCTTCCCAAGCTGAGGAGGCGGGTTCGATTCCCGTCATCTGCTTATGAAGCCCTTGGAATTGAGGGCTTTTTGTTTTACGAGAAATTTGTCTTATGAAATAAAGTACCGCAGGAATGTATGTTTGGAGTAAAGGATAACTATTTTTAGAAGAAGCCCGCCAATAGAGGTAATTGATTATCGTGAGGAGAAAATATATGAAAAGGTTATTGGTATCTTTTGTGTGTTTTTTGATGCTAACATTTGGCTTTCGGTCATACGCCACAGAAAGCCTGCGCAATCTGGAAATAGAGTTCTTCTATCCCAGCCGGGTATCGGAAACGAAAGACATAAGTATCAATCTGTATACCCCGCATTGCTTTGTTGAATCTAAATCATATGAATTCAACTCTTCTCAGCTAACGGTTTATATTCTCCCGGAAGAGGGATATCGGTTTTCGACGATAAGCATAAAAGAAGCTGAAATATACGGAGCAAAATATATAACCGCAGCCGTAGACCGGGAAAACGGGGCCATTAAACTTACTGTTGAATTGAGTCCGGATGGGGGCATGGAGGAGTCCGGGCTGGAACAGGAGAAGGGGAAATGGATATATCGTGAAGACAGCGGCCGATGGATGTACCGTGATAGTGACGGAGAGTTGAAAACAGGATGGTTTTTTGATGATTCGGATTCTGCGTGGTACTATTTAGATTCGTACGGCTTTATGCTCAAAAATTTATGGATTGAATCAAATGGCAATCAATATTATTTGTCAGAATCCGGAAAGATGCTCACAGACACAGTAACTCCTGATGGGATGTATGTAGGGGCGGATGGAGCGTCGACGGGTTATACGCTGAATCATACGACAAATGTCAAAGAGGATTCTTTGTCATTTCTTCAAGGCAAAAGTCTTATTACAATTCCTTGTAAAATTCATTACAGAGGAGGAAAGATCGGGGAGTATACAACCCTTCGATATGATTCCGTCGGTATGCAGGAATTCAATGGGATAGCGCCTAATTTAATTATTACCTATACGGTTTTGCGTTCTGGCAGATATGAAAGTACGAATATCGGGCTTGATATTCTGGTAAATGGGAAAAAGAGATATACTTTAGGGGGAAAAGAGGGGGATATACTCGTACATTTTGACAGAAATTCTGTTGAGGTGGGGATTCCATATGACTCTCTGACTCAAAATGATATTGTAGATATTTACATTAACAGGTGAATTATGACGGGAGGCATTTAATCTGGACAGAGAGATATTCAGTCTTGAAAAGGGGGCTGTTCGGGGAATGCGGTAAACGCAAGCTTTTGTAATTCGGGAGGTATGCCTTGGGGGAGGGAACCGGGGCATACCTCCCGGAATTTCGCAAAAGAAAAAGCGGATCTCCTGATTCCAGAAGATCCGCATGAATATTAAAATAAAGAGCGACAGACGGGACTCGAACCCGCGACCCCGACCTTGGCAAGGTCGTACTCCACCAACTGAGCCACTGTCGCATATACACAATCTGATTGATTCCTGTAACGAAAATAATTCTAACATAACAGTCCTGAAAAATCAAGTCTATTTTTCATTTTCAGAAGAAGAAAGCTTAACAAAACAGGAAAAATGTTATACAATAAACGACAGGATCTCAAATACAAAGAAGCGGCAGCATAAAATGGGGGGACAATCCGTGTGTCACAGGGGGCGGGGAGTCTCTGGATGGCTGCCTGACAGAGGAGGAGTCATAAGATGAAGAGCCAGATTACCAGAAAAGAGGCATTGGCGCTGTTAAAAGAATATAATCAGGAGCCGTTTCATATTCTGCATGCATTGACCGTAGAGGGTGTGATGCGCTGGTATGCGAAGGAGCTGGGATATGCGGAGGATGAGGAATATTGGGGGCAGGTGGGGCTGTTACACGATATTGATTTTGAGAAATATCCGGAGCAGCATTGCGTAAAGGCCCCGGAGCTTCTGCTGGCCGGCGGAGTGGGGGAGGATATGATTCATGCGATCTGTTCTCATGGCTATGGGCTGTGCAGCGATGTTGAGCCGGAGCATGAGATGGAAAAGGTTCTGTTTGCTGCAGATGAGCTGACTGGCCTGATCGGTGCGGCGGCCCGGATGCGTCCGTCAAAGAGTACGAAGGATATGGAAGTATCCAGCCTGAAGAAGAAATTCAAGGACAAGAAGTTTGCGGCGGGCTGCTCCCGTGATGTGATCCGTCAGGGGGCGGAGCGCCTGGGCTGGGAGATGGATGAGCTGTTTGCAAGGACGATTGAGGCAATGCGTTCCTGTGAGGATGGGGTTAATGCGGAGATGAATTCGTAAGTTGAATTTTTGGACAGGATGTGTTATACTGAGACTCAGGCGTGAGGAGGAACCATCATGGAGTTAATGTATTTTATGGGCGGAGTGCTTCTGATTATTATTTTTGCGGTAGTGGCAACTGTGACTACTGTGGCAAGCACGGCAGCAGTGATTGCGATGGAAGAGGAAGACGAAGAGGATTAGGATCTTCCGGAGAAGAATGGGAGGATACCCGGCAGCATATTGAGGGAAGCTGCCGGGTGTTTTCTTTGTCTGGCGGCTGATGACAGAGAACAGGAAACCCACCGAGGGGTCGGTGGGTTTCCTGCATTACTTTTGGGAATGGTAGGTATACAAATAAAAGAAAATGGTTTTAGGGGGGCCTGCCAGAATCGCTTCTGGCAGGTATGAGTATGAAAAAGCTTTACAATTTCAAGTGTTAACTTGAAACAAAGGCTCATTACCCTCTCGGATAATGTAACTAAAGTATAAAAAATATTTGTGTCAAAAATGTGTCTCCATGATAAAAAAAATATAAACAAAATAAAAAATAAAAAAACCCTTTCAAAATAAGAGGGATTTGTATATAATAAAAAGAAGTTGACAGGCTTAAAATGATGATGACATCAGGAATTCATTCGGAATTTGGATTGATATCTGAATTATGGTAAATACTGTAGGTAAAGGAATCGGAAGGAACAAACAGGAGGAAAAGCACGTATGTTGGTATCCAATGACATTGGAATTGATTTAGGTACAGCGAGTATCTTGGTATATATAAAGGGAAAAGGTGTGGTGCTGAAGGAGCCGTCTGTGGTGGCTTTAGATCGGGATTCCAGCAAGATTATGGCGATTGGTGAGGAAGCAAGGCTGATGATTGGCCGGACACCGGGGAATATTATTGCGATTCGGCCGTTGAGGCAGGGGGTGATCTCAGATTACACCGTGACTGAGAAGATGCTGAAGTATTTTATCACCAAAGCTGTGGGTAAGCGGACCCTGCGCAAGCCGCGGATTGCAGTCTGCATTCCCAGCGGTGCGACTGAGGTTGAGAGAAAGGCTGTGGAGGACGCCACTTACAATGCAGGCGCAAGGGATGTGGCGATTATTGAGGAGCCGGTAGCTGCCGCGATTGGCGCGGGGATCGATATTTCCAAAGCCTGTGGGAATATGATTGTGGATATCGGTGGAGGCACGGCAGATATTGCGGTGATTTCTCTGGGAGGGCCGGTAGTCAGCACATCGATTAAGGTGGCCGGGGATGATTTTGATGAAGCCTTGGTGCGCTATATGAGAAAAAAGCATAACCTGTTGATCGGTGAGCGGACGGCAGAGGAGATCAAGATTAATATCGGAGCAGCGTACCGACGGCCGGAGGTTCTGACCATGGAGGTGAGGGGGCGGAACCTGGTGACCGGATTGCCTAAGACGATTGTAGTGACCTCAGATGAGACGCTGGAGGCTTTGCGCGAGCCGGCGATGCAGATTGTGGATGCGGTGCATAACGTATTGGAGCGTACTCCGCCGGAGCTTGCGGCAGATATTTTTGACCGCGGCATCGTGATGACCGGCGGCGGGGCATTGCTGAACGGATTGGATCAGCTGATCGAAGAGAAGTCTGGAATTACCACCATGGTGGCAGAGGATCCGCTGACAGCAGTGGCGATCGGAACCGGAAAATATATTGAATTTCAGCATGGGGATGTAAGGAGCCATGAGTATTGATCTCACAGCGCCGGATACCCGATACCCTGCAGCAGGCTGACGGCGCATCGAACTTGCAACGCAGCAGGCAGCGGGGTATTTTTGTCTTAACAGCATTCGGAAGATGCTCAGATCCATGATGGAACGGTCAGCGGAGCTCCAGGAAGACTCTGGAAAGATCCGCACAGAGGAAGGAAAAACCGTGTTGGATATTGAAATTCGAAATGGTTTTCGGACAGAGGCCAGGAGGAAAGCCTTGGATGAAGGAGTCAATAACCCTGCGGCAAGCACGGCACTTGGCTCATTGCTTGTGGAAATCAAGAAAAACGGGATGGCAGTGATATGGCGACAGTGAAGGGATATGTAGAGAAAATTAAATACCGGAACGAAGAAAACGGCTATTCTGTCCTGGATGTGGGATTCGAGGGAGAAGACTATGTGCTGGTGGGTACATTTCCCTGCATCAGCGAAGGGGATCTGATTGAGGCAGAGGGGCGCATGACGGAGCACCCTGTCTACGGAGAACAGCTTCAGGTGGAAAGCTACGAGATTAAAATGCCGGAGGATACCGTTTCCATGGAGCGCTATCTGGGTTCCGGGGCGATCCGGGGAGTCGGGGCAGCGCTGGCGGCCAGGATTGTGCGCCGTTTTAAGGCTGACACCTTTCGCATTGTTGAGGAGGAGCCGGAGAGACTGGCTGAGGTGAAGGGAATCAGTGAAAAGCTGGCCCGTTCCATTGCGGAACAGATGGAAGAGAAGAAAGAGATGCGTCAGGCAATGATGTTTCTGCAGGAGTATGGGATTTCGATGAATCTGGCACTTAAGATTTATCAGGAATACGGTCCGTCTCTGTATGGCATTATAAAGGAGAATCCCTATAAGCTGGCAGATGACATTCAGGGTGTCGGATTTAAAATTGCTGATGAGATTGCCCAGAGGGTGGGAATCGTTATGGACTCGGATTACCGGATCCGCAGCGGCATTTTATATTGTCTCTTGCAGTCGGTTGTCAACGGACACACCTATCTTCCTCAGGAGGAGCTTCTGAGAAATACGTCCGAACTTCTCTATGTGGAGCCGACGGCTATGGAGAAGCATCTGATGGATCTGCAGATGGAAAAAAGGATTGTAGTTAAAACCGGTGAGGGAGAGGCGGCTGACACTGCTGCGACGGAGGATGGCAGACTTGGCCGGCATATCTATGCTTCTCAGTACTATTATATGGAACTGAACACGGCCCGGATGCTGCACGATTTGAATCTGAGAGGGACAGAGCCGGAAGAGGACATCCGCCACAGACTGGAGAAGATCTGTACAGATGAGAAGATCGAGCCTGACGAGATGCAGATTCAGGCCGTGATCCAGGCAGTCAACAGCGGCCTGCTGATTATCACCGGCGGTCCGGGAACCGGAAAAACAACGACAATTAATACCATTATCCGTTATTTTGAACAGGAGGAGATGACGATTCTGCTGGCAGCGCCTACCGGCAGAGCGGCTAAAAGGATGACAGAGGCGACGGGCTATGAGGCGAGAACCATTCATCGCCTGCTGGAGTTGAATGGAGTTCCTGACGACGATGCCGGCACCTCCGGAATGCATTTCGAGCGTGGTGAGGAGAATCCGCTGGATGCGGATGCCATTATTATCGACGAGACCTCCATGGTGGATATCTATCTGATGCATGCGCTTCTGAAAGCCGTAGCTCCAGGAACCAGACTGATTCTGGTAGGAGATGTGAATCAGCTGCCCAGCGTCGGAGCGGGCAATGTTCTGCGGGATATCATCGCGTCAGGAGCATTTCCGGTAGTGCGCCTGAATCGTATCTTCCGTCAGGCGGCTGAAAGCGACATTATTGTTAATGCACACCGGATTAACGGCGGAGAGAGGATTTCTCTGGGCAAACGCAGCCGGGATTTCCTCTTTATCCGGGGCGAGCAGCCGGATGCGATCATCCGCTCTATGATTGCCCTGGTGACGGAAAAGCTGCCAGGCTATGTCCATGCCGATCCCTTTGATATCCAGATTATGACACCCATGCGGAAAGGGGCGTTGGGGGTAGAGCGTCTGAATACGATTCTGCAGCAGTGCCTGAACCCTCCGTCTGCCGGGAAAGCGGAAAAGGAGGCTGGAGGGATCTTATACCGTACAGGGGACAAGGTCATGCAGATCAGGAACAACTACCAGATGGAATGGGAGATCCGCGGCAAAAACGGGATTGTGGCTGATTCCGGAATCGGTGTGTTTAACGGCGATATCGGCAGGATTCGAGAGATTAATACTTTTGCGGAAAATATCACAGTAGAATTCGATGAGGGCAGACTGGCAGAGTACAGCTTCCGCCAACTGGAGGAGCTGGAGCTTGCCTATGCGATTACCATACATAAATCTCAGGGCAGTGAATATCCGGCAGTGGTAATCCCGGTTTATTCCGGTCCGCGGATGCTCATGACGAGGAATCTGATCTATACAGCCGTTACCCGAGCCCGTATTTGTGTCTGCCTGGTGGGGATTCCGGAGATGTTTCAGCAGATGGTGGATAATGAGACAGAGCAGCGCCGCTATACCGGCCTGCAGGCCCGGATCCGGGAGGTTATGGATTAGTAGTATGACAAACACTAATTAGCGCGGGCCATACTGGTCAGAAAGGAGGAATCGTTATCATCTGGAACCTGTTATTCCCACGGAGGTGTCCGGTTTGCGGCAGAATCGTTGTTCCATCCGGTGAGCTGATCTGCAGGGCGTGTATCCCATGCCTGATGCCGGTCAGGCAACCAGCCTGCCGAAAGTGCGGCAAGGAGGTACCTGGCCAGCATCACGAATACTGTCTGGACTGTATACGTCACAAGAGGACCTTTGATTCCGGTGCCGCCTTGTTTCATTATAATGATGCCGCCCGTCATTCCCTGGCGGCGGTCAAATACAAAAACCGTCGGGAATATCTTGATTTTTATGGCACTGCCATACAGTACCGTTTTGAGAAGGCAATCCGGTACTGGAAGCCGGATATGCTGATTCCGGTACCCATACATCCGTCCCGCCGCCGTCAGCGCGGCTATAACCAGGCAGAAGAGCTGGCAATCCGCCTCGGTAAAGCCTGGAATATTCCTGTCTGTACCCGTCTGCTTTTCCGCGCCCGCAAAACAACCCCACAGCGGGACTTAAATCCCACAGAGCGCTTGAAGAACCTGCAGGAAGCATTTCGGGTTCATCCGGAATTCCTTTCAGATGCCAGGAATCCAGAAGTATCCGGCGGAAAGCTTCCGGATTGTGTTGTATTGATCGACGACATTTATACAACAGGAAGTACTATCGAGGCATGCAGCCGTGTGCTTAAGGCGGCGGGAATTAAAGAAATCCACTATCTGTCGATCTGCATCGGGGATGGAAAATGATGGTGTGTGAACAGCAGGCAATGATTACGGTAGTTTTTCATGGAGTACTTACTTCTGAACGGACAGATATCCAGAAGGTACGTTCTGGAAAAATGCTTCCCCTGGTTTCAAGGCGTACCTTTAGGATCTCCATCCACCCCATGAAAAGTACCTGCAAAGAAGTACTATACTGAAGAAATGCAAGAAAATCATTGACGCCATCCATTTGATGTGATATAGTAAAAAGGCGAATGGAAGAGCTTAGGTCTTTTTTTTATGCTCAAAAAAAGGCCGTAACTTAACGAAATTTGAGTGGAGGTGGAAGTTGTGCGTACGAGAATTACACTGGCATGTACAGAATGCAAGCAGCGGAATTACAACATGACGAAGGATAAGAAGACCCATCCGGACCGCATGGAAACCAAGAAGTACTGCAGATTTTGCAAGACACATACCTTGCATAAGGAAACCAAGTAAGGAGTGTGAACTATGGCAGAGACTACGAATACTGCGAAGACCGCAAATACTGCAAAAGCTCCCAAGCCGAGCTTTATAAAGGGCCTCAAGGCTGAGTTCAGGAAGATCGTCTGGCCGGATCAGGAGACGGTTGCCAAGCAGAGCGCCACGGTAGTAGTGGTTACGGTTCTGCTGGGCACAGTTATTGCGCTTCTGGATTTTGCCATTAAGAAAGGTCTCGACATTATTTTGTTTTTGGGATAAAGGTGATATCTATGGCAGATGCGAAATGGTATGTGGTGCATACCTATTCAGGCTATGAGAACAAAGTAAAGGTGGACATTGAGAAGACTATCGAGAACCGCAACCTGCAGGAGCAGATTCTGGAGGTGTCAGTCCCCATGCTGGAGGTTGCCGAGATGAAGAACGGCGTGGAAAAGCTGGCGGATAAGAAGATGTTTCCGGGCTATGTACTGATTCATATGGTGATGAATGATGATACCTGGTATGTGGTACGGAATACACGCGGCGTCACAGGCTTTGTGGGCCCTGGCTCGAAGCCGGTTCCTTTAAGTGACGAGGAGATGGCAGGACTTGGGTTTGCCAGGAAGGACGTGGTGGTGGAATACGAGGAGGGCGATACCATTGTGGTAACCGCCGGCGCCTGGAAGGATACCATCGGAGCTGTCAAGTCCATCAACGAGGGCAAGAAGACCCTTACGATCAATGTCGAGATGTTCGGCCGTGAGACACCGGTTGAACTGAGCTTCACAGAAGTAAAGAAGATGTGACAGAGAATTGGGACTGTTCACAGGGACGGCTGTTCCTGCCTTTTAGCTGTCACGAAGAGATATGCGGTGCGATAGGGCACAGGAAAGAAAGTCCGTGTGCATTGCCGCAAGGGAACAAAGTGGGAGGGACATCCCCGACAATACCACAATATAGGAGGTCATTATTATGGCAAAGAAAGTAACTGGTTACATCAAATTACAGATTCCGGCAGGCAAAGCGACTCCGGCTCCGCCGGTTGGTCCCGCACTGGGCCAGCATGGTGTGAATATTGTACAGTTTACCAAGGAGTTTAATGCAAGAACCGCAGATCAGGGCGATCTGATTATCCCGGTAGTCATTACCGTATATGCGGACAGAAGCTTCAGCTTTATCACTAAGACCCCGCCGGCAGCCGTACTGCTGAAGAAGTACTGCAAGATCAAATCCGGTTCCGCAACCCCGAATAAGACCAAGGTGGCGACCATTTCCAAAGCTGACCTGCAGAAGATTGCCGAGACCAAGATGCCCGATTTGAACGCGGCAAGTCTGGAAGCGGCTATGAGCATGATTGCGGGTACTGCACGGAGTATGGGTATCACTGTTGGCGAATAATTGTGCCCGAAGGATTGCGAGGCACAGGTGAGGCAGCCGGATAGCGGCGCTCACTCTATAGAAGACGTGGGAGGGACATCCCCGACAATACCACTAGGAGGTCATTGATATGAAACGTGGAAAAAGATATCTTGAGGCGGCTAAGAATGTAGACCGTTCCGTACTTTATGATACAGCAGATGCGATCGCGTTGGTGAAGAAGAACGCGGTTGCCAAATTCGACGAGACTGTGGAAGCCCATATCCGTACCGGCTGTGACGGCCGTCATGCAGATCAGCAGATCCGCGGCGCGGTTGTACTGCCCCATGGTACTGGTAAGGTGGTCCGTATCCTGGTGTTTGCCAAAGGCGTGAAGGCTGATGAGGCACAGGCAGCGGGAGCAGATTATGTGGGCGCAGAGGAGCTGATCCCGAAGATCCAGAACGATGGCTGGCTGGATTTTGATGTGGTTGTGGCTACACCGGATATGATGGGCGTAGTCGGCCGTTTGGGTCGTGTGCTTGGCCCGAAGGGCCTGATGCCCAACCCGAAGGCAGGCACGGTTACCATGGATGTGACTAAGGCGATCAATGATATCAAAGCAGGTAAGATCGAGTACAGACTTGATAAGACGAATATTATTCATGTGCCAGTTGGTAAAGCTTCCTTTACGGAGGAGCAGTTAGCGAACAACTTCCAGACGCTTATGGATGCAATCAACAAAGCAAGGCCCAGTGTTCTGAAGGGGACCTTTATTAAGAGCGTTACCCTGACCTCTACCATGGGACCGGGCGTAAAGCTGAATGTTACCAAACTGATGTCTTAAGAGCAGCAGGGCAGGTTTGTTTGAGGAGTCCGTTATATGCCTTTAATTTAGACAGAGACACCCGGATGTTCTCCTTCGCGGAGAGGTCCGGGTGTTTTTTCATCGACCGGCCGGTGTTGCTTTTCACGGGGGGATTCCGAAAGGTACGCTCTGGAAAAAGGATTCCCCGGTTTCCAGGCATCCTGCAAACGCAATCCGGGAAACCCTTTCCCGCTGCGGCCCTCCCCTTGTTTCAAGGCGTACCCTCTGGAACCTCACCCCATCCGGTGAAAAGTAACAGTAAGTTGAAAAGTAACCGGCCAATTTCTGAAAATCAGTTGACAAGGGAAATGATATATGCTATTATGCTCTAGTATTGACTGCCGAAGACAGCAGGTGCCGTAAGGCATAAGGTACAGCCGCCTGCCGAGGAAATATACAAAGCCATCGATTTTATGATTTTGTAGAGCCTCTTTGTCGTTCGTGCGGCAGAGAGGTTTTTCTCATTAAGAAAGCAGTCGAGAGAATCTAACAGGAGGTAGACATTCATGGCAAAAGTTGAGTTAAAACAGCCGATCGTAGCTGAGATTTCCGAGCTGCTGAATGGTGCCGCGTCTGCTGTTGCAGTAGACTATCGCGGATTGACCGTTGCTCAGGATACAGAGCTTCGTAAGCAGCTGAGAGAAGCCGGTGTTACTTATAAAGTATATAAGAACACTCTGATCCGGCGTGCTGCGGAGGGCACAGATTTTGCTGCTCTGGATCCTCATCTGGAAGGGCCGACTGCGATCGCAGTGTCCAAGGATGATGCTACGGCTCCCGCCCGTGTTCTGGCTGAGTTTGCGAAAAAGGCAGACAAGTTGGAGATCAAGGCTGGTGTTGTGGAAGGCACTTACTATGATGCCAAAGGGATGCAGGCGATTTCGAGCATTCCGTCCAGAGAGGTTCTGCTGGGCCGGTTGTTTGGCAGCATGAAGTCCCCGATTGCAAACCTTGCCCGTGTGCTGAATCAGGTTGCCGAGAAGCAGGGCGAGACCGCATAGTCTCGGGACAGCGTCGCTTGGGCTGACGTACGTAGAAGTAAATGTTTGTTGAATAAAATCTAAATGGAGGAAATGAAAATGGCAAAGTTAACCACTGCTGAGTTTATCGAAGCGATTAAAGAGTTATCCGTTCTGGAACTGAATGACCTGGTAAAGGCTTGTGAGGAAGAGTTTGGCGTATCTGCAGCTGCCGGTATGGTTATGGCAGGTCCTGCTGGTGCAACTGAGGAGAAGGAAGAGAAGACCGAGTTCGACGTTGAGCTGACTGAGGTTGGTCCGAACAAGGTTAAGGTTATCAAGGTTGTTCGTGAGGCTACCGGTCTGGGCTTGAAAGAGGCGAAGGACGTAGTTGACGGTGCTCCGAAGATTGTGAAGGAAGGCGCTTCTAAGGAAGAGGCTGAGGAGCTGAAGTCTAAGCTGGAAGCTGAGGGTGCGAAGGTTACCCTGAAGTAAGATACGGCAGATAACAGTAACCGCCAGATGGCAGGAAGAACTTAAGAGGCTCTTTGACACCTGCATTGCGCAGGAGCCAGAGAGCCTTATTGCGTACCTTTTTCAGGTGCATACTCTGAATGGCAGGACATTTAAATACTACATAAAAAGTGAAATTAACATAGATTTATGTCATCTAAAAATTTGAATATCTGTATAAAAACGTATAACATTCAGTTCTTAGAACGAGAAAAACTCAGGATTGATTGAACTTCAATCCACGAATTTTCGCGGTTTTTTTGTATTAGATGTAACTTTGGACGGAGATTTTAGAACCGAAGAGAAAATTAATAAAAACTTTATAATAATTGCTCGAAAAATAGCGTAAAACTCTTGACAGAGGGAAAAAACGGTGTTAAGATTAGCTCGTATTTCCACATGGGCTATTGATTCACATATTTGTGTAAGTCATGAAGTATGCCTCATGATTTACACAAATATGTGATTTTTTGTTTCTGGGGGAAATGCAAAATAAATGGTAGGAGGTACCCATTATGAATAACGGTACAGTAAAGTGGTTCAACGCAACAAAAGGCTACGGATTCATTACCAACGATGCAACTGGCGAAGAGGTGTTCGTACATTTTTCCGGAATTGTGGCTGATGGCTACAAGACTCTGGAGGATGGACAGAAGGTAACCTTTGATACCACAGAGGGTAATCGTGGTGTGCAGGCTGTGAATGTACATGTAGTTGCCTGATGTGCGGCAAAGGGAAGAGGCGGCTGCAGAGCGGGAGAAGGAGCTCCCTGCTTTGCAGCCGCTTTTTACTTTTGACGAAGGTTCTTTATCGCAACATGATTTGTTGCTTCTCTCCCCGTTTCCCTGGCTGTGCTTTGAGATCCCTTAACTTACTGACATTGCCTTAGAAAAGTAACCATGATTTTGTAAATGCTTACAAAGATAAGGGAAACACTCTTGCAATATGAGAAAAGATGGTGTATGATAAAGTACATAAGCCATTGTTTTTTTTGTCCGACAAAATGTAAGAGCTTACAAACAGGCCTGCCTGACAGGCAGAGGAGGCATAACAATGGGAAATAAAAACGGAGGTTACAGGCGATGAGCAATAAGAAAGAGACAGTAATTCAGTTTGGTGAAGGTGGTTTCCTGCGTGGATTTGTGGATTATTTTTTCCAGAAGATGCAAGATCAGGGGCTGTTTGACGGATCGGTGGTAGTGGTGCAGCCGATTGAGCGCGGTATGTGCGAGATGCTGCAAAAGCAGAACTGTGAATACAATCTGTTTTTGCGGGGAATCGATGGTGGAGAGGTTGTGGATGAACACACGCATATCCATGTGATTTCCAGATGTGTGAACCCGTATGTGGATTGCGCAGAGTATATGGCATTGGCTGAGAATCCGGATTTCCGCTTTATTGTTTCCAATACTACAGAAGCGGGGATTGAATTCGTGGCAGATAATAAATTTGAGGATGCTCCGGCGAAGACTTTCCCGGGGAAGCTGACTCAGCTTTTGTATAAAAGATATCAGCTGGGACTAAAGGGCTTTATTATCCTGTCCTGTGAGCTTATCGATCATAACGGAGAGGAATTGGAGAAGTGTTGCCTGCAATATGCGGATCTGTGGAAGCTGGGAGAGGATTTCAAGAGCTGGCTGAAGAATGAGAATGATTTCTGCTCCACACTGGTGGACCGGATCGTAACTGGTTTCCCGCGTGACGAGCATGAAGCTCTGTGCAAAAGAATTGGAGAGCAGGATAATATGATGGATACGGCGGAGATTTTCCATCTGTGGGTCATCCAGGGACAGCATGAGGATGAACTGCCGCTGCAAAAGGCCGGCTTTAACGTGGTCTGGACAGATAATGTGGATCCTTACAAGAAACGTAAGGTGAGAATTCTGAATGGCGCACATACTTCTATGGTGCTCGGAGCGCATTTGTACGGACTGGAGACGGTCGGTGAGTGCCTGAAAGACGAGAAGGTATCTGGACTGCTGAAGAAATGTATCTTCGAAGAGATTATTCCTACCATCGGGGATACAGAGGATAACCGCCGCTTTGGTGAGGCTGTTCTGGAGCGTTTTTCTAATCCGTTCATTAAGCATCTGCTGCTTTCCATTGCGCTGAATTCCGTATCGAAATTCAAGGCAAGGGTGTTGCCGACGATCCTGGAGCACAAGGAGCAGTTTGGCAGTTATCCGCAGGGGCTGACCTTCTCTTTGGCGGCGCTGATTGCATTCTATCATACGGATGCAGCGAATGATGGAGAGGATATCGTAGCGTTTATGAAGGAGGCATCCGTGGAGGCTGTGCTGAAAAAGGAAGAGTACTGGGGGCATGATTTAAGCGATATGCTGCCAGATGTTCAGAAGTGGTATGATAAGATCGAGGCGGATGGCATGTCTGTGGCATACGACGCGGTGCTTGCAGCCAAATAAGTCAGTAACTGTTCGTGCGAACACGGTACTCGGCTTATTGCTGAAGAGATTCGAGATAAGGCTTCGGGCGGAGCCAAACAAGTTGTTTCAGTCTGCCCGAAGCTTTTTATTCACGTGATGGTAACGAGCCAAGGTCAAGCTCAAGTTTGATTTAATCAATCAGCAGTTCTTCAACCGTTACGAACTGATAGCCTTTTGCTTTCAGGTGATCGACGATTTCTAAGGCGGCTGTTATGGATTCTGGAAAGATGTCATGCATGAGAATGATGTCCCCATTACCAACCTTTTTTTCCACCTGGTTTACAATCTGTTTTGTATTCTGAAGTTTCCAGTCCAGTGAATCCACAGACCAGAACACGGTGGTAAGATCCAGACGACATTCCAGATTCTCGTTCCAGTCGCCATAAGGAGGGCGCAGATATTTTGGCCGACAGCCTGTGATATTCTCGATAATCTTTTCGGTCTGTTCTACTGCATCGCAGACATTATCTTCGCCGGCTTTTGTCAGCTGGATATGCCGATAGCTGTGATTTCCGATCAGATGTCCGTCCTTTTGCATCCGAAGAACCAGTTCCTCATTACCACTGATATTTTGTCCCATGAGAAAAAAAGTGACTTTTACATCGCGTTTTTTCAGGCCATTCAGCAGCTCAAGCGTATAGGTTTCATGAGGTCCATCGTCAAAGGTAAGAGCCACTACTTTATCCTCTGTGGTCTGACTGGCGGCTGAGACCGGCATGATCCGATGTGCCGGTGAGGCAGTACCATATGTCCCCCCATACCGAATGATACCGGCAGTTGTTCCCAACAGCAATCCGTCCAGCGCCAGGACAGCCATTAGCAATGAAATACGCCGCTCCATTTGCCATCTTTTTTTCCGCATTATTATCCTCCCTTCTTCCTGATTTCAGATCCTCTGGCTTTATCAGAACTGATCCTGGTTACTTTTCTCTCTTTTCTTTGGCATACCTTTGCCTCCAACATCATGACATTGCTCGTAAATAGTAACCTCTGATATATATATGCCGTATAACCCCATTTCAGTCTGGTTGACATACTCCATTTCAGAGACTATACTGAAAAGGAAAAGAATGACCAGCCATTTTGGGACTGGAGAAGAAGAGGTAATCCATGGATTTATTTGATTATATGCGAAGTACAACTCAGGAAAAGGAATCCCCTCTGGCATCCCGAATGCGTCCGCGCACCCTGGATGAGGTAGCAGGACAGCGACATCTGATCGGAAAGGACAAGCTTCTGTATCGGGCTATCCGTGCAGATAAGTTGGGTTCTGTCATTTTTTACGGACCGCCGGGGACGGGGAAGACTACCCTTGCCAAAGTGATTGCCAATACGACCAGCGCGAATTTCCGACAGATCAATGCAACGGTAGCTGGAAAAAAGGATATGGAAGAGGTGGTGAAAGCGGCGAAGGATTCTCTGGGGATGTACGGGAAAAAGACGATTCTATTTGTAGATGAGATTCATCGCTTTAATAAGAGCCAGCAAGATTATCTTCTGCCCTTTGTGGAGGATGGTACGCTGACTCTGATCGGCGCCACCACAGAAAATCCTTATTTTGAAGTGAATGGTGCTCTTTTATCCCGGTCGCAGATTTTTGAGCTGAAGCCATTGGAGCGGGAGGATGTGAAGGATCTGATCTGCCGGGCCATTTCCGATAAGGAGCGGGGGCTGGGGAGTTATGAGGCTGTCATCGATGAGGCGGCGGCCGACTTCCTGGCCGATGTGGCTGGCGGAGATGCACGTGCTGCATTGAATGCTTTGGAGCTTGGTGTGCTGACTACAGAACGTGATAAGACGGACGACAGGATTCATATTACACTGGAAGTAGCACAGGAATGCATTCAGAAGCGGGCGGTTCGCTATGATAAAGATGGTGACAATCATTATGATACAATCTCCGCGTTTATTAAAAGCATGCGAGGTTCGGATCCGGATGCAGCGGTTTATTATCTGGCAAGGATGCTGTATGCAGGGGAGGATATCAAGTTCATTGCCCGGCGTATCATGATCTGCGCATCGGAGGATGTCGGGAATGCGGATCCGCAGGCGCTGACGGTAGCGGTCAGTGCGGCTCAGGCAGTGGAACGGATCGGGATGCCGGAGGCACAGATCATCCTGTCTCAGGCAGTTACTTATGTAGCGACAGCGCCCAAGAGCAATGCAGCGGTGTGTGCTATCAGTGAAGCGATGGATGCAGTGAAGAATCAGCGGGGGATGCAGGTTCCTGCCCATCTGCAGGATGCCCACTACAAAGGCTCAGCGGATTTGGGACGTGGTACGGGGTATCAATATGCCCATGACTATCCGAATCATTATGTGAAGCAGCAGTATCTTCCCGACGGGATGGAGGGACAAAACTTTTACCACCCGGCGGAAATCGGCTATGAGAAAAAGATTCGGGAACACATGGAATTCCTGGAAAGAAGTGTCGGAGATTTGTAAATCCCTCTTCCTTTTTTTGAAAAATCGTTATATAATACCCCTATATGGGACGGGGATGTCACTGGTATAACATAAGAACATGATAACGGTTATACCAGATTCATTCTACCGTAATCTGTCATCCATCAGGTTTTTCTGGAGTCATTTATTACCCCTAAGCAGTGATTGATCAGGTGAGCGAAGTATAGTTTGCCTGCAAAAGAAATAAAAATTTCATATTTAGAAATGGAGAGCATTATATGAGAGAAAAATTACAGACATTGCCGCTGGCAGAACTGCGGGAGCTTGCAAAAGCCCAGAAGATTAAAGGCGGAAGTACTATGCGGAAGGCAGAGCTGATCGATATACTGTGCAGTGCTGCGGAGCGAGAAGAGATCATTAAAACCGCGGTAGCTCCTCCCACACCCAAGCCGCAGGCAGAGACAAAGAATGACGAGCGCAGTACCGGAAAGCCGCAGGCACGTCCGGTGCGGGAAGGCCGTCAGGCAGAGACGCTGACACCGCAGGAGGTTGCTGAGCTGGACAGCGGAATCGGTGCCAACGGAATTTTGGAGGTTATGCCAGATGGCTTTGGCTTTATCCGTTGCGAGAATTTTCTTCCAGGTGAGAATGATGTGTATGTGGCACCCTCACAGATCCGACGTTTTAACCTGAAGACAGGTGATATTATTGCGGGTAACCGGCGGGTGAAAACAGCGGCAGAGAAGTTCGCGGCGCTTCTTTATATTAAAAATGTTAACGGTTATCCGATCAGTGTGATCGAAAAGCGGCCAAATTTTGAGAATCTGACGCCGATTTTCCCCAATGAGCGTTTGCATATGGAAACTGCAGGCAAGACGACTACGGCAATGCGGGTGCTGGATCTGCTTTCACCGATCGGTAAGGGGCAGAGAGGGATGATTGTATCTCCGCCTAAGGCCGGTAAGACAACCCTGTTAAAGCAGGTAGCCCAGGCGATTACCACTAACCATCCGGATATGCATTTGATCATTTTGCTGATTGATGAGCGTCCAGAGGAGGTTACAGATATTAAGGAGTCGGTAATCGGGGAAAATGTGGAAGTCATCTATTCTACCTTTGACGAGCTTCCGGAGCGCCACAAAAGAGTATCGGAGATGGTCATTGAGCGGGCAAAGCGTCTGGTGGAGCACAGGCGGGATGTGATCATTTTGTTAGACAGTATTACCCGTTTGGCGAGAGCCTATAACCTGGTAGTGCCGCCCAGCGGGCGTACCTTGTCCGGAGGCCTGGATCCTGCGGCGCTGCATATGCCTAAGCGTTTCTTCGGCGCTGCGAGAAATATGCGTGAGGGAGGCAGTCTGACAATCCTGGCAACAGCTCTGGTGGATACCGGAAGCCGTATGGATGATGTGATTTACGAGGAATTCAAGGGCACCGGCAACATGGAGCTGGTTCTGGATCGCAAGCTGTCGGAGAAGAGGATATTCCCGGCCATCGACATTTTAAAGTCGGGCACCCGGCGGGATGATTTGCTTCTCACCTCTGAGGAGTCGGAGGCTGTGGATATCATCCGGAAAGCTACCAATACCTTAAAGCCGGAGGAGGCTGTGGAGAAAATCCTTGATCTCTTTACCAAGACCCGAAACAACCGGGAATTCGTGGAAAATGCCAAGAGAATGCGCTTCTATTGATGAATTTTGGCTTGCAAATAGCAGAGCTTTATGATATACTTACAACGCTGTTTATAGACGTGGGGTGATTTTAACAGTACAAGAGAGATTGTTAGATGATCACAGGACTATATAATTGAAAAGCAAAGAGGTGAAAATCATGAGAGAGGGTATCCATCCCGCCTACTATCAGGCAAAGGTAACCTGCAACTGCGGCAATGAGTTCGTTACCGGTTCTACTAAAAAGGAGATTCACGTGGAGATCTGCTCCAAGTGCCATGCTTTCTATACCGGTCAGCAGAAGACGGCAGCCGCCCGCGGCCGTATCGATAAGTTCAACAGAAAGTACGGCATCAACGCATAAGCGCAGTAAGAGCACGAAGTAAGGTTGAGACTCAAGTGGAGACACTTTGGCTCAACCTTCTTTTCTTTTAAAACACAGAAAGGAGTTTTTCATGAAGTATTCCGGGATTGGCGGGCAGGCCGTCATAGAAGGAATTATGATGAAGAATAAGCAGGAATATGCTACGGCAGTACGCAGGCCGGACGGAGAGATCGAGGTAAAAAAGGATCGCTACGTCAGCATGACGGAGAAGGTGAAGCTGTGTGCTTTGCCGTTTGTCCGTGGGGTATTCAGTTTTATTGATTCCATGGTACTGGGAATGCGCACCTTAAGCTTTTCAGCCAGTTTTTTCGAGGATGATGAGGATTCGGAGCCGGGAGGCTTTGAATTGTGGCTGGATAAGATGTTCGGGGAAAAAGTGGAGAAGATTCTGATGGCATCAGTGATGGTGTTTTCCTTTGCAATGGCTATTGTTATTTTCATGGTTTTGCCGCTGCTGATCGCTAATGTATTCCGGAGATTCATTGCGTCGCCAACGGTGATGGCTATCCTGGAGGGATGCATCCGGATTGCGATTTTTGTGGCTTATATCAAGCTGATCTCACGGATGGAGGATATCCGCCGCACCTTTATGTACCATGGTGCAGAGCATAAATGTATCAACTGTCTGGAGCATGGGCTGACGTTGAATGTGGAGCATGTACGGCAGAGTTCTAAGCAGCATAAGCGCTGCGGAACCAGTTTCCTGATTATTGTGATGGTGATCAGTATTCTGTTTTTTATGGTTATTCGTGTAGATACAGTGTGGCTGCGGATTGTCAGCCGGATTATTCTGATTCCGGTGATTGCCGGAGTCTCTTATGAGTTTCTGCGACTGGCCGGGCGAAGTGATTCCTGGATTGTGAATCTTTTAAGCAAGCCGGGGATGTGGATGCAGAATCTGACGACCAGTGAGCCGGACGACAGTATGATTGAGGTGGCGATTGCAGCAGTGGAGGCTGTTTTTGACTGGAGAAACTATCTGCGGGAGAATTTTCCGGAGACAGAGCTTCCGGAAGAACCCGGAGGGACAAAACCGGGGAATGACGGGACGGTGGTCTTATGACGTTGTTTCGGCTGTTGACAGAAGGAACCCGTGCACTGGAAGAGGCCGGCGCCCCGGATGCAAGACAGGACGCGCAGCAGCTTCTGCTGGCAGCGTTTCAGCTGGATATGGTTCATTTTTTGATGAGCCGGATGCAGGAGCTGGAGGATGACGAACGGAATCAGGGAGCGATGGAGCTTTACCGAAGGATGATTGAGCGAAGGAGGAGGAGATGTCCTTTGCAGCAGATTCTGGGCAGTCAGGAATTTATGGGACTGGAGTTTTATGTAAATCGCCATGTGCTGATTCCCCGGCAGGATACGGAGACGCTGGCAGAGCTGGTACTGGCGGATATGACAGCGCAGGATCTGGCAGGGGTACAGGCGGCGGGAAGAAGCCTGCTGGATCTGTGCACAGGTTCGGGATGTATTGCCATCAGCCTGGCGGTAAAGGGAGCCTTTGACAGAGTGACGGTCACGGATATTTCAAAGGAGGCCCTGAAGGTGGCAGAGCGCAATGCGGCGGCATTGCTGCCCGGATGGCGGCTGTGCAGGGGAGATGACAGCAGCGGACAGGAGGGAATGGAGGACAGAGAACGAGCGGCAGAGTTCTGGCAGGGCGATCTGTTTGCTGCCTTGCCGGAGGATGGAAGAAGGTATGATGTGATTACGTCGAATCCGCCGTACATTCCGACAGCAGTGATTGTTACCCTGGAGCCGGAGGTGCGGGAGCATGAGCCGATGCTGGCATTGGACGGAGCGGAGGACGGCTTGTATTATTACCGGAGGATTGCCGCTGATGCCGGAAGGTATTTAAAGCCTGGCGGCAGAATTTATCTGGAGATCGGTTTTGATCAGGGAGCGGCGGTAAGCAGCCTGTTAAAGGCAAACGGATATCAGGACGTCCGGATCTATCGGGATCTTTCGGGAAAAGACAGGGTGGTGGTGGCCTGCTTGTTAGTTTGAGGGGAGGCAACACCCATGGGATGTACCAGGATGTCCAAAATTCACGGACAATAAGGAGGGATTGAGATGTTTGACCGATTGGATGATATGCTGATCCACTATGAGGAGATTATGCAGGAGTTGAATGAACCGGGAGTGGCTGAGGATCAGGGGCGCTTCCGCAGGCTGATGAAGGAGCAGTCGGACCTGGCGCCGGTGGTGGAGGCTTATCAGGCTTATAAGCGGGCGAAGCAGGATATCGAAGACAGCCTGGCGCTTCTGAATGAGGAAAGCGACGAGGAGATGCGGGAGCTGGCGAAGGAGGAGCTGTCAGATGCTCGGAAAAGAGTCGGAGAGCTGGAACAGGATCTGAAGATCCTTCTGCTGCCAAAGGATCCAAATGACGAGAAGAACATTATTCTGGAGATTCGGGCCGGAGCAGGTGGCGATGAGGCGGCTTTATTTGCATCTGAGCTGTACCGGATGTATGTCAGCTATGCGGAGAGCCAGCACTGGAAGGTGGAGTTGATCAGTGTGAATGAGAGCGGAATCGGCGGTTTCAAGGAGGTGGTTGCCATGATCACCGGTAAGGGGGCCTATTCGCGTATGAAATATGAGAGCGGAGTTCACCGGGTGCAGCGGGTTCCGGAGACTGAGTCGGGCGGGAGAATCCATACCTCCACGGCTACCGTAGCGGTTATGCCGGAGGCGGAGGATGTGGATGTTCAGGTGGATTTGAACGACTGCCGGATTGACGTAATGCGTGCTTCCGGGAATGGGGGGCAGTGCGTCAACACTACGGATTCCGCGGTTCGTCTGACGCATATTCCCACAGGGATTGTAATCTACAGCCAGACGGAAAAATCGCAGCTTCAGAACAAAGAGAAAGCATTCCGGCTGCTGCGCTCCAAGCTGTACGACCTGGAGATGGAGAAAAAGATGAATGCAGAGGCAGCAGAACGGCGCAGCCAGATCGGAACCGGTGACCGCTCAGAAAAAATCCGCACCTACAATTTTCCCCAGGGACGGGTGACCGAGCATCGGATAAAGCTTACTCTCTATAAGATTGACGCAATTATGAACGGAGATATTCAGGAGCTGCTTGACAGCCTGATCGCAGCCGATCAGGCGGCAAAGCTGGCGAAGATGGGGGAAACCGCATAGAGTAACAGTAACCAGTACAGTTATGGAGCCAAAGCATATGCCCATGGGAAGCAGAAAATTTGCAAAAAACATATTTCAAAAATCTCTGATTTGTGATAAAATAAATGATATCTATTACCAGATTGCGTTTGAACTTTGATGACAGGGGGTATTTTGAAATATGGCGATATCCTATAAAAGTAAATTATATGATAGTGAACGTATTTTTACCATTGCGGTTGAATGGTGCAAGGATCAGCCTCTGGAGGGGGTTCTGTATCAAGGCAATCAGCAGACAGGTGTTTGTTTTACCGGTTATTATGAGCTGGCATGGCAGATGGAGCGGTGCTTTGCACAGCTGCAGTATCCACGTTCCGTGATGGACATGCGGGAGCTTAGAGGCAACAGAGAGGATGCCGGGCAGAGAGAGGATGCGCCGGAGACGGTACGAAGAGACGACAGTGCGAATGTGTATACGGTTCGGGTGACACAGCGCCAGAATGCCAGCTGGCAGGGAAGTGTGAAGAATCATGCCGGTGAGGTCAGCCGGTTCAGCAGTTTTCTGGATCTGGTTTCTTATCTGGAGTCGGATCTGAGCGGTTGCCCGGAGAGGAAGGCTGAAGGCAGAGAGGAATGTCAGCAGCGAGTGGAGCAGTATCTGCAGATTGTGATGAACAGTTCGGAGGTTATGAAGATTTTGCCGGATACACTGGTATATCGATTCCGCAGAGAGGGACGGAGGCAGACATTTATGATTCGTCCGATGTTTTATGAGCATGGAAGCTGTCAGGGAACCATATACTGGAAAGAACACCGCAAGCAGGCGAGTTTCCGAAGCTTTCTGGAACTGGTCAGCATGATAGGCTCTGCAGTCCGGGATCAAAGCAGTTGGGATGAGCAGGAAGAGGCAATTTAAAAAGAAGGAGTATAACAAAAGCCCTGGCGGCCGGTAAGGCAGCCGGGGCTTTTGGGGTAGTGCGCCTGGCGGAGCATATCTCTGGCGGGTACGTCTGTGCCCTGTGAGGAAGGCTTTTATGCTCCCGGAAAAATTCTGCCTGAAAAAATATCAGGCCTCATTCTCGATTGGGGGAACAGCCAGCAGAGAGTAATGAACCACAATATCCTTGCGGAGATATGCCTTTTTGTAATTCCGTATAATCCGCTGCATTACCATCTCCCCGTTTTCATAGGAGGCGGAGGGAAGCAGAATCATGTACTGGCTGACGCTGTAGCGGGTATAGACATCGCCGTGCCGGAGAGAACTGGTGGCGGCATTGCCAAGATGCCCCATGGCCCGTGTCAGGACGGAGGATTTGGGCAGGCTTCCGTCTTCCAGAGACAGGGTGAGCAGACCCAAAAAGATAGAATCGCCAGTTCGTGTGATTGCCCTTCGTTCGAGCTGATAGATATCGCGGAACACGGAAAATTCACAGGAATACGCCCCCAGAAGAGCCTGTTCCTCCTGCATGGACTTTTGGATCAGAGAAAGGTCTGTGTTCACGCCATGCTCGCGATCTTGTATGATCTTGTACAGATCGGTCATACGCTCGGAAGGGGTGATTGCGAATTCGTTGTAAAAGGAGTCCACCATGATGCGGTATTGCTCTAGTGCCTGTCGTTGATGACCGCTGCAATAAAGAGCATAGATCAGATGATACTGGAAATCCTCATTGTGAGCTTCTATAGTAATGGCATGACGGCACAGTGCGATGATATCGTCCCAACGATCCTCTGCCAGAAGCAGCTTGATCGCCCGCATGGCTGCGTGGATAAACAGACTGTGGTAGTGGCGGCTGACCGGGATGACCCATGGTTCCCAGGCGGCTTTAGGGAGAAAATCCCCCTTATACAGATCCAGCGCCTTCAAAAGGGTCTCCAGCTGTTGTACCTCGGAAAGTCCTGACTGGCTGCTTAGTTCGCATAAATCCTCAAATTCGGAAGAGTCCAGAGAAAGTTGAACTTCAGAATTCCAGCAGTATGAGCCTCGGTTCTGAGAGATCAGCTGCTGTGTGGGGAGATTGAAAGGCTCCAACAGCTTACGGGTGCGGAATATCAATGTCTTTAAGGCATTGGTTGGATTCACATTGTTGTCATCGGACCAGATGACGTCAACTAACTCATCAGCAGATATTTCCCGATCATGATAATATACCAGATATTCCAGAATCGTCCAGGGCTTCTTGGCCTGCTGGACTTTATTAGTGATGGAGATATCTCCGATGGTGAGGCAGAAGCCGCCAAGCATCTGAACCTGTGCGGTCAAATTCTTCATAAATACCACCATTCTTTGCAGAGTATCCGTGCAAATGCCGAAAAATGGGCAAAGCACCGGTTGAATATTGTTGTTTTTGTGAAAAAACAAAGAGTTACTGTACTTATTTCCTGTGATATATGAAATAAATATGTTACTATTATAGTAAATAATAACAAAGAAGTCCAGCAGAAATTGTGATTTGTTACTTTTCGCGGGGTGAGGTTCCGAAAGGAACCCTTTTTCCAGAGTTGGTATTTGCCAGCCTCGAAAGAGCGGGGAATGGGACGTTCAGCCCTGGAACGGAGGGAGGGTAGCCGCCGGCTACCCTCCCTCCGTTTCAGGGCGTACCTTTAGAGACCCATGAAAAGAAACCTGCGATTTTCAGGATTTCTTGTTTCTTTTGCAACAATCATGGACAAATCGGAAAAGATTGGTTATAATATAGGACACATGCAAAATGCAGGAAGGAGTGGGCGCGTGAAATATAAAAAAAGCGTATTTCGGAACCTGGCCATGGTAACGCAGCTGGGCATCAGTGTTCTGGCTCCCATTTTTTTGTGCATATTCATTGGGTATCAGGTGGATTCCCGATATGGGATGAAGACATTGGTGCCGCTGCTGATTCTGGGAGTGCTGGCAGGTGCAAAGAGCGCCTGGCATCTGGCAATGCGGACTCTTATGCAGGAATGCAGAGAGGATGAGGCGATTCTGCAAGAGAGAGAGAGCCAGAAGGAACGAACCGGAAGCAGCAGGCCGAAGCAGCCGAGCCGGATTCGGCGGAATCAGCCATAGAGTCCGGAGGGTCCGAAGAAGCAAAAGAACAGGTGATTTGTGCTTTGGAATGGATTTTCAGACACGATCTGAGGCTCGGAGGTCAGGCAAAGAAAGGGAGACAGGCGGCAAACAGGGAGGCATGCAGGAATGGAATGGCTGAGCAGGTCAACGAGGAAACTTCTTTTTGAGATGTCCGTCGGCATTGTCTTGTATAATTTGCTGCTGGGTGTGCTTGCATGGGTGTTTCTGCCCGGGATTTCCTATCCGGTACTTCCGGTATTGGGAGGACTCCTGGCAGGAGCGGTCGGAGCCATACTGATGCTGATTCATATGGCGCTGACGACAGAGAGGGCACTGGAAAGCCAGAATGAGAGTTATGCCAGCAGGACTACGATTATTCAGAGTATGATCCGGAAAGTAGTGCTGGTGGCAGCGTTGTTTTGCTGCTGGAGAGTGTTCCGGGTGGATCTTCTGGCCATGGTGATCGGAGCCATGGGCATGAAAGCGGGCGCATACCTGCAGCCGCTGATTCACAGGATTTTTGCCAGAGAAGACGAACCGCACACAACCGTGGGAGGGGAGAATTCCAGAACGGAAGAACCATGAAGCCGCCGCTTATTTCGGCGGAGGCAGTTATCTTTAGAAGAAAGGAGGACAATATATGGGGATGCTGATCGCTCATGAGCCGGACTTTATGATACATGGTGTTTTAAAGTATCAGATGTTTGGTCAGGATTTTTGGATCACAACAACGACGATAGGGATGTGGATTGTCACGGTTCTGATTCTGCTGATTGCAGTGCTTGCCAACCGCACACTGAAAAAAGCCGGAGATGTGCCGGGCACATTCCAGAATGTACTGGAATATGCGTATGAGATGCTTCAGAAGATGGCGGACGGGATTCTGGCAGGGAATGCGAAGAAATTCGTGAATTATATCGGAACGATTTTCCTGTTTATTCTGTTCTGCAATTTAAGCGGACTTCTGGGACTCCGTGCACCTACCGCGGATTATGGTGTGACGTTCCTGTTGGGTATGTTTACATTCTTTATTGTCAACTATCAGGGAATTAAGAATCGTAAGCTGAGACATTTTACCAGCCTGTTTGAGCCGACGCCGATTCTCTTCCCGATTAACCTGATCGGAGAACTGGCCAATCCGCTTTCCATATCCCTGCGTCTGTTCGCGAACCTGCTTTCAGGCGTAATTATCATGGGACTCTGGTATGGGATGATGCCGATTTTTGTCAATATCGGTATTCCGGCGGCGCTTCACGTTTATTGTGACGTATTTTCCGGCGCCATACAGACCTATGTGTTCTGTATGCTGACCATGGTTTATATCAATGACAAGATGGAGTAATGCTTTGACACACTCCACAGGCCGGGATACCCGGCGCTTAAGAAGGTAGTTTTATTAATCACATATTATTTTTAGGAGGAATTTTACTATGAATGGTATCTCAGGACAGGACTTTATCTTTGGTTGTTCCGCAATCGGTGCAGGTCTGGCGATGATCGCCGGTATCGGACCTGGTGTCGGACAGGGTATCGCTGCAGGACATGGCGCTTCTGCTGTGGGCCGCAATCCGGGCGCGAAATCTGATATCACCTCTACCATGCTTCTGGGCCAGGCAGTTGCCGAGACCACTGGTCTGTATGGTCTGGTTGTTGCCATTATCCTGATGTTCGTTAAGCCTTTCGGCGCTTAAAGACCGGGAGGGAATCGGAACGAAAGGAGGCTTAAGATTTGGACAGACTGATAGAATTTGATCCGCAGCTGCTGCATGATGCGGTGCTGACCGGTATCAATATCTTCATATTGTTCTTCTGTTTATCCTATCTGCTCTTCAATCCGGTGCGTGACGTGCTGGAGAAACGGAAAAAGAAGATCGCGGATGAGCTCGCTTCCGCTGCCGGCGATATGGCCAGTGCCAGTGCCCTCAAAGATGAGTATGAGGCGAAGCTTAAGAATGTGAATAAAGAAGCAGAGGATATTCTGGAGACGGCGAGGAAGAAGGCCAAGAACCGGGAGGCGGAGATCCTGGACGAGGCGAGGGCGGAGGCGTCCCGTATCATCGAGCGTGCCAACCGGGAGATCGAGCTGGAGAAGAAGAAAGCCATGGATGACCTGAAGCAGGATGTGGTGAATATTGCCGCGCTGATGGCACAGAAGGCAGTGGGCAGCTCGATTGACATAACGATTCAGAATGCTCTGATTGACGAGACTTTGAAGGAAATGGGTGAGAGTACATGGCAAAGCTAGTGTCAAAGGTGTACGGGGATGCATTGTTTGAGACCGCCATGGAGAAGGAACGTATGGATGTGATCTATGAGGAGGTCGTATCCCTGGTTCCTGTCCTGGAGGGCAATCCGGAGCTGATGGCACTTCTCAACAACCCGCGGATTGTCAAGGAGGAGAAGGCTTCCATTATCCACCAGGTTTTTGCGGGACGGGTGGAGGAAGAACTGATGGGCTTTTTGGCAGTGGTGGTGGAGAAGGACAGGCAGAATGACCTGCTGCCTATTTTTTCCTACTTTATTCAGCGGGTAAAGGAGTTTAAGCGGATAGGAACCGTATCTGTGACCAGTGCAGTGGAACTGAGCGAGGATCAGAAGAACCGCCTTCAGGAAAAGCTGCTGACAGTCACGGATTATGTGATGCTTGAGACTGATTATCAGGTAGAACCGGCCCTGATCGGGGGCATGGTAATCCGGATCGGTGACCGGGTGGTTGACAGCAGTATCCGCACACGGCTCTATGAGATGAAGAAGGAGCTTTCTCAGCTGCAGATGGCTTGATTCGGGCGGCAGCAAAGAAATATAAGCTGTTGCGATTTGGGCGCAATTAACATTTCAGAAAGGGAAACAGCAAAATGAATTTGAGACCAGAAGAAATCAGTTCGGTTATTAAAGAACAGATTCAGAAATATTCTACCAAGCTGGAAGTCTCGGATGTGGGCACCGTTATCACGGTGGCTGACGGTATTGCTCGGGTTCATGGGCTGGAAAAGGCTATGCAGGGTGAACTTCTGGAGTTTCCGGGAGAGATCTATGGCATGGTCCAGAACTTGGAGGAGGACAACGTGGGTGTCGTTCTTCTGGGTGATACCAGCAGCATCAGCGAGGGTGATATCGTAAAGACAACCGGCCGTGTGGTGGAGGTTCCGGTGGGCGATGCCCTGACCGGGCGTGTGGTGAATGCCCTGGGGCAGCCGATTGACGGCAAGGGCCCGGTGGAGACAGACCAGTTCCGCCGTATTGAGCGTGTGGCTCACGGCGTTATTGAAAGAAAGGGTGTGGATACCCCGCTGCAGACCGGTATCAAGGCAATCGACGCCATGATTCCTATCGGAAGAGGGCAGCGTGAGCTGATCATCGGTGACCGCCAGACAGGTAAGACGGCGATTGCCATTGATACGATTATCAATCAGAAGGGCCAGGGGGTGCACTGCATCTATGTGGCCATTGGCCAGAAGGCTTCTACGGTTGCCAATATTGTGAGAACCTTAGAGGAGTTCGGGGCTATGGACTATACCACCATCGTGGTTTCCACGGCTTCTGATCTGGCTCCGCTGCAGTTTATCGCTCCGTATTCCGGCTGTGCAATCGGTGAGGAGTGGATGGAACGGGGAGAGGATGTGCTGGTGATCTATGATGACCTGACCAAGCATGCGGCGGCTTACCGTACCCTGTCTCTGCTGCTGAAGAGACCGCCGGGCCGTGAGGCTTATCCGGGCGATGTATTCTATCTGCACTCCCGTCTGCTGGAGCGGGCATCCCGTCTGTCAGAGGATCTGGGGGGCGGCTCCCTGACTGCCCTGCCGATCATTGAGACCCAGGCGGGCGACGTGTCAGCTTATATTCCGACCAACGTGATTTCCATCACAGACGGTCAGATCTATCTGGAGACAGAGATGTTTAACTCCGGATTCCGTCCGGCTATCAATGCAGGTTTGTCGGTATCTCGTGTGGGCGGTGCGGCGCAGATCAAGGCAATCAAGAAGATCGCGGCTCCGATCCGTACGGAACTGGCACAGTTCAGGGAACTGGCTTCCTTTGCCCAGTTTGGCTCTGACCTGGATGCGGCAACCAAGGAGCAGCTGGCACAGGGCGAGAGGATCCGGGAAGTATTAAAGCAGCCTCAGTATCAGCCGATGCCGGTAGAATACCAGGTTATCATCATTTATGTGGCTACGAAGAAATACCTTCTGGATATTCCGGTGTCGGATGTCCTGGCCTTTGAGAAGGATTTGTTTAAATATATTGATACCAAGTATCCGGAGATTCCGGCTTCGATCCGCGACACGAAACAGATGTCGGAGGAGACAGAGGAACTTCTGGTGAAGGCGATCAAGGAGTGCAAGGCACAGCGGTAGGACGGGAGGAGCGTAAATCATGGCATCCATGAGAGATATTAAACGCAGAAGGGCGAGTATCCAGAGCACAGGCCAGATCACGAAGGCCATGAAGCTGGTTTCTACGGTCAAGCTGCAGAGATCCAGAACGAAAGCCGAAAGTTCCAAGCCCTACTTTAACCGGATGTATGAAACCATTGCTTCCATGCTGGAAAGATCCGGCGCCATGGATCACAAATACCTGAAGGCAGGTGCAGGGGGGAAGAAGGCAGTGATTGCGGTCACCTCTAACCGCGGCCTGGCAGGCGGATATAATAACAATATCGTGAAGCTGATTATGGCAACTCCCGGCCTTACGGCGGCGGACACCAGGATCTATGCCATTGGCCGTAAGGGGCGGGATGGCCTGGCAAGAAAGGGCTATGAGATCACGGCTGATTATTCAGAGGTGATCAATGAGCCGTTATACCAGGATGCTTCTGATCTGACAAATGAACTTCTGGAGGCTTTTGAGCGGGGAGAGGTCAGTGAGATTTATCTGGCGTATACGTCCTTTAAGAATACGGTGGTGCATATTCCCAGGCTGGTGAAGCTGCTTCCGGTTGACCGGGAGGCTGCCTCTGGCGAGGCCGGGGATGAGCCGAAAGCGCGGGCGCTGATGAACTATGAGCCGAGTACCGAGGCAGTGCTGGATATGATTATTCCCAAATATATGAGCAGCCTGATCTATGGTGCGCTGCTGGAGGCGGTAGCCAGTGAGAACGGCGCCCGTATGAACGCAATGGATTCGGCAACCAACAATGCCGAGGAGATGTTAGGCAAGCTGGAGATTCAGTTCAACCGGGCGCGTCAGGGATCCATTACCCAGGAACTGACGGAGATCATTGCTGGCGCCAATGCCATCAATTAAGGGCAGGGACTGATATGGTGCAGCAGAATAGCTGCTTTTGAAAGCGTTTTGGACAGAGAAAAGAATATTTAAGGAGAAACAAGATGGCAGAACAAAATATTGGCAAGATCACACAGATCATCAGTGCGGTTATCGACATCAAGTTCTCCCAGGGCAAGATTCCGGAAATCAACGAGGCCATCGAGATTCCGCTGGATAACGGCGGCAGGCTGGTGGTGGAGGTGGCTCAGGATCTTGGTGATGATACGGTAAAATGTATCGCTATGGGAAGTACGGATGGTTTGAGACGCGGCATGGACGCGATTGCGACCGGCGCGCCGATTACCGTACCGGTGGGAGAGAATACGCTGGGGCGTATTTTCAATGTGCTGGGAGAGCCCATTGACAATAAGGAGAAGCCGGCGGTGGAGAAGTATTTTCCGATCCACAGAAAGGCTCCCACCTTTGAGGAGCAGTCCACGGAGACGGAGATCTTAGAGACCGGTATCAAGGTGGTTGACCTTCTCTGCCCCTATCAGAAGGGCGGTAAGATCGGCCTGTTCGGCGGTGCCGGTGTAGGAAAGACGGTGCTGATTCAGGAACTGATCCGCAACATTGCCACAGAGCATGGCGGATATTCCGTATTCACCGGCGTGGGCGAGCGTACCCGTGAGGGAAATGACCTTTACCACGAGATGTCCGATTCCGGAGTTATCAATAAGACCACCATGGTATTCGGGCAGATGAATGAGCCGCCGGGCGCACGTATGCGTGTGGGCCTTACCGGGCTTACCATGGCGGAGTATTTCCGGGATGAGGGCGGCAAGGACGTGCTGCTGTTCATTGATAATATTTTCCGTTTCACCCAGGCAGGTTCTGAGGTGTCAGCGCTTCTGGGCCGTATGCCTTCGGCAGTGGGCTATCAGCCGACGCTGCAGACGGAGATGGGTGCTCTGCAGGAGCGTATCACTTCCACGAAGAAGGGGTCCATTACCTCCGTACAGGCAGTTTATGTACCGGCGGATGACCTGACTGACCCGGCTCCGGCCAATACCTTTGCCCATTTGGACGCGACTACGGTTCTGAGCCGTTCCATCGTGGAGCTGGGTATCTATCCGGCAGTGGATCCGTTGGAGTCCACTTCCCGTATCCTGGATCCCCGTATTGTGGGTGAGGAGCATTACAAGGTGGCCCGTGGGGTGCAGGAGGTTCTGCAGAAGTATAAGGAACTGCAGGACATCATCGCCATGCTGGGTATGGATGAGCTGTCTGAGGAGGATAAGCTGACCGTATCCCGGGCAAGAAAGATTCAGAGATTTTTGTCCCAGCCGTTCTTTGTGGCCGGACAGTTCACAGGCATGGAGGGCCGTTATGTGCCGCTGGCTGAGACCATTCAGGGCTTTAAGGAGATCCTGGAAGGGAAGCATGATGAGGTTCCGGAGCAGTACTTCCTGAATGCCGGCGGTATCGAAGACGTACTTGCCCGCATGAAATAGGGGGTACGTCTATGGCTGATGTGATGAAACTGAATGTGATCACTCCGGAGAAGCAGTTCTATGAGGGCGATGTGACCATGGTGGAACTGACGACCACGGAGGGAAATATCGGTGTTTATCCGAACCATATTCCGCTGACTGCAGTGGTGGCGCCGGGAGTGCTGACGATCCATGAGGAGGGGGAGAAGAAGCAAGCTTCTTTGATCTCTGGATTTATCACCATTCTGCCGGATAGCGTTACTATTATGGCGGAGGTGGCGGAGTGGCCGGATGAAATTGATTTTAAGCGTGCCGAGGAGGCGCGGGTGCGTGCGGAACGGCGGCTGAGTTCCGGGGAAGCGGGGCTGGATACGCTGCGTGCGGAGATGGCATTGAAGAGGGCCCTGGTGAGGCTTGAACTGAGATAACAGAAAATGCCGGAGGCTTTTGGTTTCCCGGGATTAGGGGAACGGGGCTGCCGGGCGGCGGAGTATAAGAGAAGAGTTGCGGGAACTCCTGGCAGGGATGTGCTGCCGGGAGTTTTCCGTTTCAGGGGGAGGATGGGAAATAATGGCAGGGGGCGCCGTGGGTGGAGAGGGAAGAAGGAATAGTGGGAGAAGGAGGGAATCCGGTGGGGAAGATAAGAGAGAAAATCCGGGATATTATGCGGAAAATGGGAGATAAGGAGTATTTTGTTGGCGGGGCTGGTTTGTTTGCAGCGGCAGTGCTTCTGCAGGTGCTGGCAAGGAATGTGACCGGGATGGCGACCTGGTATGCCCATCATGTATATCCCTTGCTGGTGAGGGTGATTGGGGGCTTTTTCGGCTTTTTTTCCTTTTCTGTAGTGGAAAAAGTATTATATCTGCTTGTTTGGGGTGGGGGACTTTATGTTTGGCGTTTTTGGCGGGAGCCAAGACGGGTTTTGGCGAGAGTGTTTTTTTGGGCAGGAATGATGTTTTTTTCATATACCTGTAATTGCGGGGTGAATTATTATGCGGTTCCTTTTTCGGAATATGCAGATTTGGAAGTAGGGACGCATTCAAAAGAGGAACTGAAGGAACTGTGTAAATTTTTGACAAAGAGAGTGAATGAGACGGCTTTGGAGGAGCGCTATGTGGACAACCGGTGGGCGTGGAGGGAAGAAAGTGTCCGTGCCATGGGCAGGGCAGGGAAGAAGTTTCCGGTGCTTGGGGGATTTTATCCGAAGCCGAAAGAGGTTAGGATGTCCTCGATTCTTTCGGTGCAGCAGCTTTGCGGGATCTATTCCCCTTTTACCATAGAGGCGAATTATAACAAATACATGCCAAGCTATAATATCCCGCATACCATGTGCCATGAACTGTCTCATTTGAAAGGATTTATGCGGGAGGACGAGGCGAACTTTATCGGATATCTGGCGTGTGTGGAGTCTGAACGGCAGGCGTTTCGTTACAGCGGATTTTTGACCGGGTGGGTCTATGCAGGGAATGCCCTAGCAGAGGTGGATTTGGAAAGCTATCTGGAATTACGCGGACAGCTTTGTAAACAGGCGAAGGAGGATCTGCGGAAAAACAATGCTTTCTGGAATAAATATGAAGGGAAGGTGGCGGAGGTGGCGAACCAGATGAACGATGTGTATCTGAAAGCCAATGACCAGAGCGACGGGGTGCAGAGTTATGGACGGATGGTGGATTTGATGCTGGAGTATTACCAGAATGTGAAATAAGGATTTAGCGTTTGTTATACAAAAAGAGCCTGCCTCTGATTCGGATAAAAGAGGCAGGCTTTGTGCTTCGAAAGAAATGTTCTTTGTGCCGTAAATCTGATTATAGGAAGTTGATCTTACTTCCTATAATATGGATTATACCAAGTGAAAATTTTTCCAGATTTTGTAAAGAATCTTTCAGTTATGATGATACACCATTTGGTTTCAAAATGCAAGCGTCTTTTATGTTTTTTTGGAAAAAGAACCCCCAAAAATTTTTCTGTTTTTTATTCGCTGTCCATATTCGGACGATTTTCTTTTCCCTACTTTTTATAATCCATATTATAACGCGAACCAGGTATCGGGGGGTGTTCATTTGTTGGCAGAGCAGGACAGGAGAACAGCAAAAAGAGCGGGAAAAGCCGGCAGAAGTCCGGAGATTTGCAGCAGGGTAATGCTGGTACGTATTCTGGGAACAGACAGGGAGGAGCCATATGGCGATATTGTTCACCCGAACCTGAGACAGCCGGTGCCTTATCAGAGCCTGGCTCAGCTGAGTATTTCGATTGACCGGATTGCCCGGTACCTGAAGCTTACTGACGGGAGAAATACCTTTCACCCGTCGGAATATTTATTCGGTGAGGACACGGTTCTGCCAGAGGAGTATCGGGGGACGATCCCTGAGGGACAATGGAGTGAAGGTGCCTGTCAGGAGCCGGAACGAAAAAAGATTCAGGAGATAGTCAGTGTAGAAGTGATCGGAGGAAATCACAGGAGTCTTCAGGGTCGGATTCAGGGCAGGCTGACAGGGGGACGGTACCGATACTTTTGCAGTGTGCTGGATCTGATGTATCTTTTTATGGGGATGCAGCAGAAAAAGAAAAAACTTACGGAAAAGACAAAGCGGCTTCATAGAGATATGACATTCGGGGAGGTCAGCGGATAGCATGAGACGGGAGGCATGTATACTTTCACAGTGGACAGGAGTTGTTGGTATTTTTGGGGAACCGGAGAGGAAACAGCAAAAATAATACGCAGGATTTGGTGTAAATTTGGGGACGTCTTTAACGATAAAAGGCGGCAGGATTGAAAACAACCGGGCAAGAGGCGCGGGAGCCATTCTGAACGGAGGCGCGGTCAAGGCCAATATATCGGATGAGACCGAAGCAGGCACAAAAGAGGCACAAAAGGCAACAGTCATTCAGGGAAATACAAGCGACTATGCGGGTGCAATTTATAATACGGGCAGTATGGAACTGAACCATACGATTATCAAGAGCAATATCTCAACGGCGCAGCTAAGTTCGGAAAGTGCCGGCGGAGTATACAGCAGCGGCGCTCTTTTTGCATTGAATTCCGGCGCTTTGTACGGCAACACCAATGAAGATGAAAAAAATAAATTTACCAGCGCCCAGGATTTGCTGATTAGAGCAAGCAAAGCAGCCAGAGTACTGCCGGCTGCACAGATGTACGATCCGGAAGTGACAGATGCCGGTTATTTTGCCGATTACCGCTGGATCGATGTTTCCAAGATCAGCAATAAGGTGGAAACCGGCGGCTTAGAAGGCGTGAAGTCATCAGACGGGAAATATAAAGCGATTGTCTATGATGACAGAGAGATAGTAGCAAAAGTGGGGGATGAAGGCTTTTCCACTCTCAAAGAGGCATTGCAAAAGGCAGGCAATGGCGGGATGATTGATTTGGTTCCCCAGAAATATGAAGGTCTGGATAATGCAGTTTTGCTGGAGCAGGAGACAACTCTCAACAAAAATATTACCATTCGGATGAATGGGGCGTCGATAAAAACAACGACGGACCTGAACCGTTTGTTCAAAGTGGGTAAAGGCTGTAAACTTACTCTGAAGGGAGATGGGGATATTTTTGGGCGGATTCAGGTGTTAAAGGGAGCCGAACTGTCCTTAGACGGCAATGTAAGGATTTATGTCCAAACCGAAAATATCGCAACCACCCAAGACGCCTATATTCCTGTTGTAAATGAAGGAACGGTTACGGTCAGTCCTGAGGCCGAACTGGATAGGCTTTTGATTCGTCAAAAGGGAACGCTCAAGGCCGAGGGAAAGATAAAAGAACTTGGCATAAATTATGCCGTGAATATGCAGGAAAATGTCCTTCACAATGAAGTGGGGAAATTGACGATACATGGCTTCTCGGAATCCAAACCCAGTCATATCCTCAAAGTTAAGGACGGCTTCCGGGCGGATGAAATCTTGTACAGCAGCGTGGCTATACAGCAAGGAAGCCAGGGAGACGTGACCTTAATCCAGGGCGAGAGCAGCGACTATCTGGCAACAGTTAAAGAAAATATATCCGTTGTCTTCAGTGATAAAAAGAATTTTGCGGTCATTGAGACAGAGGGGAATAACGTTGTTCTGCGCAAAGAAAGCACGGACGGGGTATATCTGGCAGGAAGCGGAAATGATGCAAAGGACGGAAAGACGTCAGCGAACAAGGTAAAGACCTTTGCACGGGCAAAAGAACTTCTGGAAGAGTACGGATGGAACAAGATATATGTGGTTGGCACAGTTGCCATAGATAATGAACAGGAATGGGAACTGAAGGAAGGCCAGAGACTGATGCGCTATCCTACTTATACCGCCGGGGCGTTGGTGCAGGTAAACGCAAAGGGTGCGCTTACTCTGAAAAACATCACCATAGACGGCGCTTACAGTGTAGGAATATCTGCTGCTGCACCGTTGGTTGTAGTCAAAGGCGGTGTCTGCAATATAGAGGACGGAACTGTTTTACAGAACAATAAGAACACCACGAATAATCTCAGCAGCGCAGTGAATTACGGAGGTGCAGTTTACAGCGAAGGCACCGTGCAGATGAACGGAGGAACCATTGCCGGCAATCAGGCATATGTGGGCGGCGGTGTGTTCGTCAACAGCGGTACATTTATTCTCAGCGACGGAGAAATCAGGAACAATACGGCAACGGGTAAGGATTCTGCCAAACATTATCCCAGTGCAGGGGGCGGCGTTCTGATTGCCAGGACCGGACAGATGATCATGGAAGGCGGAACAGTCTCTGGAAATACGGCATATCATGGCGGCGGTATTTCCCTTGCCAATGGCAGCAATGCTTTTATCAGTTCAAGCAATCACAAACCGCAGTTCACCATGGAAGGCGGAGCGATCCGGGGAAATATTTCCGAGGAGAGCGGCGGCGGAATATTCGTTCAGAGTAAGTGTGTTGCCACGATTAACAGAGGAACCATTGAGGAGAATACCAGTCAGGGCGGATACTTCGGCGGCGGTATCTATGTCAATGGAGGGAAAGGTAACTATGAAAACGGCGTTTTGTTTCTGAAAAATGTGGCGATTCGGGAGAATACCTCCCGTTCAGGAAGTGGAAAGGCGCTTGCTGCCTGTCCCACATCCAAGGTAACAATCCATGTTACGGACGGTGCGGCGATTTATGATAACAAGCCGGTAAAGAGTTCGGGAATATCGGATCTCTATATCAAGAGTGGAAATTATGGGAGTTACCAGGGCCATCCCAGTATAAAGATCTCTCCCTTCATGTTAGGAGGCGGGGCATATCACTGGAAGGACAGCAGCGGCAGGGAACTTCCGCTAAATGGGATTAAACTGGTTTATGGTGATCAGCTGGCCGCGTTTACAGAGGCTACAGCAAATAATATCACCGCTTCCGAGGATGATTTCCTGGTGAAGATTCAAAATAACGAAGCCTGGACCCAGGGTGGCGGCATCGGCACCAATGGTAATGTAATCATCGGCAGTGAGACCGGGGAACTGGTTGATATTGATATCGAAAAGATATGGGAAAAAGTCAGCTATGACTACCAAAAACCGGAAGTAGACATGGAGATCTTAAGAGGCGTTGAAGGCCAGGAACCGGCAAATCAGGAGAAGGTAGGCTTTGTCCGGCTCACAGAGAAGGACGGATGGAAAGCATCCGTCAAGGGGCTTCCGAAAGTATCCCAAAACGGGGAAACCTATATTTATGGCATCCGTGAAGTTGAAAACGGTTATCTGAGCGAAATTGGCGAGCCGGCTGTCAATGTATACCAGGACGGCGCGACCATCAGGACCAGCTATTCCTGGAAGGTTAAGAATACTCCACAGTATAACCTGAAGCTGGAAAAACAGGTAGAACGGGATCCGGGGGATCTGCGGGATTCCACATTCCATTTTACCATTCAGCTAAGCGATATTGGAGATCAGACACTTCAGATAGTGCGGACGAAACGGGACGGAACAACCGAAGAGGAACAGCTGACGTTTGTAAAAGGAAACGGAAACAGCGGAACGGCAGAGGTGGATCTGGCGGCAGGAGAGTCTGTTCTGCTGACAGGGATTCCAGGGGCCATGAATTATATGATTTCGGAAAGCCTCAGCGGGGCAAAGGAAATCTATATCAATGGGGAAGCCCAATCCGAGAAAGGAACCGCTTACGAACTTTACAGAGATCGATCCGGATAACATTCTGATTGAGGAAGAAGTGCCATTGGCTTCCCTGCTTCCCAAAACCGGAGACGCCCGTCATCTGGCAGCCCTGATGTTGGTGTTTGGAGGTGCCGGAATCGGGATGCTGGCAGCAGCTTTCGGGCTGAAGAAACGGGAAGAGAATTAAAAAGCAGTAATTTAACAGATAGTAAGGGGAAAAGGCGGCAGAACTTACCGGTACCGGCGGATAGCTGGAAGGGCGGTTCTGCCGCTTTTTGCAGCAAAGGCCGTCATGGAAAATCGTGGAATATTTGTAATAAAAAAGTAAGGCACAAACCGACATTTTATGTTACACTTATCATAGCATATCAGGAGGAGGCGACCATTATGGCAGAGACCAATATTTTGATTGTAGATGATGAGCAGGAGATAGCGGATCTGGTGGAGATCTACCTGGTCAGTGACGGATATAAAGTGTTTAAGGCGGATAATGCGCAGGACGGGCTGGATATTCTGGATAAGGAGGACATTCACCTGGTGCTTCTGGATATTATGATGCCGGGGATGAGCGGGCTGGAGATGTGTAAGAAGATCCGCGAGACGAACAACATTCCGATTATCATGATCAGCGCCAAGTCTACGGATTTGGATAAGATACTGGGGCTGGGGACGGGAGCGGATGACTATGTGGCCAAGCCGTTCAATCCTCTGGAGGTGTCGGCCCGTGTCAAATCACAGCTGCGGCGCTATACCCAGCTGAACCCCAACAGCAATGTCCATGAAAATGTGAGAAATGAGATCAGTATCCGCGGACTGACGATCAATAAGGATAACCACAAGGTTACGGTGTATGACGAGGAAGTGAAGCTGACCCCCATTGAATTCGACATTCTGTATCTTCTGGCATCCAACCCGGGAAAGGTGTTCAGCACGGATGAGATTTTCGAGAAGGTGTGGAATGAGAAGGTCTATGAGGCGAATAATACGGTTATGGTACATATCCGCCGGCTGCGCGGTAAGATGAAGGAGGATGAGCGTCAGGATAAGATTATCACTACCGTGTGGGGGGTAGGATACAAAATTGAAAAATAAAAAGAACGATATGCAGTATCGTTTCCGCACCCGGGTAATCGTCAATATTCTGTACAGTGCGCTGGTGTCCTGCCTGGTGGAGGTATTCCTGGTGACGAATCTGGGGATGCTGGCGCGGTACGCGAGGGAATCGCAGTGGAACAATGCATTGATGGGGCTGATCTATGATTCGGATACGGTCATTGTGCTGGGATATGTGATGCTGGGGATCATGGTATTCTCTGTGACTTTTCTGCTGCTGCAGGAACGGTCGATGGCATATATCGGGAAGATATCGGATGCTGTCCGGGATATCTCGGAGGGAGATTTAAACACGACGATTGAGGTGGTCGGTGACGATGAATTCTCGGCTATGGCGGCGAATCTCAATAAGATGGTGGAGGAGATCCGCCAGCTGATGGATAAGGAGCGCGAGGCGGAGCGGACCAAGAATGAGCTGATCACAAATGTAGCCCATGACCTGCGTACACCGCTTACCTCCATTATCGGGTATCTGGAGATTCTCTCCGGCAAGTCGGCGCCGCTGACACCGGAGATGCAGACAAAGTATATTGATATCGCGTACAGTAAGTCGAAGCGTCTGGAGAAACTGATCGAGGATCTGTTCGGGTTCACAAAGCTGAATTACGGCAGGATCTCGATGCGGGTGACAAAGGTGGATATTATCAAGCTGCTGGGACAGCTTCTGGAGGAGTCTTATCCGAATTTTTCCAATAAGGGCCTGTCCTATGAACTGCAGAGCAATGTGCCTGCCAAGGTGATCCTGGCGGACGGGAATCTGCTGGCGAGGCTGTTTGATAATCTGATTAACAATGCGATCAAGTATGGAGCAGAGGGAAAGCGGATTCTGGTGAAGGTCCATGCAGCTGCGGAGACGGTACAGGTATCCGTGACGAATTATGGGTACGTGATTCCGGCGGAGGAGCTGCCGCTGATCTTTGATAAGTTTTACCGGGTGGAGCAGTCCCGCTCCACGCATACCGGAGGAACAGGGCTGGGGCTGGCGATTGTAAAAAATATTGTAGATATGCACGGCGGGGATATTACCGTAAAAAGTGATCTCAACGGGACGGTATTTACCGTGACACTGAAGGTGGATTTTGATATTGAGAGAGAGAATTTTGGATAATATATCACAAGTGAGACGGCATTTTTCAGTCGGAAAAGTAAGGAATCGTGTGCTGGCGGCTTTTCTGGTATCCGGCAGCCTGATTTTGTGTGCGCCTTTACCGGCAACGGCAGGCAGTGAGGGCGGTTTGCTGTCGGGAGCGGCCAGTGAGGACAGCGAGACCAGTGCAGGGATGCCGGAACAGCAGCCGGTAAGCCTGATTGTGAGCTATGGCTATGAGGATTCTGCCAAAGGCGGGCGGTGCATTCCAGTGAGTGTCACGATTCGGAACCAGAGGTCATTGGAAGAGGAAATGGTGCTGCGGATCAAATCCATGGAATCGGATGGGAGCATTTACTGTTATGACTACGATGTGGCACTGGAGCCGTTTGGGGAGCAGTCAGAGCGGTATCATATTCCCATCGGAACGGATGCCAGCCAGCTTTTTTTGGAGCTGAAGGACAAAAGCGGGGAGGTGCTGGCCAGCCGTCTTCTGGATCTGGACGTCAGCCGGGATGTGCCGGAGCTGTTCATCGGAGTCCTGTCGGATGATCTGGACGGTCTGGATTATTTAAACGGGATTGGCATCAATTACAGTGCTGTGAGGACACGCACCTTCAGCCTGGATCCGGAGGAGTTTCCCAAAGAACAGGTGGGGCTGGATCTGCTGGATGTGCTGGTGGTGAATAATTTTAAGCTGCGGGATTTGTCCGAGGAACAGACCTCTGCGATCATGGACTGGGTTCACAGTGGCGGGGTGCTGCTGCTGGGGACCGGAGAGCGGGTGGGGGATACCCTGGGAAGATTTGCACCCGAGCTTCTGGATGATTCTTATGCCACCCCTGCCCTGCGGCCGGTGAATCTGAGCGAGGACTTTGCGCTGAGCCAGCCAGGTGACGGGATGATGGAGCTTACCTGCGTGGATATTCCGCTTCACGGCGGCAATGTGATCCTTTCCAGCGGGGGATTTCCCCTGCTGACAGCGGCTGCCAAGGAGCAGGGGCTGATCGGGGTGGCCGGGTTTGACCTGGCCGAGATCCGTTCCTTTTGTCAGAACAATCCTTCATATGTGGATCACTTTTTTTCCTCTCTGCTGGGGGAGAGCCGGATCAATCGTCTGGCAGATGTGGTCTACAGCGGCAACTCGGAGAAATTCTGGTCCGTGCAAAGCCTGATCAATACGGGAAATGTGGAAAAGCTGCCGAATCTTCCTCTGTATGCAACGGTTGTGACCGTGTATCTGGTGGTACTGGGGCCGGGGATGTACCTGTTTTTGAAAAAGCGGGATGCACAGATCTGGTATCGGCGGGGAGTGATGGTGCTGTCTTTGGTATTTGCTGTCATCGTTTACTGGATGGGAACTACGACCCGCTTCCGGTCTGTGTTCTATACGTATGCAACGATTCAGGATGTGACGGGGGATTATGTGACAGATACCACATATGTGAATATCCGCAATCCTTATAACCGTCCCTACCGGGTCGAGCTGAATCCGTCGTATTCGGTGCTGCCGATCACGCGCAGCTATCAGCAAGGATCCGGGAACAAAACCGTCCTTACCGGTCAGGAGCCGTACCAGGTGGTGATTGAACGGGGAGAGGAGCGGCTTGCTATCCGGGGGACGAATATCTCGGCCTTTACCCCGAGGTATTTTCAGCTGGAGCGCAAGTCGGATAATATAGATGGGATCGGAATCACTGGGACAGTAGATTATTTTGAAGGGAATTTAAGCGGGAGCATCACGAATTGCTTCCCGTTTCCCCTGGAGAATGTTACCTTTTTGCTTTACGGGAACATGGTGCTTTTAGGGCGCCTTGAGCCGGGAGAAAGCTGCCGTCTGGAAGAATTAGAGCTGTTGCGTTTTCCTCTGAATAATTCTTATATGGTGGCTGAGCAGATTATCGGAGAGGAGCTTCTGAGGCGGGCGGATATCGGGGATACGGCCTATCTGCTGGCTTTGGAGCGCTCGAATATCCTGACCTTTTATCTGGATAATTATATGAGCAATTACAGTGCGGACGCAAGAGTGATTGCCTTCAGCACAGAGAAGGAGGAAAGCCTGTTTTTGCAGGAGGCAAATCCGGAGACGTACGGACATATGATGCTGACCTCACAGGTGCCGGTGAACACCTCGCATGACCGGATGCTGTACCGCTCTGTATTGATTAAAACGCCGAGAGTGATCAATGGGAACTATTTTCCGAATTCCAATTCCATGAACGGGATGGAGCCTTTGACACTGGAATACCAGATGGGAACAGAGATTGATGTGGAGAGCCTGACCTTTGAGCCGGTGTCAGGAGAATTTCTGGGGAAGAGGAGCGGAAGCTATATTGAGGCATTCAGCGGAAGCGTATACTTTTATAATCACAGGAGCGGTAACTTTGATCTGATTGAGATGGACGGACAGACCATGCACAGGGAGCAGCTGCAGCCATACCTGTCACCGGGAAATACATTGACTGTGCGCTATGTTTATGACGGACCGGGAAGCTATCGGGCAGTTCAGCTTCCGATGCCGATGGTAGCAGGGAGGGAGCGGTAATGCTGAAGATACGGAATCTGCGCAAGTTGTATGGGAATTACCATGCCCTGGACGGACTGGATATGGAGATTGAGGAAGGAGCTTTGTACGGGTTTGTGGGGCCGAACGGAGCAGGCAAGACGACGACGATCAAGATTATCAGCGGGTTGCTGATGCCGGATGCCGGAGACGTGGAGATTGACGGTATTGATGCTCTGGCGCAACCGTACCGGTTGAAGGAAAAGATCGGCTATGTCCCGGACTATTTCGGAGTCTATGACAATCTGAAGGTATCGGAATATATGGAATTTTTCGCGTCGTGTTATGGCATGGAAGGACTCACGGCAAGGAAACGTTCCCAGACCCTTCTGGAACAGGTGGGGCTTGGAGATAAGCTGGATTTTTATGTGGACGGACTTTCTCGGGGGATGAAGCAGCGGCTGAGCCTGGCGCGGGCATTGCTGCATGAGCCGGTGCTGCTGGTGATGGACGAACCGGCCGCAGGGCTGGATCCGAGAACCCGTCTGGAATTCCGGGAGACGGTACGGGAGCTGAATCAGCAGGGAATGACGATCTTGCTGAGTTCGCATCTCTTGACAGATCTGACGGAGCTGTGTACCGATGTGGGAATCATCGATGGGGGGAGGATGCTGCTGACCGGAAGCGTGGAGGAGATTATCGAGAAGATCCATACATCCAAGCCGATTGTTATCACGGTCTGCGATAACATCCAGACAGCATTGAGCTTGCTGAAGGAACATCCGCTGGTTCGTTCAATCTCCGTAAAGGAGCAGGAGATTCTGGTGCAGTTTTCCGGAAGCGGCAGGCAGGAAAGTCAGCTTTTGACAGAGCTGGTACAGTCAGGGGTACACGTCCGCGGCTTTATGCGGGAGCCGGGAAGCCTGGAGGCGGTATTCATGCAGCTTACCAGACGTGAAGAGGAAAGGGTGGTATTGTCTTATGACGCTGATGACGAATCCGGTTTATAAAAGAGAGATCCGGGTCAGTTCACGCAGCTTTAGGCTGGCTCTGGTGCTGCTGATCTTCAACGGGATTCTGGCCCTGGTGGCGCTTCTTAATATGTATTCCATGCTGACACAGGTTCGGGTGACGGCAGAGATCCAGTATAGCAGTTTTCTGGATCTGTATCTGTTTGTGGCGGTGCTGGAATTTGTGATGCTGGTGTTTATCATGCCGGCTATCACGGCGGGCAGCATCAGTGGGGAAAGGGAACGGCAGACGTTGGATCTGATGCTTTCTACAAAGATGACACCCATGCAGATCGTTATGGGAAAGCTGATGGCTTCGATGAGCACAATGGCTCTGCTCATTGTTTCCAGCTTTCCGATACTGGCACTGGTATTTGTCTATGGCGGGGTTACGATAAAGGATATGGGGATGCTTCTGCTCTGCTACGGGGCAGCAGCGCTGTTTGCAGGCAGTATCGGTGTGTGCTGCTCCGCTCTTTTTCGGAGATCTACGTTGTCCACAGTGGTTGCTTATGCTGTGCTGGGGGGGATTGTGATCGGGACGTACGCGGTGAATCAGCTGGCATTGTTTTTCAGCCGGATGCCCGGGGGAGCATATCTTGTCTCAGCCGGTATGGGGACAGGCGAGGGAAGCTCGGGAGGATTTTTGTATCTGTTGCTTCTGAATCCGACAGCCACCTTTGTGATGACGATGCTGAGGCTTTCTGGAAGAGAGGCGGCTGAGGGAAGAGTCACTCAATGGTTTGGCACCCATGGGGAGAGCTTTCTGAGCAGGAACTGGGTGAGCAGCAGTGTGGTGATTCAGATTATCATGGCAGCAGCATTGGTCTGGGTAGCGGTCCGGGCGATTCGGCCGGGGAAAAGATTTCATAAATAAGATCAAGATCATAGAGGAGGAGTATAAGCATGGGAATTATAAAAGCAGCAGCAACAGCGGTCGGCGGCGCTTTGGCAGATCAGTGGCTGGAGGTGATGGAGCCGGGGAACATGGGGGATCAGACCGTGTTTGCCAGCGGAGTAAGAATACGGAAGGGATCCAATACCAAGGGGACGGACAATACAGTATCCGACGGGTCGGTGATCCATGTCTATCCCAATCAGTTTATGATGATTGTGGACGGAGGAAAGGTTGTGGACTATACGGCGGAAGAGGGATATTATACGGTGAAGAATTCTTCACTTCCGTCTCTGTTCAACGGTCAGTTCAGAGACTCCTTGAGGGAATCCTTTAACCGTATCCGCTTTGGCGGCGGAACACCGACTGCCCAGAAGGTGTTTTATGTAAATTTGCAGGAAATTAAGGGGATCAAATTCGGCACACGCAATCCGGTTAACTATTTTGATAATTTTTACAATGCCGAGTTGTTTCTGCGTGCACATGGCACATATTCGATCCGGATTACGGATCCCCTGCTCTTTTATGCGCAGGTGATTCCGAAAAATGTGAGTCATGTGGAGATCGGTTCCATTAATGAGCAGTATATGAACGAATTTCTGGAGGCGCTGCAGGCTTCTATTAACCGGATGTCAGCAGAGGGAGAGCGGATTTCCTTCGTGGTATCCAAGGGAACGGTGCTGAGCCGCCATATGTCGGAGGTACTTGATGAGGAATGGAAACGGGAGCGGGGCTTTGAGGTGATGAGCGTGGGGCTTGCCAGCATTTCTTATGATGCGGAGTCCCAGAAGCTGATCAATATGCGCAATCAGGGTGCAATGCTGGGAGATCCCAATGTGCGTGAAGGCTATGTGCAGGGGGCGATTGCCCGTGGACTTGAGGCGGCAGGTTCCAACAGGAATGGCGCGATGGCAGGGTTCATGGGAATGGGAGCCGGGATGAATGCCGGGGGCGGCTTTATGGGCGTGGCATCAGCGGCGAATATGCAGCAGATGAATGCTCAGGCCGGCCTGGGAGGAAATGCCGGCGGCGCGGCCAGGGGCGGCAATACATCCGGCGGCACCAGAATGGGCAGAGCTTCTGCCGGCGGCGTCTGGGTGTGCCGGTGCGGGGCCGGCAATACAGGAAAGTTCTGCAGTGAATGCGGCAGCCCAAGGCCCGAAAAGGAAGCCTGGGTCTGTAAATGCGGCGCCCACAACACAGGGAAATTCTGCAGTGAGTGCGGCAGTCCGAAACCAGACGATTCTACCTGGGTATGTCGGTGCGGTGCTGTGAATACGGGAAGGTTCTGCAGTGAGTGCGGCAATCCGAAGGAGTAGGAGCAGACATGTCAGCGATTATATTCAAATGTCCGAATTGCGGTGGAGATCTGCGGTTTGCTCCTGAAAAGCAGATGTTTCAGTGTGAATATTGTCTGTCGGAATTCTCCCGGGTGCAGATGGAAGCAGCATCCGAAGACGGGGCTTTTGGAGCGCGAACCGAAGAGGAGAACGCTGATTCCGGCGGTCAGGCTGAGGGTGCGGCAATGGTATATTCCTGCCCCAGCTGCGGGGCTGAGATCGTGACAGATGAGACTACGGCCGCGACTTTCTGCTATTACTGTCATAACCCGGTAGTATTGGCGGGAAGAATGCAGGGGGAGTATCGGCCGGATGGGGTGATTCCCTTTGCGATTGACCGCACAAAGGCGCTGGAAATTTTCGAACAGTGGATTGCGGGAAAGAAGTATCTGCCCAGGGCCTTTTATGCTCCGGATCAATTGGAGAAAATGACAGGGGTGTATTTTCCTTACTGGCTTTACGACTGCCAGGTGGAAGGAGAACTGGAGGCAGAGGGAAAAAAGCAGCAGTCCTGGACCCAGGGGAATGTGCGTTTTGCCCGTATTGAGAGCTATGCCGTCAATCGCAGCGGAACCATGGAGATCCGTCACGTCGCACGTAATGCACTTTCAAAGACGAACGGGAAGCTGGCCGAGGGAGTGATGCCTTTTGAGCCAAATCGGATGGAGCCGTTTCGTATGGGGTATCTGTCCGGCTTTCTGGCGGAAAAACGTGACAGGGAAAAGCAGCTGTTTTCCAGAGAGATCCAGGAGGAGGTCTGTGCGTTTGCGGAACAGTCTCTGCGCAGCTGCGTCAGAGGATATGATTCTGTGCAGTACCATAAAAAGGAGACCAGAATCGTCAGCCCGCAGTGGCAGTACGTGCTGATGCCGGTATGGACCATGACCTATCGGGATCCGAAGACGGAGAAGATCTACTATTTTGCCTGCAACGGACAGACAGGAAAGGTCTGCGGGGAATTGCCGGTAGATCCGGGAAAGCTGGCAGGATTGTTTCTGACATGCTTTCTGCCGCTGCTGGCGGTTCTGCTGGTGATAGGATATTGGATATAGCGGGCAGGTGCAGGATGAGTGTGGTGATTAGAGGAAAAGGCATGGGCAGGGAAGGAAACAGAGAGGTTTGGGCTTGGAGAGCAGCAGCGGCGGTTTTGCTGGCGGCCGGACTGCTGGCGCTGATTACCGGAGCATTTCCCGGCGCAGGAGCAGCTTTTGCACGGTTGACGGGGGAGCTTCCGGTGTGGGCAGCCGTTAAGGATGATGTGAGGCAGCGGGTGTACGATCGGGCCGGACTGTTTTCGGATACGGAGGAAGAGGAGCTGGAGAGCGAGCTGTCTGCCATGTGGGAAGAGACCGGGATGGATGTGGTCCTGGTAACGACCGAAGACGCACAAGGAAAAACAGCAGAACAGTATGCCGATGACTTCTTCGATGAGAACGGGTTCGGGGCGGATGGGGATTCGGGAGGTATTCTCTATCTGATCGATATGGATAACCGGGAGTTGTATATTTCTACTTATTTGAAGGCGATTCGGCTTTTGACAGATGAGCGGATAGATCGTATGCTGGATCGGGGAATATCCAGGCTGGGTGCAGGAGACTTTGTAGGATGCGCAAAGCAACTGCTTGAGGATACCCGGGAATACTACGAGCAGGGGATCGGGCATAATCAGTACAATCAGGATCGGGACACAGGCGAGATCGATTATTATCAGGAGAAGCCGAAGCGGAGTATCCGCTGGTATGAAGCATTGCTGGCCCTTGCAGTGTCAGCTTTTTGCGCAGGGAGCGTGTGCCGGAAGGTGAGACGGGATTACCGGATGGAGAAGGAACAGAAAATGGCGTCAGGCTATTATCTCTCCTATCGTGCGGATGCGGCCTTCCGATTCCGGGATCAGAGGGACGAACTGAAAGATTCCCATGTGACGCGTCAGATGATTCCCAGAACCACATCCGTAAGAAGCGCCGGGGGCAGGAGCTCCGTAAGAAGCACGACCCATACATCGGGAAGCGGCCGGGTACATGGGGGAGGAGGGCGTAAATTTTAAGCATTACTTTTCAGAGGTTGGGTCCCGAGAGCTGACACCTTCCGACATTGAAAGAGCCAACCTTGTGAAACAATGTCAGTAAGTTAAGCGTTTCTGAAAGGTACGCCAGGGAAATGGGGAGAGCAGCCATCGGAAAGGGTTTGCTGCTTTTTCCGGTTTCGAGATCAAGAATTCCTAAAATTTCTGATTTTTGCTAAGAACGAAACGAAAATTCACAAACTTGCTCCGCTCAGACAGTGTGAATTTTCGTTTCAACGCAAAACTCAGAAATTCAAGGACTTCTAAATCTCTGCAAAGTCAAAATCATGCTTCTGTTATGATTCTGCATCATCTGGTTTCAAAAATCAAGATATTTCTGGAAAAATCTTAAAATAAATATCCTTCGTATTTTGCTGAAAAATCTCGCTTTTCTATCGGAAGAATCCTGTATATTTCCTGGTCTTCTTATAATTTAGATTATGTTACAGAACATAGCAGTCCAGGGATTATCTGAACTGTTGCCACAGAACAGATATCAGGAGGTGATTTGTGTGCCGGCGGAGAAAGACAGGAGAGCAGCTGCGGGAAAAAGGCAGCCAGCCGGTTTGTTACCATAGCGTGGCTGTCCTGAAGATTTACGGGTACAGTATGGAGCCGGGGCTGGAGAGCGGGGATACCGTGGTCGCCATAAAGAGCACACGTTTCCAAAGAGGAGATATTGCGGCATTTTATTATAACAATAAGATCCTGGTGAAACGGGTGACAGTGTTACCGGGGGAACGGGTGGAGATTGACGAAAACGGTGTGGTATCCGTCAACGGGACGCCGTTAGAGGAGCCGTATGTAAAGGAGTTGAGCCTGGGAGAATGCGATATCCGGATGCTTTATGAGGTGCCGGAGGAGAGCTGGTTTGTCATAGGGGATAACCGTCAGGAATCGGCAGACAGCCGCGCAGTGGCAGTGGGGTGTGTATCAGCGGAGCAGATAGTGGGAAAGGTGGTCTGGAAGGTCTAGTATAACCCGTTTTAAATAACCTTCCGTTTCGCCAGTCTGCTTTCCCGATAGCACAGAGGGAAAATGCTCAACGTAGCCCCACTACGCCTCCGCTTTTCCCTCTGCACTCTCGGAAAAGTATCCTTGCCGAAACAGAAAGGTATTTAAAACGGGTTATACTAGTCATGGCAGGAGTTTGGGCTGGTGAGATAAAGAGATACCACAGCCATGGAAAAGGAGCGGGAAGAGGCAGGAAAGAAGCTTCCCGCTCCTTTTTCATAGCGTAACCGGCAAGAAAGCTGTTTCAGGCTATGCCAGAGAAACTCCGCCCGAGGTGAGAATACGGCGAATCTCATCAAGCTGCGATTCGGTGACTGCCTGTAACGGTTGGGAAACCGTGCGGCTGCCCAGACCGAAAAGCTCCAGGATTCCTTTCATACCGGCCATCCAGCAGCCGCTGACGAAGATCGCTTTGCGTATGGCATTGATCTGTTCCTGAAGCTGCCGTGCCTTCTCAAGACAGCCTGCCCGGCAGGAATTTTGAAGCTGTACAAACAGACCCGGGACAAAATTGGCCAGGCCGGGAATACAGCCCCCGGCGCCCCAGAGCATGCTTACACAGCAGAGTTCCTCTGCTCCGTTTAAAACGGCAATATCTTTATCTTTTAAGAGGATCATGGCACGTTGGAGCTGCTGCCAGTCGGCGGTACTGTCCTTGTAGGCCACGATACTATCATATTCCGCCAGCCGGGATATGGTTTCCGGCAGAATATTGGCATGGGTGGTTTCGGGGATGTTGTAAACTGCAATTTCCAGGTCGGTGGAACGGCAGATGGCATCGTAGTGGCGAAGTATCTCATCCTGGCCAAAGCTGGTGAGGTAAAAGGGAGGCGTGCAGACAGCGATTTTGCCGCCGCATTCTTCGATTGTTTTCAGCCGTTCAATAACGCGGCTGGTGGAGGTATCGATTGCGCCGCAGAATACGGGGATCCGGCCAAAGGATGCGGCCAGGGCGGTCCTCATTGTTTCCTGCCAGACGTGATCCGGCAGACGCAAGGCTTCACCAGAAGTACCATTAACAAAGATTCCGGAGACTCCGTTTTCGATATCGAAAGAAATCAGTTTTTGTAAGGCATCGGAGTCCAGCTCTTCCTGTGGAGTAAGCGGAGTGACAATGGGGGGAATAATGCCGGTATAAGTTAATTTATTGTTCATGACAATCCTTTCTTTGCAGAGAATATGGATGATTGATACCCCGTTGCCTGCAGCGGGGTTTTTGGCTGTCCGGAAGGGTGAGGCAGATCAAATCCGGAGACGGGGACCTTTGCAGCTTTCCCGTTCTACAATGCCAGGCTGAAAGAGATAATATTCAAAATCCAGCAGAGTCTTCTCGTTTAAAATTCCCCAGAGAAGTTCTGCAGCCTTCTCCCCGATCTCATAATTTTTATAGGATACAGAGGAGAGAGAGACCGGAAGGCGATTGCAGATATCTGTGTTGTCATAGCCGATGATACCAATATCATCAGAAATGCTTAAGCCATGTTTCAGAATGGTCTGACAGCACTCCTCGGCCACCTGATCGTTGAAACAGAAGACTGCGTCCAGAGCATCTTCCCCATGCAGCAGTTCTCTGGTGGCCTGGGCTATATCCGGCTCAAAGCGGATCAGGCGGCGATTGATGGGAATACCTTCCTCCATCAGCATGGAGATATAACCCTGACAGCGGTCGATACTGGTTTTATATTTTAACCGCGCCAGATAGGCGATATTGCGGTAGTTATGGCGGATCAGGTGCTTGGTGGCAATGTATCCGCCATAGAAGTCATTGGAGGTAACCGTGGGCACGTTGATGCCCTCTACGCTGCGGTTACAGAAGACAAAAGGAGTCCTGGCGGAAGCAAGCTGGTTATAGAGCCGGAAATTGACCCGGATATCATTGGACACTACGGGTACAATAATCATGCCGGATACGCCGGAACAGAGCAGGCGCTTTACATACTGCTCCTGTTTATCAGAATCATTATCCGAATTACAGATGATAATATTGATCCCGTAACGCTGAGCTACATTTTCCGCCCCACGAACCAGACCGGGATAAACGGCGTCCATAACATTGGGGACGATGACGCCCCAGGTGCCGACCGGTGACAGGCCTCCGTCCGTCAGGCCCACGACATAAGTCCCGCTGCCGTTGCGGGAGGCGAGAAAGCCCTCCTCTTCCAGCTCACGGATCGCTTTATCCAGGGTTGTGCGGGTGGTGTCCAGCTTCCGGCAGAGAACCGGACGGGAGGGAAGCCTCTCTCCGGGCATATATTTGCTGATTTCCTGAAGCAGGGCCTGTTTGATCTCCATATAGCGCAGCATATGTGAATTCTCCTTTTGCATGAATGATATACGAAATATTGATGTTATCACTTAAAGACAGAAAAACCGCCGTCCACCATCAGATTATGTCCGGTTACGTAATCGGAGGCCGGCGAGGCCAAAAACAGGGCAGCCCCTTTGATGTCCAGCCCCATGGTTCCCATGCGCCCCGCCATAGTGGCATTGGCATAATCACTGACAAAGCCCTGCGGCAGATCTCCCTTGTCAAAGCCTCCGGGAGATATACAGTTGACCTGAACCTGATAAGGCGCCATGAAAGCGGCCAGATCCCGCGTCATACCGATGATACCGGCTTTGGAGGCAGCATAATCGACAGGCTGTTCCATCTTATGATTCCGGCGGTACATGTCCCGATCCCGGCCGACGATGCCGGCAATGGAGCCGATATTGATGATCTTGCCGCTGTTATGTCTGGCCATATAGCGGCCTACGGACTGGCAGCAATATAAAGGGCCGAGCAGGTTAACGGTGATCATGTCGGAGATATCCCGGGGATCCCGTTTGAAAAAGTTGCCTTCAGAGGCGCCGGATCCGCCGCCGGCATTGTTGATCAAAATATCAATATGTCCTTTCCAGGCGTACACAGCGTCAGCCATGGCCTGTACCTGTCCAGGGAAACGCAGATCAGCCTGAAAAAGAAAAACCTGGATCCCATAATTTTCAGAAAGCTCTGCAGCAGCCTTTTCAAGCTTTTCCTGATTGCGTGAAGCCAGGGCAATATGGCACCCCATAGCGGCCAGCGCCCCGGCCATATCAAAACCCAGCCAGGAATGGCCGCCTGTGATCAGCGCTACCTTCCCGGACAAATCAAACATGGTTTGGATGGACTCTTTCATATATATCCTTTCTGGCGTAAACGCGGCCGGTATTTGGTATGACGATTTGCAGCGGTTCACCGGCGATTATCGAGATGCTGGGATATGGCGGACTGGATTTTGCGTTTATTGATACCGAGCATAATTCTAACGGGGTTGGTGACTGCCGGGAGCTGATACTGGCCGCACGCATGGGAAATGTCGCGCCTCTGGTGCGGGTGGGAAGTCCGGATGAGGTGGAGATCCGAAAGGCTTTGGAATTGGGAGCAGAAGGCGTGATTATTCCCCATATTAAGACAGTGGAGGAGATGGAGGCCTGTGTGCGGGGAGCCAAATTTCCGCCTCTGGGCCGCCGGGGTCTGGATTTCGGTGTCCGATCCGCCGGCTACGGACTGCGGGAATATGAAAATTCGGATTATATCAGTTACAGCAATGACACAGAGCTGGTCATTCCCATGATGGAGGATTTTGAGTTTACAGCCAGGATGGATGAGCTGATGGCAGTACCGGGAATTGATGCGATTAATTTTGGTCCGGCGGATTATGCCAATTCTCTGGCATTGCGTACAGGCTACAGCACGGATGAACCTCAGGTCTATGATGCCATGCAAAAGCTCAGAGCCTGCTGTGAGCCGAAAGGGATCGGCATCATGGCTCCGGCCAATCCGCCGACGCTTGACAGTGCGATGGACCTGATCCATAAAGGCGCGACGATGATTATTATGTCCAGTGATTTTAATATATGGAGTGCCAGCGTCCGCTCCATCCGTGAGGAGATCGGAAAAGTTTTGAAGGCTCAGGATCAAAATTTTATACCTGATACCGGTAGCGGGCGCCATTCTGATCAGCTATGAACTGATAACCGAGCTTTTGGGAGTGCTCTGCGGCGAGGTACAGCCCTTTGAAAGCCTGGCCAGGCCAGAGGAGGATTCTGCCGATGCGCAAAAGAATGACAAAAAAGCGTTATAACTACGAGGAGGAGAAGATATGCTGCTGCCTTTTTTGCTGCTTTTATTATTTCTGTTATGCTGTTTTATCGGCATACCGGTGGGTTTCTGCATCGGCTTTACCACCTGGATCGCCTTTCTTTTGCTGGATGGCAAGATGATTGTACTGGCACAGAAGCTGTTTTCCGGTGTCAACAGCTTTTCCTATCTGTGTATTCCGCTGTTTGTGCTCTGTGCGGAGATCATGACCCGCGGGAAGCTGATTAATAAGATTGTGGAGTTTTGCAATGTGCTGATCGGCCATGTAAAGGGCGGCCTGGGCTATGTGAATGTACTGGGAAGTATGGTGTTTGCAGGGATATCAGGTTCAGCGTCTGCGGACATGGCAAGTCTGGGACTGATTATGGCAGACACGATGACAGCCGCAGGGTATGACCGGAGATTCTCTGTTACCCTGTCGGCGGCATCGGCCACGATTGCTCCGTTGATCCCCCCGTCAACGATCATGATTATTTTTGCTTCAGCGGCCGGAGGTGTCTCGATCGGGAAGATGTTTGCCGGCGGACTTTTGCCAGGGGTAGTATACGGCCTGGCTCAGATCGCCATCTGCTCTTATTATGCCCGGAAGTACGATTTCCCGTCTACCGGGCGTCGGGCCTCATTAAAGGAAATATGGTCGGTGTTTCGGATCTCTGCCCAGGTACTGGCCCTGCCGGTGATTATATTCGGTTCCATTGTCACCGGGATTTGCACCGCCACGGAAGCGGGTTCGCTGGCGGTGTGTTATGCGCTGGCAATCACCTTTGTGCAGAAGCGCATGAACCTGAAAGGCTTATTCCGATGTCTGGTGAATACGGCTCGCCTTACTGCTTCCGTTACCTTTATTGTGGCGACGGCCTGTGCCATGGGATGGGTGGTGTCGGCGCTCCAGATCCCGCAGAAGCTGGCGATATTCTGCCTGGAATTCATTACCACGCCGATCCTGTTCCTTTTGTTTGTCAACATTCTTTTGCTGATTGTGGGATGCCTGCTGGACGGCGCTCCGGCCGTGCTTTTATTGGCTCCGATTCTCTGTCCGGTGGCAGCCGCCTATGGGATTGATCCGGTCCATTTCGGCATAGTCATGTGCATGAACCTGACCATCGGCCTGATCACCCCACCGATCGGCATTCTCCTGTTCGTCGCATCGAATGTGACAGGGACCAGGCTGAGTGAATTGTATAAGAGCGTCTGGCCGTTTGTTGTCACGGCAGTAGCCGTGCTCTTAGTGATAACTTATATCCCGGCCACCGTTACCTTTATTCCCGGTCTCATGAAATAGAGGAGGAACCGTTTATTTCAACTGTTGCTAAAGGTACGCCTTGGAACAAAGGGAGAGCAGCCGTCTGAAATGGTCTGCCGCTTTTTCCGGTTTCGAGATTCACAGAAAACCTGCCACTGGCAGCTTTTCTGCGTGCTGAGGCCCAAAGATATAAGGTATAAGAACGATTTTTAATACAATTTTTACTGATTTAACACAATTTATTTATAGATGGCCTTTTGGTATCAGTATTATGTCATTGTTTCAGGGGGCTGTTTTTTCGAGGTCGGAAGATTTAAGTTTTGGAACCGGAATTCCACCCTGCAAAACAATGGCAGTATGTCAAAGAAACGAAAACGCAGCCAAGGAAAGGGGAGAGCGGCAGCCAGGACGGGTCTGCAGATTTTGACTTTGCAGAGATTTAGAAGTCCTTAAATTTCCGAATTTTGCGTTGAAATGAAAATCCCTGCTGTTTGAGCGAAGCGAGTTCGGGGATTTTCATTTCGTTTTTAGCAAAACTCGGGGATTTTAGGAATTCTTAATCTCGAAACCGGAAAAATCAGCAGACCCGTCCTGGCTGCCGCTCTCCCCTTTCCTTGGCGTACCTCTCGGAACCCACCCCGCGAAAAGCAGCTTTTCCATAAAAATCCGCCTCTGAAATACAAATGTAGCTGGACAAATGACCAGTATATGTGTTATACTGGTAACACTTTATCTGGCCAAAGCAGTCAGATGAGGGATTGGCAGGTTTTATGTGCTCATATGGGGATATAAAAAGGAGCCAAGAATAAAAAAGGAGGAGACAAGTAATGAAAAAGAGATTACTGAGTTTGACACTGGCAGCAGCAATGGTGCTTTCCATGGCTGGATGCCGTGGGGCAGAGCCGGCTGCGACGACGGCGGCGCCCGCCGAGACCACTACCGCAGCGGCAGCGGATACGACAGAGGCGGAGAAGAGCGATGAGGCCGAGACCGAGGCCGCAGCAGCAACAGAGGACTTTAAGATCGGTATTATTACGGGTACCGCTTCTCAGGGCGATGAGGAGATTACCCAGGCGAACAAGATGAAGGAAAAGTATGGTGACATGATCGTTACCTCTACCTATCCGGATAACTTTACGACCGAGACGGAGACCGTTATCTCCAATACCGTGGCGATGGCTTCGGATCCGGCCGTGAAGGCGATCATCTGGTGTCAGGCGATTCCGGGTACGGCAGCGGCTATCGATAAGGTCCGTGAGACCCGTCCGGATATGATTTTCATTGTAGGTACCCCTGGTGAGGACCCGGGCGTTATCAACCCCAAGGCGGATATCGTTCTGCAGGTAGATGAGCCGGGATGCGGAATCGTGATTCCGCCGCAGGCGAAAAAGCAGGGCGCGAAGACCATGATCCACTATTCCTTCCCGCGTCATATGAGCTATGCCCTGATCGTAGCCCGTCACGAGAATCTTAAGAAATACTGTGCAGAGAATGACATCGAGCTGGTAGACGTTACCGCTCCGGATCCGACCGGCGATTCCGGTATTACCGGCGCTCAGCAGTTCATCCTGGAGGATGTTCCGCGTCAGATCGAGAAGTACGGCAAGGACACGGTGTTCTTTACCACCAACTGTGGTATGCAGGAGCCGCTGATTCGTTCCGTATTTGAGAATGGTGCAATCTACAGCCTGCAGTGCTGCCCGTCCCCGTTCCATGCCTTCCCGGCTGCTCTGAATATCGATATGGCAGGCCATGAGGCTGACGTGGATTACATGATGGAGCAGCTTCAGGCAAAGGTTACGGAGGCCAATATGGGCGGCCGCGTATCTACCTGGGGCGTTCCCTGTAACATGCTGTTCATCAGCGCTGGTGTAGAATATGCGAAGAAAGTACTTGAGGGCGAGACAAGCGGTGCGGTTCTGGATGAGGCGCTGCTGCGCTCTACCATTCAGGAGTGTGCAGAGCAGTTCACTCCCGGCGCTCAGATGACCCTGGATTACTATGTGGATGACGACGGCAATGCCAAGGAGAATCATTTCCTGGTAATGTCTGATTTCGTTACCTTTGAGTAATCTGCCAGCAGGAATGCCATAGCTGTAAAGAATTGTGAACAGTGACACAATTCCTGAAAACGGAATAATGTGATGGTATCTGGAGTTCTGCCGACAGGAGTCTTTGAGACATCAGTTGGCAGAACTTTCTGTATATAAAGATATCAGGATTTCACTCAGGAGTCTCAAAAGCTTCTGCGTGGATTTGTGCCTTACAGATATGGGAATGGCACAGGGAGTATTTAAGGGAAGAAGCACAGTAATAGTTCATGGGGTATCTGAGCTGTTACGAAGCACGACGTTTCTTAGCAAAATATGTGTAGAAAGAGGTTGGTGACTTGGAAAAAGCGAAGGAAAGCTATGTTCTGAAAATGGACAACATTGCCAAGGAATATTATGGCAACCGGGTACTGAAAGGGGTAAAGCTCCATATCCGTCCCGGCGAGATCCATGCTCTGATGGGAGAGAATGGTGCAGGAAAGTCTACGCTGATGAATATTCTGTTTGGCATGCCGGTGATTCACAACACCGGAGGATTTGAAGGAACGGTAGAGGTGAACGGAGAACCGGTACAGATTGACACCCCGCTGAAGGCCATGGAGATGGGGATTGGGATGGTGCATCAGGAATTCATGCTGATTCCTGGATTTTCCGTGACAGAAAATATTAAGGTCGGACGTGAGATCAGCACCCCGAATCTGGTCAGCCGTGTATTCGGACGTTCAATGGAGTCACTGGATTTTAAGCAGATGCGCCGGGATGCAAAGAAAGCGCTTAAGACCATCGGACTGCAGATCGAGGAATATGTAAAGGTTGCGGGATTGCCGGTAGGCTATATGCAGTTTATCGAGATTGCCAGAGAGCTGGATAAGACCGGAATCCGTATCCTGGTATTTGACGAACCGACGGCAGTTCTGACCGAGTCAGAGGCGGATCGTCTGTTAGAGGCAATGCGGGTGATTTCCTCTCAGGGAATTGCGATCATTTTCATCACTCACCGTCTGGACGAGGTGATGGCAGTAGCGGATTCCATGACGATTCTGCGTGACGGAGAATTCGTGGCCAGAAAAGAAATCAAGGATACGAATGTGGTAGAGATTGCCGAGCTTATGATCGGACGGAAGATGGAGAAGCTGGTGGATGACAGCACGGCGGACAACCGCTCGATCCGTGAGGATGAGATTGCCGTGAGCCTTAAGGATTACCGGGTAAATATGCCGGGAGAAAAGGTTAAGGGAATCGACCTGGATATCCGCAAGGGAGAGATCTTCGGCATCGGCGGCCTGGCAGGCCAGGGCAAGCTGGGCATTCCGAATGGAATTATGGGGCTTTATGAGGCCGAGGGAGAGGTGAAGATTCAGGGACAGGTTCTGAATCTGAGCAAGTTGGGAGATGCATTGGATCACAAGGTGGCCTTTGTATCTGAGGACCGACGGGGAGTCGGGCTTCTGCTGGACGAAAGCATTGAACAGAATATTATTTTCTCAGCCATGCAGACCAATGGTAAATTTCTCAAAAAGGTTGCCTGGATGAAGCTGTATGATGCCGCGGCGGCTCATGCCCATGCGGAGGAGATGGTGAAGACACTGGATATCCGCTGCACCGGGATCCGTCAGCCGGCAGGCGCGTTGTCCGGCGGCAATCAGCAGAAGGTATGTCTGGCCCGGGCGCTGACCTTAGAGCCGGAGGTGTTGTTTGTGTCAGAGCCGACAAGGGGGATTGATATCGGTGCGAAGAAGCTGGTGCTGGAATATCTGACGAAGCTGAACCGAGAGCTGGGTATGACGGTTGTGATCGTGTCTTCTGAGCTGATGGAACTGCGTTCGGTCTCGGATCGGATTGCGATTATTTCGGATGGAAAGCTGGCCTGTATTCTGAAGCCGGATGATTCCGATGCTGATTTCGGACTTGCGATGTCAGGTGCCTGGAAAGGAGGAAAGGAAGATGCGTAATCCATTGAAACCACTGGTACAAAAGTTTGGATTGCCCCGTATCATTATTGTGTCGTTCTTTCTGTTTCTGGTAGTAGCGGCAGGGGGGTTCCACATGAACCTGATGCAGCTGTTGAGTGACTGTATCCGGCGATGGGGGATGTTTGGGATTCTGGCATTGGCCATGGTGCCGGCTGTGCAGTGCGGAATCGGATTGAATTTCGGGATCTCCATGGGGATTGTGGGAGGGCTTTTAGGCGGACTGATTGTGATCCAGCTGCAGATTGCCCAGAACCCATCCCTGGTTGCGATTCACCCCTTGTTTGCTATGTGGGTTGCGATTCTGGCAGCTATTCTGATTGGGGTGGTACTGGCCACTGTGATCGGCTATTTGTATGGCCAGCTGTTAAACCGTGTAAAGGGATCCGAGATGACTGTGACTACGTATGTGGGATTTTCTATCATTGCGTTCATGAATATGTGGTGGATGCTGCTGCCCTTTACGGATGGGGAATTGATCTGGCCGAATGCAGGAAAGGGGCTTCGTAATACGATTTCTCTGGCCTCTTCCTACAGCAATGTGATGAACAAAACGTTGGCCTTTAATATTGGAAACCTTACGATTCCCACGGGGCTTTTGCTCTTTTTCTTCCTGATGTGTTTTCTGGTATGGCTGTTTATGCATTCCAAGACAGGGATAGCGATGAGCGCGGCAGGGGCGAATCCCATGTTTGCCAAAGCAGCAGGCATCAATGTTAATAAGATGCGCCTGATCGGGACTACCTTGTCTACGGTGCTGGCAGCAGTGGGAATCCTGGTATATGCCCAGGGCTTTGGCTTTATGCAGCTGTATAACGGCCCGATGATGATGGGCTTTACTTCCGTGGCGGCTGTGCTGATCGGCGGGGCCAGTCCCAAGCGGGCACGGATTACGCATGTGCTGATCGGTACCTTTCTGTTCCAGGGGATTCTGGCGTTGGGATTGCCGGTGGCGAATCAGTTCATTCCAGAGAGCAACCTGTCCGAGGTCGCACGTCTGATTATCTCCAACGGAATTATCATATATGCGCTCAGCCAGGTGAAAGGAGGCAGCGGACGTGAATAAAAAAGTAACGGATTTTCTGTTTCATAATATGGTGGTATTTTTGTTCCTGATCCTCTGTGTGCTGGCGACATATTTTTCCAAGCAGCCACTGACGTTTGTGGTTTCGGAGTTGTTCACCCGTATTGCCCGGAATTCCTTTATTGTGCTGTCCCTGATCATTCCGGTTATTGCCGGAATGGGACTGAATTTTGGTATTGTTATCGGCGCTATGGCGGCACAGCTGGCGATCTTTCTGACCACGTACTGGGGATTGACCGGGATCTCCGGCTTCTTGCTTACCGTGGTGCTGGCGACACCCTTTGCCGTGTTCTTTGGTTTTCTGGTAGGAAAACTGTTTAACTATATGAAGGGCAATGAGATGATCGGTGGTCTGGTGCTGGGATATTTTGCAGATGGTATCTATCAGCTGGTATTTCTGTTTATCTTCGGCGGCGTGATCAAGATGAACAATTCCACCCTGATGATCCCGACCGGCATCGGGGTCAAGAATACCATTGATCTGAAGGATACCGTAAAATATGCTCTGGATACGATTCCGATGCTGACGATTGTGGAGCTGGGCTTTTATCTGATGCTGATTATTATGGCGTGTTCCGTGATTGTCAAGCTGGCGAAGAAGCAGACCGTGGACTGGAAGTCTGTGGGAGCCAGGGCTGTGGCAGCGGTGGTGATCTATGCCCTGACCTATATCGGGCCGGTGGAGCGGTTCCTGGCGGCTGACCGTCTGCTGTTGTTATCGGCAGTGGAGCTGGGATGCCTGGGTACTGTTCTCTGGCAGCTGTACGGCTTTGTGAAATGGAAGCTGCAGGCAAAGAAGGGCGGCGAGGAAGCAGGTCCGGGAACCTTTAAGCCGCTGAAGGCAGGCGTCAATGTGATATTGGCGGCAGTTGTCTACGCACTGACCTATGTGCCGACGATTTATAATGTGCTGATTGTTGTGAAACTGCCCGTGATGACATATCTCTGTATCGGCGCACTCTGCATTTTCAACAATATTCTGATGAAGACCCGTCTGGGGCAGAATATGAGGACCGTCGGGCAAAGCCGTGTGGTGGCGAATGCGGCAGGCATTGATGTGGACAAGACCCGTATCATTGCCATGATTTTTTCGACCGTGCTTGCGAGTTGGGGGCAGCTGATATTCCTGCAGAATGTGGGTACGATCTCTACCTATGGCGCGCATACACAGGTGGGACAGTTTGCGATTGCGGCATTGCTGGTAGGCGGCGCTTCTGTGCAGAAGGCCACGAATAAGCAGGCCCTTCTGGGAATTGTGCTGTTCCACACCCTGTTTATCGTATCGCCGCTGGCAGGTAAGGAGCTGTTCGGGGATCCGGTAATCGGTGAGTATTTCCGCGTGTTTGTGTCCTACGGCGTGATTGCGCTGGCATTGGCAATGCATGCGTGGAAGAAGCCGGATAAACCGAAGGCAGAGGCAGCAGGGCAGGGAGAAGCGAAGGCTGCATAAAAAGGACGGAGGTTCCGGGAGGTTCTGAGAGGTTCCGAGAGGCACGCTCTGGAAAAAGGGTTCTCCGGATTGCGAGTTTCGGATGCAGAAACTCTAAGCTTGCAGGAATCTGCTAAAAGCAGGAACAAAAATACAGAACTCGCTTCGCTCAGACAGCTGTATTTTTGTTCCTGACGCAGATTCCTGCGAGCTAAGAGTTTCTAGGCATCCTGCAAACGCAATCCGGGGAACCCTTTTTCCAGAGCTGGTGGCTATCAGTTTCTAAGAAATTATTTCTGTGAGACAGTGTCAGTAAGCTGTATTTTCGGGAGGAAGATTTCGGAAAAAGCACTTTGGAAAAGGATTGTCTGGATTATGGTTTTCGGAGAAAGGGATATTCAGCCTTGGAACAAGGGGAGAGAGGCCGCCGGGAATGGTCTGCGGATTTTGACTTTGCAGAGATTTAGAAGTCCTTAAATTTCTGAGTTTTGCGTTGAAACGAAAATTCACACTGTTTGAGCGGAGCGAGTTTGTGAATTTTCGTTTCGTTTTTAGCAAAAATCAGAAATTTTAGGAATTCTTGATCTCGAAACTGGAGAAAGTAGCAGACCATTCCCGGCGGCCTCTCTCCCCTTGTTCCAAGGCGTACCTTTTGCGACAGCTTGAGTTAATGTCATTGTCTGCGGAAAGTAACAGCCGGGGAAATGAGCTGTGTAATATTAAAAGTATAGCTTGCGCTGCGGAAATAAAAAGGGTAAAATAAGAGAAATGGAACCTGTCGTTATCTATATTTTAAGAAAGAGAAGGTATGGATTATGAAAGATGTGAATTGCGCGTATTGTATGCAAGGCGAGCTGGTGGCGAAGTTTGCTTATCCGATCTGTAAGATGGATACCGGATTTTTGTATGTGTTCAAGGAGCAGAGCCATCCGGGGCGTTTGATTCTGGCTCATGACAAGCATATCAGTGAGATGATCGAGCTGACAGACGAGGAGCGGAATGCATTTTTTGCAGATGTGGCAAAGGCGGCAAGAGCGATTCACAAGGTATATCGGCCGAACAAGGTGAATTACGGCGCTTATGGCGACACCGGATGCCATCTGCATATGCATCTGGTACCCAAGTATGAAGGCGGACCGGAGTGGGGCGGCGTGTTTGAGATGAATCCGGGCAAGGTGCTTTTGACAGATGCAGAGTATGAGGAGATTGCAGAGAAGATTCGGCAGGCTCTTTAGAACTAAGGGAGAAGACAGAGTGTCATGAAGTTTGTAGACCTGAAATGTCCGAACTGCGGCGGACGCCTGATGCCGGTGGAGGGGAACACCAAAATCGTTGCCTGCGAGTACTGCAAAAGCCAGTATATTCTGGAGGATGACCGGGTGATCAATTACCATGTGCATCAGCACATCGAATCCCCCGGCAGTGGGAACAGCCGGAAGGATTTCTCAGGCGCTGTATCAGCTGTATGGGCGACGCTGATCTTTGCCGGAGCGGGATTTTTGTTCCTGATCGGGGCAGGGATCATCAGCCGGGATATACTTGCGCCGGCTCAGAGCTATCGTTACTTGTCGGCGTCGGTGCCGGCAGCTGAGGAAGAAGAGGAGTATACATCGGCCTGTTCACCGTTTTATGAGGAGCTGATTGAGGGGATCTATGGAAAGACAGCAGATATGGTTACGGCAGAGGAACTTCAAAGGCTGCGCTACTTAAGCATTCGTAATACCAGGGATACCTTTTTTGTGGATTTTAGCTTCGGGGATCCTTACGGGGAAGGGCTGGCGGCAGTACAGTCAGCAGGTCTTGAGCCGAAGGACTGGGATACGGATGACCTGGCCAATTTTCCGAATCTGGAGAAGCTGGAGCTGTCTTATCGCTGGGCAGACGGAGCGGTTTTGGGAAAGCTTAAGAAGCTGAAGGGGTTGTCCTGTCATGGAGGAAGTCCGGCGGAACTGGCACAGTGGCTGGAGCCGGAACAGCTGGTGGAGCTGCGGATGGATGGGCCGGAGAGTCTGGAAGGGCTGTCAGGTTTTGAAAACCTGGAGATTTTAGCTCTGGAGGATGTGATGGCGCCTGACCTGCGGCAGTTGGCTGCACTGGGGAAGCTGCGTTCTCTGAAGATCGTGGAAAAGGTGGATAGCGGTGATTCTTTTTCGCAGGAAGAGACCCACAGCATGACCGATTATTCGGCGCTGTCTGTGCTCACAGGTCTGGAAAAGCTCGATCTGAAGTCAGAGGCTATCCGGGAGGTCAGTTTCCTGAAGCCGCTTACCAGCCTTACGGAACTGTCCCTGAAGGAGACGGAGGCTATCAGCATGGAACCGTTGGCGGATTTCCCGCAGCTGACATTTCTGAGCCTGGAGGATAATTCTTCCCTTAAAGATTATGAATTTCTTTCCGCATTGTCGGGTCTTCAGTCACTGAAACTGGATAAGTACACCTCCCAGCCGGATCCGGATCTGTCGGCCCTTAGCCGGCTGGAGGAGCTGGATGTGAGCGGCCTGATATCTGTGGCTCCCCTGGGACGCCTGACGAATCTGAAGACTTTGTCTATCCATGGGTGTAATATCGATGAGATCCGGTCAATCTCATCGCTGACAAAGCTTTCCCGTCTGGCTTGTTATTCGGTCTGGACGTATTCCACGCCACTTAAGGATGTCCGCTTCCTGGATGGGATGACTGGTCTGAAATATCTGGATCTGTGCGGTGCCAGCGACGGGAGCGGCTGGAGTGGTTACGGACGCAAGACGGAGATTTATGGGGATATTTCCCATGCGCTGAACCATGCCGGCCTGGAGGAGCTGTATCTGAATGACAGTATGTTTGAGATTGATTTTGGCCAGCTGCAGGAGAATCCGTCACTGAGAAAGCTGCAGCTTAAAAATGTCAGCCTGAAAAAGAATTTCCATGTGGAATCGAATTTGGGGATGACGGATATCTGGTATGATGATGTGACAATGGATGAGCATACCGGATTTCTGAAGCTTTATCCTAATCTGGAGGAACTTGATCTGGATGGAAATCAGCTGACCAATATTCAGTTTGCCTCGGATTTGAAAAAGCTTACGCGGCTGAGCCTGAACAATAATTATGTGACGGATCTGGCTCCGCTGAATCAGGTGGAAGGCCTGAAATATCTGGATATCCGTCAGAATCCGGTCAGCAGCATGCCGGAGGCAGACGGGGAGATGGAGATTGTGAGATAGAGAATACGTTTCAGGGAATGTATGCTTAAAGGCAGAAAAGGAGATGGGGATGGGAGAGGACAAGCAGGAGAGCATGGCTGAGAGCCGGATTGCTGTGGTTGGGATTATTGTCGAGAGGCTGGAGGCAGCAGGATTGGTAAATGAGATCCTTCACCAGTACAGCGATTATGTGATCGGGCGTATGGGGCTGCCCTACCGGGAAAAGCAGGTGAATATCATCAGTGTGGTTCTGGATGCTCCCGCAGATGTGATCAGTGCTGTGTCCGGCAAGCTGGGACGGCTGCCGGGGGTGAGTTCCAAAGCATTGTATTCAAAGCAGAAGTAAAGAATCAGCAAAAAGAAACCGAATTCCGATTTTTGGATTCGGTTTCTTTTTTTGCCTTTTCTGGAAGGTGCTGCAGGTTCTGCCATCTATCTCCTAGTTATTTTCCATGAATTATGTGTTATGATGGCTTTGTAACAGATTTGTAACATTTAGGAAATCATTCAGCAAACCATGGAAAATCAGAAAGGATGACAAGGCATGAAAAAAAAGACAATCTACCGATGTGCAATCGCTGTCTTGGCAGCAGGAGCTATGACGAATACTGTTTATGCAGCGAATGCCGGCACCTGTAACCTTCCTGGAGGAAGAACAGTAGTGATTGGAGGAGGCAGCCTGGGAGACTTAAAAGATATGCTGGGACAGCTGCAGGGCAGCCGGGGAGGCTCCTGCCCGGGAAATGACGCCTGGAATGGCCAGGGGGGCAGCAATTCCGGGAATTCTTTCTTTGGGGGAAGCTGCTCTGGCGGTTCGCCTTCCTGGAACTTTGGGGGAAACAACTGCTTTGGCGGTTCGTCATCCGGAAACGGGGGAAGCAGCTGCCCTGGATTCGATTCTTTTGAGGACTGTTTTCCGGGAATCGGCATCGGGGGAAATGATTCGGACTGCTGGAACAGACCAGAGATCCCGGACAAGCCAGAGATTCCTGACAAACCGGAGATCCCGGACAAGCCGGAGATTCCTGACAAACCGGAGATCCCGGACAAGCCGGAGATTCCTGACAAACCGGAGATCCCGGATAAACCGGTTATTCCGGACAAGCCAGTCATTCCGGATGAACCCGAAATCCCGGATTTGGGCGGAAGCCAGGATGCCTACGCAGACGAGGTGGTCCGTCTGGTGAATGAAGAGCGGGCAAAAGCGGGATTGCCTTCCCTCAAGGTACATACAAAGGCAGAAAGCGCTGCGCTTTTGCGGGCAAAGGAGATTGAGCAAAGTTTTTCTCATACCCGTCCCAACGGCAGTAATTTCTCCACGGCATTAAGCTCGGCGGGAATCAGTTTCCAGTCGTCAGGAGAAAACATTGCATATGGACAGAAAACACCGGCGCTGGTGATGAAAGACTGGATGAACAGCTCCGGCCATCGGGCCAATATTCTGAATACTGGTTTTACCTCGATTGCCGTCGGACATTATCAGAACAGTGCAGGTGTTGACTACTGGGTACAACTGTTTTTGCGGTAAGCACAGTACAAGGAAGAGCATATGACCGGAGGCCTCAAGAGACCGGGTAAACATGTCAATATACCGATTAGGCACTTTTATGAAAACGGTATTTCAACTATTGTCAGGTATGATTGCTTCGGATGATGCCGCAGGCAATCTTCTGTCCGGCATCGCCAGAGGGCTGTGTGGTGAAATCATCCCGATTGGCGTGAATCACAACAGAGCGGTTGAGGATATCCCGGATCTGAAAGCGTTTGTCATAGAAGACTTCCCAGGCATAGCCCTGGTTGCCTAAAAGCGGGAGCAGGTCACCGGCATGTTGGGGATGAGGCCTGGCATCTGGATTGTAATGGTCGCCGGTTCGGGAAAAATCTTCTGAGCAATCATCGTATTCATGAATATGGAGAGCATAGAAACCGGTGCTTCCGGGAACCGTAATTCCCGGAAGGTTGAAGATCTCGGTTTCAATAAGGACTCCGCCGTAGGGGGTCTCATAGAATTTTACCAGTCCGCTGATCTGCGAATAAGCAGAACCACCCTGAAGCCAGGCAATGGCCTGCGGGCGATTCTCCTCGAGAAGATGGACAAAGGCGAGACGGGGAGTCGGATGTGGATTCGGCATAGTGGTTCGTTTTCCTTTACAGGGCTTTACTGTAATATATGCGGGAGCGCGCAGGCGTTCCCGCATTTATTAGAGTAGGAAGAAAATGTCCCGGGTTTTACCCGGATGATATGGTCATGATGCTGATTTTTGCGCTGACTGTCCGGGAAGGGATGCCGCGTGACTGCGTTTACAACAACAGATCCGGAGAAACGGACAGGGCAATAAACTGTTGCAGGATTTCATCTTGTTCTGCTTCCTGGTTATAGACGATTACCTGATAACGGATGAAAGGAGGGTCAAGACTATAAAAGCAATGGCTCGTATTTTGCGGCAATAAATTTTCCGGCAGAAAACCAAGGCCGCGTTTTTGCTGTACAATCATTAATGTAGTCTCAATGTTGCCGGTTTCGTATGTGATGCGGGGATAAAAACTAAACCGGGAGAGCATACTGTCAGCAATGCTGCGTACCGTAGAACCCTGGGGAGGTAAGATAAGCCGTTCCTCACTTAACTGTTCCCAGGTGACAGACGGACTTTCCGAGCTGCTTTGTCTGGGATGCCAGTCAGCCGGGGCCACCAGCTTAATCTCCTCTTTTTTGATTACCTTATAGGGAGAGGGAATATCGGAAAGGGATCCCCATGTGATGATAATCAGCTGCAATTCCTTTTTTGAAAGTTTGTTGATTAAATTTTTGTAATGATCCTCAATTGCATATATTTCAATGTCCTGCCAGACCTTTTGTAATTCTCCGGATACCATCAGAAATCGCTCCATACTGGAATGGCTGGAAATCCCGATCCGATAAATTCGCTGGTGCTGATTTTTCAATGCGTGGATGGTCTGATAGGTGTCTTCCTTGATACCGAGTATTTTTTGCCCGCCATTTACATAAGCCTGTCCGGCCTGGGTTAAGGTCATTTCCCGTGAATTCCGTACAAACAGCTGGCAGCCCAGTTCCCTTTCCAGCTTGATTAATGTCTGGCTTAGGGTAGATTGTGTAACAAACAGTCGTTCCGCAGCCCGTTGCATGTTCTTTTCCTCTGCAATAGCAAGAATATATTCGATCTGCCGTGTATTCATCCTGACTCCTTTACCGATCAGTTTTTCTAATCAAATCGTTTAATTTTTTGTGTTGGTAATTTTGATATATAGTTAGTATAATATATGCAAGTAAATAAGACAAGTTGAATATAAATTTTGAGAAAATCACATAAAACTTGTATAATTTGCTTTCCCGGGATTATTTTTTGCTCTTAGATGGCCAGAGACAGAGAAAAATGGAGGAGAAGATGGATACTAAAAATGCACTTATACAGTTATGGGACAGCAAGCTGATTGCCATATTCCGGGGAGTGCCCAAAACAGAAGCAGGGCCTGTGGCAAGGGCGTTGGCGGAAGGGGGGATACGTTTTTTTGAAATATTCCAACTCCTTTCAGGAGGTAACCAAAACAATTGTGAAGACGGAGCATCAATATACCTTCAATCTGGTATGCGTGGCCGGAGAGGTGTGGGACTCGTTAAGTGAGAAGCAGAAGGAGACACTGACAGAGATTATTACAGATGCCATTGATAAAAACGATTCGGAAATTCTGGAAAAGGAATCTGAGATATTAAAGGAATGCGAAGAAAAATACAAAATTACGATTCAGGAGCCGGATCTGACCGCATTCCGCGAATATGCGCAGGAATATTATCTGAACAGCGAGGATGCACAGTATTGGGATATGGAGCTTTACAGACAAATCAAGGAGGGAATTCGTTGAAAAAAGCAGTTGTTTTTTTCCTGGATCTGGTTGAACTTTACCTTCCGCTGACAGCGTTTGGCATTCTGTTTTTAACCTTTGCCTGGTCTGTATTTTCCAGATACATTCTGGGAAGGCCCTGTGGCTGGGCAACGGATGTGGAGCTGGGGTGTTATATCTGGACTGTTTTGCTGGCCGCGTCTTATGTGATGCGCAAAGACAAGCATGTAAGATTCAGTATTGTTTATGATATGATGAATCCCCGGATCCAGTGCCTGATGCGGGTGATATCGAATCTGCTCATTGTGGTTCCCTTTGCCTGTCTTCTGGGACCTACGTACCGGTATATTGTTCATCTGAAAACAATCAGTCCGGCTTTACAGCTGCCTTTAAGCTTTTATTATGCTCCGATTTTATGGTTCATCGGCAGTGTGATGCTTTATGCCCTGCGGGATCTGATAAAGGATATCTTGCTTCTGGCAGGTGGGAAGGAAAAGGGGGGAGCCAGGTGAATGTTGGTGTGATTATTTTCTTCATTATGTTGGCAGTGATTCTGGTATTCCGTTTACCTGTCGGGATCGGCATGCTGTCCATGGGAGTCATCTATATGATGATTACCGGCGGAAATTTGAAGATCATTGCAACCGGGGTGTTGAATCTTTATTACTCAAACTATATTTTAATTGCAGTTCCCCTGTTTTTGTTTACAGCCAATGTAATGAACAGCGGAAGGATCACGGAAAAGATATTTGATTTTACAGATGGCATTGTTGGGCGTTTCCGCGGGGGACTGGCACATGTGAATGTTTTAGCCTCTTTGATATTTGCCGGAATGTCAGGTTCTGCATCCGCTGACGCCTCTGGCCTTGGCAATATGGAAATTGCCGAAATGAGAAAAAAAGGATATGATCCGGCATTTTCCTGTGCAGTTACCGCAGCTTCGGCAACCTTGAGCCCCATATTCCCGCCAAGTATTATTATGCTGTTATATTCCTCACTGACAGGGGCACAGGTAGGGAAGCTGTTTATGGGAGGGATGATTCCGGCGATGGGAATGGCTGGTGCGCTGTGTCTTTATATTGCTCTGGTATCAAAAAAGAAAAAGCTTCCTTATGGCACGACGTATGCGATCCGTGTTTTTCTCAGATTTACCATTCAGGCAGTTCCGGCATTGATGACTCCGGTTATCCTGCTGGCTTGCATTTATACAGGTGTGGTTACTCCTACAGAGGCGGGGGCATTGGCAGGGGTCTATGCGTTAGTGGTATCGGCTTTGGTATACCGGGCGATTTCCCCGAAAGCATTGTTCCAGGTATTAAAGGATACGATTCAGGGAATCGGAATGGTGGCAATTACCATTGGATGTGCTTCCGCGATCCAGTATATTTCCGGCCGTGAGAAAATACCGGCATTGTTTGGTTCCCTGGTGCTGAATCTGGCATCCAACAAATATGTGTTTTTACTGTTGGTCAATTTGTTGTTTATCTTTATGGGTATGTTTTTGGAAACCAATACCATTACCCTGGTATTTATTCCCATCATATTGCCCCTGGTGCAGGCATTTCATATTGATCTGGTTCATTTCGGAGTTATCTTTTGTGTAAACATGATGATTGGCATGATTTCGCCGCCTTATGGGCAATTATTGTTTGTAACTTCGGCTGTTTCAGGGGTTAAGGTAGGGGATATTATAAAAGAAATATTTCCCATGCTGGTGATGCTGTTTGTGTTTTTGATGCTGCTGACTTATTGCCCGGCATTGGTAACCTTTATCCCGGATTTGCTGGTGTGAACAGGAACAATCCGTCAACGGAAGCTTATGGGATTGCGGTCACAAGATTTTATCAATTAAGAAAAGGAGAGATGGTAATGCGTGAAAATTTGATAAGAAGGAAACTGGAAGAGGGAAAAACCCTGATGGGCATGGGGGTGTTCACCGGAAGCCCGGTGATTATTGAAATGATCGGTTATAGCGGCTTTGATTTTATTTTTCTGGAGACAGAGCATACGGCGGTTCCGATTGCCACGGAATTGAGAAACCTGATCACTGCGGCGAACAGCGCCGGCCTTGGAGTCATTTGCCGGGTGAAATACAATGATGAGGTGATGATCCGGCAGGCGTTTGAATTTGGCGCGGATGCCGTAGTGGTGCCTCATTGCCGTACTGCGGAGGATGTCCGGAAAATGATCCGTGCCGCCAAGTTCCCGCCGCTGGGAGTGCGTGGGGCAGCTTCCGATGTGAGGGCCGCGCATTATGGCTGTGACGCTGATTTTAATTACCAGGAATTTTTGAAAAAGACAAATGAAGATACCCTGTGTATTGCCCTGGCAGAGGATCCGGAATTCTTTGACAATATGGAAGAGATTCTTTCTGTCCCGGGACTGTCAGCAGTTTCACTGGGGCCGAGCGATTTGTCCCTGGCACTGGGAAATCCTGATACTTATAATCTGGATATGCCAGAGGTAAAGGTGCGTTTTGAGAAATTGTACCAGGCAGCCAGGGAATGGAATAATAAAATCCACAGAAAAGGGATGCTGTCCTATCAGATTTCCGGAAAACAGATTTCCGGAAAAACCGGCGTGGCAAAGGTCACGCCGGTTTTTAATGGCTGTTTTCAACAGAAGAAGGATGTTTACATGTCCTCTCCGTTAGATGCGATAACCTTCTGGAACCAGGTGAAGGAGTCCTTTTTATAACGTTTTCTGCTTCCGGTTCCATCATCATTTTGATCTACGTAGAGAAAGCCGTAGCGTTTTTTCAGTTCGCCTGTAGTAAAGGATACCAGGTCGATGCAGCCCCATGGGGTATAACCCATCAGCTCCACTCCGTCTTCTTCCACTGCCTTTTTCATCTGCTCGATATGGGCTTTCAGATAATCGACGCGGTAAGGATCATGGCAGGAGCCGTCCTTTTCCAGTGTGTCAATAGCGCCAAAGCCGTTTTCTACGATAAACAGCGGAATCTCGTACCGTTCATACAGCGTTACTAGCGAATACCGCAGGCCCACGGGATCAATCTGCCAGCCCCAGTCGCTCTTGTCCACATAGGGATTGGGCACGGAGTTGGGGGAGCTGCCGTCCAGACTGGCGCCGGTATCCTTGACCACATTGGCTCTGACTGCGTTGGACATATAGTAGCTGAAACCGATGTAGTCTACCTTGCCCGCGGCCAGGATACCCTCGTCTTCCGGCTCCATGTGGATATGATAATCCTTGCGTTCCCACTCTCTTCTGGCGAAAGCGGGATAGTGTCCCCGAACCTGGACATCAGAGAAGTAGAACCGCTCATGCATACATTCAACGGAGGTCATGACGTCATTGGGATCACAGGAATAAGGGTAAAAGGGAACCCAGGCGCACATGCAGCCAATCTTGAAATCCGGGTTAATCGCGTGGCCTTTTATTACCGCCAGAGCTCCGGCCACGAACTGGTGATGGGCTGCCTGATACATGGCCTCCTGGGGTCGCTCACACGAAGAAAAGCGAACTCCGGAGCAGGTCCAGCCAAAGATGTCGGCGGCGGTATTGCTCTGGTTGTTGATCTCGTTGAAGGTCATCCAGTATTTGACCTTATCTTTGTACCGCTCCATAACGGTGGAAGCGTAGCGGACAAAACAGTCCAGGGTGTACCGGCTCAGCCAGCCATTATGATGGCTGGCGAGATGGTATGGCATTTCAAAATGAGAGAGGGTGACCACCGGCTCGATATGATATTTTAATAACTCATCAAACAGCTCGTCATAAAATTTGAGACCGGCTTCATTGGGCTCGGCGTCATCTCCATTGGGAAAAATACGGGTCCAGGCGATGGAGGTGCGGAAGCACCGAAAACCCATTTCCGCCATCAGGGCGATGTCTTCCCGAAAGGTGTGGTAGAAATCAATTCCCTCATGGTTGGGATAATGTTCATCAGGCAGGATACCGTCTGTGATCCGGCGAAGTACGCCGGCGCTTCCACCAGTAAGAACATCGGAAACGCTGATTCCCTTTCCGTCCTCATTCCAGGCACCCTCCAGCTGGTGAGCCGAGACCGCCCCGCCCCACATAAAATCATTGGGTAAACTCATCCGAATATATCTCCTTTCTGTTTTACTGTCTGACAGTCAGAATCGGTTCACCTACCCGGACAGTCTGACCTTCCTTCAGCAGTTCTATGGCAGTGTAGTTATCTGCATTAGTTACCAGAATGGGAGTGATGGTGTCATACTTCTTTTTAATCTCGTCCAGGTCAAATTCAATAAGCAGTTCGCCGGTTTTGACAACATCGCCGTCACTGACCTTTGAAGAGAAACACCTGCCCGCCAATTCCACCGTATCCAGACCGATATGAATAATCATCTCAATCCCGCCGGGGCCAACCAGGCTGATTGCGTGTCTGGTATCTGTCACATTAAATACCGTACAGTCAAAGGGGGCATACAGCCGGCCATCCTCAGGGATGATCGCCGCGCCGCGGCCCAAAATGCCTCCGGCAAAGGTGGGGTCATTAACAGCAGTGTGGGACATGACCTGACCGTTTAAGGGAGAGCAGATGGTAATGGCTCCGGTCATGGAGGCAGCTTTGTTCACTGGTTCAACGGCTGTGCGGTATTCGCCTTCGGGAACGGCAGCCGGGGTCTTCTCATCACAGCCCACGATCATTACCAGACCGATCGTAATGATGATGGTAGCCAGGGTGCCGATCATCATGCCGGGGAAAGATAAGGGATTCGAGCTGCTGATAGCATTTACCGTAGTGAGCAGGCCGGGTAAGCCGGCATAGGCGTAATACTGGGTGCCGAACAGGCTGATGATGACCGCGCCGATGGCTCCGCCAATACAGCCGCAGACAAATGGCTTTTTCAGACTCAGGGTTACGCCGTAAATAGCGGGTTCCGTAATGCCAAACACACCCGTTAATCCAGAGGAAAAGGCAACCCGTTTCATCTCCTGCTTTTTTGTTTTCAGTACGACACCGAAGCAGGCGGCGGCCTGAGCAACAACAGCGCAGGTCTGGAATGCCTGGAAGGTGTCACAGCCATTCGCATTAAAGTTGGCGATATTCATAGGCGTAACACCCCAGTGGACACCGAAAATGACGAACACTTCCCAGATGCCGCCGACCAGGGCGCCGGCAATGGCCGGGACCGTATGTGCCAGGTAGTTGTAGGCCACAGCGATGCCGTTGGCCGCCGCATCAGAGACGGGGCCAATTACCAGAATCGTAAGCGGGACCATAATGATAGCGCACAGGAAGGGAACACCGATGGCTTTTACTACATCAGGCAGGTGCTTATCCAGAAAATGTTCCAGATAAGCTAACACCAGCACCAGAAACAGAGGCGGCAGTACGGTAGAGGTATAGGTGGTCTGCGCCATGGGAAAAGCCAGAAATCTTACAGCCTCACCCCCGGCAATGCGGGCAGCAATCGCTCCCCAGTCGGCGTTGACCAGGGCCAGACAGCACCACATCGCAATATAAGTATTGCACTTGAAGTGCCTGGAGGCCGTCACTGCAATCATGACAGGCAGGAAGGTAAAGGGTGTCCAGGAGATGAAATTAAGTACAGAATAGGTGCCTGTTTCGGTGAAAGCGGGGGCAAGCTGTGTGATGATAATCAGCGCACCCTGTACCAGCCCGGCAGCAGCCAGAATATAAACAAAGGGTGCGAATACTGCCGACATCGTGGCAATGATCCGGGCAAAGATGCCTTGCCTGATTTCCGCCTGGGAAGATTCATCAATTTTCATAATCTTGGTCAATTCTTCATAGACGTCTTTGGCGTGTGTACCGATGACGATCTGGTACTGACCGCCTTTCTCTACTACCTGGATAACCGCAGGCATTTCAGAAATGCGTCTGGTAACCTCGGCAGAGGGAGATTCCTTTAGTACCAGACGAAGCCTGGTGGCGCAATGGGCTGCGCTGATGATGTTGCTCTCGCCAACTTGCTCTTTGATATCGGCGGCCAGTCTGGCGTAATCGCGGACTTTTGTGGATGCCATATTTTTTCCTCCAATCTGTGGGCTCCCCGTCGGGAGTAATGCGGCTGCCGCTTTGTTGGTGTTATCTTACACGATAAAGCAGCCTGCCGCAAGAGGTGGAGGCGCGGTTGGTGGCGCTTTGCAAAAAAAGTCTGTTTTTTTGCGGTTTGGATGAAAAACTCTTTCATTCCTAGCCAGACTCGTTCAATTCCCAGAAGGTAGCAGCACCAATGGTGTCGTAACGATGATTCAGGGACATATTTTCCGTATACTGAGCGCTGAATGCGATAGAGAACAACAGATCCAGCAGGTATTTGGCGGCAGTGAAAAAGGTGGGAATGGATAATTTGTCGGTTTCCACCTCGCCAATGGTAGCAGGGCGTGGGGCGTATAAAAACTCATCAGCCATTTTTCCCAGCGTGGTTTCTTTTCCGGAGGTAATGATGATGGTCTTTGTTCCGCTCCGGCGCAGCAGGCGGGTCAATTCGATCAGCTTGAAATTTTCGCCCGTGTGACTGATGAGGACAGCCAGATGCCCCTCTGATGCAATGAGTGTATTCAGAACCTGAATATCTGTCTCTGAGTAGACGGCAGCGATTTTCCCGGCATGGAAAAACTGGCTGACGGCGTAGCGGGCCAGGTGAATGTTGGTGTCATAGGCATAGAAATCAATACAGGGATGTTCCAGCAAAAGCTGACGGATTCGCAGCAGCCGGGACAGAGAGAGGGCCTTTTGGGTTGCATCCAGAGCCTGAGCTTGTACCTCGCTGACTTTTTTCAGGAGTGTTACCATGTTTTCACGTTCGGATAGCTGGACGGAAGCAGGATCATCCAAAAGCTTCCCGCTCTTTATGTCACTTAAGAAGCGCACCTTAAAATCCGGGTAGCCCTTGCATCCGAATTTTTGGCAAAAACGGGTGACGGAGGAGGCGCTGGTGAAGGTGGCCTTTCCGACACTCTGACAGGACATATTGACAATATATTCCGGATGGCTGAGAATATAAGAGCGGATATCGTTCTCCCGTTCGGTAAGCTGCGATGCGTTTTTCAGATCATTGATAAGAGACATTTTTTCACCTCAGAAAACTTTTTTCTATTTTACATCGGAAAATCAGTTTTGAAAAGGTAAAACTGGAATTGCAGTAATTTTTGATTTATAAAATCGGAAAATGATATATAATAGGGGAAGATGGGAGACTGAGAAATGGATGAAGAATTTGTATATACGATAGAAAAGGGTACGGCAAGGATTGATAAGGTGAGGAGACCGAAGACATTGACAGTGATTCCGGAAAATATCGGCGGATATCCGGTGACCAGCCTGGGAGCGTATGCACTGGCCGGAAGCGATGTAGAGGAGCTGCATCTGCCAGTGCGGCTTAAGAAGATCGGCGCTTACGCATTTTATAATTGCGGGCAATTGCGGCGGATTTTTTGCGGCAGCAGGATCCTGGATCTGGGAGCAGGCTTGTTCGCGGGGGCGGGTGGTGTGGAGCTTTTGGATTTTACTCTTTTTGAGGGGGAGAAATCATGCCTGAAGGATTTGCTGTCTGAGCTGCGGCAGACCTTGCGGGTGCGGATCCATCTGGCGGGGAGTGGGAGGGAGGCCCGGCTGATCTTTCCGGAATATTTTGAGGAATCTGTGGAAAATACACCAGCCCGGATTCTGTATATTGAAACTCATGGCTGCGGACACCGGTATCGTTACTGTTTTTCGGGAACGCAGTTTCCATATCAGAGCTATGATGAGCTGTTTTGCCATGCAAAGGTTCAGGAGCCGGAGGCATTGGTGGCGGAGCTGGCTATTGGGCGGCTGCGATATCCCTATGGCCTGACTGAGAAGAATGAAAGGATGTACCGGGAATATGTGGCAGAGCACTGGCAGACGGCAGCCCGGCTGATGCTTGAGGCAGATAGCCTTGCAGGGAGGGAAGGAAGCCTTGTGGATCCGGGAGGAATTCCCTGGCTGGTGCAGGAGGTTCTGAAGGGTGGGAGAAGTAAAGAGGAAAATTCTTCTGAGAATGCAGAGCAGGAGGATAAGCTGCGGAAGCTGGCCCGGATGGCGCAGCAGGCAGGAGATACGGAGGCGGTAGCCTGGCTGATGAATTTTCAGCATCAGAGTTCCACTCCCAAAAGACGACGCTTTGAATTATGAGGAGGTGAAGCAGTGATCGATCCGACAAGGCACCGTCAGCTGGAAGAGCTGAATATGGTGGAGCTGTGTACAAGGATTCTTTCCAATGCCAGAAATGAACTGTATATGAACATGCTGTATCTGGATGTGGCATTGAGCAGTCTGGGCTATGAGGCAGCGCCGGATTGCCAGGGAGTGGGGACGGATGGCTTTGTCATCTATTATCGTCCGGAGGCTCTTGCCAGGCTTTTTCAGAGAGGACGGGTATTGGTAAACCGCAGTTATCTGCATATGGTGCTGCATTGCCTGTTCTGCCATCCGGATACCCGGGGCAGGAGGGAGATGAGGGACTGGAATCTGGCATGTGATATTGCGGTGGAGTCTGTGATTGACGGATTGTATCTGCGCTGTATCCATCATCCGTTATCTCTATACCGGCAGGACTGGTATGGGAGGATGAAAAAGCAGCTGTCGGTGATGAATGCTGAGGGTGTCTTTCACATCCTTCAGGAGACGGAGCTGTCTTCTGAGCAGAAAGAACGGCTGGAAGCAGAGTTTACTGTGGACAGCCATCAGTACTGGGAGCTGCCGGATGAGGATCCGAAGCGCTGTATCACCAGGCAGAATCAGTGGAGCCGGAACCGGGAACGGATGCAGACAGAGATGGAGACCATAGGTAACCAGCAGAATGAAGATTCGAAAAGCCTTTTGGAGCATGTGCAGGTGGAGAACAGGGAACGCTATGATTACCGGCAGTTTCTGAGGAAATTTTCTGTGTGGAAGGAAGAGATGCAGGTGGATCCGGATTCCTTTGATTATGGGTTCTACAGCTATGGCATATCACTGTACGGCAATATGCCGTTGGTGGAGCCGCTGGAATCGAAAGAGATCAGCCGGATTGAAGACTTTGTGATTGTGATTGATACCTCCATGTCCTGTTCGGGAGAGCTGGTCCGGCGGTTTTTGGAGGAAACCTATGATGTGCTGTGTGAGACGGACAGTTATTTTAAAAAGACCAATATTCATATCCTTCAGTGTGATGAGCAGATCCGGCAGGATTGCCGGATTGCCAGCCAGGAGGAGATGAAGGCATATATGGAGAACTTTGTGATAATCGGCCAGGGAGGGACGGACTTCAGACCGGCCTTTGAGTATGTGAACCGTATGGTTCGGCAGGGGATGTTTCACCGATTGCGGGGGCTTTTGTATTTTACAGACGGCGAGGGGATTTATCCGGTGAAAAAGCCGGTGTATGACACCGTATTTATCTTTGTGAAGGATCAGTATACCGACATTTCCGTGCCGCCCTGGGCAATGAAGCTGATACTGGAGCCAGGACAGCTGACGGGATCCGCGCCGGAATCCGCAAAGGAAGCATATGGGAAACCAGCCGAGGCAGCGACAAAAGAAAAGCATGGGAAATCAGCCGCGACAGCAGCAAAAGAAAAGGCAGGAGACAAGAAGTTATGAACATCAAACGAGCGAAACAGGAAATTAAGGACAGCATCCGGGCTTATCTGATGAAGGATGATTATGGGGATTATGTAATGCCGGCGATCCGTCAGCGGCCGATCCTCCTGATCGGGCCGCCCGGAGTGGGTAAGACCCAGATCATGGAGCAGATATCTCAGGAATGCCAGATCGGGCTGGTGGCCTATACTATCACGCATCATACCCGTCAGAGCGCTATCGGCCTGCCGCTTATTGAGCAGAAAATGTTCGGCGGGAGGGAATACAGTGCCACGGAATATACGATGAGCGAGATTGTGGCGTCTGTCTATGATAAAATCAGTAAGACAGGTCTGTCGGAGGGGATTTTGTTCATCGATGAGATCAACTGTGTTTCGGAGACTCTGGCGCCGACGATGCTGCAGTTTCTGCAGGGAAAAAGCTTTGGCAGTCATCGAATCCCGGAGGGATGGATCATTGTGGCAGCAGGGAATCCGCCGGAATACAACAAATCGGTGCGGGAATTTGATATTGTGACACTGGATCGGATCCGCAGGATTGATGTGGAACCGGATTTTGAGGTTTGGAAGGAATATGCCCTGCAGGCAGGAGTCCATCCGGCGATCTGTTCTTATCTGAGTGTGCGGCAGCAGAACTTCTGCCGGATTGAGACGACAGTGGACGGGAAATTGTTTGCAACTCCCCGGGGTTGGGAGGACCTTTCTCAGCTGATTGAAGTCTATGGGCAGTTAGGTCTTGCGGCAGACCGGGAGATTGTGTCAGAATATATCCAGTTCCCGAAGATTGCCAGAGATTTTGCCAGCTATCTGGAGCTTTACCGGAAGTATCAGGAGGACTATCAGGTAGAGGGGATTCTAAACGGACAGATAAGGCCAGGGGTGTATGAAAAGCTTGAGCGTGCGGCTTTTGACGAACGGGTCAGTGTGATCGGCCTGCTGTTTTCCGGACTGAATGAGCAGTTTAGAAGAATTTGTCAGGCGGAGGAACGGCTGGAGCTGCAGAGGAAAAAGCTGAGGGAATTGCAGAGCCAGGGTGCCTTTGAGAGTGAGGGAGGATTGGAGCCCAAAAGGCCAGGAGAGGAGCCAAAGGATCAGGTGATCGGTGCATTTTCCGGAATGACGGAGGATTTTCGCAGGGAATGGGAGCAGAGGCAGGAAAACGGTTTGCTTTCCAGGAGAGAGCTTTCGGTCTGCCGGGAGGCAACTGAGGCGCTGGAACGAAAGCTGCAGACTCTGAAAAATGAGGATTTTTTGTGCGCGGAGGCCATGTGGAAGCGGCTGCAGGAGCTGTTCGGCAAAGAAAGCGATGACTATGAAGCGATGTTTGCAGAGGCGGGACAAAAGCTGGAGCATGCTTTTGATTTTATGGAAGCAGCATTTGCCAGAGGCCAGGAGATGGTGTTGTTTGTGACAGAGCTGAATACCGGATTTTATAGCATAAGGTTTCTGCAGGAATATGAGTGTGAGCGGTATTATCGGTACAACAGGGAGTTGCTGTTCTCGCAGGAAGAACGGGAGATTCAAAGGCAGCTGGAAAAGAGTGGCTCCACAGAGGGTACGGTAAACGCAAGCGTTTGTAATCCGGAAGGTACGTCTTAGAGGAAGGGAGGGAGTACACTCCGTTTCGTTTTTAGCAAAATTCAGAAATTTCAGAAATTTTTGATCTCGAAACCGGAAAAAGCAGCAGACCCTTTCCGATGGCTGCTATCCCCGTTTCCCTGGCGTACCTTTTGGAACAGCTTAACTAACTGACATTGCCTGTGAACAGTAACAGGTAAGAAAATCCGGGGAAACGAAAAAAGGCAGTGTGGCGACAGGAAGAGATGGGAGGAATAAAGGAGAATGGGAAATGTGGACAGGATAACAGGAATAGTGAATGCGCGTCCGGCCGGGATCCGGCTGGAGCCAAGCTGGCTGTTGGATACTCTGGAGGGCTGGGCTCCTGGTTTGAGGGGATTCTTCTGGCGGCTTTTTTTTGCCGGGATCATTCTGCTTGTGGGGTTTCGGGTCGTCCGTGGACTTCAGGGAATACTGAAAAAAACATTTCAGCGGATGAACATGGAAGAAAACGCAAAGAAGTTTCTTCTTTCTGTGTTGAACGCTGGTATGTATGCATTGGTAGTTTTTATCGCCGCGGAAAAGTTCGGAGTTCCTTCAGCATCTATTGTAGCATTGCTGGGATCTGCAGGAGTGGCGATCGGCCTGTCGCTGAAGGAGAGTCTGTCAAATGTGGCAGGAGGGATCCTGATTATGCTTACGCGGCCGTTTGTCATCCAGGATTATATTGTCTGCGGTAATGTGGAGGGGACGGTACAGGATATCGGTCTGGTGTATACCGTGCTTACGACTGTGGATAACCGGAAGGTAACCATACCCAACGGCACGGTTGCCAATGCCACGGTGGTTAATGTGACTGCACAGGAAAAGAGGCAGCTGGATCTGGAGGTTCAGATTGATTACTCTTCGGATCTGAAAAAGGCGAAGGAAATACTTGGCAGCATACTGGAGGAACATCCTCAGGTGATAAAGGAGGATGGAATCCGGGTCTTTGTAAAAGAGCTGGGAGAAAGCGCGGTGATTCTCGGGATACGAAGCTGGATGCTGAGAGATGAGTATTGGCCGGCCCGTTGGGACATCATTGAGACAATCAAGCTGCGTTTTGATGAGGAAGGTATCCGGATTCCTTTCCGGCAGGTGGTGGTGCATCAGGGAGAAGAATCCTCGGATGCCCGTTAGCAGAATATTGATACAGGGAGCCACAATCAACAGGCAAGAAGCAGCAGAGATATTTCCTGTTGCTTTTTACTTTTTAAACATACAAAAAGTATTGACAAAACATACCAATTGTTATATAAATGTAATGTGGGAGTGAGAAAGGAAAAGCAGGCTATGAGTAAACAGATACAAAAAGAGACCTATAATATGCTTTGGGCCATCGTGGGCGTTGTATTTTTTGCCATAGCTTATCGGTGGTTTCTGGTTCCGGAAGGGCTTTACAGCGGAGGGTTTACAGGAATTTCCCAGCTGATCAAGCTGCTTCTCACAGAGATATTACATATTCCCATGCCGGAAAGCATTGATGTTACAGGAATGATATTCTGGTGTATTAATGTCCCTTTGTTTGTTTTAGGATACAAAAGCATTGGGAAAAAATTTTTGTACCGGACTATTATTGCAGTCTGCATTCAATCCTTTTTGCTGACAACAATCCCGGCGCCGAAGGAACCTCTGCTGGATGATATCTTGCTGAATTGTATTATTGGTGGCGCGCTCTCCGGATGGGGAGTGGGGATTACCCTGCGGGCAGGAGGATCCGGTGGCGGAACGGATATTGTGGGAATGTACTGTGCCAAGCATTACCCCGAATTCGGGGTTGGCAGACTGAGCGTGATGATGAATCTGTGTATTTACGTGATCGCAGCAGTGCGGTATGATATCGAGGTGGCGGCTTACTCCATGGTTTTTTCCTTTGTGGCAGGGATTATGGTGGATCGGATTCACTTTCAGAACATTAAGGTATCGGTGTTTATTGTCACAAAGAATCGGGAACTTGGAGAAAAAATCAACCGGGGTATATCAAGAGGAGTTACCAGCTGGAATGCCTGGGGAGAGTACAGTCATTCAGAAGAGGTGATGCATATGGTGGTGGTCAATAAATATGAGCTGCAAGCATTGAAAAAGCTTATTCGCCAGGAAGACCCCAATGCTTTTGTACAGATCATGTCTCCGGACATGATTCTGGGGAATTTTGAGAAACGCCTGGAGGTTTGAAGACAGAAGTACGGGAGAAACTCCGGGAGTATAATTGATAAAAGGAGGAAAAGAAAGACATGTTTAACTTTGATGAGGCAAAAATCAGACAGGAGCATCAGAACGGGGTGGATATTATCCATCAGGTGGAGAAGCATGTAGATCAGGTATGTAAGGATGGCTATTCCGGTATTTTTTACATTGGAATCGGCGGAACCGTGTTGTATGCCAATCAGATGATGCATATTGCCAAACAGCTGGGTTCAAAACTTCCTCTCTATATAGAGAATGCTGCGGATTTTAATCTGGTGGGCAATCCCTTTTTTGATGAGAAATCTGTTGTGGTGATTGAATCGATTTCCGGAGATACCAGGGAAGTGGTGGAGGCAGTGGACAAGGCCCACGCTGCAGGAGCCAGAGTGATCGGGTATGTGGAGAAAGAGGGGACTCCTCTGTATGAGAAGAGCGATTATCTGGTAACAACTGTAGGTGGAGGCTATTATTTCTGGTACACCGTAACACTCCGTTTCCTGAAAAATGCAGGGCAGTTTGAAAAATATGACCAGTTCTTTAAGGAGATTGTCCATATGCCGGACAATGTGGTGCAGATCTATAAGGATGCAGATGAGGATGCAAGAGCTTATGCAGAAAAGTATTGCGATGAGCCAATCACCTATCTGGTAGGTTCTGGCAATTTGGAGGACTGGGCCACCTGTTATGGAATGTGCATTATGGAGGAGATGCAGTGGATGCGCACAAGACCGATTTCTGCGGCTAACTTCTTCCATGGGACCCTGGAAGTGATTGAGAGAGATATTCCGGTTATCTTGATCAAGGGTGAGGATATGACAAGACCCCAGATGGAGCGGGTGGAGAAATTTGTTAATACCATCAGCGCCAAGGTGACGGTATTTGACACAAAGAACTTTAAGCTTAAGGGAATCAGCGATGAATTCCGGGGAATGCTGGCTCCCATTGTGATGCGTTCTGCGTTCCAGAGGGTAAATGTACATCTGGAGCATTGCCGCAGGCATCCTCTGGCGATTCGCAGATATTATCGGAGACTGGACTATTAATGGATTTCAGGCACAGGATCTGGAAGTGCCGGATGATTTCCAGGGAAGGATGATATGGCAGAAGTGACACGGGACAGGACAAGTCCCCTTTATATCCGGATTGCCGAGGATATTAAGTCCAGGATTGGCAAAGGAGAGCTTCTCCCTAATACCAGGATTCCCACAGAAATGGAGCTGAGCACTCGCTATGGAGTGAGCAGAATTACTGTTCGAAAGGCACTGGAAATATTGGTGGATGAGGAAATTCTGGTTCGGAAGCAGCAGATTGGGATATTTATATCGGATAAGAAACTATCCAGAAGCTTAAACAGCTTTATGGGTTTTTCCCAGACCTGCGAGGTGGCAGGACATCGCCCGGGTACCCGGCTTTTATCAGCAGAGCTGGTCAGGGCGGCCGTCATGCACAGAGAGGCATTAAAGCTTCAGGAGGAAGATATGGCCATCCGGATTCGGCGTCTGAGGTACTGTGATGATCTGCCGGTGATTTTAGAGGAGAATCATTTTCCCAAAGAGTATGCCTGGCTTCTGGCAGAGGATTTGAGTATATCTTTGCATCAGCTTTTGCAGAATCATGGTATTGTCCTGGGCAATGGGACAAAGACCATAGGGGTTTGCTATGCCACACGGGAAGAGGCAGAATGGCTGGAAATCAAAGAAAAGGATGCATTGATCGTGTCGAGGGATGTTGTCTATAATACAGCAGGGGAGCCGGTGTACAGTGGTAAGGAGACTATCAATGCAGATCGGTATGAGTACAGAATATTGGCAAACAGTGTCTGGAAGGAAGCGTGAAGATTGCTGGTTACAGAGAGGGCAGCTGAACTGCGGCTGGCCAATGCCTGCCTGGGAATAAAATACCAGGCAGGCTTATTTTACAGAATGGAGGGTACTATGATTCGGGTATTGGGGATTGGGGATAATGTGTGTGATCATTATCTCCACACAGGGATGATTTATCCAGGCGGAAACGCTTTGAATGTTGCAGTCTTTGGGGGATTTCTGGGAGCAGAGGCTGCCTATCTGGGAACTTTTGGAGATGATGAAATCGGCCGTCATGTATATTCGGTTATCAGAGAGCTGGGAATCGATATCTCTCACTGCAGGATGGAGGAAGGGGAAAATGGCTGTGCACGGGTACAGCTGGTGGATGGAGACCGGGTTTTTCTTCCAGGGAATCAAGGGGGGATCGCCGGGGCGAAGCCGCCGGTTCTGAGCAAGCTTGACGAGGCATATATCTCCGGGTTTGACCTGATACATACCAGTATTTTCAGCCATATGGAGCCGGAACTTCCCAAGATAAGAAGGGTTGGGAAATTTGTATCCATGGATTTTTCTGACCGGTATGACGAGGACTATTTGAGACGCTGCTGTCCGTATATTGACTGTGGGGAGATTTCCTGCGGTGATATGGATGAGAGGGAGATCCGTCAGGTCATGGACCAGATCATGAAGTTTGGATGTAAACATATGGTGATCGCCACAAGAGGAAGCAAGGGAGCATATGTGCTGGCGGATGGAAGTTTCTATGAACAGTCTCCCTGTCTGGTGAAGGCGAAGGATACCATGGGAGCCGGTGATTCTTTTATTGCCAGCTTTTTGGTGAATTATCTGGATGGGATATCTATGGCAGTGGATTTTCCGGAAAAATCTGGTGGGAGGGGGCTCGTCACGGCAGAGGGGTATAAGGATGCGCTGATTCGTGTGAGCCTTTACCGGGCGGCTGTATTTTCTTCCTGTCAGTGTCAGAGAGACGGATCCTTCGGGCATGGAAAACAGGTGGTACAGGGATGAGCGGAAAGGGACGCAATGGAAGAACAGGAGCTGCGTGCGTTCCGGGAAAGGCATTTGGATAGTATTTGTCCGGCAGCAGAAAATGGAAATATTTGACAGTTTGCATGGCGAAAATTCTGTCTGTATGATATGATTGTAATATTAAGTAAACAGTGCATTGCTGGCCGATCTTTTATTTCCGCGAGCAATGAGCCAGGTGCCGTGCCTGCACGAGCATTTGGCGAATGCCACGGGGGTCAAATACCCCGCAGCTTGCTGCGTTGCAAATCGGATGCCCCGTTGCTTGCAGCGGGGTATTTGGCTTATTAAGAACTGCTTGCTTTGGAAAGGAAGGTATGTATGTCAGAAGTAATGCGGGACACGGTAGTTCCTCTGTATATCCAGATTGCCGGGGATATCAAATCTAAAATTGAGCGAGGGGAAATCCAGCCCAATACAAGGATTCCCACAGAGCTGGAACTGAGCAGTGATTACGGTGTCAGCAGGATTACGATCCGTAAAGCATTGGAGCTTTTAGTGGATGAGGGGATTTTAGTTCGCCGGCAGAGAGTAGGGACTTTTGTCTCAGACAAAAAGATTTCCAGAAGCCTTAACAGCTATATGGGGTTTTCTGAAAGCTGCGAATTAGAGGGAAATCAGCCAGGAACCCAGTTTTTGTCAGCTGAGCTGGTAAAGGCCAAACCTTCAGACATCAAAATTCTGAGACTGGAGGACGAGGATAAAGTGATTCGGATCCGGCGCCTTCGGTATTGTAATGAGGTTCCGGTAATTGTGGAGGAAACCCGATTTCCAAAAAAATATGCATATCTTCTGGCAGAGGACTTGACCAGGTCCTTGCATCAGATTCTCCATGAGCATGGAATTACCGTGAGAAATGGCAGCCTGACAATTGGTGTCTGCTATGCGACTCGTGAGGAGGCAGAGTATCTGAAGATAAAGGAGCACGATGCTCTGATATTGGCCAAGGATGCGGCATATGATATGTCCGGCGATCCGGTTTATTGCGGGAGACAGGTGATCAATGCGGATCGGTACCAATATAAGGTTCTGACTAATAATATGATGCTGGGGGAGGGAGACGGTAAACGCAAGCTTTTGTGATTCGGGAGGTACGCCCTGGAGAAAGGGAGGAAGCCGGGAGATACGCTCCGGAAAAGGGTTCCCCGGATTGCGGGTTTCGGATGCAGAAACTCTAGGCCTGCAGAAATCTGCTAAAAGCAGGAGCAAAAATGCAGATGTTATGCTTAATGATTGCGGCGAAGCGTTTCGCCGCTTTTTTGATTACATATATCATGATTTGTTCTATAAAAATTCTATAATTATGTATATAAAAATAATAATATCTAAAAATCTCGAGCAATTAATCCAGTGAATACTTGAAAAACATAATTTTTTGAATAATAAAAACATGATTTTTGTAAAAAAATACATATAAAAGCAAAAAAATAAAAAAAGATGTTGCAATTTTTCACAAATATGATATACTATGTATCAATAAGAAATAATACAATATATAACCAAACAATAATACAAAACATTCTAAGAGTAAATCGGGACGGAAACATCATGAAAATCCTATAACAGAAGTAAAGGGGGAGGAAATTATGGGAACGATTCAACAATCCCAGATTGCCATTGGCAATTATCATTATGTATCCTGGTCGTTTGAATATTTTCTCGATTCTGTAAAAAAGATCGGTGTGGAAAATATTGAATTATGGGGGGCAAAGCCGCATTTTTGTGTGGATGACCAGAACCGGGAAAGTGTCGGGGAATTTCGGAAACAAATAGAGGAAAAAGGGTTAAGCCTGATCTGCTTTTGTCCGGAGCAGAATACATATCCAGTAGATATCAGTACTGCCAATGAAGCCATACGAAGGAGAAGCATTGAGCATATGAAGCAGGCTATCCAGATCACTTCATGGCTGGGGACAAAACAGATGCTTCTCTGTCCCGGCAACGGATATGTGGATGAACCGGAGGATGAGATCTGGGATCGGTGCCGTCATTCTATTACGGAACTGGCAGGGACAGCCGCTGACTGTGGAGTGTGCCTGATGCTTGAAACACAGTCTCAGGAGGAATCTTTGTTTATGAATTCTGTGGAGGATCAGAAGCGGATGCTGCAGGATGTGGGGCATCCCAATGTTAAGGCAATGTTAGACACAGTGCAGCTGGCTCAGTTTGACCAGGATATTAAGGGGAATTTTAAGGTATTAGGTGCCGGGATGATTCGCCATATACATTTGGGCAATACATTCGTACAAGAGCGGACGTGGTACGAGAGGCAAGGGACAAAGCGCCTGCAAAAAGGCAGAAAAGTAACAGGGCATATCGGCTTTCGGGAAGGGAATGTACCTTTGGGACAGTACTTAGAACAGTTAGCCGATGAAAAATATGATGGCTTTATTACCATTGAGATATGTCAGAGAGCATATTTTCTGGAGGCTCACAAATATGCCAGGGAGGCATTTGATTATGTAGCCGCATGTATTTAAGTCACGTATTTGAGCCGCAAAACAACACAATTAAGAAAAGGAGGAGAAACATGAGAAAAAGCAGCACAAGACGATTGACAACGTTGGCAGCTCTGGGGGCAGTAGTTACCGGTATGTTAGCTGGCTGCGGCGGCGGAAGCCAGACCACAGCCACAACAGCGGCAGGAGGCGGAGCCGCCACTGCTGTATCCGAAGCACCTGCAGCATCGGCAGATCCGGCAGCAGGGAGTGAGGGCAAGCAGGAAATCAATGTATGGCACTATTTCGGAACCGAGAGCATTCAGCTGGAATTTCAGAAGTTTGTGGATGAGTACAATGCTCAGTGTGACACAGCTGTTGTGAAGGTTACAGTTTTGCCCTTTGCCGATTTCAAAAAGCAGCTTTCCATGAGCGCTGTGGCAGACAGCCTGCCGGATCTGGTGTTCATTGACAACTGTGACTGTTCCGCATATTCCGCTATGGGTATTTTTGAGGATATCACAGATCGGGTGGCTCAGTTCCCCCAGTTTAATGACTACTATGATCAGATCATGGCTACCTGTACCTATGAAGGAAAGATCTATGCGCTTCCTGCTGAGTCCAACTGTCTGGGACTGTACTACAATGTGGACATGGCAAAGGAAGCGGGAGTGGAGCCTCCCACCAATTTTGAGGAGCTAAAGGAATTTGCCAAGGCAATGACCACCTCCGATCACTATGGCTTCTCATTCTGCGCTCATCCGTCCGAGGAGGGAACCTCTCAGTTTATCCCCTTCTTCTGGTCAGCAGGCGGCGATTCCATGCAGCTTGACAGTGAGGCTGGAGTAAGAACTCTTACCATGTTTACCGATATGATTAAAGATGGCTCTATGCCCAAGGATGTGGTGAACTGGACCCAGGGAGATATTCCCACCCAGTTTATCAATGGCCAGGTGGCTTCCATGGTAATGGGCTGCTGGCGGATTCAGTGGATGAAGAACAATGCACCGGAAGGATTTAACTGGGATGTGGTTCCCCTTCCCAGCGATCAGGTAAAGGCTAATGTTTACGGCGGAGAGAACCTGGCAATTGTTAAGGGAAAGAATGTGGACGAGGCATTTAAGTTCATGTCCTGGTTCCTGGATTATGAGAAGAACTCTGAGTGGAACTTAAACACAGATGAATTCCCGGCTATGGAAAAGGTTCTTACCGATCCAAACTATACAGAGGCAGAGTACTGGCCGGCATTTATTGAGCAGATTCCTTATACAAGAGCCCGTGACGTAACGCCCAAGTGGCCGGAGATCTCCGTGGGCTATCAGACCGCATTGCAGAATGCATTGACGCTGAAGCAGACTCCGGAGGAGGCTTGTAAGGAAGGTCAGAGAATTATTGACGAAGCGCTGGGAAAGTGATGAAAGGATAAGCTTTAAGATGCTGCAGCCGTTGCCTGGCAAAAGCTGCAGCATCTTAAGGAGAAGAATGATGGGTAAGGGGGCCTGACACTGCATGAGACGAAGTGACAAAGTAGGATATTGGTTTGTTGTACCGGCTTTTTTGTTTATGGCCATGTTTATGTTCTATCCTGTCATTTACAATGGGATCCTCAGCGTACAGCATGTGGATGTGATGACGCTGCTGGCCGAAGAAAAAGAGTTTGTATTTTTAGGTAATTATTTAAAAGCTTTTCAAGATAAAATGTTCTGGAATGCTTTAAAGAACACATTTATATTTACCATTGGCAGTATTGCATTTCAGTTTGGAATCGGTTTTTTTCTGGCAGTGCTTTTTAACAGGGAATCAAGATCTTTTAAATTTATGCGGGCAGTTATGATGGTGCCATACATTATGCCTGCCACGGTAAGCGCTATTTTGTTCAAGTTCATCTTTAATGTCAGCGGCGGCATTGCCAATGAGGCCATGCTGGCCCTGGGACTGATAAAACAGCCGGTGGAGTGGCTGCTGACAGGAAAGACGGCTATGATCTCTGTTATTATCGGGAATATCTGGTGCGGGATTCCCTTTAATATGATTCTCTTATCATCTGGCCTGGCAGGGATTCCCACAGAGCTTTATGAGAGCGCTATTTTGGACGGGGCTAATATATTTCAGAAGTTTTTCTATATTACGGTTCCCCAGCTTCGCAGCTCCATAGAGGCAATACTGGTTTTGGGGTTTGTTTATACGTTTCGCTGCTTTGAGATGATTTATGTTATGACAGGTGGAGGACCGGCTAACGGCACGGAATTGCTGACACTTTTGTCCTATCGCTCTTCTTTCATGGAATTTAACTTTTCCCAGGGAGCGGCAGTTGCCAATATCCTGTTTTTGATTTTGTTTGCAGTAGGGCTTTTCTACACAAAAATGCTGGGAAGGGAGGATGCAGAATGAGAAAGAACGGAGTCTTGTTTACACAGAAACGGATGAAGCATATTCAGTCTTCGGCTGCAGTGATATGCTTTCTGATTATGATATTTCCTCTGTACTGGCTCTTTTCCAGCTCCTTAAAGACAGAGGCATCGATTTTTTCCAGACCACCGGAGATTTTTCCCCTGCATCCTACCTTTGATGCTTACGTTTCTCAGCTGCAGCAGGTGACTTTTGATATTATGGGGTCTTTTAAAAACAGTCTGCTGATCTCTTTTTGCACGATGGTGATATCTGTGGTACTGGCGGTGCCGGCTGCTTATGGCCTGGCCAGGTTCCGCCTGAAAGGGAAAAATCTGATTGTATTTTTGTTTTTAGTGTCTCAGATGCTTCCGCAGATTTTTACATTGATTCCCAACTTTATTATTTTTAAGAAAATAGGAATCTACAATACTTATTGGGCGCCGATTTTATCAAACTGCACTTTGGCAATACCGTTTTCCCTGATGATGATGCGTACCTTTTTTGTGGGGATTCCCAGGGAGATCGATGAGGCGGCACGGATTGACGGCTGCAATGCATTCCAGTCTTTTACCCGCGTCATGCTGCCTATGAGCGCTAATGGGCTGGCTGTGACCTTTGTGTTCAGCTTCCTTTTCGGATATCAGGACATGATGTACAGCCTTACGTATGTGACAGACAGCTCCATGTGGCCGGTAACTACGGGAATTTACAATGTGGTGGGACGTTATGGTATCGAATGGTGCCGCGCCATGGCTTTTGGATGTATGGCAGTGGTTCCTGTAATTCTTATCTTTGTGTTTATGCAGAAATATATTGTGCAGGGACTGACGGCCGGAGCGGTAAAGGGTTGAACTATAATAAATAAACGACAGGCTGTGAGAATAGGAAATACTTACAGTCTGATCAGGAAAGGTGGTAAACAATGGTTATTGATATGCATGTACATCCTGGCTTTTACGGAGAAATCAGCCAGGATAAAAATGAAATAGATTTCAGAAAAAAAGCAATGGGATGGGATCTGATGTCTGCATTCCCAGTGGATTTGACAAGGGTGCAGATGGATTTTGCAGGAGTGGATAAGCTGGTGCTTCTTCCGCTGGATCTGACAACGCAGATGAAGGGATGGGTTGTGACTAACGAAGAGGTACGTAAGATGATGGATCTGGCTCCGGATCTGTTTTACGGATTTGCCAGTGTGGATCCCCACCGCGGGGATGCACTGGATGTATTGGACTATGCATTTAAGGATCTAAAGCTGATGGGGCTGAAGCTGAACCCCTCCAAACAGGTCTTTTATCCCGGTGATCCCATGATGGAGAAAATCTATGAGAAATGCATGGAATATAATAAACCGATTATGTTCCATGCCGGGCTTTCCTGGGAGCCGGACTGTCAGATGAAATATTCTCAGCCGGTCAATTTTGAGGAGGTAGCCATCAAATACCCGGAGCTTAGGTTCTGCCTGGCGCATTTTGGCTGGCCCTGGATTCATGAGACGACCGCACTGGTGTTGAAATACGCCAATGTGTATACAGATACAGCCATGTTGTACATGGACTCTCCGGAAATCTTTTTGCGGGAGGTACTGACAGAGCAGCTGGGCCATCTGTGGATTGAACACAACATTCAGGACAAGGTAATGTTCGGTTCCAACAATCCGCGGTTCCGCACGGCAAGGATCAAGAGAGGACTGGAATCCTTAGACTGGAAGCCAGTGACCAAAGAGAAGGTACTGGGCGGGAATGCTTTGAAATTTTTAGGACTGGAGGCATAAGTCATGGTTAAGATGATGGAGAAGAAATACATAACAGAAAAGGAATTTCAGCTGATTCCGGTCACACAGGTGGTGCGTGATTTTGTGGCAGAGAGCGGAATCCAGAATGGGGTGGTATTTGTGATCACATCCCACACAACCACAGGAATCACGGTCAACGAAAATCTCAGCTGTCTGTATTCGGACATTGAGGAGACCTTAGGGAGACTGATTCCTACCAATTATCCTTATGCCCACGCCCATTTCCTTCCCAGCTACGGTGCTACAGGGGGAAATGCGCCAGGACATTTAAAGTCCCTGCTTTGTGGAAACCATGCGGTGCTTCCTATCAAGGACGGAGAGATTCAGTGCGGCTTTGCCCAGGATATCTATCTGGCTGAGTTTGACGGTCCCCAGGTCAGACGGATTTTTGTTCAGGTTCAGGGCGAGTAGGAGGTTTGAAGATGAAGCATTTAAAAGCCAGCCAGGTTGCAGTTTCCAATTATCCATATTTTAAATATTCGCTGGAATATACTCTGGATTCCTTAGAGCGCATGGGAGGCTCCCATATGGAATTTTATGCCTGCTATCCGCATCTTCATGTGGATGATGCCGGTATTTCCCAGGTGAAAGCAGTGAAAAAGCAGTTAAGGGACCATCACCTGACGCCTATCTGCTTTACTCCGGAGCAGTGCCTTTATCCGGTGAATATTGCATCCAGGGATGTGACGGCCAGAAAGAGGAGCCTGGAGATCTATGTAAAGTCCATGGAATTTGCTTCTGAGATGGACATCCAGCTGTGTCAGTTTTTGTCCGGCTTTGGGTGCCTGGATGAGAAGGACGAAGATATCTGGAAACGGGCTGTGGAGTCCGTGTCCTATCTGGGACGGATTGCAGAGGGCTACGGCCTTACCATTGCTTTGGAGACTTCACCGAAGGAATATACGGCTACAGTCACAGCAAAGGATATTGTGCGTCTGATTGAGGATGTGAAAAGCCCTGCGGTGAAAGGTATGATCGACACCGCCACTCTGGGATTTGCCGATGAGACTATGGAGGGGGCGATTGCTGACTTAGGACCGTATCTGCGCCATGTCCATGTGGGGGACGGAAAGCCCAACGGACATTTTGCCTTAGGAGAAGGGGAGCTGGATCTGCCGCATATGATGGATGAGCTGGATAAGGCTGGATATGACCATTATCTCAGCCTGGAGATTTTGAATAATCTGTATACCCGCAACCCGGAATATGCCATGAAGAAATCCTTTGACTGGCTGGTTTCCTACATTGAAAATATCTAAAAGGGAGATGACCGGAATATGAAAAGTCTCATAAGAGAAATCCTGAAGGCAAAAGAGCAGGCAGGCGGAATCCGGAATATCGTGTGGGTGGCTGCCGGCGGCTCCAATGGCGGCTTTTATCCGGCACAATATTTCATGGACCGGGAAGCAGCCCATATCCGTTCTCAGATGTTTACCAGCAATGAGTTTGTCTATGCACCGCCAGCATTTTGCGGGCCGGATACCCTGGCAGTATTCTGTTCCATGCGGGGAACGCCTGAAACCTGTGAGGCGGCAAGGATTGCGGGGGAGCGGGGAGCTGTGACCATAGGACTGTATGTTCAGGAGTCAATGCTGACGGAGCTCTGTGACTACAAGATTCCTTATCAGAGCATTGCAAAAGATGAGAGCCGCCAGGAACAGGTAAATTCCAGTATCGGGCTGAACCTGGCCATGACGCTTTTGGAGGAGACAGAAGGGTATGCAAATTATGAGGATGCCATGGAAGGCTTCCGGCTTCTGGATGATATTTATCGGAAGGCAGTTATTTACACAACCCCTCTGGCAGCGAAATGGGCAGAGGAAAACAAGGATGAGAAGGTCATCTATGTGATGGGAAGCGGTCCGGCCATGGGTTCTGCCTATATTTTCTCCATCTGCAATATTATGGAAATGCTTCAGATCCATTCTCCGGTGGTCAACAGCTGTGAATTTTTTCACGGTCCTTTTGAAACACTTGACCGGTCTGTGCCGGTGTTTCAGCTGATTGCAGAGGGAAGAACCCGTCCGGCGGATGAGCGGGCTGTGGACTTTCTGAAAAAATACGGCGGAGATAAGATATATCTTCTGGATGCCAAGGAACTTGGAATCAACCGGATCCGCGATTCAGTCAGTGAATATTTTAACCATCTGATATTCTCTCCTGTATTAAATAATGTTTATATGAGACAGCTGTCCAAGGCGATTGAGAAGGACTATAATACAAGAAGATATATGTGGAAAGTACACTATTAAGTCACAAAAAAGCTTCCTGCTTCTGTCATCTGGCAGCAGCAGGAAGCTTTTTTGCGTACCTGGTAGTACATGCTTTTAAATGTATCCTCTTGCAGTGAACCAGCCAATGCTCTGGGCATAAGCAGGCTCTGGATTCTCATGGTAACGGTCACTTAAAATTTCCAGAGTCAGATACTGATCATACCCAAAGTCAAGCAGATCTTTCACATATTGATCCAGGGGAAGGATTCCGTCTCCTAAGGCCAGATGGCCCCCCGGCATTCCATCGATAAAGTGGACGTGACAGATATCCTTACCCATCAGCTTAAGATACTCCTTTGGTCCTTCTCCCACCCGGGCAGCCATATCCACATCCACCATAGCTTTCAGATGGGGACCGCCTACCAGATCTATCATGGACTTTAACTCAGCGGCCGTGACACACAGATTGGTGGTGGTGCGGGTCAGATGCTCTAACATAATGGCAGTTCCCATCTTTCCGGCGTATTCTGCCAGCTCTAAAAGGGAATCCTTACACCGCAGGAAAGCCTCCTCTCTGGATTCATTCCGATAGCCCTGTCCGATGGTGATCAGGGTTCTGGGTGCCTCCATCTGGTTGGCAATCTCTAAAGAACGCTTTAAATACCGCATGGTCCAGTCATGAATAATCTGATCACGGGAGCCGAGATTTACCGGATACATACATTGCTCCGGGGTATAACAAATGACCTGAAGATGATGTTCACGGATTTTTTTTACAATGGCATCCACGTCTGCCACAGAACATTCATCCTGATACAGGTGAGGGCCGGCGCCCCAGAATTCGATGGTTCTTTGGTTCAGACGATTCATAGAATCAAGAAAATAGTCCAGACTAAAAAGACCATAGGAATAATTGCCGCATACTACGCTGTCTCTGTTCATAAAAATCTCCTTTTTATTATGTTGAGCACTCTCGGAAGCTCCTTTGCATCCATCTTTTCGGCTGATTTTCTGCCAGTACTCATGTTGTACTCTGGGAATTTCTCTTACATTTTCTGATGTAAAGGGCTCGGAGAGCACATGTGTATAGGATAATTGCTTTGTAATTATATTGTATCATAATATTGTATTATATACAAGACAAAATTGACTGTTATATTGAATATAAAATACAAATTATTGACATTAAAGAATACATATGATACACTTATTTCACATGATATATTATATAATGTCATATATAAAACATATCTATATGGTATTGCGCCACAGACATAGAACAATCTGTAAGGCAGCACATGGCAATACATCTAAAAGAGGAGGGATATTTATGAACATGGCAGCCATTGGTTTTTGTTGTATCGATGTTTATGAAAATATCGGAAAAAGGTATGCTACAGGAAATGGTGTGGACTGTATTGTCCATCTGGCCAGAAGAGGTGTGGAAACGGCTCTTGTATCAGTTATAGGTTCTGACGAATACGGAAAAGAAATGCTGGAGCTTTGCAGGGAGTATAAGATCGACACCGCCCATCTTCAGGTCAGGGAGGGAAAGACTTCTGTCTATCGGATGGCATTAAAAAACGGAGTGGACAGAGTGCATGTGGAAAATATACCAGGAGTGATGGCTGATTATACACCTACACAGTCTGATCTGGAATTTGTGAAAGGTTTTGAGTATGTACACACGGATTTGACTGGCCGGGTTCTGCATCTCCTTCCGGAGCTTTATGAGGCCGGATGCAAGATTATCTTTGATTTTTCCATGAATAAGGAGGAGGAAAATCTGAAACAAATCCTTCCCTATGTGCATTGTGCCTTCTTTTCCTGTGAAAAAAAACAGCCGGAGATCAAAGATTTCCTGAAAAAGGCCAAAGCCCTGGGAGCCAAATATGTGGTGGCTACCTTTGGTGAGGAGGGAAGTATGTGTTATGACGGGGAAAAGTTCTGTGAACAGGGTATCTACAAGGTTCCGGTGGTAAACACAGTGGGCGCAGGGGATTCTTTTATAGCAGGCTTCAGCTGGGGGCTGATGTGCGGAAAGGATGTGGAAGAGTGCTTAGAGGAAGGGGCCAGGCTGTCATCTTGGGTTGTACAGGGATTTAATCCTTACTGACAAGTCAAAAGCAGAAGCGGAGCGTTAGACCAAATACCCCGCAGCTTGATGAGTTGAAAATTGGATGTCCCATTGTTTGCAGCAGTGTATGGAAATGAATACCCATACACCGTTATATACTTTCGGATACATTTACCGTGTGGCATTAGTAAAAAAACTTGACAAATATTACCGGGGGGTATGATGAAATGGAAATAACAGGAATATGTCTGAAGGTTCAGATATGTTCCGGCGCTTTCTAAGGAGGCAATGAGGCAGGAGAGGCTTCGGGCGCCGGTTCTGCTTCTTCCTGGATACAGAACGGCAATGGCTGGAAACTGCAGAATGGGGATGGTTCTTATCTGAGCAATGCATGGCATGAGCATACTGACGGAAAGTGGTACTATCTGGGAAGCGACGGATACATGCTCAGCAATGCCACGACCCAGGACAGTTATCAGGTAGGCGCTGACGGGGCATGGATCCAATAAAAAGAGGATAAGGGCAGTACTGATTTGGAGAACTTCTGAATAGGAAGAAGCAGCGAAAAACGAAAAGCGACAAAAGTCCAGTCGTGGACAGGTTTGCACAGAGGTGCAGTCCTGTTCGCGGCTGTTTTTGGGAGAATCTTTGGCAGGGGAAACTGCCGGCCAGACAGATACACCGGAAGAAGCAGATGCACAGGCTGCGGGATCCCTTGTTGTTTAGGGATCCTGTTTTTGTATCATCGGAAAGTTCGGCCTATGATACAAAATGTTCCGCGGGGATCGCAGCACGGTGTGGGCTTGTTCGCTAAGCTCATTGCATTCGCTAAGAGAGCCAATGTCTGTGGCGCAAAGGAATCCTGTCGCTGAAAAAACATAAAATCTTTCCGGAATTTTATTGACAGATATCATATGATGTTATATAATGTAATCAAACATTTATAGCAAGTCAGGAGGATAAAAAAATGACTATTCAAGAGATCGTTGCAACCATTAAGGCAAAGCAGCCGGAGATCAAGACCGTGTATTTTGTGGGCTGCGGCGCTTCCATGTCAGACCTGTTTCCGGCTAAATATTTCCTGGAGAACAATGCAAAGAAGCTGCGTACCAGCATCTATACGGCGAACAACTTTAATTATTCCACTCCTGCTGCGGTGGACAACACCTCTATCGTTATTACCTGCTCTTTAAGCGGCAATACCCCGGAGACAGTAGCGGCGACCAAGCTGGCTGTTGAGAAGGGCGCTCACGTGATTTCCATCACCATTAATGCAGAGTCCGGCCTGGCTAAGAACTCCCAGTATCAGATTATCCATGGTTTCTATGAGAGCTACGGCGCCAAGATGGAAAAGCCTGCCAGAGCTTTGGAGCTGGCCTGCGAGATCTTGAATGAGTATGAAGGATATGAGCATTATGATGATCTTCATGATGGTTTGAACAAGATCTTTGATCTGATCAATACCTCTGCTCCGTTATTCCGCTCCACTGCCAGAAAGTTTGCAGAGGAGAACTACAATGCACCGATTCTGTATGTGATGAGCTCCGGCGCTACTCAGTATACCGCTTACGGTTTTTCCATGTTCCTGATGATGGAGATGCAGTGGTTGGAATCCAGTACCTTCCACACCGGCGAGTTCTTCCATGGACCGTTTGAGATGGCGGATGAGAACGCTCACTATGTTTTGATGATGAATGACGGCCCGACCCGTCCTTTGGATGCCAGAGCTCTGACCTTTATTCAGCGCATGAACGCTAAGTATACTCTGATCGATGCCAAGGATTTCGGTCTCAGCTCTCACATCAAGAGCACAGTGGTTGAGTACTTCAACCCGTTGATGATCGGCGGCCTGACCAGACTCCTGGGTGAGGAGATTGCGATCAAGCGTGAGCATCCTCTGACAATGAGAAGATATATGTGGAAGTTGGAGTATTAATTGTTGCAAAACCTTAAAAGGGGGGCTGTGCTTAGCACAGCCTCTTTTGATTATGGACTTTAGCCTGTTGAGCATGTTGGAGTTTTTCGCTGATCCGAAAAACGGAGACATGCGAAACAAACAACCACCCGCTATGCGGGTGCGCGACAGAAGTTAGTGGATAAATTAAGTGTAAAAGAGTATCAGGACCCTTTTAAGGGTTAGGCGGTAATACGAATGTCCCTTCAGGGGCGGCAACGAGTCAAAAGCATAGTGGCTTGAACAAAGTGAAAGCCAGCGCCTTGAGACGCTGGCCTAGCAACAAAGGGTTATACCCGTTCCACAAGTCACCCGTTTTACGGGGGGTATTGACTTACAGAGAAAATATAAGAGAGGAATACATAAATTTTGAAAAAGAACAGTATTATTCTTCCAGTTTGGCAGATGTTTTTGCTATTATGGATTATTTTTTATAGAAAGAATTATACATTTTTTTTGCCAGTGCTTTTACCCTTTTTTTGTTATATCCTATACTGGCCTGAAGCAATTCGCTAACCTCTTTTTCCTTGAGTATCAATATATCAAAAGTATATATACTAGCTATATTCATCCATATATCTAATACCTCACCATTTCGATCTACATAAGCTAATTCGTATAATAATTCTGTGTTTGCTTTAAGATTATTGTTGAATAATCACGAATCGGAAGATCCCTCGTACAAAAAACACCCGAGCACAACAAAGTGATCAGGTGTTTTAACAGATATAAAATAATTTTACCTTATCAGCCCTTCACAGCCCCGGAGGTCAGGCCCCGCACAAACTGTCTGGACATGCATAAGAACAGGATTACCATCGGCAGTGAGCAGATCAGGATGCCGGACAGCATTACCACGTAATCTGACTTCAGATCGCCCTGGAAGGTCATCAGCCCCAGCGGGATGGTCATCAGCTTCTTGTTCTCCAAAAATACATTGGCAAATAAAAATTCATTCCACACATGGTTCAGATTAACGATCGCACAGGAAGCCAGCACTGGTTTACTGATGGGAAGAATAATCTTGGTGAAGCGTTGCCAGCTCTTACATCCGTCCACAATAGCAGCTTCTTCCAGCTCCTTGGGAATGGAGATGAAGTAGGAGCGCATCAAAAACATGGTAAAAGGAATCCGGAAGGCCACATAGGGCAGTACCAGCGCGGCACGGGTATTGTAAAGCTTTACGGCCTGCAGAATCTTGTACAGCGGAACCAGGGCTACCTGCTCGGACAAGGCCATGCCGCCTAAGACCAGGATGAAGAGGAAGCCGCTGCCCGGCAGATTGAACCTTGTCAGGCCGTAGGCCATCATGGAACTCAGTGCCAGGATGATACCAATGGAAAGGACACCTACAATGATGGAGTTGGCGAAGTAAGAGACCAGTCCTTTATTCCAGGCTGTCACATAGTTTTCAAACATCCATTTTTTCGGAAGCGACAGGGAATTCAGGAACATCTCCTGATTGGTCTTTAAGGAGTTCAGGACCAGCCAGCATACCGGAAAGAGGATGACTGCCACCAGAATCAACAGGAATACATAAAGCAGAATCTTTAAAATCCGGGTTCTCAGGACATATTTTTCAGTACTCATAGGGAACCTCCTTACACTTCGCCGGAACGGCTGATCTTTAACTGGAAGATGGATGCCGTCACGGTAATGACAAAGATCAGAACACCGGTTGCGGCAGCCATACCCATGTCATCATGTAAAAATGCATTCTGATACAGGAAGAGGCCTAATACCTGAGAGGAGTTTCCGGGGCCTCCGACTGTGGTGGAGTACACCTCTGTGAAAAGCTTGAAGGCACCGATTACGGTAATGATAGTACAGACCAGAAGCTGTTCTTTAGCTAATGGAAGGATGATGCTTAAGGCACGTTTCACCGGGCCGGCACCGTCGATGATCGCGGCTTCCACATAGTCATTAGGCACATTCTGGAAAGCAACTACCATGAGAAGGGTGATGTAACCAGTGAACTGCCACTGGCTCATGGCAATAATGCAGAAGATTGCCAGATTCTTGTCTCCCAGCCAGGTTTGCTGAAGATCGGCCATGCCGATATTCTTTAACAGGGTGTTCAGCATACCAAGCTGAGGATTGTAGATAAAGTTGAACATCAGGCCTACAGCAGTCAGAGATACCAGGGAAGGAATAAAGTAAATATTGCGGCAGATGGTTTTGAACCTTTCGCCAGCCAGCTTACTCTCCAAAAGCAGTGCCAGGAAAGTACCAAAGCCTACCTGTACGATCAGGGAAATGATACAATAGTAAATGTTGTTTCGGATCATGATCGGGAAGGTATCGCTGGTAAATAACCGGCGGTAGTTGTCAAAGGCGACAAACTTCATAGAAGAAGAGTAGGACGACAGGCGGAAAAAGCTGTATATCAGATTTACAATAACCGGGATATAAACCAGGCCGAGCACCATGATAAGCCCTGGGATGATGTATAAATATGGCGCTAAATTCGTTTTCTTTTTCATGTTGACACCACCTTTTTGATGAGGGCCGCAGGGAACCGCGTCATGCACCTGCGGCTTTTGGTAAAGACAGGGAGCAGTGCCCTGCTCCCTGCCATGGTTTCCATGATTAAGACCTATCATGAAACAGATGTTTAAGTTTTAAACTTCAGAGATTATTTCATGACAGCCCCAATTTATTTCCGCGGGCAATGAGCCAAGTGCCGTGCCTGCACGAGCATATGGCGAATGCCGCGAGGGTCAAATACCCCGTTGCTTGCAGAGAGGCATTTGACTGCTTGTGCGGGGTTGTTGACTTACTGAGCCAGGCTCTGAGCTTCGGCAGCCACTTTCTGGATCTTTGCCATGGCTTCCTCTGGCGTCACATCTCCGTTGGTGATGTCAGAGATCTGGGTCAGATATTCGTCACATACCGTGGAATACAGGGCATTGTCAAACCAGATATCCATCTTCTTGGCATTGGCAATTACCTCATAAGCGCTGATCAGGGACGGATCGGTCAGGCCCTCATCCACGCCCAGGGAAGCATTGAACCAGCCAACCTCAGCGGCCTGCTGTGCACCGGTCTCAGCGCCTAAGAACCACTTTAAGAATTCCACACACTCGTCCGGATAAGCGGTCTTGGAGGAGACGGCAAAGCCTTCCGGAGCACCGGATACCAGGTCAGGATTACCCTTTGCGCCCGGGATGGTGGGGAACTTGAACATGCCCCAGTTCAGATCCGGATTCTCCTGCTTAATGTTGGTGATCTCTACCAGCTCTGCAAACAGGATTGCATTCTGTCCTTGAGTGAAGCCCAGGCGAGCCATATCATGGGTCATGCCATTAACGCCCATATTCATGTAGGGAACCAGCTGCTGATAATATTTGAAGGCTTCCACATAACCGGCATCGGTAAACTCTCCGGTCTTGGGATCGTAGTCTTTGGCTCTTACATCATCCGGAACACACTGCTCGTTCAGTGCACCCAAGTAATGAGCGCCCGGCCACTTATCCTGATTGCCTTCGGCAATCGGCACAACACCGGATGCCTGGATCGTATCCAGCACCTTAATGAAATCATCCCAGGTCTCAGGGGCCTTCAGTCCCAGATCGTTGAACATATCTACATTGTAGAAGAATTCCTTGGCATCCAGACGGAAGGGAATTCCGTATACCATGCCGTCGGCAGTAGTGTACTCGTTCATCTGGGTCTCCATCAGGCTGGCCTTCCATTCCGGATCCGCTTCCAGATAGGGGGTCAGATCCATGAGCAGGCCTTCACGGATGAAGCGCTCGGAGAACTCACCGCAGAAGCTGAAGAAGATGTCCGGGCATTCATCAGATCCGACTACAACCTTGATCTTCTCTTTGTAGGGCTGATTCTGTGCGCTGGTCACCTCGAACTTGATGTCCGGATGCTCAGCCTCGTACTCAGCAATCTTTTTCTCGATAAAAGCATTGCACGGATCATCCGGGAAGCGATGGAACAGCTTGATTGTCTTAACATCCCCGCTGGCAGCAGCTTCAGGCTTGGCCTCCGGAGCTGCAACCCCTGCTGCTTCGCTCTGTGCTGCTGTTGTGTCTGCCGGGGCATCTGAGGAGCCGCCGCCGCAGGCAGCCAGGCTCAGTGTCATCATGGCTGCAAGACCGACACTCAGTGTTTTCTTCAGGTTCTTTTTCATAAATAACCTCTCCTTTCAATTCTAAAAATAATTTTGCTGCTTTAGTTGTACAGATACAACACATAACATCTTGGAACATATTGTATCATGATGTTATATATATTGCAACTGTTTTTTTAGAAAAATTTGTGACTTTCACCAATTGTTTTTTCAAGTTTCCTATCTGTAAAAAAATGTGCTGCATTTGGCGGATATCAGAGAGATAAAAATTAAAAAAATCAATAAAACCTGCATTGGCCTGTAAGTTATTTTATAAAAATAAGGAAACACACGCTTTGGATGTCACTTTTGACATGGCGGCGTGTGTTTTTCAGCAATAAGCAGCAGCGGGTTGAACTGGAAAAATGGCTTCTGGGGATTTGGCTAAGAGACGATAGTCAGCCGGTAGCGCTGGGAATTAACCACAACCTTACTGTAGTGCAGAACCTGGTGATTCTGATCCGTGGTCTCTTCTGTCTGCAGAAGCAAGGGCTGATTCTCTTCCACTCCTAAAAGCCGGGCTTCTTCTTCGGTTGCGTAGCAGATTTCGACAGTCCTGACGGCATGGGAGGGTACCAGCTCATGTTGGCGAAATACTTCATAGGTAGAGCCGGTCAGGTTTGACTGGAGGAGAAAATCCATTTTCTGCGGATAGTGGTTGGTTTCCACCATCACGGGAACTCCGTCGATTTTGCGCAGGCGGACAATCTTTAATACTTTTTCATCCTCACCGATATGAAGATGATGCTGGATGGAAGCATCTGGCAAAATCCATTCCACGGAAAGGAGTTCCGAGGAGGGTTCCTGTCCGCTCATACGGCTGGTCTCAGAAAAGCTGCGCACCAGATTCTCGGAATCAACCACCCGGCGCAGCTTCTTTTCCGCGATAAAGGTACCGATTCCCTGCTTGCGCAATACGTAGCCTTCGTCAACCAGCAGTTCGATCGCTTTTCGTACTGTAATTCGGCTTACCTCATATTGTTGGCTGAGTTCAGCCTCCGTCATCAGGCGGTCTCCGGCTTTTAGCTTTCCTAAAAGTATCTGTTCTTTGATCTCATCTGAAAGTTGCTGATACAGAGGAATGATTGAATTTTTAACCATAAATTACCTCACAATCCGGATTTTGTAGTCATTTTTAATAATCTTATAATGTAATAATACCATTAAAACCAGAATTGTGCAAGGATTCCAGGGAAAATCACAGAAATATCTGTTGCTATCATTCAATCGAAAGAGATTGGAATCAGATAATATCTGTCCCGTATCCGAATGCTCCCTCCATAGAACATACCTTAGCGGCGAATTCAGCCCCGCGGTTCATGGCGCGGAGCAGACGCATCCGCATCTTTGCGTGATTGGTTTCAAACAGAGGAGCGTCGTCCTGCAAAAGAGTGGTGAGAAGGGTGGCAAAATAAGAATCTCCGGCTCCCATGGTGTCCATTACATCCTCAGCACGGCAGGCTTCCACATAGATCATTTCCCCTTCATACAGGGCATAGGAGCCGGCCTCTCCCACAGTGCCGATGACCAATGTCACTCCGTAGTCCGCTACCCGCCGCATCTCTTTTTCTCTCTCCAGATCACTTAAGTGGGCACAGGAGAGCAGCGCGATCTGGATATGGGGGCATACCGCATTCAAGAGATCCGTATCCCAGTCCACAGACAGATCAAAGGCAATCGGCACACCGGTACTATGCAAGAGCGGCAGGTCATTCAGAATATAACTGTTGGTATTGGAATAAATGATATCGAATTCCCCGATATAATTCATATCCTCTTCTGTAAAGCTGAAAAGATGTTCCTTTGCCACGCCGCCCCGGTTGGAGCCTAAAAACACCCGGTCACCGTCCCGCAAAGTTACCATGGCAGCTCCATTCTCTCCATGGAAATGACGGGAATGGCTGTAATCGATTCCCAGCTGATCTAAAATGGAACAGTTGTATCTGGCTACCCCGTCATCCCCGAACTTTCCCAGATAGGCAGGTGTTCCCCCATTCATCTGGGAATAGACACAGGTGTTCAGGCACTGGCCTCCCGGGTACATCTTTCCCCTGGACAGATATTTGTCCACAACATTGTCTCCGATTGCGATAATTCGTGCTTCTTTCATGGCGCTACCTCCCAAATGGCTCACAGAAGCTGCGACAGCTGGCTGTGAGGTTGTTTATCCTTGTGTTTGTTGTCATTGATAGAAAATATTGGAAATTAAAGAATGTTTTCCATAGAATACAATATATAACATTATGCAACGTCTTGTCAATATGGACTTTTTTATTCTTGCGAGTAGTTACTGACATTGGGTGTGAACAGTAACTGCGAGTATTCCTGTGGGCAATGCTCCTAAATAAGCACCAGCGGCGCTTGTTCAGGATGGATCGGAACAGTGTGAAGCCCCAAAGGTAACGGACTTCATGCTAGTACAGCATTGCTTAAATTTCGGTGAATCAATTGCTTGATATCGGTGTCATCTGTGCGTCTGCGAAGCGACGGCGTAGTGGTGCCTACGTCTAGCTTCGCAGGCGTGCAGAGGGCGCTGATAGCGGGTAATTGATTCACCGGAATTTAGGCAAGGCTGTACTAGGGACAAGCCTGGAGGATCTGTCTGACTGGTCAAATAGGGGATTACCTCACTCAGGCTTGGAACACACATGGCGATCCTTGCATATTCTCTTTCGGTTGCAGGAAGCATATCGGGAACCATGATCACGGTCATGCCGGCCCGCCATCCGGCTTCGACTCCGGCATAGGAATCCTCCAGAACCAGACATTCCTCTGGAGGATTGCCAAGCATATTGGCTGTGTGAAGAAAAATATCCGGTGCCGGTTTCCCCTGCTTTATCATGTTCCCGTAGACCCTGCAGGTAAAATAGGGGCTGACCTTCGCGATATCGAGAAAGTGGTCGGCAAGACTCTGGTGGGTGGAGGTGGCCAGGGCAATCCTGTATCCATGCTCTTTCAGCCATTCCAGCAGTTCCGTCAGCCCGGGCTTAACCGGCATGCCGTTTTCCTGAATCCATTGGTCTACATAGGCCACCCGTTCCTTGCGCAAGCCCCAGTAATCAAAATCATCCCCCAGTTTTTCTTTAAAAATGCGGATGCATCCCTCAAGTGGAAGACCCCGCATAGGGTGCAGCAGGGCTTCCGTGATGGGGATCCCGTGGCGGATTCCGATCTGTATCCAGGCATCGCTTGTGAGATGCTCTGTGTCAAACATCAAGCCATCCATATCAAAAATAACTGCTTTTATCATAAAACCTCCCGAATGTCAGCATGCTGGTTTAGTTCATATAAGGAACAAACATCTGGTAATTCCGTTGATCTGCCTTGGCTGGTTCATAGCAATAATCAAGAGCCGTAATCTCCTGGCTCAGCAGACCATGGTAGTGATATTTTTTCAGGATATTCAGCCAGGAAGCAAGGTCATGACGCCCGTCGCCCCAGATCAGATGGCCATAAGGGAGGCCGTCCACAAAATGCATATGAATAATATTCCCGGCGCCCATCGCCTGAAACCACTGCTCCGGATTTTCTCCGGATACGCCCATGGCGCAGGTATCGATCATAGCCTTAAAATTAGGATGGCTGATCTCATCAAACATGCGTTTGACATCCTTTAAGGTCACAGCCAGATTAGTTTCCTGGGGGCGCAGAGACTCCATGGCCAGGGTGATTCCCTTTGTCCGGGCATAGTCAGCCAGTCTTGCCAGCATATCCCTGCCTCTTTTCCAGGCTTCCTCCCGGTCTTCATTGAGATTACCCCGTCCTGAATGGACAGCCATGATCTCACAGCCCAGTTCCTCCCCTGCATCCAGTCCCTTCCTAAAATAGGAAAAGCTTCTGCGGTAAAGCTCCGGATCCGCCGCTGCAAATTGATAAGGTACGCTGCAATTTTCCGGTGTGATCACCTTTACCGTAAGGCCCCGGTCACGAAGCATGTGCCTGATGCGGACACAATCCGCATATTCCATATCACTCAGAAAGAAATGAGGAGATCCTGCCCATAGCTCAATGGTTTGAAAGCCTGCCTGCATCTGAGACTCCAAAAAGTACTCAAAAGAAAAATAGCGATAATGGATATTCATTCCTGCCAGCTGGCTTCTTTCGATTAATTTCATAATGTGCCACCTTTCTCTGATTAGTAACAGTCGTATGCTCTTAGTATAGCATATCAAGTCGTATTATGACAATATATAACATTGAAAATTGTGAAAGTCCTGATTTTACGATTGAGGATATTCACAAGATCAGGGAACAGAACTATGAACGGACAAAAGATTCGCGTTTGTATTTAGCTAAAATATCTCTGAAAACCCGAAATCTCCTTGATTTTTCATTAAAAACCCCTTATAATGAATCACATAAGAAAGAATAAGTTCTTCGGGGCAGGGTGAGAGTCCCAGTTCAAAAAACATAGGAAGATCAAGCATTTCGCGAGGGTAGATGGGTAGATTTACACCATTTTTACACAAATCTACACCAAATAGAGATCCGTTTAGAGCCTTAATATGAAAATAGAATATTTGGACATCTAAATAAGTCTATAAGCAGTTATATCCCCATAGCTGTTTGTGGGCTTATTTTAGTGCCTGAATTAAACGGGCAGAAATCTCCATTAACCATCTTTTAAATCCACATAGGAACCTTACAGAGCGTCAGAGAGGCATTTTAGTCAAGAACCCAGAGTCTCCAGAACGGGTAACTTAAAATTCCAGTTTCATTGTCCGTCAACATGAATAGCAGACGAATAGTAACAAGAAATTAGCAGCAAACCAAAACGAATAACAGATAATCAACAAGAGGAGGAACCAAAATGGCAAAAACATCAAAAACATTGTCGGCTTTCCAGATGGCGAAGCGGATCTGTGAAAGGAGCGACAATATCTATGACAAAAAGATATTTAACAGGCAGGTAATTAGCAATATTCTTTCTATGTACATGGACGAATGCCGGAAAGCATTGTTAGATGGAGAAAAGATAAAATTAGACAAGGTTGGAATGATCGTACCAGAAATAAAAGTCCATATGAGAACATTCAACCTTCCCATGTGTAATAAAGAAGGGGGAAACCCACCATCAACCAAGCTAAAAATAAACCGGAGTATCTCCCTGCGGGATCATATGAACAGCCGTCTGCTAAAAAATATGGAAAATGGGATTTACGGATTGGACAAGCTGCCATTCAGTAAACAGCAAATGAAAATTTTAAAAGATAACGGATACTTGCCGGAGAATGAAGGGATGGAAGAAGAGGAGGATGAAGAATAATGGCAATTCGTATCAGTAATATGAACCAGCTGCAGAAGGCACTTTTTCCGGTTATGACAAAAATGGTGGATGAATTAGCGAAGAGAGTATATGAAACATTAAACTATTTTCTACAGGATTATTATTCCGGATATGAACCTTCGTCTTATCAAAGGACGAAGGATTTTCTTTATTCAGCAGTGAAGGTAGATGCCCGGCCATGTGAGGATGGAGTAAAGGCAATGGTGTATATTGATTATGATGCTATGGACAACTATCGAGGAGTAACTGGATATCAGGTGGCAAAATGGGCAAATGAAGGGCTTCATGGAGGGATAGTGACAGACCATAAACCCCATGTATGGGATGATACGATGGACAAAACTATAAACAATGGTGAGCTTCTTAAGGAAGCAATTCAATATTTAAAGAGGCATGGAATTCCTGTAAGGACATGAGCAATAAAAGGAGAAAAGTTGAGATGGAAGTGGATAGAGTATATTACAAGGATAGGCTACTGTATTGCAGGCAAAAGAAAAAAACAAACAGAAAAGATAAAGGGGACAGAGAAAATGAATAATAGTTATCAGCGTAAATGTAATGGATGTGATTTTGTGAAAGGGTATGATTACAACAACAGAATTTATTATTGTGACCATGAAGACCGGGTAGATGATATGGGAAAGCTGGGTGTTGGGTTTCTGCCAAAAGCAAGCCCTGAATGGTGTCCATTAAGAGAAAATAATTAAAGGGGAGATAAGCAGATGCAATTTAAAGACCTGGAATGAAAGGTCATATATCAGATGAAATAATTGTATCAATGGTCTGCTTTGACCATAGTTATCATGAAAAATTTAATTGAAGATCTCCTATAGATTGCATATAATATAATCAGATCTGTAATTTTTTGAAACGCAAGATAATATTTGATGTTTTGTGGAATCTGTGGTGAGAAATAAACGTTACATTAAGAGGAGATATGTATGGAATATTTATATCATTATACGAGTTTAGACACATTAGCACTTATTCTTCATAATAAAACAATTTGTTTTAATAATTTGTCTTATGTTGATGATATTGAAGAAGCAGAAACCAGAGATATGGGGGAATTTGGCAAATTCGTGTATGTTAGTTGTTGGACTGATGACGAAGAGGAATCGATACCGTTATGGAATATGTACACGCCTAATATGCATGGTGTTAGAATTCGAATGCCTAAGTTTCCTTTTAAAAAACGAAAGTATCAAAAGGGACAATTTTATTTAGGTGAGGATATTGAAACTTATATTAATATGAAAAAAATTTTTGATGAGAATAAAGCTAGCATAGTTCCTACAGCTCCTCATTTGGTCAAAGTTGAATATACAGAAGACAATAATAAATTATTTCCCCAAATTAGAACAGAGTCTTTTGATGGAGCAATACAAGAATTTTTAGAATTAAAGGATATGGAAGAAATAAGGAATAAAAATATAGAAGTAAATTATTCGTTTCAAGATATAGGGAGATTTAAACGTAAAAATTGGAAATTTCAAAGGGAATGGAGATATATTATTACATTATGCCCTATGGGGATACAAGATGCAAATCCACCCTCATGGGAAAAACAGCAGGAAATAATTAGACGAATAGAAGATAGAAATTTAAAACCTTTATATGAGCGATTGTTTTTGGATATATCTGATGATGCATTAAGTGATATAGAAATTCTTCTGGGGCCTAAAATGAGTGAAGCTGAAAAATATATAGCACAAGCATTATTGGCACAGTATTGTCCTAAGGCGGCATGTCGAGAAAGTGCACTACGAATAAGATAAATATTTCGAGTGAGAAGTTCATACAGAAAGTGTTGTTAGTTGTTTTCATTGCGAAGATGGTTTATCATTCCCCCCAAAATAGGAAAAGTTAGTATTTCCTATTTGGGTGTCATCCTGCCATGATTACACAGGAATGTGAAATAGTTATTAAAAACGAAAAATATTACAATTGAATATTTGAATTACATCAGGGAGTCAGCTCAGGCTCTCTTTTTTAGTGTTTGTTTATGAGTGAATGCTATCTATTATCTTTAGAAAGGAATGTCTAAAATCAAATGAATATTACAGAAAGTATTATGAACGAAGAATCGAAACAATGTAAGAAATGCGGCAGGATATTACCTATTAAGAAGTTCCGGTTAGTTAAAGGGCAGCATTGTCATCCTTATTATCTGAGCCAATGCAAAGAATTTGAGTATAAATATCAACGGGAATATCTGGAAAAAAAGGATATGGTTGAGTTTTCAGACAATCTTGAGATATTAGTTCAGAGGAAATATAAAGAAATAAAGCCAGAGAGAATCTTGGATATTTCAGAAATTGATATAATTCCTTTAGGGACAGATGAAATTTTCGTAAAGTTAATGGATTATAAAAATGCATGGATATCAAATTATGGAAGAGTGATCCGGTTTTCTGATAGCAGATATAATCTGCTGCAAGGCGGTTATGATAGTTATGGATTTCTACGTTATTCCCTGAAAAAGAATATATTTTTGGATGGCAGGTGGATATATAAGACGGTTCCTTTATATGCGGCGAAAGCGGTAGTAGAGGAGTTTATTGTAAATCCAGATAAAGAAAATAATAGTTACGTATGGCATAGTGGGTATGATAAGGAAGACTGCTATTATAGAAATTTATATCCATTGAATCAGGAACAGTACCGGATAGTTAAGAATCATTTTAATAAGACTGGGAATGATTCCGAAGAATTTATTGTAAAGGTAATGAATGATATCCGGTTTAAACCCGACGACTGGAGCAAAAGAGCAATGAGGCCTACCGTATGTAAGAGGGGATATCATGGAAGTGAAAATGTGGACTGTACATCAAAATCCTATCATAGATGGTGTGACATGCTGAACCGCTGTTATAATGAGAAATTTCATAAGAGACAGCCGCAATATAAGGGATGTAAAGTCTGTGAAGAATGGCTGAATTATAGTAATTTTAAAGTATGGTGTGATCAGAATAAGAGTTATGATATGCCTTTGGATTTGGATAAGGATATTTTGTGGAAGGGTAATAAAGTATATAGTCCTGAGACCTGCTGCTTTGTCCCTCATTCAGTTAATACACTCTTTCTTAGCGGTAAGAAAAGTAGGGGTGCATTGCCTTTAGGAATCCACTATGATAAGAGTAAGGAAAAATACCGGGCTGAAATGTCATTTATGGGGAGTCAAAAGAAGCTGGGGACATTTGATACGGCTGAAGAGGCATTTGCGCAATACAAAGAATATAAAGAGAATTCTATTAAGAGTGTAGCGGAACAGTACCAAGGTCAAATGCCGGATAAGGTATATGAAGCAATGGTGAATTGGAAGATAGAGATGGGGGATTAGATGATGATAAGGGCATATCGGATAGAGAAATCTGGTATGTCCTTATTTTTTTCGATTTTTGTAAAAATATGGAAATTAGAGTATGATTGTGGTATTATATTGCCAAAAGAATTTGGCGACATTGTGGTAGAACTAAGGAAAGAAATGGAGCGAAAAAATGTTTGGAAAAGTAATCTATTTTGATGAGGAGAAGATTAATGAATATAAATCTGCATTACTTGGTAAAAAGAACATCAAAATTAATCAAATAGAAGTTTCTGATGATAAAGTGGGAGCTGCAGGTATTTCTATTGTAAATGCTTCTATTAAAGCAAATAGGAGTTATAGTGCAGAAATACAAAATAGTTTACTTTTGGAATGCAATGAATTTGAGCGTGTGTTAAATGAAAAACAGATTGATTACTTGGATTTTACTGTTTCAGAGCAATGTGATATCAGTACAATTCCTAGAGGGTATATAATTAAATTTGATGGAATATTGGAAATACCAGAAGGATTCGATATTTCAGAAACAATACATAAGTACAAAAAGTTTTTTATTGGTAAAAATGAAGAATTTGCAGCATTGCTTGAAGATAAATTTCCCAGAATTCCATTATTAATGGAATTGGATGGTAATCTTTTAAGTGCCAAAATAGATATTGGTAAACTTAAAATTGACTATGTGGAATTGGAAGACTATGAAAATATTGAAATTACTGTTTTAGCAAGAATGATATCGACGAATAAAACGAGTAAAAATAAAGCTATTTATGATCCTTTGAAGGACTATATTACTTTAAATAGACAACTTAGAAAACTGTTAGCGAAGGATAAGCCTAAAGAATTAGAAGCTATTTTGGCAGATGATGATTATTATGTAATTGAAATAATTGCAATGTATCAATAAAAAAATACAAGCTTTCTTAAAATAAATGGGGTTATAGTATGCAATGGAAAAAATGATATTATATATAAGTTTAAATTATAAAGATATATTAGCAACTGTTTTGGTTAATATTAAAATACTATTGTCATTTTCCCTGTTTTACGGGCTGGGAGGCATGACTATTTATAGTTTGATTATTAGCAGAATTAGCGGATTATCGTTATATGACTGTGTAAGAAAAAGCCCTGTTGTTTTGAGGGTGCTGTTTGGCTTTAAATACCCTGATTTGAAATTGTATGATTTGAAGGCAGCAAGAATGCTGTTTATAAATACAATTATTTCCCTTTTTCATTCAAACTTATTTTGGATAGATGAAAGAAATATTCAGTTAGTAAATGCTACATATGAATCAAAAGATGGTATTGTTAAATTGACGGATTTAAATTTGAAAAGAAATGAAATAGAAATAGTTTATGAGATAGAATCGAGTAACAAAAATTTTAAATTAGTTAAAGATAAAAAAATTAATAGACTTAAATTAGATGATAAAGATTTTGGCTGTAATATGGATACAGAACATAATAAAATACTTATAAAATGTAAAGGATATTATATTTTTAATCAAACAAAATTGGTTTTTGAGAGCAAGATTTGGCGTAAAGAAAATTTTGAGATTAAAATAGATCCTAGTCATTTTTTTGATGTGCAAAATCAATATGATATTAAGGAACTAATCGATATATGTAAATGGTTTTGCCAATTATGTTTGGGCTTGTGCTTTGTATTGATATTATTACCATTTATGCAAAATAATTTGAAAAAGATTCCTGCCATTATAATAATAAATATTATAGTGTTTAGGCTTATATTTAGCTTTGTGGGAAGATTATTTGATATATTCAGAGAAAATGGATGTAAAGAATAAAATTGAGTGTCTATTAACTAAGGGTATACCCTTATATAGACACTTAGGAAGGTAGTGTAAACCTATCCCCCTGGGTAGTTCGGTAGGTTGAAAATTAAAGATGATATGTGGGAAGATCAGATACACACTTTCATGAATTAAAGCATTAAAAATAAAATGTAAACCTACCGGGAGTATACCTTACCTCCTGCTGCCCTATATCCCCATCATATAAGCTCGTTATAACATATTTAGCAGGCCATTATAGCCACTTTTGACCGCTACCCTATATTCTTTCCACTAACACCATTACAAGCCGAATTTAGGCTTAAAATCATTTAGTATCCTTATAATCACAATGAATCAATCACAAAGTAAAGGCCATGAGCAGCAATAATCTCATAGCCTCTACACTTTATACTCCCAATACTCCCTTCAGTCCCAATCAATCATCCTTACTAACCATACCCTGACACCAATTTATGCATATGCCTGTTGCAATCTCATTGCCTTTCCTCTGCTTGTCTCGACCTCTGTACTTCCGTAATAGTTCCTGATATCTTCCATGCTCAGCTTCCTATTGCTTCTTTTCCTGAATGCTTCTGTGTGAAAATACCATTTCTTTTTCTCACCTGCCCATTTAAAGCCAAATTCCTTTAAAATAGCTTTATAGGCATAGGTATTACCATCTACCCATATCCAGCATCCGACAATCTCAATATTGATTCCATCAAATGTAATGATATTCTGTAATACATCTCTAAGCTTTGCGTCTTCTGTAAAGTCATATTTCATACTGTCAAAGTCTGTTTTAGATTTCCCATCTTTGCTACCAGCATTCATATGATCATGTCTGTCTTTCAGCATCCGAAATAACCGATCATATTCTGAGTTGATCTCCTGAGTAGCTTCCGTGCTACCATGTGCATTGTCCGGGTGATACTTCTTGAGTAAGTCCCTGTATTGTTTCCTTAACTGCTCCAATGTCTCAATATCCTTAAAGTATTTTGCCATATCCTATAACCTCCACAATAAAAAGTGTAAAGCCCCTTGATAATTCAATAGACCTTACACTTTGTTATGATGTGATTGGTTATGCGATTTTTGACTTTATTTCTGCTATTTCTTTTTCAAGACGTTCTACTTTCATTTTCAAGCTAGATACTTGTACTTCATATAAAAGTGATTTGTCCTGTACTTTTATTGCTTGATTGAGTTTATCAACTAAATTCATATGATTTTCTGCTAAAAGCTGTATATTATGATTGGTTTCATTTTCAAGCATCATTTCCAGTCCGGTGACCTTTTGCTTGAGAGTTTGCATGTCATTATATAATGCTTCCAATAACTCCCTATCTGTCATTATTTCCTCCCCCCTTTATTTTTAATGAAGTCTTTTAATCACGTTAACATTTGCAACTTTTCGTTATGCTCTGCTACAACCTTTTTAATGATATCAATATCAGCTTGCATGGACTCAATTTGTTCAATTCCTGATTAATATCTTTTGTATGTAGTGGTATAGCAACTTTCTATATTTTGTAATCGTGGTAAAATGTTGTTTTTTGAGTAAGTTCAATTTTTTTTCAGTCTATCGTTGACCGATTTCAATTTTTTGTCAAGCATCTCAGACATAGCAAGCAACAACTCATTATCACTTATTCAGAAATGCCTCCCTTCTTCCAACTAAGGATATTGTATCACATCCAAAGTGTAAAGTCTATTCAATTATCAAGGTGCTGTTGATGTGTTGTTAAGGATATTATATAACGATATCGTTATAAAGTAAATATCGGAATAACACACAAATATATAACGCTAGCGTTATTCAAAATACACAAAAAAATAAGAGCATACAGAAATGCTCTATATTTTCTGATTATTATGTTCTAATTTCTCATTTACAGCAGAAACAATAAAACCATTTAGTGATATACCAGTTTCCGCGATTTTATCTTTGGTTCCTTTGGGAAATCTTACTAATACTTTATCATAATTTCTTTTTTCATATTCTGAGGTTGCTTTCATTTGGGCCTTGGATACCTTTTTCTTTTCTTCCATGAATATTCCCTCCTCTTGTATATTTATATATAACGATATCATAGTGGGATGAAAAAGTCAATATAACGATAACGTTACATAAAGTGAATAAAAATAGAATACGATATCGTTATATATCTGTGTACTATTCCGATATTTACAATATAACAATATCGTTATATAATACCATCATAAGATCAAACAACGCAAACAACAAAACAACCAATCAAAAGGAGCTTCCTGTATAATTTAAATATAGGAAATTCCAAGAAAGAAGGTTGAGAAAAAAATACCTCAGAGTAAAATAAGATTACTGACTTTAGGCGGTTAGTAAAAATCTTATTGAA